>NZ_JBNYXP010000019.1:0-54991 GCF_051380725.1 Janthinobacterium glycogeni | reverse complement strand
GGGGGTTGGATGGCAGATGGGGCGCAAGTTTGCGCCACTGCTTTTCAGTAAGGTCAGTTCGGCTCATCGCCCTATGACCATCCAACCTTAATCAAGTTCAGTCAGACAGACCCTAGCCGCTTACGCTGAGTAAAACGGGCGCCCCGCATGAGGCGCCCGTTTTTGTCTGTCAGCTTGCGTAACCAATAGTGCAGGGGGGAATGGACATCCGTGGATATAATTGCTATTGTGAAAGTATAAACATGGCAACCCCGTGCTTTCCCCTCATTCATTGACTGGACGCTACATGGGCAGATTGCAAGGACATTTATCATTATTGCTGGCGAGCGCGCTGGGCGCGGCCATGCCCGCCCTGGCGCAGCAGCCGGCCGGCGCACCGCTGACATTCAACGAAGCGCTGCAGCAGGCAGCCGCCGCTTCGGGCGCCGTGCAGGGCGCCGCGCTCGACGTGCGCGCCAAAACACTGAAAGCCGAAGCCTTGTCGAATATCGACGGCCCTTCCGTGGACTTGACGGCGTTTCGCGGCCGCCTGTCGACGGACTTGAACATCGATACGAGCGGCTTGTCCGGCGTGGTGGGCGGCATCGAGTCCGTGCTGCCATCGATTCCCGGCTTGCCCAAGCCACAGATTCCCAATTCCCTGAACCGCGAAGTGGTGACGGACCTGACCTCGTTCGGCTTGCTGGGCATGTGGCCCATTTACACGGGCGGGCGTCTGGACGCCGTCAAGGGACTCGCTTCCAGCCTGACCCTGGCCGCGCAGGCGGAGCGCACGGAAGCGGAAGAGCAGCTGGCGACCCTGGTGGCGCAGCGCTATTTCCAGTTGCTGCTGGCCAAGCGCGTGGTGGCAGTGCGGTCCGAAGTGACGGCCGGCGTGACGCAGCACCAGCATGACGCGGCCAAGCTGGAAAAGGGCGGCCTGATTTCGCGCGCGGAACGCCTGCGTGCGGACGTGGCCCTGGACAGCGCCCGCAGCGATGAGGCGCAGGCGCGCAGCGACGAGGAAATCGCCCAGGTGGCGCTCGACCGTTTGCTCGCCGTCAATACGCAAGTGCGGCCCAGCACGCCCTTGTTCGTCAACAGCTTGCCGGTGGGGACATTGCAATCGTTCATCAGCACGGGTATGCGTGAAAATGCGAACTGGAAAAAGATCGACAGCAAGCGCGTGCAGGCCGAACAAGCCTTGAAGCTGCACGGCAAGGAATACGCGCCCACCGTGTTTGCCATCGGTAATTACAACTTGAATCGCGGCAGCGAAAAACTCGTGCGCTCGAACTGGGCCATCGGCCTCGTCGTGGCCGTGCCGCTCGTGCACCGCATCAACACAGGCAAGATGATCGCCGCCGCCAAGCTCGATCAGGAGCGCGTGGAAGTGGTGGCGCGCCAGGCCGAGCGCGACATTCCCACCCTGATCGAAAAGAACTGGCGCGCGCTGGAAAACGCCCGCATCCAGTACCTGTCCACGGCGTCGTCGGTGGAGCTGGCGCGCGAAAATATCCGTTTGCAAACGGTCGCCTTCCAGCAAGGACAAGTGACGTCGCTGGAAGTGGTCGACGCGCGCCTGAACCTGGCCAAGGTCGAGACCCAGCGCGCGCAGACGGCCTATAACTATGTGATGGGGCTGGCGCAATTGCTGGAAGCGACGGGCGAGACGCAGCGCCTGGGCAGCCTGGCGGCCGCGGCCGATATCCAATTACCTGTGGACAAATAATAATGAGCACCTCCAAAAAACCCTTGGCCATCGTCGCCGCCATCATCGTCCTGGGCTTCGTGGGCTGGGGCTTGTACCAGGCGTTCCAGCCGCAGCGCCTGCCTTTGCAGGGACAGATGGATGCGCAGGAAGTCAATGTCTCGTCGAAAGTGCCGGGCAGGGTGGGCGAGCTGTACGTCAAGCTGGGCCAGACGGTGCCGAAAGGGCAAGTGCTGTTCCAGCTGACGAGTCCGGAAGTGGATGCGAAGGTCGCGCAGGCGACGGCCGCCACGCAGGCAGCCGATGCCGTGGCGCAAAAGGCGCAAGCGGGTGCGCGTCCCGAAGAAATCGCCGCCGCGAAAGCGAACTGGGAGCGGGCGCAAACGGGCGCCACCATCGCCAAGACTACCTATACCCGCGTCAACAATATGTACGAGCAAGGCGTGATCGCGCAGCAGAAACGCGACGAGGCGCAAGCCCAATGGCGCGCCGCCGACCAGCTGGCGCAGGCGGCCCGCGCACAATACGACATGGCGCAAAAGGGCGCCCGTCCCGAAGACAAGACGGCCGCCGCCGCCCAGGCGCGCCAGGTGGGCGCCGTGCTGACGGAAGCGCAGATCGCGCTGGCCGAAACCAAGATCGCCGCGCCTGTGGCCGGCCAGGTCAGCAAGATCCAGATCCAGCCCGGCGAACTGGCGCCACAAGGTTTCCCCGTGATCACCCTGGTGAACCTCGACGACGCCTGGGCCGTGCTGCAGGTGCGCGAAGATGAAATGGCCGCGTTTGCCATGGGCAGCACGCATACGGCCAATGTGCCGGCCTTGAAGCAGCAATTGAGCTTCAAGGTCAGTTCCGTGGCCGTGCTGCCGGACTTCGCCACGTGGCGCGCGGCGCGCCCGGGCGGCACGGACTTGCGCACGTTTGAAATCCGCTTGCGCCCCGCCATCAAGGTCGAGGGCTTGCGTCCGGGCATGTCGGTCGTGTTTCCACCGCTCTGATACGCGATGAACGAAGCGGATAAGGGGCCGGTTTCTGCGCTGGCGCGCGAGTGGGCGCGGCTGCGCGGCGACTTCTGGGACTTCGGCATGCTCAGCTGGATTCCGGTGGTGCTGTGCGGCATGCTGTGGCTGGTGTTTTCCGCCGGCATCGCGCGCGACTTGCCCATCGTCGTCATCGATAACGACAACTCGACCTTGTCGCGCCAGCTCACGCGCTGGCTCGACGCTTCGCCCGGCATCGCGGTGGCGGCGAAAGTGGCGTCCAGCGACGAAGCCCTGCACCGGCTGCGCGAACGCACGGCGTTCGGCTACCTGCTGATCCCGAGCGATTTCGAACAGAAACTGCTGGGCGGCCGGCAAGCCACCGTGCAATGGCTGTACAACGCGCAGTTTTCCTCGCACGCGGGCGCCTTGCTGCGCGATGTGCGCACGGTCAGCACGACCTTGTCGGCCGGCATCGAGATGACGGCGCGCGTGAAAAAAGGCATGTCGGGCGTGCAGGCGGCGGCCCAGTTCGAACCGATCCGCACGACCTTGAACAGTTTGTACAATGAAAACATCAGCTATGAGGCGTTTCTGACCTTGGCCCTGATGCCGGCCATGCTGCAGATTTTCATCGTCGTCGCCGTCGTCACGTCCATCGGACGCGAGTTGCGCGACGGCACGGTGCCGCAATGGCTGGCCTCGGCCAACGGCAGCTGGCTGCGTGCCGTCGGCGCCAAGCTGCTGTTTCCCGTGATCGCCTACTGCGCGCTGGCGCTGCTGTATCTGCTGTTCTTCAGCCTGACGCGTGGCTGGGCCGTGGCGGGCAGCTTGCCGGCCTTGCTGCTGAGCATGCTGTTGCTGGTGCTCGCGTATTGCGGCCTGGCCACCTTGCTGATCGCCGCCACCCTGTCCCTGCGTCTGGCGCTATCGGGCGCGGCATTTATTACGGCACCGGCCTTCGCGTTCGCGGGCCAGGCCTTTCCCCTGATGGCCATGCCGGCGCCCGCGCGCGCCTGGGCGGAAGCCTTGCCGCTCACGCATTATCTGCAATTGCAAACGAAATACTGGTTGGCCGGCGCGCCGTGGCGCTATGGCGCGCAGGAAATGCTGATTTTGACCGGCTTTGCCATCGGCTGCGGCGCCGTGGGCGTATTCCTGCTGGCGCGCCGTGCGAATGCGCCCGCCGCTTGGGGACGCGCATGATGTGGCAATCCTTCCTCGCCACCTGGCGCGCCATGCTGACGGACAAGGGCGCGCTGACCTTGCTGTTCATCGGCGGCATCATTTACTCGTTCTTTTATCCTTTGCCGTACTCGACCGAAATCGTCCAGCGTGTACCCGTGGCCGTCGTCGACCAGGACCGCAGCGCCATGTCGCGCCAGCTGACGCGCTTTGCCATGGCCCATCCTTCATTGCGAGTCGTGGCCGTCACGCCGGACTTGCCCGTCGCGCAGGATTTATTGTGGCGCGACCAGGTCATGGGCGTGCTGATCCTTCCCGACGGTTTGCAGACGGACGTGCTGGCCGGCCGCGCCGCGCACGCGCAGGTGGCGGGCAACGGCCTGTACCTGATGCTCAACAAGGTGGCCTTGAACGGCCTGGCCGAAGTGGTGGGCACGGTGTCGGCCGGCATTGAGCTCAAGCGTTTGGGCGCAGGCACGCCATCGACCATCCAGGCGAACCAGCAGCGCTCGCCCATCGCCTTTGACGCCGTGCCCCTGTTTAACGTCAAGGAGGGCTATGGCGCCTATGTCGTGCCGGGAGTGGCCACCCTGATCGTGCAGCAGACCTTGCTGATCGGCATGACCATGCTGTTCGGCACCTGGTACCAGCGCAAGACCTTCCCCGTGGCGGGCCGGCGCACGGCGGGCGGCTATGCGGGCATGCTGCTGGCGTTTGCCTGCGTGGCCTTCCTCAACTGCTGCTATTTCTTCGGCTTCGTCTTCTGGTTCCAGGATTATCCCCGTGGCGGCAACTTCGGCGGCATGCTGTTGCTGCTGGTGCTGTTCTCGCTGGCGGAAGCGGCGTTCGGCATGCTGCTGGGCATGCTGTTCCGCACGCGCGAGCGGGGCACGCAGCTGATGATCGCCACCTCGATGCCCGTGCTGTTCCTGGCGGGCCTGACCTGGCCCGTGTCGTCCATGCCCGTCGTGCTGCAATGGCTGCGCTGGCTGTTGCCGTCCACGGCCGGCATCCAGGGCTTTGTCGCGCTCAACCAGATGGGCGCCTCGCTGTATGAAATCCGCCATGAAATGGCGGGCTTGCTGGCCTTGCTGCTGGCCTGCGTGGCGCTGGGCTGGTGGCGCTGGCGCGCGGGGGCGTCAGCACCCGTCGTCAAGCAAGAATGAGCATGAAGCCAGGGAAAGCGCTGGTGGCTGAGCGACGACGAGAAGGTTGACCTGCTCTGGCCGCATCGCTAGCGACGGGATCCATCATGCTTTGGGCAATGCCGCCAGCAGCAGCTGGCAAAAACCGTCACGCACGGGGTCGGGCTGGTTGTCATTGGCCCGCAGCAGGCTGGCGACACGGGGCAGCGGCGCCAGCCGTTCCAGTGCCGCATGCCGGTGCATGCCCTGGCCCAGATTGCGTTCATTGACCACCGCCATGCCCAGGCCGGCGGCAATCGCGGTCAGCATGCCCGCCACCGATGGGCATTCCAGTCCCACGCTCCAGGCCATGCCGGCCTGGCCCAGCTTTTCCTCGGCCAGCCGGCGGTAAAAGCAGTGCGGCCCGTAGGTGATCAGTTTGACGGTCTCGCCCGGCAAAGTCTGCTCTGCCGTGGCAGCGCACCAATGCAGCGTTTCTGTCCATAACAGCGTGTCGCCCGGCGCCGCATTGCCGGCAAAATCCTGGTGCAAAATCACATCAAGCACGCCGTCGGCAAAGCGTGCGCGCAATACCTGGCTTTGCTCCACCACCAGCTGTACGTCGACCTTGGGGTGGTGATGCGAGAACTGCGACAGCACCGCGCACACGTCCGTCAGTGAAATCTGCTCCGTCACGCCGATGCGCAGCCGGCCGTGCATCGCCGATGGCGAAAAATGGGCGACGGCGTCATCATGGGCGTCGAGTATGTTGAACGCATGTCGCAGCAGCACGGCTCCCTGGTCGGTCGTGCCAAACAGTCCGCCGCTGCGCGCCAGCAGCTGGCAGTCGAGTTGCTGCTCCAGCCGCTTGATTTTCCAACTGACGGCCGATTGGCTCAGATGGAGCAGGCCGGCGGCCTGGCGCATGCTGCCGGTTTGTACCACTGCCCTGAACACACGCAGGGCGTCGATGGATAGACGCAAATTCATGGGCCATGACAAAAGTTGGATTGAAGGTCAAAAGAATGTCACTGGTGTCATGTTCAGTCAAGCCTTAGCCTGCAGGTTCTGCAAACAAAAGGATATCTGATGACGAGTCAAGAACCGCTGTTGAATAGCCACGCCCTGATCCATGGCCACCGTATCGCCACCGGCATCCATGGCGCAGGCTTGCCGCTGGTGCTGGTGCATGGGACGCCGGCGCACAGCATTATCTGGCGCGAACTGGTGCCGCTGTTCGTCGATGCCGGTTTTCACGTGCACCTGTATGACTTGCTGGGCTTCGGACGATCCGAGCGGCCCGTCGAGGCCGACACCTCGGTAGCGGCGCAGGTGACCTTGCTGGCGGCCTTGCTCGAGCACTGGCAACTGCCGACCACCCATTTGTTCGGCCACGATATTGGCGGCGCCATTGCGCTGCGCCTGGCCTTTGACCATGCGGCGCGCCTGCGCAGCTTGAGCATCGCCGACGCGCCCAGCTACGATTCCTGGCCGTCGCCCACCTGGAAGCATCTGCGCGATGATTTCGTCCGGCGTGCCTTGACGCCGGCCAGTGAGCATCGCGGCACGATGGCGCGCCAGCTGGGCATGGCCGTTTTTCACAAGGACAGGATGCAGGGCGAGCTGCTGCGTTGCTACCTGGAGCCGCTGTGCGGCGTGCTGGGCCAGCCCTCGTTCTACCAGCACCAGGTGGCGCACTATAACGCCTGCTATACGATGGACTTTGCCGAAAGACTGCCGCAGTTGACAGTACCGGTACAGGTATTATGGGGCCAGCATGACGAGTGGCAGCCGGTGGCTTACGGCCATCGCCTGCAGCGCGATATTCCCGGCGCCACCTTGCACCTGTTTGACGAGGCCGGGCACTTCCTGATGGAAGACGCGCCCTTGCCCGTCGCGGCGCAAGTGATCGCGTTTATTCAGCAGATGGAGAGGAGAAGGCCATGATATTGATCGGCATGCTCGATTCGCCCTACGTCAGGCGCGTTTCCATCGGTATGAAAGTGCTGGGCCTGGAACACGAACACCGGCCCCTGTCGGTGTTTTCCGATTTCGACCAGATACAAGCCATCAATCCTGCCGTCAAAGTGCCGACCCTGGTCACCGACGACGGCCAGGTACTGATGGACTCGACCCTGATCCTGGCATATCTGGAGGAACTGGCCGCGCATGCTCCCCGCATCAGGCCGGAGCCAGGGCCGGCACGCCTGCGCGCGCTGTGCCAGACCAGCTATGCTTTGGCAGCCTGCGACAAAGCCGTGCAGATCGTCTATGAGCGGCGCTTGCGCCCGCAGGAAAAGCAGCATCAGCCTTGGCTGGACCGTGTCCAGCTGCAATTGCATGGGACCTGGCGGCAGCTGGAAGCGTCACTGCGCGAAGGGGCGCCAGACTGCTTGGGTATTGCCGGCATCACCATTGCGGTGGCCTGGCGTTTTGCTCAGCAGATGGTGCCCGACGTGATGGCTGCCAGCGATTATCCGTCTGTGGCCGCGCTGACGGCGCTGGCCGAGCGGCAGCCGGTGTTTCTGACGACGCCGATGGCGGGCTGATCTGCTTTCATCCGAACCGGTAATTGCAGGCGGCTTGTGCAATAATTTCATTTCCTTAACGGAAGAGTATTGCCATGCCGTCTTTTAATTTGTTCCAGCGCTTGTCCCAGGCCCCCACGAAGCCGAAGGCGGCGCCCGCCGCGCGGCAGTTCGACGTGGCTGACCTGTACCAGGGGCCCATCGCGCTGGGAGCGGAAGGCGAGGCGCAAGCGCGGCCTTTCGATGAAAAGCTGCGCCAGGCGTATTTCTGGATCGTCAACCACGCCATCATCAGCCCCCATTACGACATCGAGTACAACGACGGCCCGTCGCAGACCTATTCCGTGGGCGACAGCCGGCGCACCCTGAATTTGCCGTCGGCGCAAAGCTATTCGAGTTTTATTTTGCTGCCCCTGCTGACGTTCGCCACGCGCCGCAAATGCCTGTTCGTCGGCGGGCCGGGGCGGGGCAAGACGGCCAGCGCGCTGCTGATGGGGGTGCTGGCCGGTTCCACCGTCAAGGAGGTGAAACGCGCGATGCAGCATGGCCACCCGCAGATGACGGTGGCCGACTTGCTCGGCAATCCGCTGCCGGCGGACCTGGTCAACGCGCAAAGCATGGACGATATCCGCATCGCCTGGCGCGCCTGGCTGGGCATGCGCGTGAAGATTGTCGATGAATACAACCGCATCCCCACGCGCACGCAAAGCGCGCTGCTCACCGTGATGGGCGACAATTACGCGGAAGTGCTGAACCATATTTACGAGTGCCCGGAAGCGGCCTGGTATCTGACAGCCAACGACGACCAGGGCGGCGGCACCTACCAGGTGATCGAAGCGCTGCGCGACCGGGTCGACGTGACGGTGCAGGCGCTGGCCTTCAACCCGCGCTTTTTGAATGAGCTGCTGCTGCGCGTGGAAGAAAACGTGCGTCCCGAAGAGCTGGTGCCGCCCGATATCATCTTCACGGAAGGGGAGGTGGACCAGATCGGCGAGGCGATCCGCCAGGTGGGCATCCCCGAGGCCGTGCGCCGCCGCCTGGAATTTTTTGCCAGCCAGTTCGAGCTGTTCGAGACGGCCGGCGGCCAGTTCGAATACATGACCAAGGATACGGCCCGGTTGGCCGGCGCCGACCGGGGCGCCGCGCAGGCGGCCGACAATGGGCGCGACCGTTTGAAGGATCTCGGTTGCCAGACCTTGAACGGCATCTCCGTGCGCACCCTGATGGCGCTCATGATCTACGCCAAGGCCATGGCCTACTTCCGCGGCAATGGCGAGGTGGCGCTGGAAGACTTGCGCCAGGTGCTGCCGTTTGTGCTGCATAACAAGCTGCAGCCGGACCCGGACGCGCCGTTTTTCGCGCTGCCGGAAAACGCCGCCTACCGCAGCGACAGATTGGGCTGGCTGCGCCGCCTGTTCGACCTGTCGAACGATGAATTCAACCGCCTGGACCTGGACCGCGACGATCCCGTGGGCGTGCTGTCCGCCGAATTCGACCTGGGCCTCGACGGCGTCAGCGAGCGCGAGACCCTGGCGCGTCTGAACCGCATCGAAAAGCTGATCGGCGAACGCACGAAAGGGCGCAAGCTGTATGGCCCCCTGTACGATGACCTGCTGAAATTGAAATACCTGCACCAGCGCTATACCAACTACCGCAGCTGGCTGCGTTCGCAATGAGCGTGCCGCACTGTCAAGGCTTCCTGGAAGCGCTGGCCTTCCTCAATGGCGAGGCGAGCGACCTGTGCGCGAGCTACGAATTATCACGCCTGCCCGATGCGCCCGACCTTGCCACGGCGCTGGGCCTGCGCGTGGAGGATTTCGCCTTGCACGTCATCGCACCCGCACGCGACTTGCCGGCGGCCTTATGGCATATCAAGCTGGCGCCGTGCGCGCGTGCCCAGCTGGAGCAAGTGTGCCAGCGCTGGTTTTTCTCGTCGCGGCACATGCAGGCGGCGCCCCCTGGGCGCTTCCGCGCGCAGCTGGCGGCCGCCTTCCTCGAATCGCTCGACGAGGCGCTGGGCGGATTTTCCATGCACGCCGTGACGATGACGCCGCCCGCCGGGTTCTGGTACGCGATCCATTGGGACGAGATCGCGTTCGAACTCGGCGATGAACGCTATCTGCTGCATTTTTCGCACAGCGACTGACAGGCCGCGATGATCTCTCCTGCCTTTGCCTCGATACTCGCCAGCGGCCGCGCCCAGTTCAATGCGCGCGCGGTGGAAGCACGCCGGCGCTTTCCCTCGCTCGACATGGGCGCCTTCGGCGTCTTTTTGCACGATGGCGTCGATCCGCTGGTGGCGGCCGTGGCCGCCATCGCGCCCGAGCGGGCGGGCGGCGCGACCCTGGCCGCCTACGATATGGCCCTGGAACTCGTGGGCCATGGACTGGCCGGTCCGGCCGCGAAAAATTCCTTCCTCAATACCGTCTGGCGCGAGCTGGCGCCGTCGTTTACGCCGCTGCTGGCGACGGCGCCCGTCGACGTGCTGGGCATGCTGAGCAACGCCGCCGTCCATATCGCCTCCGTGGCGGGCGCGCGTCCCGCGCAGTGGCAGCGCGAGCTGGCCGCCGTGGCGCCGCAAGTCGGCAGCGTCGCGCAGTTGCGCGCCATGGGCCAGGTGCTGGCCTGGCGCGCCGGCGTCGCGCATTTCCGCCAGGGCGCGCTGGCCGCCGCCGACACCTTGCCGCCCGCCTTGGCGCTGGCCGCCTTTGGCGAGCCGGGCGCGCACTGGCCGCAAGTCCACGCGCAGTTGCTGGACTATCCGTGGCGCGGCAATGCCGAGGGCAGGGAGTTCGGTTCTTTTACTGGCCTGGGTGGCGATTTCGGCACGCCGCCGCAGGTGCGCGCGACAAAGGACGGATTTATCGTGCGCAGCGCCGAGCGCCATTACCTGCTGGTGGCCGACGCCTATGGCGCCGTGCTGCACAGCGCCTCGGCGCAGGAGTTCGAGCAGGCGCAAACGGGCACGCCGGCGTCCGTGCGTCTCGATGGCGCGACCCTGCAGATCGGCGCGCGCCGTATCGACCTCGACGTGCCGGCCGGCGACATCGCCATCGCCGCCAATGCGCATACGGTCGCCGTCACGTCGCCATGGACGCACGCGATCCGCCTGCTGCCGCTCGCATGAAGAGCGATGCCGACACCGCGCTGATCGAGGCCTGGCGCGCCGCCTGGCCCGAGGCCCTGGCCGTGTGGAGCAAATTTACGCGCCTGCGCGACCCCAGCCTGTGCGCCAGCCGCGTCGAGGCCAGCAAGCAGGGGCTGTCCGGCAGCTTCGCCATGATCCGCTTGCTGGACCAGAGCGTGGTGGTGGACCTGCTGCTGGTGACGGAGCTGGGGCTGGACGGCTATGCGCTGGAAATCCTCGCCCATGAAATCGGCCACCATATCCTCGCGCCGGGCAGCGCCGGCGACCAGTTCCGTTTGCTGGCGCGCATGCGCCGCGCCTTGCCCACCCTGGAACAGCACGCGCCCATGGTGGCCAATCTGTACACGGACCTGTTCATCAACGACCGTCTGCAGCGCCAGGCGAATCTGCGCATGGCCGACATCTACCGCAAGCTGCAGCAGGGGCGCACGGCGCAAGCTGACGCTAAAAGCGGCGGCGTGTGGACCCTGTACATGCGCATCTATGAAAACCTGTGGCAGCTGGAAAAGGGAGAGCTGGGCGGAGCAGGGGCTGAGAACGAGGCGGACGAACGCCTGGACACCGATGCCTGGCTGGGCGCGCGCCTGATCCGCGTCTACGCGAATGATTGGATGCTGGCGGCGGGCCGCTTCGCTACCCTGCTGCTGCCTTACCTGGTTGACGATACGGACGCCTTGAGCCCCAGCCGCTATCTGCAGGACACGCGCGACGCGGCCCGGGGCTGCCAGACGTATGGCGCGCAGCAGATCGAGGATGACGAGGAGGGCGGCGCCATCCACCCCGTGCATGACAAGCGCATCTCGGGCCTCGATGGCGACGAGCCGCAAGGCGAGGCGCCGGCCAGGCCCGGCGGCGGCCAGCTGCGCGAACCGTTCGAGCTGGGCGATATTTTAAAGGCCTCGGGCATCGACCTGAGCGACCATGAAATCGCCATCCGCTACTACCGCGAGCGGGCCTTGCCGCACCTGGTGGCATTTCCCAGCCGCCCCGCGCCCGAGTCGCAGGAGCCGCAGATGGAAGGGCTGGAAGCGTGGGAAATCGGCGATCCGCTCGAGGAAATAGACTGGCTGCAGTCCGTGATGCAGTCGCCGCGCCCCGTGCCCGGCGTGACCACCGTGCGCCGCGTATATGGCCGCGAACCGGCGCGCGCCATCGACGCCGTGCCCGTCGACCTGGACATGTACGTGGACAGTTCCGGCTCCATGCCGAACCCGCAGGCGCACACCTCGTTCCTGACCCTGGCCGGCGCCGTCATCGCCTTGTCCGCCCTGCGCGCCGGCGCGAAAGTGCAGGTGACCCTGTGGAGCGGCAAGAACGAGGTGATGCAGACGCCCGGTTTCGTGCGCGATGAAGACCTGATCCTGGGCGTGCTGACGGAGTTTTTTGGCGGCGGCACCTGTTTCCCCATCCACTGCCTGCGCAAGACCTATGCGGGCAAGCGCGAACGACCCGCGCACATCCTGATGATTTCCGACGATGGCATCACCACCATGTTCGACAAGGATGAACTGGGCAACAGCGGCTGGGACATTTCCGCCAAGGCGCTGGCCCAGGGCGGCGCGGGCGGCACCATGGCCCTGAACCTGGCGCGCGACTGGGATGGCGCGGCCAGCCACAAGTGGCTGCAGCAGACCTATGACGATTTAAAACGCGCGCGCCGGGAGCAAGGGTGGGATATCCACGCCGTCGAGCGCTACGAGGACTTGCTGGACTTTGCGCGGGCCTTCAGCCGCAGGCATTATGTGAAGAGTTAAATAAGATGAATATGCGCAGCAAAATTCCGGGGTCAGACCCGCCGGGGGAATACGATCCAATGGATCGTATTCCGATTCAAGGAACTGACCCCAGCCTTTGCTTTTGGGGCTAAATTTGCACATCACTGTATTAAGAAAAGGCCCATGAATCTCTCTGGTCCCCACCTCGAAAGTTTAACCCACCGCCTGGCCGACACGCCTGTCGAATTCCTCGCCGAGCCCCGCATCGCCGGCGTCGCCAATGCGCAGGCCGTGGCGGTGGCCGCGCTGGTCAATGACATTGTGCTGCTGCATGGCGCGCGCGCGCCGGCCGCGTCCCTACAGGGTTTTATCGGCGCGCAGGTGAAGGCGGACCGCAACCGGCTGGCGCTGGCCATGATCCTGTGCTGGCTGCTGGCCGATGACTGGTTCCTCGCACAGCGCTTGCCGCAGCATGATCTGCTGCAGGTGCTGGGCGAGGCGGCGCGCGAACTGGCCGCCAGTACCCCGGCCCACCAGTTCACGCAGGACCCGGAACGGCGCGAGGAACTGGCGCGCATCGTGCTGGCGCGCCTGGGTTTCAGGCCCCGCGACGAAAGCGTGGCGCAAGCCACGGACCGATTGTCCGCCATCAGCGGCACGGAGCGCCGCCGCCTGCTCGAAGCGAGCCGGCTGGCCGAGCAGCGCTCGCGCGAAATCCGCGAGGCGCTGGCGAAGAAGGCGGCCGAGGAGTCGGCCGACAAGTGGTCGCGCGAATGACGCTCGCTGACAAAGCGGATGTCAATCTGCCGGGCGGCGCCTGGGAATCGGACCGCGACTATTGCCCCACCCTGACGCCGGCGGGCGCGCGCATGCTGGACAAACTGCGCGGCCATCCTTGCGCGCCACGGTACCGCAACCGCAGCGGCAACAAGCTGCTGGCTGCGGAGGTCGAAGCGCTGCGCGCCTATGAACGGGATGTCATGGATGCCGCGATCGGCTGGAGCACCGATGCGCCGCCGCCCTGGCTGGCGGATTTTCTGCTAGCGGTCTACGCCACGGTGCCGTATTACCGCGCCTGCGGCTCGCCCCCCGCGCGCCTGGCGGACGTGGCGCCCATCGGCCGCGCCGAGCTGGCGCACGACATCGCCGCCTTCGTGCCCGACGATGCGGATCTGGCGCGCATGATCAATTTCCAGACGACGGGGACCACGGGCCATCCGCTGCTGATCGCCTCGCACCCGCTGGTGGCGGGGCGCTACCTGGCCTTCCACAAGCGCGCGCTGCACCGCTTCGGCGTGACCCTGCGCCATGGCGCGGGCCAGGTGGGCGTCATGCTGCTGGGGCACCAGCGCCGCTGCTTCACCTATGTCTCCGTCACGCCGACGATGAACGAATCGGGCCTGGCGAAGATCAACCTGCACCCGGACGACTGGCATCAACCCGAAGACCGCGCGCGCTACCTGGACGCCATGGCGCCTGAACTGATCGCGGGCGACCCCATCTCGTTTGCCGAGCTGCTGACCTTGCCCATGACGCACAAGCCGGCCGCGCTGCTGTCCGTCTCGATGATGCTGTTGCCCGGCATGCGCGCGCGGCTGGAAGCGGCTTTTGCTTGCCCCGTGCTCGACATCTATTCGCTCAATGAAGTGGGGCCGGTGGCCGTCTACGACGAGCAGGCGGGCGGCCACGTGCTGCTGCAGCACCGGCTGTACGTGGAAATCCTCGATCGCTGCGGCCAGCCCGTGGCCGATGGGGTGCGGGGCGAAATCACGGTGACGGGCGGTTTTAACTTTTGCCTGCCCCTCGTGCGCTACCGCACGGGCGACTACGCCGCGCTGGCGCATGGCCCCGACGGCCCCGTGCTGGTGGGTCTGGCCGGGCGCAGCCCTTTGCGCTACAGGACGGTCAACGGCGAGTGGATCAATAATATCGACATCACGCACGCCTTGAAACCGCTGGCCATCGCCCTGTTTGGCGTGCACCAGCATGCCGATGGCGGCATCGCGCTGCGCCTGGCGCCGGGCGCCATGCCGCAGGCGGACCGGGCGCGCGCCTTGCTCGCGCCTTTTTTCGGTGCCATCACGGTCGAGACTTTGCTGGCGGAAGACAAGATCATTCAATACACCTCGGATTTGCAGGAAGCGGCAGCATGAACCTTTATAAGCGCGGCCTCGTGGTCGGTAAATTCTGCCCGCTGCACCAGGGCCACGAACTGTTGATTCATCGCGCCCAGGAGGCGAGCGAAGAACTGCTGGTGGTCAGCTATACGAAACCGGAATTTCCCGGCCTGGAACCGGCGCGCAGGGAAGGGTGGCTGCGCGCGCAATTCCCGCAGGCGCACATCGTTGTGCTGGACGATGCGCGCCTGGCCGCCCTGTGCGCGGCGCGCGGCGTGCCTGCGCGCGCGTTGCCGCACAACGACGCCGATGGCGACGTCCATCGCCACTTCATGGGCTGGCTGTGCTGGACGGTGCTGGACTTGCCCGTCGATGCCGTGTTCACCAGCGAAGACTATGGCCCCGGCTTTGCGCAGGTGCTGGAACGCCATTATGCGCACGGGCCGGTGGCGCACGTGAGCGTGGACCAGGCGAGAACCCTGGTGCCCGTGTCGGGTACCAGGGTGCGGCAAGACCCGCAGGCGCACAGCGCCTTCCTGTCGCCCATTGTGCGCGCCGATTTCGTCATGCGCGTGTGCGTGCTTGGTGGCGAATCGAGCGGCAAGACGACCTTGACGCAGGCGCTGGCGCGGCATTTCGAGACGGAATGGGTGGCCGAATATGGCCGAGAATTGTGGGAAAGCCAGGATGGCGTGCTGGCCTATGATGATTTGCTGAAGATCGGCCGGGAACAGCTGCGCCGCGAAGCGCAGGCGCTCCTGGCTGCGCGGCGCTGGCTGTTTTGCGATACCTCGCCCATGACCACGTATTTTTACTGCGTCGAGATGTTCGGCAAGGCCGAGCAGGAATTGGCGCAGCTGGCCGGGCACCGCTATGACCTGGTGCTGCTGTGCGCACCCGATTTTCCCTTCATTCAGGATGGCACGCGCCGCGACGAGGATTTCCGCGCGCGCCAGCATGCGTGGTATCAGGCCGAGCTGGCGCGGCGCGGGATCGCCTTTGTCGATGTGTCAGGTTCTGTGGACGAGAGGATCAGGCAGGTGGCGCAGGTGCTGGCGGCGCGAATGCTGCGCTGACCGCCGCCAGTATCTCGTCCGACAACGCCGCATCGTCGACGGCGCGCGCCAGCGCCACGGCGCCCACCATGGCCGACAGCATGACGATGGCTTCCTGCCGATGGTCGCGTTTTTTCCGCCACGGGAAATGCGCGGCCAGCTTGCCGATGATGGATTTCAGGTGGACGGTAAAGGCGGGGCGCACGGCCGGCTGCTTGCGCGCGTCGCCGGCCAGCGCCGCCAGCAGGCAGCCATTGCCCGGCGCATCGCGGTGGGCCGCGCTCACATAATCGCGCACGTACTGGCGCATCGCTTCCGGGCTGATGGTTGCCGCATCGAGAGCAGCGCGCGAGTGCTCCGAGCCATGCAGGGTGCTTTCGGCCATCAGCGCTTCCTTCGAGGCGAAGTGGTTGTAGAAGGGACCATGCGTCAGCCCCGTCGCCTGCATGATCTGTCCCACGCTGACGCCGTCGTAGCCTTTTTCACGGAATAGCCGCGCTGCTTGCGTCAGGATGCGCTGGTGCTTTTCGGCGGTTTCTTCGGCGGGATAACGCATGGCAGGCTCCAGATCGCGGTGCAAAAATAATGGTTGACATCATACATGATGTTCGTCATGATTCAATGCATTAAATATGATGATCGTCATATTTAATGCATTGAATCATGATAGGTATCATGTTTGATGGCTCTTACCCACCCCTATATTGAAGAAGGAATGATCATGAATGCAGCTACTCCCCAAGGCACGGCCCTCGTCACCGGCGCTTCCTCCGGCCTGGGCGCCGTATATGCGGACCGCCTGGCCGCGCGCGGCTTCGATCTGATCCTGGTGGCGCGCAGGGTCGAGCGCCTGGGCGTGCTGGCCAGGTCGCTGGCGGAAAAATATGGCGTGGCCGTGCGCGCCATGGCGGCCGACCTGTCCGACGCCGATGATTTGCGGCGCGTGGCCGACGAGTTGTCGTCGAATGCCGCCATCACCATGCTGGTCAATAATGCGGGTGTCTCGACCCTGGGCGCCGTGGTGGACGCGCCCCGCGAGGGCATCGCCGCGATGGATCAGGTCAACGTGGCGGCGCTGACGCAACTGACCTACGCCGTGCTGCCGCAGTTCAAGCAGCGCAACAGCGGCACCATCATCAACATCGGCTCCGTGCTGTCCTTCCATATCCTGCCCGTCAGCACCATCTACAGCGCCACCAAAGGCTATGTGATGAATTTCACGCGGGGTTTGCAGCAGGAACTGGCCGGCACGGGCATCACGGTGCAGCTGGTGCTGCCCGCATCGACGGCAACGGAAATCTGGGAATTGAGCGGCTTGCCGCTGGCGCAGCTGGACCAGGCCACCATCATGCGGGCGGAAGACTGCGTCGATGCGGCGCTGGCAGGGCTGGACCAGCGCGAGCTGGTGACCCTGCCTTCCGTGGAAGACCAGGAACTGTGGGAGCGTTTTGACGCGGCCCGCCTGGCCCTGTTCGCGGGCGCGATGCGCGGCAAGCCGGCATCGCGCTATGGACTCAAAGGCTGACAGCCAGTCTGACGGACGGGGCGCGCCGACTTACAGCGGCCGCACGGGGATGCAGATCTCGCAAGAGAATTCGCCGGTGGCCGGGTCCATCGCCGTGGCGGCGGCAAATCGCTCGAAGCAGGGACGCTCGTCCCATTGCAGGCCGCTGGCCGGCAGCCATTCGCGCGCCATGCGCGTCCACGCGTCGGGGATGGCGCTGGACGGCCCCTTGAACTGCGCCACCGCATAGCGCCCGCCTGGCAGGGTGGTGATGCTGGCGCGGCCGCCTGACTGGAAGCCGTCGGGCACGGCGACGCAGGCGTCGTAGCGGCATTTTTCCGGCGGCGTGATGCTCGGATCGTCAAGGCCGATGCCGTAGCAAATGGCGTCGCCCAGGCCGTGTGACTGCATCCACGGCGCGACGGTGTCGCGCCAGAAGGCGCTGATGGCGGGACCGTAGGGGCCGATGTGGCGCTGGCATGCCACGGTGGCGGGCGGCAGGTCGAGGATGGTGACTTGCATGGGACTCTCTCTATCAAGTGGATTGGAGTACCCATGGTGCTGGAAGTTCGGCCCGTCTTCCTGACCGGGATTGCGCATGGCCTGATCCGGATTGCTGTCTTGCCGGCGCAGGCGCATGGCCGCCAGCATGGCGGCGTTTTTCGCGGCAATGCCGGCGCGCCAGGCTGTCGGCGTGCAGCCGAATTTCAGCTTGAAGGCGCGCGCAAACGCTTCGCCGGAACCGAAGCCCGTCGCCAGGGCGATGTCCAGTATCGTTTCGTCGGGGCGGCAGGCCAGCCGCAAGGCGGCCGATTCCAGGCGCCGGCGGCGCGCATAGTCGCCCAGCGTTTCGCCCATCCAGGCGGCGAAGACGCGGTGAAAGTGGAAACGGGAAAAATGCGCGACGTCGGCCAGCTGGGCCAGGTCCAGCGGCGTGTCGAGGTGGCGGTCGATATGATCGAGCACGGCATTCATGCGCCGCGCGTATTCGGCGCGGAACAGGCCGGACGCAGTCTGTTCCGGCGATGGAAGCGGGGATTTCATGTTGCCGATTATGCCACGAAGTCCCCGCTGGATGGAACAGGGTCTTACGCCGCGTTCAATGCCTGCTCCAGGTCTTCGCGCAAGTCATCGATATGCTCGATGCCGACGGACAGGCGCAGCATGTCTTCGGACACGCCTGCCTTGGCCAGTTCCTCGGGATTGAGCTGGCGGTGCGTGGTGGACGCCGGGTGGGTGGCCAGCGACTTGGCGTCGCCGATGTTGACCAGGCGCGTGAACAGTTGCAGGGCGTCGAGTACGCGGGCGCCGGCCGCGCGCGGATCCTCGCCGGCGGCCAGTTTCAGGCCGAAGGACAAGATGCCCGAGGCGCGGCCGTGCATGTATTTTTTCACCAGCGCATGGTCCGGGTGGTCTTCCAGTCCCGCGTAATTGACCCACGCGACTTTCGGATGCTGCTTCAGGTGTCTGGCCAGGGCCAGCGTATTGTCGCAGATGCGGTCCATGCGCAGAGCCAGGGTCTCGATACCCTGGATCAGCTGGAAGGCGGAGAGCGGCGAAATGGCCGCGCCCATGTTGCGCAGCGGGACGACGCGCGCGCGGCCGATGAAGGCGGCGGGGCCGAATGCTTCCGTGTAGACGACGCCGTGGTAGGACACGTCCGGCTCGTTCAGGCGCTTGAAGCGCTCCTTGTGTTCGGCCCACGGAAATTTGCCGCTGTCGACGATGGCGCCGCCCACGGTGGTGCCGTGGCCGCCCAGGTATTTGGTCAGCGAGTGTACGACGATGTCGGCGCCATGCTCAATGGGGCGGAACAGGTAAGGGCTCGGTACCGTGTTATCGACGATCAGCGGGATGCCGTGCGCATGCGCGATCTCGGCCAGTTTCGCCACGTCCGTCACATTGCCCAGCGGGTTGCCGATCGATTCGCAGAAGATGGCCTTGGTGCGCGCGTCGATCAGGGCGGCGAAGGTCTCGGGCTGGCGCGCGTCGGCGAAGCGCACTTCGATGCCGATCTGCGGCAGGGTGTGGGCGAACAGGTTGTAGGTGCCGCCGTACAGCTGGCTGGCGGAGATGAAATTGTCGCCCGCTTCGGCGATCGTCTGGATCGCGTAGGTGATGGCCGCCATGCCCGACGCGACGGCCAGCGCGGCCACGCCGCCTTCCAGCGCCGCGACGCGCTTTTCCAGCACGTCCTGCGTGGGATTCATGATGCGCGTGTAGATATTCCCGGCCACCTTGAGGTCGAACAGGTCGGCGCCATGCTGGGCATTGTCGAAGGCGTAGGCCACCGTCTGGTAGATGGGGACGGCGGCGGCCTTGGTGGTCGGGTCGGGGGTGTAGCCGGCGTGCACGGCCAGGGTTTCTATTCTCATGTGGTCTCCGGTTCGAATGGGCTGCGGTGGTCAAATCCGCAGCCATTGTGCCATGCGCCCGTTAGCTCGTTGCTACGCTTGATAGAATATTAAGTTATAAGCTAGTGCATGCCTGATATAAGCCGTGCAGTTCTTCCCGATTGATGAAGCGTTCATGCGTGCCGGGGCTGGCGCAGGCGAATGCACCGGCGATGGCGCCGCGGCGCATGGCTTCGTCCAGGCCCGCGCCGCCCAGCCAGGCGTGCAGGAAGGCGGCGACGAAGGAGTCGCCGGCGCCATTCGTGTCGACCACGGGCAAGTTCAAGCCTGCCGTCGGCGTGTGGCGCACGGACGCGCTGCCCCGTTCCAGCAGGTAGGCGCCGTGCGCGCCGGCCATGGCGATCACGGCCTGTGCGCGGCCTTGCGAAATAATCGCGCGCATGACGTCATCCCGACGCTCGCCCAGCGCGGCCGTGCTGAGGAAGACCAGGTCGGCGCGCAGGGCGAAGACCTTGTGATGCGGGTTGACGCCATCCCAGTCGTGCAGATCGGTCGACACCGTCGTGCCGCATGCTTGCGCATCGTCAAACAGTTCGGCCACCCAGCCCATGATGGAAAAGTGCGCGTGGCGCGCCGGCCCCAGGTAGGGCAAATAGAAGGCGGCGGGCATGCGCAGGTCTTCCGGATGGCGGCCGTCGTACAGTGACAGCCGGCGCCCCTGCGGGTCGACCAGGTTGACGCTGCGCCGCGTGCCCGACGGTTCGACGATGTGTGAAAAATCGAGTTTGGTCTCTTTATAGCGCTGCAGGATGGCCGCGCCTTGCGCATCGTCGCCGATGAAATCGATGAACTTGCAGCGCAAGCCCAGCGCGTGGCAACCGAGCGCCACGCCATTGCCCGTGTGCGCCACGTAGTCGCGGATGGGCGGCACGTGCAGCGAATCGGCCACGGGCAATTGCAGGTCGGGGACGCGCACGATGGTGTCGATGCCGGCGCCGCCGACCACCAGGATGTCATAGGTACTCATGGTGCTGCCTTTTCTAACAGGATGGTGCCGGACGCGTTCACCGCGACGGTGCCATCTTTGACGATACAGGTTTGATTGGTGTAGGCGTCGCGCAGCAGGGCGCCATCGGCAAAGACACCGTGGACTTTCAACGAGACGGCGCCCTGCGCCTCGGGCACGGCGATGACGGCATCGCCATCGGTGACGCGCGCGAACGCATACGGTTTTTCATCGATCAGGCGATGCTCGCCGCGCGCCAGGGCAGGGTGGCGCAGGCGGAACTGGCCCAGCTTGCGCGCGTGCGCCAGGGTGGCGGCATCCATCGAGCTCCAGTTCATGCTTGACCGCGTGGCCTGCTGTTCATCGCCGATGGGCGCCGCGCCAGGCTGGCGCGCGCTTTCATCGCCATAGAACAGCTGCACGCCGCCCGGCGCCAGCAGCAGGGCGCTCAAGCCGTGCTTCAATTGATCGCGCGGGAACAGGCTGGTGTCGTGCGAGGAGATATATGACAGGATGTCGTAGCGGGGACTCTTATTCAGCAAGCCCGCGTACTGGCGGTACACGCCGTCGATACTTTTCCAGTCGCCGCCCGCGCGGTGTTGAAAGTCGAAATTGATCATCGAATCGAAGCCGGCATCAAACCAGCTGCTGCGCTCAGGCCCGTGGCCCCACGCTTCGCCCGTCATCCAGAACGGTGCGTCGTCGATCTTCTGTTCGGGATGGCGCGTTTTCCAGTCTTGTAATGCATCGCTGGCCGCCGCGCGCAGGGCCAGCCAGCTGGCCGGCTCCACGTGCTTGACGGTGTCGGCCCTGAAACCGTCGACGCCGAATTCGCGCACCCAGTCGGCCAGCCAGTTGACAAGGTAAGTGCGGACAGTCGCATTGGGCAGGACCACGGCGCGCGTGTCGCTTTTACGTTGCAGGATGGGCGGCAAGCCCACGGCCTTGCCGCTTTCCGTGCGGAAGTCGGGCAGGTAGGCCAGCTGCATGGTGTAGTCGTCCTGGCCGCCATCGGCATAGCCGGGCAGCCCCGCGCGCACCCAGTCCGGGCCCCACCACTGCTTGAATTCGAAGTTGTTGTAGTCGATGAAGCTGTGATAGTCGCGCAGCACGGCCTTTTCGTGGCCCGGCCACAGCACGGGCACCTTATATTCGGCCAGGGTGCGCAAGTCCGCATAGCCGGGGTGGTTCAGCACCACGTCGAACAGCACGCGGATGCCTTGTGCGTGGGCGAGATCGATCATCGCGCGCAATTCTTCGCGCGTGCCCATGTTGGCGTCCATGGTGGTGTAGTCGAGCGCCCAGTAGCCGTGGTAGGCGTAGTGCTGGAATTGCTGCTTGCCGCCCACCACCCAGCCGTGGATCTGCTCGTACGGCGCCGTGATCCACAGGGCGTTGACGCCCAGTTCCTTGAAATAGCCGGCCTTGAGCTGCTGCGTGATGCCGGCGATGTCGCCGCCGTGAAAGCTGCCCACGTCGCCGCCTTGCGGATCGGCGGCGCGGCCATAACTGTGGTCGTTGCCGGGGTTGCCGTTGGCGAAGCGGTCCGTCACGGCAAAGTAGACGATGGGATTTTCCGCAAAGCTGGCCGCCTGCGCCGGCAGGCTGACGAGCAAAGCGGCGAGGGTGGTCAGCGCGGTCTTCATGTCAGCCCTTCACGCCGCCGGCCGTCAGGCCGGAGATCATCCATTTTTGTGCCAGCAGGAACACGGCCGTGATGGGCAAGCCGGACAAAATGGCCGCCGCGGCGAAGTCGCCCCACAGGTATTTTTGCTCGTACAGGAACAGTTTCGAGCCGACGGCCAGGGTCAGGTTGTTCTGTTCATGCAGCAGCACGGACGCGATCGGGTATTCGATGATGGCGCCGATGAAGGACAGCAGGAATACGACCATCAGGATGGGCACCGTCATCGGCAGCAGCACGTAGACGAACGCCTGCCACTGCGTGGCGCCGTCGACCTTGGCCGCTTCCTCGATCTCGACGGGGATGGTTTGATAATAGCCCTTGATGGTCCAGATATGCAGGGCGATGCCGCCCGTGTAGGCCAGCACCAGGCTGCCGTGGTGGTCGATGCCCAGCCACGGCACGTAGCTGCCCAGTACGTCGAAGATGGCGTAGATGGCCACCAGGGCCAGCACGGCGGGGAACATCTGCAGCAGCATCAGCGCGGACAGGGTCTGCGACTTGAAGCGGAACTGCATGCGCGCGAACGCATACGCGCAGGTGGTCGACAGTAGCACGGTCACGGTGGCGCTCATGCTGGCCACCTTGATGGAATTCCACAGCCACAGCAGCACGGGGAAGTCCGGCTCGACGAGGGCGCCGTTGGGCGCCTGATAAGACATGCCCAGCGCCAGTCGCCAGTGCTCGAAGCTGATCTCGGGCGGTATCAAACTGCCCGAGGCGAAGTTGCCGGGCCGTAATGAAATCGAGAGAATCATCAGGAAGGGAAACATCACCAGCGCGATCAGCGCGATCACGGCGACATGGGCCGCCAGGATGCGCCAGCGGTTGGAACGGTCGACAACGATAGCCATATGCTGTCCTTTATGCTTTGTTCATGCGCGTCAGGCGCATGTTGACCAGCGAAATCGCGGCCACGAGGAAGAAGATCAGGGTCGAGATGGCGGCGGCCAGGCCAAAGTTCTGGCCGGAATCCTCGAACGCGATGCGGTAGGTGTAGGACACGAGCAAGTCCGTCGTGCCGGCCGGTAACGTTGTATCGAGGAAATCGGGACGCCCGCCCGTCAGCAAGCTGATCAGCACGAAATTATTGAAGTTGAAACCCAGGCTGGCCACCATCAGCGGTGTCAGCGGCTTGATGATCAACGGTAACGTTATCTTGAAGAAATTCGTCAGCGGTCCCGCGCCGGCCAGGGCCGAGGCTTCGTACAGGTCCGACGGGATCGCCTTGATCAAGCCCATGCACACCACCATCATGTAGGGGTAGCCCAGCCAGGTGTTGACGATCAGGATCATGGCCTTGGCCAGGGTGGTGTCCGAGAACCAGGCGGGCTTGATGCCGAACAGGGCGTCGAGCACGAGGTTGATTTCGCCGAAGTTATTGTTGAACAAGCCCTTGAAGACCAGGATGGAAATGAAACCGGGCACGGCGTACGGCAGGAACAGCAGGGTGCGGTACAGGCCGCGGAAGCGCAGCGCATCCCAGTTCAAGAGCACGGCCAGCACCATGCCCAGGCCCGTCGTGGTGGCCACGCTGATCAGCGCGAAGATGATGGTCCAGACGAATATACGCAGGAAGGGGCCGCGGAACGCTTCATCCGAGAAAATCTTGACAAAGTTGGCGAAGCCGACGTTGACCTTGAAGCCCGGTTCCAGTTTCGTGCCGTCCGGCATTTCATAAAAGCCCGTCTTGAAGTTCGGCGTCACCAGTTCGCCCGTGGCGACTTTCTTGAGTGTTTTGTCGGGGAGTTGCTTGTAGACATGCGCGACGGGGCCGAATTCGCGCAAGCCCACCATGCGCAGCTCGATCTTGTTCGGCAAGATCAAGGTGAGCAACTTCAGATCCTTTTGCAGGGCGATGATGTCCTTGATGGGCAGGGCAGGGGCCAGCACGGGCGCCTGCACGGGGTCGGCCGGCGCCACGTCCACGTTCAGGGGCACGGCGCGCTTCAGGGCCAGCGGCGGCGTCAGCAGCACTTCGCCCGTGTCCGGGCTTTCCAGGCGCAAGCGGTATTCCTTGTTGTCGGCATGCACGGTCATCGCATAGCCGGCGCTTTCCACGCGCTGCGTCTCGTCGAGCAGGTATTGCGTGGCCCGCTCGTAGGTGAGCAGGTTGCGCGAACTGAAATTGGTAAAGCCGATCGACACCGTGTACACCATTGGCAGCAGCACGAAGACGATCACCGCCGTGATGCCGGGGAACAGATAACGGTAGGCATAGGCGCGCGGCGACGTGAAGACAAACGTCGTCAGGGTCAGCAAGCCGAGGAAAACGGCGGCCAGCATGGTCTGGCCGGAAATGTACAACATGAAGAGCAGATACAGACCCAGCGCCATGCTGATGGTCAATACCGTAGGGCCGATAAACTTGCGCACGATGGATACCTGTAATGATACGTAGGTCGGATTAGGCCCAAAGGGCCGTAATCCGACAACATTGTTTGCGGCACATGTCGGATTACGCGCTACACGCTAATCCGACCTACGCTCAATCAAAATATGGTTAATTGGCGGTCGTAATCCGCTTCGCCGCCGCATCCAGGCCATCCTTGGTCGTCTGGCGGCCTTGGGTGATGTTTTCCAGCGCCGATTGCATCGACGACCAGAAACGGCCCATTTCCGGATTGTTCGGCATCGGGCGGCCCGCTTGCGCGCTTTCCATCGTCGCCTGGATGTTCGGATTGGTTTTCAATTCCGCGAACAGCACCTTGTTCGCCGGCGTGCCCAGCGGGACGTCGGCGTTGATGGTTTTCAGGCCATTGAGCTGCAGCATCTGGTTTTCCAGGAATTCCGTCGCCAGGTCCTTGTTCGGGCTGGCTTTTGAAATCATCGCGCCCAGCACGCCCACGAATGGGGTGGCCGTCTTGCCTGCCACGGTAGGGATCGTTGCCACGCCGTAATTGATCTTCGATTTGCGCGCATTGTCCCACGACCATGGGCCGTTGATCATCATGGCGATCTTGCCCTGGTTGAAGCCCGCTTCCATTTCCGCGTAGCCCGCGCCCTTCGGCATGGCGCCGCTGTTGATCAGGGTCATCAGCGCATTCACGCCCGCCTGCGAACCGGCATTGTTGACACCCGTCTTGGCCGCATCGTAGCGGCCGTCGGCCTTGACTTCAAACGGGAAGCCGCCGCCCGCGCCCAGCAGCGGCCACGTGAAATAGGTATTCGTGTAATCCCACAGGATGGCTTTCTTGCCTTGCGCGGAGAGTTTTTTGTCCAGCGCGGCGATTTCCTCGAAGGTCTTTGGCGGGGTCGGCACAAGGTCCTTGTTGTAGACGAGGGCGACGGCTTCGATCGAGATCGGGTAGCCCCAGGTCTTGCCGCCCACGGTGAAGGCGTTCCACGCCAGCGGCAGGATGGCGGCGCGCGCTTCCTTGCTTGGCGTCACTGGCTGCAGCAAGCCGGCGTCGATCCAGCCGCCGATGCGGTCATGCGGCCAGATCCAGATGTCCGGGCCCTTGCCGGCGGCGGCCGCTTGCTGGAATTTGTTCGGCGCATCTTCCGGGTGCTCGACGACGACCTTGACGCCCGTCTTCTTGGTGAATTCCTCGCCGACCTTGGCCAGGCCCTTGTAGCCTTTGTCGCCATTGATCCAGATCAACAGGGTGCCTGCTTCGGCCGCGTTCGCCATGCTGACGGCGGCCAGGTTGCCGATGCCGGCCAGGGCGGCGGCGATCAGGGTGGTTTTGATGAAGCTGCGTTTCGGGTGCGTGAAGGACATGTCAATCTCCAGTATCTTTTTTTATGCTAAGTTTATGTTGAGTATCAAGGCTGAAACGATGCAACCAGGCCAGGCGGCGCCTGTAGCGCCTGGCCCCTAAAGCGGATAGATCAGGTGCGGGTCTGGCCGTGCTCGTCGAACACGTGGACGCGGGCGGGCGCCACCTGCAGCGCCACGGACTGGCCAATCAACCAGTCCGTATCCGCATCGGCGCGCACCACCAGCGGCTCGTCGCCGCCCGGCACCTGCACATACAGATAGCTGATGTCGCCCAGTTTTTCCACCGCTTGCACGGTGGCCGTGATGGCGGCAGCGGCGCCGGGCGCGCATGCCTGCACGTGTTCGGGGCGCGCGCCGACGGTAACGGGCATACCGCTGGCCAGCGGCTGCGTCAACGCCGCCTGCAGCATGCCGCCCGCGTTGGTGGCGATGGTGGCCACGCCGTCGATGTAGCTGTGGATCTTGCCTTTGAGGAAGTTCATGCGGGGCGAACCGAGGAAGCCGGCGACGAACAGGTTGGCGGGATGGTGGTACAGGGCCAAAGGCGCGCCCACCTGCTCGATGCGGCCCGCGTTGAGCACGACGATGCGGTCGGCCAGGGTCATCGCTTCGACCTGGTCATGCGTGACGTAGATCATGGTCGAGCGCAATTCACGGTGCAGATTCGCCAGTTCGATGCGCATCTGCACGCGCAGCGAGGCGTCGAGGTTGGACAGCGGTTCGTCGAACAGGAAGACGTCGGGTTTGCGCACGATGGCGCGGCCGATGGCCACGCGCTGACGCTGGCCGCCCGACAAGTCTTTCGGTTTGCGTTCCAGCAAGGGTTCGATGCGCAGGATTTGCGCGGCGCGCTGCACGGCGTCGGCGATCTGTATTTTGCTCATGCCGGCCAGTTTCAGGCCGAAAGCCATGTTCTGCGCCACACTCATGTGCGGATACAGGGCATAGCTCTGGAATACCATGGCGATGCCACGTTTGGCGGGCGGCACGTCATTCATGCGCGTTTTGCCGATGAACAAGTCGCCGCCGCTGATTTCTTCCAGGCCGCAGATGCTGCGCAGCAAGGTGGATTTGCCGCAACCCGACGGGCCCACGAAGACCATGAATTCGCCGTCGGCGATCTCCAGGTCGATGCCGTGCAGGGTTTGCACGTCGCCATATGCCTTCTTCAGGCCTGTTAACTTCAGTCCAGCCATGTCTGTCGTCCTCAATCTGTCAAGTCGGCCCCGCTGATGCGCGGGGCTCGTTATTGTAATTGGCGGCATGGCCGCCAAAGCCTGCGATTTACGCCAGGGTGCCGAACCAGCCGCCATGCGGGGGCAGGCTGATCTGCTGGCCATCTTTGCTGCCTGGCAAGCCGTGACCGTCCAGGCCGGTCGCCGGTGCCGCATGGGGCCAGGCGAAGGTGACCGCTTGCGTGCCCAGGTTGAAGGCGGCCAGCACGGACGGTTGGCCCGGCAGGTCGCGGCGCAGGGCCAGCACGGGTTCAGGCGCATCGAAGAACACAATATCGCCGCGCAGCAATTGCGGCAGGGTACGGCGCCAGGCGAGGATATTTTGTGCAAAGGTCAAGGGCGAGGCGCTATCGCGCTCTTCCACGTCAACCGCGCGCGCCAGATGCTCGGGCGGCACGGGCAACCAGGGTTTTGCCGAACTGAAGCCGCCATGCGGCGCGTCAGCCACCCATGGCATCGGCGTGCGGCAGCCGTCGCGGCCCTTGAACTGGGGCCAGAACGGGATGCCGTACGGGTCTTGCAGCGCTTCGAAAGGAATGTCCGCTTCCGTCAGGGCCAGCTCGTCGCCCTGGTACAGGCACGGCGTGCCTTTCAAGGCCGCCTGCACGGCCAGCACCACCTTGGCCAGCGACGGCGACGGGTTCTCGCCGCCCCAGCGCGTCATGACGCGCACGCTGTCGTGGTTGCCCACGGACCAGGAAGCCCAGCCATCGGCCACTTGCGCCTCGAATTCTTCCACCTGCTTGCGGATATGCGCGGCGGAAAACTCCGCCGTCAGCAGATTGAAACTGTAAGCCATGTGCAACTTGTCGGCGCCCGTGTAGGCCGCCATCGTGGCCAGCGCATTGTCGTCGCCCACTTCGCCGATGGAAATGGCCTGGTATTCATCGAGCACGGCGCGCACGCGCTGCAGGTAGGCGATGTTTTCCGGCTGCGTCTTGTCGTACACGTGCGCCTGCATGCCGTACGGGTTGATGGCGGAGACGCTGCTCGCATCGCGCTGCGCGGCGGGCGGATTGTCGCGCAGCAGCTGGTCGTGATACGGGAAGTTGCAGGAATCGAAGCGAAAACCGTCGACGCCGCGCTCGAGCCAGAAGCGCAGGTTGTCCAGCTGTGCCTGCTGCACGGCCGGATTGTGGAAATTCAGGTCGGGCTGGCTGGCGAGGAAATCGTGCAGGTAGTACTGGCCGCGGCGCGGCTCCCATTGCCAGGCCGAGCCGCCGAACACGGACAGCCAGTTATTTGGCGCCGTGCCGTCCGGTTTCTGGTCGGCCCATACATACCAGTCGGCCTTGGGATTGTCGCGGCTGGAGCGGCTTTCCACGAACCACGGGTGGACGTCGGACGAGTGCGACAGCACCTGGTCGATCATCACTTTCAGGCCCAGTTCATGGGCGCGCGCCACCAGGCGGTCGAAATCGGCCAGGGTGCCGAACATGGGATCGACGTCGCAGAAGTCGGCCACGTCGTAGCCGAAGTCCTTCATCGGCGACGTGAAGAAGGGCGAGATCCACACGATGTCGGCGCCCAGGGCGGCAATGTAATCGAGCTTGGAGGTAATGCCGGGCAAGTCGCCGATGCCGTCGCCATTGCTGTCGAGGAAGCTGCGTGGGTAGACCTGGTAGATGACGGCGCTGCGCCACCAGTCGGCGGGCAGGTGGGCGAGATTGTTCTGGATGGTCGGCATGAATGATTTCTTAAAAGTTGCCCGTAGCCTTGGCTATCAGGGCGGCGCTGCTGGTTGGTAGGCGAACGTCTTATTTTAAAATTCAAAGCGCTTTGGGTATGAAATGAGTATAGTTCAAAGCGCTTTGAAAAGTAAAGCGATACACGCACCAGACATACGATTTTTTTATGAGGGTGATTCAGGGCGGGAAGGTGGGAGGGCCGGGGTCAGACCCGCCGGGGGAATGCGTCCCAATGGGAGGCATTCCGATCACGCTGACCCCAGCTTTCTGCTGCGGGCCAATACAATATTTAGCTACATAATTACCGGCCCGGCCGACTCGCCCGGCAGCAGTTCGCACGGCCACAGTTCCTGCAGGTCGGTGACGGGCGTGCCGTCCATCAGGGCCAGCAGCATGTGGATCATCTTCGCGCCGGCGCCGCGCGGGTCGGGCTGGACGACGGTGGTGACGTTGTGGCCGGCCAGGGAGTCTTCCATCACGCCCCAGACGATCAGCGACATGTCGCGGCCGATGGCGATGCCCGCGTCGAGCAGGGCGCGCACGGCGCCCACGCCCGACATGTGGTTGTCGACGATGACGGCGGTAGGGCGGGGCGAGCGGGCCAGCAGGCGCTGCATGGCCTGGTAGCCGGCGCGGCGGTCGTGCGCGTTGTCGACCAGGTTGTCGGGGTCGACGGCCAGGCCGCCCGCCTGCATGGCGTGCTGGAAACTCTCGACGCGCTGGCGCACGAAGTTCAGGTCCGGCGTAGCGCTGATCAGGCCGATGCGCTGGTGGCCCAGCTGCGCCAGGCGTTCGACGGCCAGGCGCATGCCGGCCTCGTTGTCGTAGTCGAACCACGCGTGCGGCTGGTTCAGCTGCGTGCGGCCATGCGCGACAAACGGCATGCCCTGCTGCGCCAGGTAGGCGATGCGCTCGTCGAACGGTTTCGTGCGCCCGACGATCAGGCCATCGATGCGGCGGCCCTTGACCATGCGTTCATAGGTGTGGAATTCATTGGTGGCCGAGGCGGGCGCGATCATCATGTCCATCTGCTGCGCTTCCAGCGCTTCCGACATACCGCCCACGATGTCGATGAACATGGGGTCGGCCAGGTCGTTCGGCATCAGCGGGTAGATGATGCCGACGATGTTGGTGCGCCCCACGGCCAGGCTGCGCGCCATGGGATTGGGGCGGTAGCCGGCCGCCTGCGCGGCGGCCAGCACCCGCTCGCGCGTGCGTTCGCTCACTTCCGGATAGCCATTCAAGGCGCGGCTGACGGTGGTTTCGGATATTCCTAGCGTTTTGGCGAGATTTTTGAGGTTCATGGATGCTGCGTATGGGGTGGGTCGGGAGCGGTGCGATGAAGGGTAGTTTATCTGATAAATGCCGGAATGATCAGGGGGATGACCAGCGGCGGCGGCGCCCAAAAAAATACGCGGGCAAACCCAGGGGCGCCCGCGCTAAAAGAGGATACTGCTGAATCACTACATTGAAGCTGCCGGCCATCGCGTGCAGCGGCGAAATGGTGGGTCCGGATACTGCCTGCTCCTTTAATAGCGAGCGGTGTTGCTGCCACCGGCAAGCGTCCGGGGACGCTTGCCAACGTTCTAGCGGCCTGCGATTACCACCAGCTTTCCACTTGGAAGCCGACGGAGCTGCCATTGGTCTTGCCACCGAACACGCCCGTCGACGACAGCGCCGATTCCGCGGCGGCGGCCGACTGGGCTGCCTTGTTCCATTTGGCGTAGGTGTAGAAGGCGCGCAGCACGGGACGCGACCAGAAGCTGTTGCCGGCCGACAGTTGCGGCGCGAAGGTCAGCTTGGTCAGGTTGCGGCTTTCGCCGCCTTCCGGCTTGACGATGTCGTGGCCCAGTTCCACGGCCAGACTGTAGTTGTCAGTGAAGTGGTAGACGGGGCGCGCGCCGATCGACGTCCACTTGCTGCTCACGCCTGCTGTTTCCTTGTCTTCGTAGACGAAGGTGCCCATGCCCGACCACGAACCTTTGGGCTGGATCATGATCTGTTCCGTCAGGCGCACGACCTTGTCATCCTTGCCGGCGCCCAGGCTGAAGCCGCCCGTGTTGGCCGCGCTGCCTTTGCCGTACTGCAGTGCCACCTTGTTGAAGCCGCCCAGCAGGTTGCCTTGCGTATGCATGATGGTCAGCAAGTGGCCGCTGGCGATGGGTGCCGCGCCTTGCGCGTTGCGTTTCTGGTTGAATTGCAGGCCCAGGGTCAGTTCGCCGTCCGGGTTGACCTTGATGCCGGAGAAGCGCAAGTCGTGGGACAGGCCCATGCGCTTGCTGTCGCCGTCGTCGGCCGTGCGCACGATGGCGTAGGCCAGCTTGGCCGCGCCCAGGTCGATGTTTTCCAGGCCGGCGCCAGGGCCGCTGTTATTCCAGAAGTAGTAATCGGTGATGTGCACGTCCTGGCGGTCGTAATAGCGCTTGCCGACCCAGGCGCGCGCTTCGGCGAAGGCGCCCGTGCCGATCTTGTCCGCCACCACGTTCATTTCGCGCCACGACGGGTCCGATTGTTCCCAGTCCTGGTTCTGGTTGACGGAAAACGCCACCAGGGTATTGATGCGGAAGGTGGTGCCGTTGGCTGCCTTGAAGGCTTCGCCGCCGAATTTCAGCTCGCCGTAAGTTTCGCACTCATTGCCCAGACGATATTTGGACGAGGCGCCGGCCAGGCCGAAACACGCTTCCTTGCCGCCTTCGCTGCTGGTGCCGAAGCCCGAGCGAATGTAGCCGCCGAAGTCGATTGGCAGGGCAGCCTGGGCGGCCGAAGCGCTCAAAGCCAACGCCACGGCGGCAGGCAAAGTTTTCAAGAAATGTTGGTTCATTGTGTCTCCAGAGTTTTTATAGGTGTGGGATCGGCGCGCATCACTTTGCACAACCAAAGCGCTTTAACTATGTTTCAAAGCGCTTTGAGTATAGTTCAAAGCGCTTTGATCAGTAAACTAGTTTTGTTCTTTGAATTCTTCCTAAACTTTTGATGTGTTGCGGAGAAACATCAGGCAGGGCGGCGGCGCGCGGGCGCCGCCGTGTATGGCAGGAGGAAATCAGGAGGAGGCGTCGCAGGCGGGTATGGTGGCCGAGTCCGTTGCGGCAGGGGCAGGATGCCGCAGGAAGACCAGAATCAGCAGGGCCGAGGCCGTGGTAATGCTGGCCAGCACATACAGCAAGTGGCGGAAGGCCGTGCCGTACGCTTGTGCCAGTTCGGCGGCGCCCGCCTGCGTCAGCAGGGTAGACGCATGGCGCAGTTCGCCCAGCGCCAGGAAGGAGCCTGCGTGCGCCGCCTGTTCCGCGCCGATGCCGGCGGTGCCACCCAGCGCTGCGACAGTAAACGTGCCCAGCAGCGCGCTGACGATGGCCAGCGCCAGGCCTTCGCCCGCCACGCGGGTCGTATTGAAGATGCCGGCCGCCATGCCGGCCCGCTCGACGGGCACGACGCTGATAGCCAGGCCATCCATCAAGCCCCAGGGCAGGCTGATGCCGCAACCGATCAGCAGCAGCGGTCCGATCAAGGTCGTGGGCGACTGGCCCGGCGCACACGTCGATAGCCACAGCAAGCCGCCCGCCGCCAGCAGCAGGCCGCAGGCGCAAATGTGCGCGGCGGCAAGGCGCTGCGCCGCCATGCCGGCCAGGACCGGCAGCACCAGCATGGGCGCCGACAGGGCGATCATCATGCGTCCCGCTTCCAGCGCGCTGTAGCCTTCGATGCCGATGAAGCGCGCCGGCAGCAGCACCAGCAGCACGACAAAGGAAAACGCGGGCGCGGCCGCCAGCAGTTGCACGCCGGCAAAGGCAGGCAGGCGGAACAGGGTCAGATCCAGCATGGGCCGCGCCGCGCGCCGCTCCACGCGGATGAAGATGGCCAGCAGCAAGGCCGCGCCGCCGAGCAGCCCCAGGCTGGCGGGGCTGTTCCAGCCACTGTCGGGCGCCTGCAGCAAGCCATACGTAAACAAGGAGAGCGCGCCGGTAAACGTCAGGGCGCCGGGCCAGTCGACGCCTTGCGCCTGCGGGTCGCGCGATTCGCGCATGGCGCGCGCGGCGGCCAGCAGGGCGGCCAGGCCGGCCGCGGCCGTGGCAATGAAAATGGCGCGCCAGCCTGTGCGGGTGATCAAGGTGCCGGCCAGGAAGGGGCCAAAGGCCAGGCCCACGCCGAAGGCCGTGCCGATCAGGCTGAAGGCGCGCGCGCGGCCGGGGCCGTCGAATTCCTGCGCCAGGGCCGCCAGTCCGCTCGACAGCGCCATGGCGCAGCCGAGGCCCTGGACGGCGCGCAGCACGTCGAGCCACAGGATGGCGGGCGCGGCCGACAGTGCCAGCGCGGCGGCGGAAAACACAGCCATGCCCAGCAAGAACACGCGCTTGCGGCCGTAACGGTCGGCCAGCGCGCCGGCCACCATCAGGCAGCCGCCAAAGCTGAGCATGAAGGCATTCGTGATCCATGCCAGCGCCAGCGGCGTGCCGCGCAGGTCGGCGGCGATGGCGGGAATGGCGATGGCCGGCCCCGTAAAACTGAGCGGCATGCATAGCGCGGCCAGGCAGACGGCGGCCAGCACGAAGGCGCGCCGGGCCGGAGAGGCAGGTTTCATACGGTGATGCGTATCCATGGGAATGATTCCAGAAAGAGGGAATCCGATGATAATATGGACGCAATGGGTAAAAAAGTGGCTGAAAATCCACTCATAACGGACAAATATTCCCCAATCAGCATGGCGAGATGACATGGATAATCTGAACGGCATTGCCGCCTTCGTGCGCGCGGCGGAAACGTGCAGCTATGTGGCGGCCGGGCGGCTGCTCGGCGTGTCGGCCTCGGCCGTCGGCAAGAGCGTGGCGCGGCTGGAAGAAAAGCTGGGCGTGCGCTTGCTCAACCGCAGCACGCGGCGCATCAGCTTGAGCAACGAGGGCGCGCTATTCTACGAACGCTGCCAGCGCATCCTGGCTGACCTTGGCGATGCCGAGGCGGAACTGTCGCACCTGGCCGAGGCGCCGCGCGGCAAGCTCAAGGTCAGCCTGCCCGTGATCGGCTACCGCATCATCCTGCCCCTGCTGGCCGACTTTACGCGCCAGTACCCGGAGATCGAGCTCGACCTCGATTTCAACGACCGCCTCGTCGACGTGGTGGCCGAAGGCGTCGACGTGGCCGTGCGCAGCGGAACGCTCACCGATTCGCGTCTGATGGCGCGCGAACTGGGACCGTTTGCCTTTGCCATCGTGGGCGCTCCCGCGTATTTCGCCCGCCATGGCGTGCCGGCCACGCCGCGCGCGCTGGAAGGGCACGCCTGCGTGCGCTATAAATTCCCCACCACGGGCAAGTTGCAGGAATGGGCGCTGCAGCGCGCCGAGGGCGACAGCGGCGGCGAGTTGCGCCTGCCGACCGCCTTGACCTGCAACAATATCGAAGCGCTGATCGGCGCCGCCACGCAGGGCGTGGGCCTCGCTTATTTGCCTGACTTTATCGTGCGCGACGCCATCGCGCGCGGCGAACTGCAAGCCGTGCTGGCCGACAGCTTGCTGTACTCGAGCAAGTTCTGGGTGTTGTGGCCGTCGAGCCGCCACCTGTCGCCCAAGATCCGCGTCTTTGTTGACCATCTGTGTACCCACCTGCATTTTTCCTCGCCCCCTCCCGACCCTGCCTCCATCGCTTGATGCCCCTGGCCGCCGCGCCGGCGGCGGGTTGGGGAATATTCCTACCCCAAAGCGATTAATCCTAAGGCGCTAAATTTATATTTGCTGCGTCGCATCAAGCAATGCCGCACAGCATCTGCTTATGCCCTTCCTGAATACCAGTCATACGTTATTGAAATTGCCATATGGCATTTATTTATGTTAATTTCATATCTGTTTCTGCAACATTGCATCTGCCTGGCAGTTGCGGGAACATGCGCAGGATTAGGCGCCATAAGCGTGTAGTAACCAACAATTAAGGGGTGACTGCCCCGTTCCGTTCAGGGAGTGTGCATGAAGACAGTGATGACGACGCCGCCGGATCCGGTGCCAGCCGCGACCGCGAAACCGGCAGGCAAAACGGGTTTGCTGCTGGGTGGCGGTGCACCAAATTCCACCTTGATCGCTGGCGCCCTGGCCGCTTTCCTCGATGAGGGCATCGAGTTCGACGTCATATCCGCGTCCGGCGCGGGAGTGTTGATGGGTTTGCTTTACACGACGCCGCATGAAGCCACGCCGCGCCAGGCCTTGCAAAGCTGGGCCGACACGGGTGTGGCCGACAGCATCTACAAGATGATTCCGATCAACTACAAGGTGTTCCAGAAGCCGGGCATGCGTGCGAGCACCTTCCGCGACGCCTTCCAGCCGCCTGCCAACAATCCCTTTTTTCAGGCCTTCCAGCAAACGTTTGCGGGCGTGCCCACGGCCTGGTCGGACTGGGGCAAGCTGATGGTGTCGTCGCTGTCGCCATCGGACCTGTCGGCGAAAAGCCTGGGCCTGTGCGCGCATTTGCCCTTCCTGGAAAAAGCCGTGGATTTCTCGGGCGTGGCGCGCATGCGCCCCGATTTCTACATCAATGCCTATAACCTCAGCGAGCACCGCATGCAAATCTGGGGCAAGCACGAGATCGAGCCCATCCACGTACGCGCCGCGCTGTCGTTTCCCTTCCTGTATGCGCCCACGACCATCAACGGCGACGACTACATCGAAGGCGCGGCGCTCGACACGCTCAATTTCGACCCGTTTATCGAAGGCAAGGGCGAACACCATGACGCCGACACCCTGGTCATCCTTGACATCCTCGGCGACGAGCGGCTGCTGCGCAAGCCGCGCAACCTGTACGACGCCTGGGTGCGCTCCATCATCACGCCGCTGGTGAAAATCTCCAAGAGCGAGCTGCGCCTGTTCGAACTCGAGCACAACACGGATGCGCGCACAGGCCAGCCCAAGCGGCGTTTGCTCAAGCTCGACCTGATGGGCGGCATCCCGGAACAGCACTGGCCCGACACCCTGGACTGGTCCAGTTCGAACATGCAGCTGCTGTTCGATGTGGGCCACAAGGCGGGCCTGGCGTTTTGCCGCCAGCATGGCGACTTGCTGCGCCGCACGCCGGACGCCGCGCCGCTGGCCGCTTAGCACCGCCAGCAACCGATCCCGGCCACCCGATCGGCAGCTACTCATCCTGCCTGGCCCCGCCAGGCTGCTCTTTTGACTGTGAAACACCATGAATATCACCAAGCAACTCATTTTGACTCTCACCATCGCCTTGCTGGCCCTGCTCTTGCTGGGCGCCGGCGGCGCCATCCAGCTGCAGCGCGCCCAGGAGCGCTTCGACACCGTGCAAAATCGCATCATTCCCAGCATCCAGGGCCTGAATGCGGCCAAGGGTTTCCTGGCCGATTCGCGTCTGGCCGGCTACCGCCTGTCCGTGTTCTCCAACCTGGCCGACAAGACGGCGCTGGACAAGGCCGTGGCCGATGCCAACACGAATTTCGACAAGGTCATCGCCACCTACCGCGCCGAGCGCCTGTACGACGCGACGGACAGCAAGATGCTCGACGCCGACCAGGCCGCCATGGAAGCGTACCGCCGCGCGCTGGTGCCGTTCTTTGCCGCCGCCTACGCGGGCGACATGGATGGCGTGCGTGCCACCTTGCTGGCCGGCACGCCGCTGGCCATCACGGCTGCGGCCGCCAAGAAAAGCATGGATGACCATATCGCCTACAACAACAAACTGGTCGATGATGTCAAAGCGGAAAGCCTGGCCGCCTACGATACGGCGTTCAACACCATGCTGGCCGTGCTGGGCGTGGCCGTGTTGCTGACGGGCGCGCTGGCCTGGCATATCTACCGCACCATCAGCGGCGGCCTGGGCAATATCGAACACACCTTGGAGCGCGTCAGCGCCTCGCTGGACCTGTCCGCCGCCATGCCCGTCGAGCGCATGGATGAAGTGGGCCGCACGGCCACCGCCTTCAATAAATTCCTTGAGCGCATCGTCGGCGTGATCGCCACCGTGCGCGCCTCGGCCGATACGGTCAGCGTGGCGGCCGCGCAGATTTCCGCGGGCAATGCGGACCTGTCCGTGCGCACGGAGCAGCAGGCGTCGTCGCTGGAAGAAACGGCCTCCAGCCTGGAAGAGCTGACCTCGGCCGTGCGCCAGAATACGGACAATGCGCGCCAGGCAAACTCGCTGGCCGTGTCGGCCTCGGACGTGGCGCGCAAGGGCGGCGCCGTGGTGGCGCAAGTGGTGGGCACGATGGGTTCGATCAACGAATCGGCGAAGAAGATCGCCGACATTATCGGCGTGATCGACGGCATTGCCTTCCAAACCAATATTCTGGCGCTGAACGCGGCCGTGGAAGCGGCCCGCGCAGGCGAGCAGGGCCGCGGCTTCGCCGTGGTGGCAACAGAGGTGCGCAACCTGGCGCAGCGCTCGGCGGCTGCCGCCAAGGAAATTAAGGGCTTGATCGAGGATTCCGTCGACAAGGTCAACACGGGCAGCGCGCTGGTCGACCAGGCGGGTGCGACGATGGAGGAAATCGTCGCCAGCATCCGCCGCGTGACGGACATCATGGGCGACATCGCCAACGCCAGCCACGAGCAAAGCGCCGGCATCGAGCAGGTGAACCAGGCCATTTCGCAAATGGACCAGGTCACCCAGCAGAACGCGGCGCTGGTGGAAGAGGCGGCCGCCGCTGCGTCCTCGCTGCAAGACCGCGCCGTGGAACTGGTCGACGTGGTGGCCGTATTCCGCCTGCGTGGCGATGCCAAGGGTAAATCGCTGACGGTGGCGGGCGGCTTGCCAGCCCCGGCTGCTGCCTCGGACAGCCGGCGCCTGGCACTGCCGGGCCGCAGCGCCCGCGCTTGATCGTTGTAACCGCCCCGGTACGCCGGGGTTTTTCTTTGGTGATGTCACTGTCTCGTGCGGGAGCGTGGATGTTCCGAGTCTCCCCATTGCAGGCATACGAACGGGTGACAGAAGCCTTGACTTCACTCCGTTTCACAAGCTTATCAAATGAAAGTGTCCGAAAATGCCAGGCTCGCTCAATAGTGAGGCGTCTCGCGGCCGGAGACGCCATGCGGTGGCTACATTGGCACAGTCTTTCAGAGGCGGTACAGACTGCCGGAGCCAGCGCTGTCCACCGGCGTGCCGTCCGTGCAGCCGGCCATCGGCAAACCCTGCGCCCATCCTGCTGCCAAGGCATGCACGTCACGCAAGGGATCGGACGCCTTGGCCCGCTCATTGCGAATGCGGCAGGCTTCAGGATCAGTGGCAAACAGCCCGCGCGCGAAAACGCGACCCTGCTCGGCCAGCTTCGCGGTCTTCGGCCGGCGGAGCTCCGCGAAGCGCAGCAAGGCGTCATCGAGGCAGCCGTCCGTCCCAACCAGACACCGAGCCAGATGCCAGGCGTCTTCCAGCGCCTGACAAGCGCCCTGGCCAGATGTCGGCAACGGCGCGTGCGCCGCATCCCCCACGAGCAGCACATTCGCCCGGCTCCACGTGTGCAGCGGCTCCAGGTCGTGCACGGCGATCAGTCGGACGGCATGCGTCGGTGTCGCCTGGATGATGCGGGTGACAGGCTCCGGCCATCCCGCGAACAGATCCTCAATCTCCTTACGCATATCCGCTGCGGGCGCCGCCCCCGGCAATGGCCGTGCCTGCGCCGCCGCCCAGTAGACCAAATCCGGCCGGACCGCCACGCAACCGAAGCGATCCCCCGAGCCCCAATAATCCCGAATCGCGATATCGCCCACCAATGCACGCTGCGCCTGCGCCACACCCACCCAGTTCACGAAGCCCTGATAAACTGGCGTGTTGTCCCCCGCGACGAACCGGCGTGCCACCGAGTCCATGCGGCCATCGGCGCCGATCAGCAGATCCGGACGAATGCTTACCCCGTTTTCGAACCGCGCCACGGCTTTGCCGCCAGCATCGAGGTCGATCGCCACCGCCCGATGCCCGAATTCTACCGGGATCCCGGCCTGTGCCGCATGATCCAGCAGTACCGCTTGCAAGTCCCGGCGCAAAATCGTATGGGTCGGATGTCCCATAATCTGGTCTAGCAGCGCAATATCGATGCCCCCCAAAGAATTGCCCGCGGCATCCTGACGGTGCATGGCCACTGGCCGGCCTCCCACTGCAGCGATGTCTTGCAGCAGCCCTAGTTCCTCTAGCACAAAGCCGGCATTGGGCCAGAGCGTAACGCCAGCCCCCATCGTCGCAGGCTCCGCCCGGCGTTCATATACGCGGGGACTGTACCCCTGCTTGCTCAAGGCAAGCGCCACGCTCAACCCTGCAATGCCGCCGCCAAGTATTCCGATTTCGATGCTGAAGCTCTCCTATTCAATCCGTCCCGATGCGCCGCCGACGGCGGTCCATCGGACGAGACGGCATCTTAAATTCCGCCACTGTGGAGTACTAGTATGTGAAAATGGGCGGCTTTCATACCTTAATCGGGATAATCATGCGCAATGCCCTCGACCTGAATACAGTCCGCGTTTACGTGGCGGTCGTCGATGAACAAAGCTTTGCCGGCGCGGCACGCCTGCTGACCCTGCCATCTTCCAACGTCAGCCGCCACGTCGCCTCGCTGGAACGCATGCTGGGCGTGCGCTTGCTGGAACGCAGCACCCGCCACCTGCGCATGACGGAAGCTGGCACGCTGCTCTACGAACGCGCAAAGCCCTTGCTCGACGCCTTGCTCTCCACCGAGGAAGAGCTTGGCGCAGTACAGGGTGAACTGCGCGGCACCCTAAGGATGTGCATGCCAGGCGAAGCGCCAAGGCTGCTAGCTCCTATCCTGGCCGAATTCTGTAGCCTCCATCCCGGTGTCGAGCTGGAGTGCGACACGCGCCTGACCGGTCTGGAAGCTCTCCGGGAAGACATGGACCTGTCCATCGTCTTCCATCGTGGGCGCCAGGATGACAGTACCTTCATCACCCGCGAACTCGCTACGCTGCCCAGCATCGTGGTCGCGGCGCCCGCCCTGCTGGCCAAAACTGGCATACCGCGCCACGTGCGTGAACTTAGGTCATTGCCTTGCATTACCACCTTGAGTGCGTTAAAGGGCCAGCCCTGGCAGTTTCTCGACGCCACAGGCGAAATCGTGAAGATATCCGTGCGTAGCCGCTATCGTGTTAACAGCGGAGAACTGGCATTGGCGGGCGCGCGGCAAGGCATCGGCTTCGCGATAGTGGCGGCCTATCCATGCCAGGAAGATCTTGCCGCAGGCCGCTTGCAGGAGGTGCCGCTGGACTTGATCCCTGCGCCGCTGCAATTGCTTGGCGCGTACAGCCATCGGCATTCCGTGACTGCGCGGGTTCGGGCTTTACTGGAATTCATACAGATGCGCTTGGAAGGAGTCGGGAGCGGCTCAAGATGAAAATCGAGTCGAGGAACGCGCCCGAATAGCCGAATGTCTGCTCCAGGGCTGCGGTTTCCGTCGTTGGCATGTTCCGCGCCGTTGCGAACCTTCTAGTCCTATTTCGTCGAACCATCGGCGACCCGGCCGCATACAGCACGCACACGATGCGCGGGACGAAGCCAACACTCATTTACCGACGCATAAAAACAATTCAATTATAGTGCTCTTGCCTTTCTGTTCGAACCAGGCGTTGCCAGACAAGTTCGGGAAGGCCTTCCCAAGACGATGCGCTCGCTCAAGGCCTGTGCCGGGCAGCGCACCGAGACTCCCCGCAATGACAAGGCGGGCGAGGCTAACGCGACAACCGTCTGATAGATAGTTTCCCCTCGTCAATTCCTCGCAAACTGCCGCGCCAAATTAACGTGCCGTTCCCGTCATGATGGAATACAATTCTTGCGTGGCAGCCAGCTTGCCTGGCAAGGCCGGGCACGGCGTCACGTTTTGACCTCGGAAAGATGTAGGCTTATGACTCTGCAGTCCCCCTCGCAAACGGCGCCTTGCGCGCCATCCACGCTCCGCCTTTCACGCAAGCCCCTCGTTTCCCTGTTCGCCCTGACTTTTTCTTGTCTGCTGGTCGCGGCGCCGGCCATGGCGGCCGCGCCTGCTAGCGGCAGCGTCATGCTGGAGGAGCTGACCAGCACGGAGTTGCGCAGCCGTATCGAGCATGGCGCAACGACCGTGCTCGTGCCGATCGGCGGCGTCGAGCAGAGCGGGCCGTATATCGCGCTGGGCAAGCACAATGTGCGTGCCGGCCTGCTGGCGCGGCAGATTGCGCAAAAGCTGGGCAATACCATCGTCGCCCCCGTCGTTTCCTACGTGCCGGAAGGCAGTATTTCGCCGCCGGCCGGCCACATGCGCTTTGCCGGCACGATCTCGATACCGCCGGCCGCCTTCGAAGCCGTGCTGGAAGGGGCGGCCGCCAGCTTGCGCCAGCATGGCTTCCGCGACATCATCTTTATCGGCGACCATGGCGGTTACCAGAAGAACGAGCAGAACGTGGCCAACAAGCTCAACCGCGCCTGGGGCAAGGCGCCCGCCGGCAAGGACGCGCACGCGTATGCCTTGCTCGATTACTATGACATTACGCAATCGGCTTATATTGCCGAACTGCAAAAGCGCGGCCACAGCAGCGCCGAGATCGGCCTGCACGCAGGCTTGGCGGACGCGGCGCTGATGCTGGCGACGGACCCGTCGCTGGTGCGCAGCGAGGCCATGGCCCATGGTCCGAAGCCCGGCGTGGCGGACGGCGTGCGCGGCGACGCCACGCGTGCCACGGCTGAACTGGGCCAGATCGGCATCAAGCTGCAGGTGGACACGTCGGTGGCTGCCATCAAGCAATTGCTGCAACGCAATAAATAATTCCGCTGGAAGTGCTGAACTTCCGGCTTTTGCAACGAAACGACGCGAAATCACATGAAAAAATCTCAACGACGCACCATCGTTACCTTATCCGCCCTGGCTGCCGCACTGGCCGGTCTGGGCGTGGCCAGCCAGGTCATCGGCGCCAGCACACCGGCCCCAGCCGCAGTCGCTGCGGCGCCGGCGGCAGCCTATTCTCCGCTGCCGGGCATGCCGCCGCTGGTCGATCCGAAAAACGTGTACGGCAGTATCGCCAGCAGCAATATGAGTCCCGTCGTCAAGGATCACCTGCGCCGCGTCTACGTGCCCAACCTGCGCTCGAACGACGTCTACGTGATCGACCAGGACAGCCTGAAAGTGGTGGACAAGTTCAAGGTCGGCAGCGGTCCGCAGCACGTGGTGCCGTCGTGGGACTTGCGCACCCTGTGGGTGGCGAACAATGCCGAGCGCACGGACAAGGGCAGCCTGACGCCGGTTGACCCCTTGACGGGCAAGCCGGGCAAGGAAGTACCCGTCGACGACCCCTACAATATGTATTTCACGCCGGACGGCAAGTCGGCCATCGTCGTGGCCGAAGCGCGCCACCGCCTCGATTTCCGCGATCCGAAGACCATGGCCATGCAGTATTCGATCGACACGCCCCAGTGCGGCGGCATCAACCATGCCGATTTCTCGAATGACGGCCGCTACGCCATGTTCACCTGCGAATTCGACGGCACCATCGCCAAGATCGACCTGGTGGGGCGCAAGGTCGACGGCTATCTGAAATTGCAGATGCCGGCCAAGCGTTTTGCCGAGTCCGGCCCCGTGGGCGGCCCGGCCAATGAAATCTGCAGCGTCAAGAAGGGCATGCCGCAAGATATACGCATCTCGCCGGACGGCAAGAAATTCTTCATCGCCGACATGGATGCCGACGGCGTGCACATCGTCGATGGCGCCACCCTGAAGGAAATCGGCTTTATCCAGACGGGCGTGGGCGCGCACGGCCTGTACCCCAGCCGCGATGGCAAGAAATTGTACGTGGCCAACCGCGGCACGCACCGCATCCACGGCAAGCGCAATGGCAAGGGCAGCGTCAGCGTGATCGATTTCGCCACGGAAAAAGTGGTGGCGAACTGGCCGATTCCCGGCGGCGGCAGCCCCGACATGGGCAACGTGAGCGCCGACGGCAAGTACCTGTGGCTGTCCGGCCGTTTCGACGACGTGGTGTACCGCATCGATACGAACAGCGGTGACGTATCCAAAGTGAAAGTCGGCCAGGAGCCGCACGGCCTGACCGTATGGCCGCAGCCGGGCCGTTATTCGCTCGGGCATACGGGCAACCTGCGCTAGCGGGGGGCACATGGGAATCGATTCGCTGGAGCAACTGCGCGCGCATTATCCGCCCGCGCAGGGGCGGGCGCTGAGCAAGCAGCTCGGCTACCTCGACCCGCATTGCATCGCCTTCATCGGGCTGTCGCCGTTCGCCGTGCTGGCCACGGGCGGCGCTGGCGGACAGCTCGACGCCTCGCCGCGCGGCGGTGCGCCCGGTTTCGTGCACGTGCTCGATCCCCATACCCTGCTGCTGCCCGATGCCAAGGGCAATAACCGCCTCGACAGTTTCAGCAATATTGCCGAGACGGGGAGGGCGGGGCTGCTGTTCATGATCCCCGGCGTCGATGAAACCTTGCGCGTGAATGGCGAAGCCAGTCTTAGCGACGATCCGGCGCTGCTGGCGTATTTTGCAGGCGAGCGCAACCCGCCGCGCCTGGTCATGCGCCTGCGCGTGGCCGAAGCTTATTTGCACTGCGCCAAGGCCCTGATGCGTGCGCGCCTGTGGGATGGCGCGGCCCAGGTCGAACGCTCCGTCTTGCCGACGATGGGCCGGATGATCGGGGACCAGACGGGAAGTACTGGTCCTCTGGAAACACAGGAGCAGATGGTCGCCCGCTACGCGCCCGATCTGTAGCTTTGCTTGCTTAAAAAGCAATGTTGGTGCATACTGCCCTTCCTTTCCCACTGCCTGCAAGGAGCTCCATCATGATTCTTGATCACATTGGTTTGACTGTCAGCGATGCCCAGGCCAGCAAGGCCTTCTTTTCGGCCGCCCTGGCGCCCCTGGGCGTGTCGGTAGTGATGGAAGAGCAGGGCTGGGTTGGCATGGGCAAGGATGGCAAGCCCGATTTCTGGTTCGGCGTGGGCGGCACGCCGCATGCCGGCATGCATCTCGCCTTCGCGGCGGACAACCGCGCCCAGGTGGACGCGTTCTACAAGGCCGCGCTGCAAGCGGGCGGCAAGGACAATGGCGCGCCTGGCATCCGCGCACTGTACCACCCGAATTACTATGGCGCTTTCGTGCTGGGGCCGGACGGTCACAATGTCGAAGCCGTCTGCCACCGTCCCGAGCCTTGATGCCGGACACTACCTGAAGAGAGCAGCATGAAGCACAGCGCCACCCTGTTTGCCGATGAAGCCGGTCGCTATGCCTACGTCAAAGCGGGTTTTTCCTGGCCGGCCCTGTTCCTGGGTTCGTTCTGGGCTGTCGCGAAGCGCCGCTGGTGGCTGGTGCTGCTCATGCTGGCGATGGATGCGTGCCTGTGGTTCGGCAGCCATCTTGTCACCGAAATGCGCATCGGCCCGATGATGCTGCTGATGGCCGGCGCGCAACTCAGTTACCTGCTGGCACGCGGCTGGTATGGCAACCGCTGGCTGGAAGCGTCACTGCGCAGCCATGGCTACAAGCCCGTCGTGCCGGGCACGGGCGCCGCTGGCTGAGCTTGCCTGACACAGATTTTCCTTTCCATTACTGACGTTTGCCAAGAGCAAGCCGTCCAGCGCAAACTTTTTGCGCAGCCCAGCGCACCTTTGATCCAGATCATGCCTCACCTGCGGTGCTCACGTAGCCTTGGGACTCGCGTTGCAAAGCATCTTCCCACCAATCGGATATGTTTTTTCGCGTTTCGTGGCGTAGCCCGGCCGTCTGTCTCACCGTCCGACAGCCGGTGGTGTCGCCATCTGTTTATGTCCACCCAACCGCTAATTAATGAGGAACTCCATGTATCCATATTCCCGTAGTGTTACCCCCGCCGCCAAAAACCATCTGGAAGCGCAACTGGCTTTCTTCAATGGCCTGTCGAAGTCCTTGTTTCAGTCGGTGCAGCATTTCAGTGACCTGAACATGCAACTGGCGCAAGGCTTGCTGGAAGAAAGCACGGTCACCAGCCAGAATCTGCTGACGGTCGAGCGCGCAGAAGATGTGTTCCAGGTGGCCGCCGCCTCGGGCCAGCCAGCCGCCGAGCAACTGCGCAAGTATCAGCAACAGTTGTCGCGCCTGGCGGCCGATACGCAGGTCGAACTGGCCAACGTGGCAGAGCGTCATGTGAATGAAACGAGCCGTACCGCCAAGGCCCTGGCCGAAGAAGTGGCCCGCACGGCGTCGGAAGAAACGGAGAAAAACGTGCGCAAGCAGCAGGAAGCGATGCAGCGCATGGCCGAACCGTTCCAGGCCTATCAGCAAAACGGCGCCAGCCGCGAGCAGCAACGCCGTGATGGTCAAAGCCTGCAAAGCGCCAGCCACCAGGGCAGCCAGCAGTCGTCCGGCAGCGAAAGCTCGGCCAGCGGCAGCGCATCGCAAGCGGGCTCCGCTCAAAGCAAGAGCAGCAGCGCCAGCCGTAAAGAGTAAGTACGAAGCTGTTTGCAGCTGAGCCGCATCGCGAGGGCCGAGCCTCGCTATGCGGCCAGCCGGCAGGCGGCATTGTGCGTATTGGTTTGGGCAGAGCGCCCGCCCTTCACGGGGCGGGCGTTTTGTCGTAGGCGTGCAGCTCCGGGGCTGGCGTGCCAGTGCCAGGTGAGCGGAGCGGCAAGGCCAGGCCTGCCGGCAAGGCGGCATCTGACAAGACTGCGGGCAAGACCGCAGACGAGACCGCGTTGCCGGCGCCACTGTTTGCATCGATGAAGGCGCTGACGGCGTCCAGCGTGGGCGCCAGCCTGTACAACGGGGCCGCCAGCGTGGCGACCAGGGTGGCGTGGCCCACATGGTCGAAATAGGTTTCCGTCACGGACCGGTGCAGCGCGCGCAAGGCGCTGGCCAGGCCGCCCGTGTTGCGTTGCGGATCGACGAGCTTGTCCTTGCCGGGCAGGGGGGCGATCAGCAGGGCGGGCGGGGCGTCGGCCGTCACGTGATGGATGGGCTGCGAAGAGGCGGGCGTGTCCGGGTAAAAGAAGACGGGCCGGGTGGTGGTATTTTCGATCGGCAGGAAATCATAGGGGCCGGCCAGGCCTATCCAGCCCCGCAAGTCGTGCGGGCGCATACCGTGGCGCGCCAGTAGGCTGGCGTCGAGCGCCACCATCGCCGCATTGTAGGCGCCGGCGCTATGGCCCATGACGAACAGACGCGTAGGATCGCCGCCATAACGGCTCGATTCCATCGCGGCCCAGGCCACGGCGCGGGCCGCATCCTGCAAGATCTCGGGGTAGTGCACGTCCGGATACAGCCGGTAGTCGGCGATCACGGCCAGGTAGCCGCGCGCCGCGAGCGCGTGGCCAACGAAGGCATAGTCGGCGCGCTCGCCCGTCGTCCAGTTGCCGCCATAAAAGAACACCACCACGGGCACGGGTCCCGTGCGGGTCTTGGGGGCGTACACATCGAGTTTCTGCCGTGGCAGGGGGCCGTAGGACAGGCCGCGCGTCACTTGCGAGGCGCTGCCGGACGACAGGGCATTGATGGCCATCAAGGGCGAGCAGGCGGCCAGGCCGGCAGCGAGCGGGATGGCCGCCAGCAAACCGAGCAGGGTGGTGCGCAGGATCGTCATGCTGGCTCCCGATGGTGATGGCTGATGCTTGCAGTGTAGGCCAGGTTGGGCAGGGCGCACACGGGGAAGTTGCTGTCTGGCATAGATAAATGTGGCATGCGTCAATCAATCCTGTAACAGCCATTTGCGCGCCGTGGCGATGACGGCGTCCGACAGGGTGCGCGTGAGCGGCGTCTGGATATCCCAGGCATGCCAGGTCAGGGGCACGTCGAGCGCCTGCCCGGCCGCCACGTCGACGAGCCTGCCGGCGGCCAGCGCCGTTTCCGCCTGCAGCAGGGGTACCATGCCATAAGCATAGCCCGCTTCGATGAAGCGCACGAAGTCGCGCGCCGAACCGAGCACATGATGCGGATAGCGGCCCGTGTAGCCGAGGCGGTGCTGCAGGTAGCGCTCGTGCAGCGCGTCCTTGCTGCCGAAGGTGATGGCGGGCGCCTGGCTGACGGCTTCCACCGTAAATCCATGGGGAAACCATTGTTGCGCAAACGAGGGCGAGGCCACGCACAGGTAGCGCATGCCGCCCAGCGGCGTGGCCGTGGTGCCGGCCACCAGGTCGTTGGCGCTGGTGACGCAGGCAAACACGCGTCCTTCGCGCAGCTGACTCAGGGTGTGGTCCTGGTCGTCGAGGCGGATATCGAGCAGGCACGACGGTGGCGACAGCAGCGGCCCCAGCGCTTCCGGTATCCAGGTGGCGGCGCTGTCGGCGTTGACGGCGATGGCCAGCGCCGGCAATTGCGTGGTGGGGCCCGGCTGGGCGTCGAGCGCAGCTTCGAGCAGCTTGACTTGCCGGTAGTGGGCGATCAGACGCTGGCCCGCTTCCGTCGGCAGGGGCGGGTGGCTGCGGATGATCAGCAAGGTGCCTTCCAGGTTTTCCAGGGTGCGGATGCGCTGCGACACGGCCGGCTGGCTGATCGCCAGCGCCTGCGCGGCCTTTTCAAAGCTACCCAGGCCGATCACGGCGTCGAGGGCGGCCAATCCTCGGTAATCGACGACGCGCATAAGTTTCTCTTATATATGGTTAGAATCATTCATTATACTTATATTTACTTTTTCTTTACACTGTTGAAATAGGGTAACAACTCCACTCTGCCGCGCGGTCCCCCTGGTTCCGCACCACCCTCCACCTACCTCTGATGACTTTGCCGTTGCCGGCAGAGCGTGGGCGGCCGTGCGCGTGATGGAAAGCAATAGAAAGGAATCGATATGGACAGCGCAATTTTCTTGAAAGGCATGGGGCTCGGCGCGAGCCTGATCGTGGCCATCGGCACACAGAACGCCTTCTTGCTCAAGCAGGGCCTGAAGCGCCACTACGTGCTCACCTGCATTCTTGTATGTTTGCTGTGCGACGCCATCCTGATCACGGCCGGCGTGGCCGGCATGGGCACCTTCATTGCCGACAATCCCAATTTCCTGCTGTGGGCCAAGGCGGGCGGCGCCACCTTCCTGATCGCCTACGGCTTGCGCGCGGCCAAGTCGGCCTGGCGCCCGACGGCCATGACGGTGTCGGCTGCCAAGGCGCCCGAAGGCTATTGGGCCGTGATCGGCGCGGCGCTCGCGTTCAGCCTGCTGAACCCGCACGCCTTCCTCGACACGGTTATCCTGCTCGGCTCGATCGGCGGCCAGCATGAAGGCGTGGGACGCTTTCACTTCGCCGGCGGCGCCATCATGGCGTCGGCCCTGTGGTTCTTCCTGCTGGGCTTTGGCGCCCGCTACCTGGCGCCCGTGTTTGCCAAACCCATGGCGTGGCGCGTGCTCGACGGTATCATCGCCCTCGTCATGTGGGCCATCGCCGCGTCGCTGTTCCTGTAATCAGCGGGTCAGGAAGGCCAGCACGCGGCTGGCCAGCTTGCCATACGGCGGACGCAGCAGTGTCAAGGCGCTGTAGCGGGCCTGATAAAACACGGGCCGCAGCTTGCTGAACGTGTGAAAACCTTCGACGCCGTGGTAGTGGCCCATGCCGGACTCGCCCACGCCGCCGAAGGGCAGGTCGTGCTGGCCGACATGAAACAGGGCGTCATTGACGGACACGCCGCCCGACATCACGCGTTCGATCAGCAATTGCACGGTCTTGGCCTCGTTGCTGAAGGGGTAGATGGCCAGCGGGCGCGGCCCCGCGTTGATGCTGTCGATCACGGTGTCCAGGTTCGCATAGTCGCGCAGCGGCAGGATGGGGCCGAAGATTTCCCGCGTCAGCAGCAGGCTGTCCTCGGGGGCGTCGAGCACGATATGCGGCGCGATCTTGCGCGTGGCGCGGTCGTGGCTTGGTCCCGGCAACAGCGAAATCACTTGCGCGCCCCGTGCGCGTGCCTCGTCGAGCGCCTGCAACAGGCGTTCAAAGGCGGCTTCGTCGATGATGGACGTATAGTCGGGCGTGTCCAGCCCCGGGTAGCGCGTGGGCACGATCTGGCGTGCATGCGCGACGAAGGCGGCGACGTCCGCTTCGGGCAGCCAGGCATGGTCGACGCTCGTGCAGATCTGGCCCGCGTTCAGGCACTTGACGAACAGGATACGCTCGGCTGCCGTGCGCACGTCGAAACCGGCGCAGACGATGGCCGGCGCCTTGCCGCCCAACTCCAGGGTGACGGGGCACAGATTGCGCGCGGCCGCCGCCATGACGGCCCGGCCCGTCAGGCCGGAGCCCGTAAACAGCAGGTGGTCGAACGGCAACTGTGAAAACGCGATGCCCACGCCGCCCGTCTCGTCAAAGAACTGCAGTTTTTCCGGTGGAAAATAAGCAGGCATGGTGTCGATCAGCAGCCGGGCCAGGTGGCGCGAGTTTTCGCTCATCTTGACCATGGCGCGGTTGCCGGCGGCGAAGATGTACGTCAAGGGCACGAGGCTCAGGTTCACGGGGAAATTCCACGGCACGATGACGCCCACCACGCCCAGCGGCTGCGGGATCACGCGGTTGCGGGCGCCCGGGAAGGTGTGCCAGTCCACGCCACGCCGTTGCGGCCGCATCCATTTTTTCAACTGTTTCAGTACGTGGTCGATGCCGTCGATGGCGGGAAAGATCTCCGCCAGCAAGGTTTCGTGGTGGGAACGGTTGCCATAATCGGCGCTGATCGCCGCGCACAGCGCCTCATTGTGGTCGCGCAGGAAGCGCTGCAAGGTGTGCAGGTCGCGCTTGCGCTCGGCAAGCGTGGGCACGGGGTGGGCCAGGTGGGCGGCACGCTGCAAGGCCAGGGCGGCGGCGAGGTCCGCGTGGGCAGGCGGGGTGTTTAACTCCATGTTTTCTGCGACATCAGGCATTGTTTTCCTTGGCTGGCCCGGCAATGTGCGCGCCGTTCCGGCACACTATAGTGGACTATGTGAACATGCGCCGCCAGCATGCCGACGGCGCCGTTCGATACGCCGTAAAATGTGCGGCAACTGTACGCCACCTTTTCCAGGAACGCCATGACTTCGACCACGCCAGATTCCCTGCACATCGTGTGCCCCCATTGCGACGCCGTCAACCGCTTGCCGGCGACCCGGCTGATTGAGCAGCCCACCTGCGGCAAGTGCCAGAAGGATTTGTTTACGGGCCAGCCCGTGGACCTGGCCAGCGCCCGTTTCCTCAAGCATATCGAACGCAGCGACATTCCCGTGCTGGTGGACTTCTGGGCGCCGTGGTGCGGCCCGTGCCGCAGCATGGCGCCCTTCTATGTGCAAGCCGCCAAGACACTGGAGCCGGCGTTCCGCGTCGTCAAGGTGAATACGGAAGCGTCGCCGGACCTGGGCAGCCGTTTCAATATCCGCAGCATTCCCACGCTGGTCCTGTTTCGCAGGGGCGCGGAAGTGGCGCGCCAGCCGGGCGCCATCGATGCCAATGCCATCGTCGCCTGGGCAAGGGACAAAGCCCGCCTTTGAACCGACAAGAAAGCCATTGAGGTTTTCCATTTGACATTTGATATGGCGCCATATTATATTGCGCCATATGATAAAACTCGAACAGAAATACACGGCCTTGCTCAGCGACGTGCAGCGCCGCGCCAGCGGTCTCGACATGGCGCAGTCCACGGCGCGCTTGCGCCTGTGCTTTGAAGTGCTGGGTCTGGCGTCGGCCGTCGATGGCGATTGCGCCGCGCGCCTGGGCCGGCATGGCTTGTCGGAAGGCAAGTTCGTCTTGCTGGCCCTGCTGCGCGACGTGCCCGAGGGACTCTCGCCGCACGCACTGGCCGAGCGGGCCGGCGTGACGCGCGGCACCATCACGGGCTTGCTCGACGGCATGGAACGCGACGGCTTCCTCGCGCGCCATCCTGACCAGCTCGACCGGCGCAAGCTGCTGGTGCGCCTGAGCGCCAAGGGAGAAGGCGCCGCCGCGACCCTGGTCGACGAGCACGCGCAATGGATCGCCAGCCTGTTTGCCGATTTCACGCCGGACGAAATGCAGCTATTGAGTGCGCTGCTGGAAAAGGCCTGGCGCAAGACGGACCGGGGTGCGGTATGAGCGGCGGCATCGCCGACATCGCTCCCGCGCGCCTGGCCCTGCTGAACGGGGGCAGCGTGGCCAGCGCCACCCTGACGGAAGGGCTGGCCATCGATTTCGCCCAGTTGCTGTCCGCCGCCGTGCCGGGAATCGGCGCCGCCCGCCTGGAGCGGATGCGCGCGCTGGAAGCGGCCGGCATCACCAAACGCATGGCCTTGGCGGCGCAATTGCTGCTGGAGGCCAACGTTGATCTTGCGCAATTGCAAGCACATGCGTCCGACACGGTCCGTGGCTGGGCCTGCTTTGCCATCGCCGCCCAAACTGGCTTGACCTTGCCGCAACGGCTGACGGCCATGCGGCCGCTGGCCGACGATGGCCACTTCGGCGTGCGTGAATGGGCCTGGCTGGCGCTGCGGCCCCATCTGGCGGAGCGTCTTGATGAGGCCATTGCCTTGCTGGCGCCATGGACGGCGGACCCGTCGGAACGCCTGCGCCGTTTCGCCTGCGAAGCGCTGCGCCCGCGCGGCGTGTGGTGCGCGCATCTTGCCCGCTTAAAAGAAGAGCCGCAGCTGGCCTTGCCCCTGTTGCTGCCCCTGCGCGCCGACCCGGCCGTCTACGTGCAGGATTCCGTGGCCAACTGGCTCAACGATGCGGCCAAGAGCCAGCCGGACTGGGTGCGCGGCCTGTGCGCGCAATGGCTGCTGGACAGCCCCGCTGCCACCACGGCACGCATTTGCAAGCGCGCCCAGCGCTCGCTTTCTTAACTTTTTGGAGGAAAAAACATGCATTACCTGTTGGAGCTGTACAGCCCGAAACCCGCCTGGCTGGCCCTCGACGGCGCCGCGCGCCAGGCGTATTTCGACACGGTGGGGGCCGGCATGGCGGCCTTGTCCGGCAGCGGCGCCGAAGCGCTGGCCATGGGCGCCGTCGATGGCGGCAAGCTGCATGCGGCTGCCCAGCAATTCTATGCCGTCTGGCGCTTTCCGGACGAGGCGGCACTGGACGCCTTGCTGGCCGGTATCGCCGCCACGGGCTGGCATGATTATTTTGACACCGTCAATGCGGCGGGACCGGCCGTGGATTTCCCTGGCCACCTGGCACAATTGGCCGGCGTCTAGGCGTCCGCCGTTTTTCTTGCCGCTGCGGTAGAGTTGGCATTTCCATCCGACCACCGACGTTGATGCCGATCAAACCGCTTTTCACCGTGATGCTTGCCCTGGCGCCCCTGCTGGCGTCGGCCGTTCCTGCCACCCCGCAAGCCCTCGTCGCCGCCGCCCGCAAGCAGGTGGGCGTGACCCTGCAGTACGACCCGCGCTATGAACGGCTCGCCTATCCGGGCGGCGACGTGCCGCTAGCACGTGGCGTGTGCACGGACGTGGTGGTGCGCGCCTACCGCCAGCTGGGGCAGGACTTGCAGGTACTGGTGCACGAAGACATGCGCAAGGCTTGGCAGGTGTACCAGCAGCAGGGACGCTGGCAGATGAAGGGGCCGGACCGCAATATCGACCACCGCCGCGTGCCGAACCTGGGCACCTACTTTGCCCGCCACGGCACCAGCCTGCCGCCGAGCAAAGAAGCAAACGCTTACCGCGCGGGCGACATCGTCACGTGGCGCCTGCCGCGCAACCTCACGCACATCGGCATCGTCAGCGACAAGCAGTCGTGGAGCGGCGTGCCGCTGATCATCCACAACATCGGCGAGGGCGCGCGCGAGGAGAATATTTTATTCAGTTATCCGATCACGGGGCACTATCGCTGGCAACCCGGCCGGCAATCCCGCTGAGGGACAGGGGCGCGATCTCCTGCAGGATCGCCAGCACCTTGGCCAGCGCCGTGTCGATATCGAGCTTGTCGATGGCGCCATAGCCGAGGAACAGGCCTTCATGACGGGCGGGGCCGTGGTAAAAACCGGCCAGCGCATACAGGCTGATGTCGGCCAGGCGCGCGCGGCGCAGCAATTCGGCGATATCGAGCGGCGCCTGCGCCAGCGCCGCCACGTGGAAGCCGGCGCTGGCCGGCACCAGGCGGAACCATGGGGCCAAGGGGCCGTTGAACCAGTGCTGCAGCCGCTCGCGCCGCCCTGCATAGATGTCGTGGCAACGGCGGATATGGCGCAGCAAATGGCCATCGCCGATGAACTTGGCCAGCGCATGCTGGCCCAGACTGGCCGTATGGCAATCGCTCAGGTATTTCACCGTCTGCACGGCGGCCACGATGGCTTGCGGCAGCACCACATAGCCGAGCCGCAGTTCCGGCAGCATGATTTTGGAAAAGCTGCCCACGTGCGCGACGATGCCGTAGCGGTCCATGCTTTGCAGCGCATCCTCGGGCCGGCCTTCGTAGCGGAAGGCGCTGTCGTAATCGTCCTCGATGATGATGGCGCCCAGCTGCTGCGCCCGTTCCAGCAAGGCATGGCGGCGCGCCATGCTCATCGGCATGCCGAGCGGAAATTGATGCGCGGGCGTGACATAGATCAGCCGCGTGCCATCGGGAATCTGGCCGACCATGATGCCATCCTCGTCCACTTCGACGCCCACCACGCGCGCGCCCTGGCTGGCGAACACGGCGCGCGCCACGGGGTAGCCGGGTTCTTCCACGGCCACCGTGTCGCCCGGTTCCAGCAGGGTAAGCGCGAGCAGGTGCAAGGCTTGCTGCGCGCCGCTGGTGACAAGTACCTGTTCCTCGGTGCAATGGATGCCGCGGCTGAAGGCGGCATGGCCGGCGATCGCCGCGCGCAAGGCGGGCATGCCTTCCGCGGGGCCATAGCGGCCCCGCGCCTGGCCGCCCTGGCGCAGCGCGTACAGCATGCAGGCGCGCCATTCGTCCTGCGGGAAGTGCGCTGGCGTGGCGCGTCCGCCGATGAAGGCGTAGCGCGCCGGCGTTTCCTGGTTGGCGCGGCGCAGGGGCGTGGGCGTCGCTTCCCAGCGGGCGATGCGTTGCGCGCTGGCCAGCGGCGCGCTGGCGTGGCGGCGCTGCGGCGAGGCATGCGGCGTCTGCACGAAGCTGCCCACGCCGACTTTGCCGACCAGCAGCTTTTCATAGCCGAGTTTGTCATATACGTCGGACACCGTCTTGCGCGACAGGCCCAGCTGGCTGGCCAGCAGGCGCGAGGGCGGCAATTGCTGCCCGTCCGTCAGCCGGCCCGAGCGGATGGCCTCGCTGAGCTGGCGGTACAGCTGGCCGCCCAGGTCGCGCGTGCCGTCGATCAGGATATGTAATTCCATGGAGTATCTGTTGGTGGTCTGCCGTTTTTCGGCAGGATTGGCCTGCCGCGCGCGCTGCTTGCGCTTCTACAATGGTGCATCTCTACTCATCAAGGAATGCATCATGACACAGCAACGACTCGATTTTACACAAGCTTCGCCGGACGCCGTCAAGGCCATGTACGCGCTGGAAGCGGCCATCGCCAAACTGGGCGTGGAACACTCGCTGCTCGAACTGATCCGCCTGCGCGCCTCGCAAATCAACGGCTGCGCCTTTTGCGTGGACATGCACACGAGCGATGCGCGCAAGGCGGGCGAAACGGAGCGCCGCCTGTATGCCGTGTCCGTCTGGCGCGAAACGCCGTTTTTTACGGCGCGCGAGCGGGCCGTGCTGGCCTGGACGGAAGCGCTGACCCTGCTGCCGCAAAGCCAGGCGCCCGATGACGTGTATGCGGCGCTGGCGCAGCAATTGACGCCGGCGGAAATGGTCAACGTCACCCTGGCCATCGGCTCCATCAATACCTGGAACCGCCTGGCCGTGGGTTTCCGCAAGATGCCCGAATAAATCCTGTGTTCGTTCGCGAACAGACGCATGGCCGCTCCCTGCGTAGTCTGGCAGGACGATTGATCAGCCAGGGAGCAGCCATGCAAGTACCTATCGGGGAAGGCGCCGAAAAGACGCCGCAGCAGGAGGAAGAGGCGCGCCGCGAATTCATCGCCGAACTGTGGCGGCGCTTTGAAGCTTTGCAGGAATGGGCCGTCAGCCACTGGCCCGACCAGCAACACCCCCTCAGTTCCGCCGACTTCGTCGAGACGCGCAAGGAAATCTTGAGCTTGCGTTCGCCGGCCGGTTCCTTGAACCAGCCGGCGCAGCGCAATGAGGTGGAACCGGAGCAGGGCGGGGCGCAGTATCTGGATGTGACGCCTGCGCCCTGGCCGTAGGTCGGATTAGCGCTTGCGCGTAATCCGACGTCACCCGCCAACAATGTTGTCGGATTACGGTTCTGCGAACCTGATCCGACCTTGTATTCTTCCCCTCATGCCGTTCGTGGTATTGCGAACGGTATCGACCGCTGTCAAAATCTTGGTAGGCATATCAAGACCGGGTAACTGGATGCCGTATCCGCCCTTA
>NZ_JBNYXP010000018.1:0-72744 GCF_051380725.1 Janthinobacterium glycogeni | reverse complement strand
CGGATACGGCATCCAGTTACCCGGTCTTGATATGCCTACCAAGATTTTGACAGCGGTCGATACCGTTCGCAATACCACGAACGGCATGAGGGGAAGAATACAAGGTCGGATTAGCGGGGCGTAGCCGCGCGTAATCCGACAAGAGCGGCCAACAATGTTGTCGGATTACGCGCTGGGGCGCTAATCCGACCTACGCCTGCCAATCAGCCCATCTCCACCAAAAACTCATGCATGCCCGTATGCGGCAATTGCGCGCACGCCGGTGCAAAATGCGGCAACTGGCCCCACAGCAGCGGGTTGCCGACGATGTACACATAGTGCTGCGCGCGCGTCAGGGCCACATTGAGCAGGTTCGGCGTGGCCGCCACCCATTGCGCGGCGCCCACCGTGCTGTCGTCGGCGCCGAGGACCAGCATGACCACGCTTTGTTCCTTGCCCTGGAAGGTATGCACGGTGCCCACCATCTGCTTGCTCCATTGGCCCAATTCGCGCGCCGTCGGCGCCTTGCCATAGCCGAGGCGGCGGTCCCAGTCCATGTCGACGATGCGCGAGCGCAATTCGTTGCGCACGGCCTTGAACGGCGTGATCACATACATGTCGGGCAGCTTGCCGTCGCGGCGATACAGTTTCAGCAGCACTTCCAGCACGAAATCGAGCTGCACGGGCACTACCTGCTTGTAGCTGACGGGGCCGATGGCGTCGATCCAGCGGCTGGGGCCCCGCGTCAGACCGCGCGCGCCGGCCGGCGGCGTGCGGTCAGCCAGGCCATAGACCATCTTGTCTTCGTAGGCGATGCTGTTGGCCAGCGAAAACATCGGTTCCACGCAGCGGCGGTGCACGCGCAGCGGGCTGCCGATCCACAAGGGTTTTTCGCTGCCGGCGCCGACGACGGCGCCATAGCGGTTGGCCCTGTCGGCCAGGGTCTGCACGGAAACACTGCTTGGCGCGTAGCTGCCATCCTGCGTATGCGGCGACAGAGCCGACAAGGTCTGCACCAGGCGCCCCGGCACCGTGACAATGGGTTCGATCTGCAGCGGGTCGCCGACAACCACGGCGCGCTTGGCGCGCCACAGGCTGCCCAGCGCCGCTTGTGGCGGTGCCTGGCCCGCCTCATCGATGAACAGCCAGCCCAGCGATTCAGGCCCCATGCCCTGGAACTGGCGCGCGAACGAGGCGAACGTGGTCGACACGACAGGCACGACCATGAACAGGCTGTGCCAGACCATGGCGACGTGCGACTGGTCATAGGCACGCTTGTTTTTCAGCAGTTTCGACACGGCCAGCAAGTTGCCGCCAAAGCCGGGTCCGCCTTTTTTTGCCACTTCCGCCAGCCACGCTTCGTGCAGGGCCAGGGCCTTGGCAAACAGGCGCGAGCGCAGGCGCGCCAGGGCCGGTTCATGCCACAGGCCGCCGATTTGCAGCGCGTCGCCGTCCAGTTCGTCCAGGGTCGCGGGCGCGATGATGGTGGGGAAGCGCATGCGGGCGCGGCGCAGCAGTTCCGTGCTGTCATCCCACTCGCGCTGGCGCGACTGCGCCGTGCGCAGGGCGATGTGCAGGCTGTTGCGGGCGCGCTCGCAGCGCGGCTCCAGCTCGCCCTTCAGCAGCAGCTTGATGGCGGACACGTCGCGCGCGGCCTGGCGCTGCGCTTCGGCGTTGGCCACGACGGCGTCCTTGTAGGCGCGCGCCGGGGCCGTGCGGAACAGGCGGGCAAGGAAGCCCGGCTGCGTCAGCGCCACCAGGCGCTCTTCTTCCAGCAAGTCCTTCTTGCTGGCGAGCAGGGTGTCCTGCTGCGCCAGTGCGCCGGCCAGGGCGCCATTCGCCGCATCCATCTCTTGCTCGGCTTCAATCAACGCTTGCTGGCTGGCCTGCATGAAATCGGCTTCCGTGCAGGTGCCGACGGCTTGCCACAGGGCTGCGTACTGGGCGTGCTCGGCCAGGGCTTTTTCCACCACGTGTTCCGTCTCGCGGAACTCGCGCGCGGCCTGGGCGAAGCTCACGCCGTGGTAACTGGCCAGCCATTGACGGATATTCTGCGCGTTCGGCGTCTTGCGCGCCGTGCTCTTGTCCCAGTCGTCGTCATAAAAATTGCTGACGAAGCGGCGGCGGTTCGCGCTATTGCCCAGCGCGCAGGACATCAAGCCCCACGGCGTTTCCGTTTCGTCCAGGGCGCGGTTGGCGCCATTGCCGTCGGCCATCACGCGGCGCGCCACGCTTTCAAAGTAACGCGTGCGCGCCCATTCCTTGCCCAGCTGTTTCGGTTTCGGCAGGTCGCCGGAAATATTTTCCACGGCCGCATTGTTGGACGAGGCGACGACCATTTCAAAGCCCGTCAGTTCCGGGCGCAAGCGGGCGATCGTGATCGGGTCGCGCACGCCTTCGAAAGCCACGGCCACCTTGCCGATGAAGGCGTCGCCGGCGCGGTCCAGGCAGGACAGCACGCTGGCGCGGCGCACGATGTTGTCGGCGAACAATTCTCGCAGCAAGGTGGTCTTGCCCGTACCGGGCGGGCCGTTGACGGAAAAGATGCCGCGTTCGCTCAAGCCCGTGCGCGCGCCGTGGATGGCGAACTGCTGCATCAGGCTCATGGCGTAGCTGGCGTCTTCCAGCCAGTGTCCCCGGTTCATGTTCGCGGGATTGAGCATGGCGGCCAGCGCCTGGCGTCCGGCCGGGCTGTACAGGTCGATGCGCTCATCCTGCGCCAGCGGCGTCAGGTAGGCGGCGACCGTCGCGGGTAGCTTGCCGCCACGCAAGGCGCGGATGATCTGTTCCAGATCGTCGAGGTAAAAACTGTTGAGAATATCGATCGAGGGTTCCACCGCATCGCCGAAGTCCAGGCTGCGGTTCTGGCTGGACTCCAATGTATCGGCATCCGTCGCGGCCGCGCGTTTTTTGCGTGTGCGCAATTCCAGCACGGCCAGCGGCTGGCCGGCGGACGGGTGGAAACCGGCCCAGTCGCGCAGCAGGTCGGCCAGGGCCGCGATTTCCATGCCGGACAGGGGCGACGAGACATTGCCCGCCTCGTCCGTCACTGGCTGCGGGGCGCGGGTGGCGGCAAAGTTGCGCAGGCTGTCTTGCAGCGCCAGCTGGCTGTCGCTGAAGGCGTCCAGGCTCAGGCCCGACCAGTCCGGCGTGCGGGCGCGGCCCAGGGCCCACGGCAAGGTCGACACGGACACGGGATCGAACTGCGGTTCGCCTAGCGCATTGAGGTTGATGCGGGCAAAGCACGAGCGTCCCAGCAGTTCTGTTTTTTCCGTGTCGGCAATGTTTTCCGGACCGTTGGCCGGCGGGCAAGCCTTGTTGATTTCGGCCTTGTCAAACACGCCGAGGAACAGTGAAAAGCCATCGATCTCGCGGTCGGAAGGGACTGGCCACTGCGTGGCGAACTGCGGCGGCAATTGCGCCAGCTGTTCGCGGTGGAGGAGACGCACGGTGGACTGGTCTTCGACGTCCGTGATTTGATTCAGGTCAAACGGGATAAAGAATTCGATCTTGTGCCAATACTCCAGGATAGCCAGGAGGCGCTGCTGTTCTGCCTGATTCATGATGACCAATATTTTGTAAAGCGAGCGAGGATTGTAAAGCGTATGCGTGCTGCACGTTTTGCACTTTTGTCTATTGCGCGGGCTTTGCCGCAAAAAAAGTGGTATTGGCGGACGAAAAAAAGCCAGGCAGCAACTTCCTGCCTGGCTGTCCCCGTTGCGATGTTGCCGGGTGTTAAAACTCTGGTATTAAAACTGGTGTTTTAAAACTCTTCCCACTCGCTCTCGGCGGCGGCGTTGCTGCGGCGTGCCGGCGCGGCCGCGACGGCCTTGCGCGCGGGCGCCGGCCGGGCTGCGGGAGGCGCGATTTTTGCCGCTGCCGCTGCCGGTGCTGTGCGCACCGGCGTCAGCTTGGGTGCGCTGACGGCATGGTTGCCTGTCTTAAAGAAGCCCACCACGTGCGCCAGTTCGCCCGCCTGTTCCTGCATGCTTTGCGAGGCGGCCGCCGCTTCTTCCACCAGGGCCGCGTTTTGCTGCGTCACTTCATCCATCTGGGCAATGGCCATGTTGATCTGTTCGATGCCGATGGTCTGCTCGTGCGTGGCGGAGGTGATCTCGCCCATGATGTCGGTCACGCGCACGATGCTGTCGACGATGTCGCCCATGGTCTGGCCCGCTTCATTGACGAGGCGCGAACCCGTGTCCACGTTGGCCACCGAAGCGGCGATCAGTTCCTTGATTTCCTTGGCGGCCGAGGCCGAACGGTGCGCCAGGTTGCGCACCTCGGTGGCGACGACGGCGAAGCCACGGCCCTGTTCGCCTGCACGCGCCGCTTCCACGGCCGCGTTCAAGGCCAGGATGTTGGTCTGGAAGGCGATGCCGTCGATGACGCCGATGATGTCGACGATTTTCTTCGACGAGTCATTGATCGTGCCCATGGTGTCGACCACTTGCGCGACGATGCTGCCGCCGCGCACGGCCACCTCGGACGCGCTTTTCGCCAGCTGGTTTGCCTGGCGCGCATTGTCCGCGTTCTGTTTCACGGTCGAGGTCAGTTCTTCCATGGCCGACGCCGTTTCTTCCAGCGAACTCGCCTGTTCTTCCGTGCGGGACGACAGGTCGAGGTTGCCGGCGGCAATTTCGCTCGACGCCGTGGAGATCGCATCGGTGCCGTGGCGCACTTGCGCCACCACGCCCAGCAGGCTGGTGTTCATGGCTTTCAGGGCGCCGAGCAGGCGGCCCGTTTCATCGCTGGAATCGACGACGATGTGCGACGACAAATCGCCCGAGGCCACGGTTTCTGCCACGCTGACGGCCGCATTGATGGGACGGGTGATCGAGCGCGTGATGATCCAGGCCACGAAGGCGCCCAGCAGCACGGCCACGCTGCCCAGGGCAATCATGGAGGCGCGTGCGCTCGCGCTCAGCGTCTCGGCGTCCGTTGCCGCCTGGGCCGCCTGCTCGCCTTCATACGCGACCAGGCTGTCGAGCGCGCCCAGCACGATCTTCAGGCTCGGCGCCGCCTGCTGCGTCAAAAAGGCGATCGCTTCTTCCGTCTGGCCCGCATTGCGCAGCTCGATGACCTTGTTGTTCAGCGGCGCGCCCGATTTCAGGGCCGCGTCCAGTTCGGCCATCAGGGCCGTTTCCTTGTCCGTCGAGATTTTCTTTTGCAAGGTTTCCTTGGCGGCGCCGTATTTCTTGCGCGCTTCGCCGATCTTTGCCAGTTCCGCCTGCACCAGCGCTTCCGTCGGCGCCACCACAATGCTGGTGATCGCCAGGGTAATGTTGCGCACGTTGTCGCTCATGGTATTGGCGGCAGCCATCTTGACGTTCTTGTCGGCCACGATGTCGTGCGTGCGCGCGCTCAGTTGTCCCATGGAGTACAGGCCGACGAGCAAGACGGCCACCAGCAGGCCGAGAACGACAGCAAACCCGATCCCGAGCCGGGTGCCGATTTTGAATTGTGTAAGTGACATGATTGCTTTCGTATTGCGGAAGTGAGGGAAAACGTCGACAGGCCAGGGCTACGGGTTTATACGTAAGGACAGCCAGCCAGTAATTGTTCCTCAAAATTCCGCACTGCAATACAAAAACTTGTATCAAGTCAGTGAAAAGCTGAAAAACTGCTGGCAACTTAACTAAGTTGTCGTGTGGAAACAACGAGCGCGGCGCCGGAGGCGGACTTAGTTTTCCGGAAACACGTGGGTGGCGAGGAAATCGATGAAGGCGCGCAGTTTTGGCGTCAGGTGGCGGCTGCTGGGCCACAGGATGCGAAAGGCGCCGTCATGCCGGCGGTGCGCGTCCAGCACCGGCTGCAAGCGGCCCGCCGTCAGCGCCGCGCGCACGGCAAAGTCGGGCAGGGCGGCGATGCCCAGGCCGCTTTCGGCAAAGTGCAGCAGGGTGTCGACATTGTTGCAGTTGAGCACAGTCGGCAAGCCCGCCGCGTGCAAGGCCGGCCACTCGGGCAGGGGCCAGGCTTCGACCTTGCCGCTGCTGGGGAACTTGTACCGCAGACAAGTGTGCTGCGCCAGGTCGGCGGGCAGCAGCGGCGTGCCGTGCTCGGTCAAATAAGCCGGCGCGGCCACCAGTTGCAGCTGGAACTGGCCCAGCTGGCGGCTCATCAAACGGCTGTCGGCGCTTTCTCCCGCGCGCACGACGGCGTCGTAGCCCTCTTCGATGACGTCGACCCGGCGGTCGCTGAAATCGAGGTCGAGTTCCACCTGCGGATAGGCACGCGCAAAGGCCGCCAGCACGGGATTGAGCAGGCTGCCCACCTGCGGCAGGCTGACGCGCAGCCGGCCTTGCGGCGCGCTCTTGCTGTTCGATAATTCCAGCTCGGCCGCTTCGATCTCGCCCAGGATGCGCCGGCAGCGTTCGAGAAACACGGTGCCTTCGCTCGTCAGCGCGATGCTGCGCGTGCTGCGGTGAAACAGGCGCACGCCCAGGCGCTGTTCCAGCCGCGCGATGCTTTTCCCCACGGCCGAGGCAGAAATACCGAGCACCCGGCCCGCCGCGACAAAACTGCGCAGTTCCGCCGCCTGCACGAAGGCCGTGAATCCCGCCAGGTTATCCATGGTTTTCCTTTTAATTGCGGATGTCAACGTCCGCACAGAGTGAAACTATAGCCTGTTTTTCTTTGATCGCGCCTGGCTTACCTTGGCAGCCTGATCATTTGAAAGGCTGAACCATGATGTCCGACTTCTCTCCCGCGGCCTTAGCCGCACGCATCGACCCCTTGCTCGATGCCGTACTGCAGCAGCAGCGCCTGGCGGGCGCCGTGGTGCTGGTGCGCCAGCGTGGCCAGGACGTGTATCGCCGCGCGGCCGGCCACCTGGACCGCGAAGCGGGCACGCTCATGGTGGAAGACGCCGTCTTCCGCCTGGCGTCCGTCAGCAAACCCATCGTCTCGACGGCCGCGCTGGCGCTGGTGGGGCAAGGCCGGCTGGGCCTGGACGACCTGGTGACGCGCTGGCTGCCGTATTTTGCGCCGCGCCAGCCGGACGGCGCCGTGGCGGCGATCACCGTGCGCCACTTGCTCACGCACACGGCCGGCCTTGACTACGGCTTCTTCCAGCCGCCGGGCGGCGCGTATGCGCGGGCGGGGGTATCGGACGGCATGGATGCGTCCCGTATTTCCCTGGAGGACAACCTGCGCCGCCTGGCCACCGTGCCGCTCGCGTATGCGCCGGGTGAGCGCTGGGCGTATTCGATCGCCACCGATGTGCTGGGCGCCGTGATCGAAGCGGTGACGGGTTTGCCGCTGGCGCACGCCGTGGCGCAGCTGGTGACGGTGCCGCTGGCCATGCGCGACACGGGGTTCATGGCTACCGACCCGGCGCGCCTGGCCGTCGCGTATGCGGACCGCGCGGCTGGCGAGTCCCGGCCGCGCCGTTTGCGCGACGCGGGGGAAGACCATCTGCCATTTCTCGATGGCATGGCAGGTTTTACGTTAGCTCCGGCGCGCGCCCGCGATGCGCACGCGTATCCATCCGGCGGCGCCGGCATGGTGGGCTCGGCACCGGACTTCATGCGCTTGCTGGAAACCTTGCGCCTGGGTGGCGCGCCGCTGCTGCCGCCGGCGCTGGCGCGGCAGATGGGCGAGAACCAGACCGGTACGTTCGACTTGCCGTTCTGGCCCGGCCGCGGCTTCGGCCTGGGGTTTACCGTGTTGACCGATCCGCAACTGGCCGCCACGCCCGAGTCTGCGGGCAGCTGGCGCATGGGCGGTACCTATGGCCACTCGTGGTTTGTCGACCCTGCGCAGGAGCTGTCCGTGGTGGCGTTCACGAATACGGCATTGGAGGGCATGGCGGGGCCGTTCGTGACGCAACTGTGCCAGGCGGTGTATGGCGCCAAGGAAATGCCATGACGCGCCCGCACCCCATCGTCTTTCTTGCGCTGGGCCTGTTCGGTGTGTATTGCATCGAGTTTGGCGTGGTGGGCATCTTGCCGATGATCATGCGGCGCTATGGCGTGACGGCCGCGCAGGCGGGCTCATTGGTGAGCCTGTTCGCCTTGGTGATCGCCGTGGGCGGTCCCTTCCTCGTGTTGCTGGCCACGCGCTGGCGCCGCAAGAGCGTGCTGATCGTCTCGCTGCTCGTGTTTGCCCTGGCCAGCGTTGCCTCTGCCTATGCGCCGCGCTTCGAGTGGCTCATGGCGCTGCGCATCGTGCCGGCCCTGTTCCACCCCGTGTATTTCTCGCTGGCCATGGTGGCCGCCGCCGCCCTGTACCCGCCGCGCGAGGCGGCGCGGGCCGGCGCGCATGCGTTCACGGGCACCAGCATGGGCATGGTGCTGGGCATACCGCTCACCACCTGGATCGCCGCCCAGTATGGCTATGAGGCAGCGTTCCTTGCCTGCGCCCTCGTCAATGCGCTGGCCGCGCTGGGGCTGTATTGCTTCTTGCCCGACACGCCGCGCGAAGCGCCGCTGGCGTATGGCCGCCAGCTGGCCGTGCTGCGCAAACCCGCGCTGTGGCTCAATATTGCTGCCGCCGTGCTGGTGTTTGCCGCCATGTTTGCCGTGTATGCGTATGCGGCCGCGTATCTGCAGCAGGTGGCGGGCTTGTCGGCGCGCCAGACGGGGCTGGCGCTGGTGGTGTTCGGCGTGGGCGGCGTGGCGGGCAATCTGTTCGCGGGACGCCAGCTGGGCACGCACGTGCTGCGCACGGTGTCGCTGCAGCCTGTGCTGCTGGGGCTGGCTTACTGGCTGCTGTACCGCTATGCGGATAGCGAGATCGGCTGGGCGGCGCTGGCCGTCTTGCTGCTGTTCTGGGGGGCGGCGCATACGAGCGGACTGATCGTCACGCAAGTGTGGCTCAGCAGCGAAGCGCGCGAGGCGCCCGCGTTCGCCATCGGCGTGTATATCGCCGCCATCAACCTGGGCGTGACGGTGGGCGCACTGGCAGGCGGCATGGCCATCGAGTCCTATGGCATGCCGGGGGCGCTGGCCTGCGGCGCGCTGCTGGGCACTCTCGCGCTGGCAGCGATTGCCGTGAAAGCGTGGCTGTACCGCCTGCCCTCAGTCGGCAAGATGGTTGGGGATGCGAAACAGTAGATCCGTATCGCCGATGTCCACGCCCGCTTGCGACAGCAGGGTGCTGGCCTGGCCCCGGTGGTGCGTCTGGTGGTTGAAGAAATGCATCAGCAGGCTGAAGAACTCGCGCCGGTTCGGTCCCTTGCTGTTGCGGTAGTCGAGCAGGTGGTCGAGGTCTTCTTCGCGGATGGAGGCGGCCCAGTCCACGATGAGTTGGTCCAGCCACAACCGGTGCGCGTGCATGGCGGCAAAATCGTCGGCCGCGAACAGCGGCTGCGTGAGCGAGGCGGGCGGCGTGATGGCGCGGATCGGATCGAGCTGGGGAAAGCCGGCCGGATGTTTCGCGTAGCGCTGCAGCCATAGAGTGTCACCCACCATGACGTGGTTCAAGGTGGCCAGCAGGGAGCCGAAAAAGGCGCCCCGCTCGCGCTCCAGCTCGCCGGGCGGCAAGCTGGCCGCCGCCGCGTAGACCTTGGCGTTCATCCACTGGTTGTAATCGGCCATCAGGCAAACGTGGGCGCAACGGCTCATGGTGTTTCCTCCAGTGGCTGAATGTTCTATGTTAAACGGACTTCAGGAACGCGCGTATGCCGGCGAGCAACATTTCAATGGCCATCGCCGTCAGGATCAGGCCCATCAGGCGCTCGAACGCCGTCATGACCCTTGGACCGAGCGCGCGCTGCAAGCGTTCGGCGCACAGGAAGACGGCCAGCCAGACGACGGCCACGGCCGTCAAGCCCGCCACGTGGGCGATGACGTCGTTCATTTCATGCGAGGAAAACAGCAAGACGGTCGCCAGGGCCGACGGGCCGGCCAGCGCGGGGATGGCCAGCGGCACGATGAACGGTTCGCCGCCCATCTCGTGGTCGCTATTGCCGGCGTTGGGCTGCGGAAACACCATGCGCATGGCGATCAGGAACAGGATCACGCCGCCGCCGATGCGCAGCGCCACTTCCGACAACTGCAAGGCGTTGAGGAAATGGCGGCCGAAGAACATAAACAGCAGCAAGATGCCGAAGGCGATCAGGCATTCGCGCACCACGACTTTCCAGCGCCGTTCGATGGGTACCCGTTTCAGGGCATTGACGAACAGGGAAACGTTGCCGAACGGATCGGTGACAAGCAAGAGCAGGATAAATGTCTGGAAAAAATTCTGTGTCATGGTGATGTGATTGAGGTCAGCACCGCTGCCAGGATGGGCGCGCTGCGATAAGGCTTGCGATGATAACAAGAGCGGCGACTATCGCCCATGATTATTGATGCATAGCAGCATTTTTTTTACGCGGCGATGACTTTTGCCTGGTAAAACGCGGTGGGCGTGGTGCCGAAATGCTTTTTGAACATGGCCGTAAACGCGCTCTGGCTCGTGTAGCCATTGTCCATCGCCACGTCGATGACCTTGCCGCCGCGCGCCAATTGCTCGAGCGCCCGCAGCAGCCGCGCCTGCTGGCGCCACTGGCCAAAGCGCATGCCCGTCTGCTTCTGGAACAAGCGGTGCAGGCTGCGCTCGGTGATCGCCAGTTCCTGTGCCCAGTGCGCTACCGTCACTTGCTCGCCCGGCTGTTCCATCAGCCGCGCACAGATGCCGCGCAGGCGCGCGTCAAAAGGCAAGGGCAGGTGCAGGGGCAGCACGGGCAGGCTGTTTAGTTCGTGCAACAGCAGTTGCAGCAGATGCCAGTCGCGGCTGCCTTCCGTGAAGTCGGGCGCGATATCGACGGCCGCGACGATCAGTTGCCGCAGCAGGGGGCTGATGTCGAGCACGCAGCTGTGGCGCGGCAGCAGTGGCGAGCTGGCGCAGTCGATGAACACGGTGCGCATTTTCACGGCGCCGCTCATGCGCACCTGGTGCGCGATGCCGGGCTGCAGCCACACGCCGCGCGTGGGCGGCACCACCCAGCGCCCGCCCTGCGCCTCGATGGTCATCACGCCCTCGATGGCATACAGCAATTGCGCATGCGTGTGGCGGTGCACGGAAATCACGTGGCCATGCGCATAGTCGACGGCCAGCGCCATGGCGCGCGCCGTGACGGGCAGCAATTCCTGAAAGGCGGGGGAGGAACAATCCATGAAAGAAGGTCAGTTTTGCGATAGGTATGGACATCTTAGCGCGAGAAGGCGCGGCGCGCCTGCGGCATGATGGTTTCCCGCAATGATTTATGGAGTTCCGCATGCCTGTGCGCGCCTATCTGTATCCGTTCCTGGCCATGCTGCTGTGGGCCGGCAACGTCGTCGTCTCGAAGCTGGCCGCGTCCAGCATCGCCCCCACGGCCATCACGTTTTACCGCCTGGTGCTGGTCTTGCTGGTGATGACGCCGTTCATCGCCCGCCCCCTGTGGCGCAACCGCGCCGCCATCCGCCGCCAGTGGTGGCAGCTGGCGCTGTGCGGCGTGATGTCGATGGCGCTGTTCCAGAGCCTGTCCTACCGCGCCGCGGAAAGCACCACGGCGACGAATATGGCCATCGTCACGGCGCTGGCGCCGCTGATGACGGCCCTGCTCAGCGTGTTGCTGCTGGGCGAGCGCCTGACGGTCGGCATGGCGGCCGGCGGCGTGCTGTCGTTTGGCGGCTTGCTGTACCTGGTGGGGCGCGGCGACGTGCTGGCCTTGCTGCAGCAGGGCGTGCATGCGGGCGATGCGCTGATGCTGCTGGCCTGCCTGAGCTTTGCCCTGTACGGCGTGCTGCTGCGCCGCTGGCGTTTATCCATTCCCGCATGGCAAGCCATTTATTGCCAGGCGCTGGCGGCCCTGGCCTGCATGCTGCCCCTGTTCCTGCTGCTGCCGCCCGGTAGCGCCCGGCTGGACGCCACCACCTTGCCCCTGATCGGCTATGCGGGCATCGGCTCGTCCATCGTGCTGTCCTACCTGTGGATTGAAGGCGTCAAACTGCTGGGGCCGAACCGCTGCAGCATCTACGTCAACCTGCTGCCCCTCCTGACGGCCTTGCTGGCCATCGTCTGGCTGCACGAAAGCATGCATATATATCACCTGGTCGGCGGCGGCATCTCGCTGCTGGGCGTGCTGCTGGCGCAGACGGTGCAGCGGCCCCTGTGGCGCCGGCGTCCTGGGGTGTCCGGTCTTGCCTGAACGGCCATGCATAATGGCGGTTTTCGGCAGTGGAGTTGACATGCGGCAAACATTTTGGATGAGCACGATGGCGGCGCTGCTGGCGCTGGGAAGTGCGGTGCCGGCGCAGGCGGCGCGTTTCTACGAAGGCGTGCCCATGGCCACCGCCAGCGTCGTCGAGCGCCGCGACGGCGGCGTGGTGCTGGCTTTCCTGCGGGAAAATGGCGAAGTCAACGGCTATTACTGCCAGTGCAATGGCATCAGCGAGAAACGCATGAACCTGGACAAGTATGGCCAGGCCAGCATCGCGGCCGTGTTCCAGCTTGACCTCGACAGCGAGGGAGAAACCACGTTCGTGCTCAGCCGCAACGGTGGTCAGTATGGTTTGCACGCCTACCGCTACGAATCCAGCGGCGGCAGGATGTTCAAGGTCGCCACCCTGCAGCCGGCACTGGACGCCATCGTGCGCGGTGCGAACACCATGGACGAGGCGCGGGTGCGCGCCGCGCTGGCCCGTTTGCAGCTGATCGATTACAGCATCGCCTACGCGCCCACGGGCGTGGCCGAGTTCGACGCCATCGAGCATGCGCACGGCACCCTGGCAGGCTATTTCAATATCGATGGCGAGTTATTGCCCGGCAAGCCGGCCGATGCGCCCGCGTTTGCCTATAAAAAAACCTTCCAGGAAAAGGATGGCCATTTCCTCACTGTCACGTATTTGCTGGGCAAGGGCTGGCAAGGAGGCCGTGCGCCCAGCTACCACGTCAAGTGGATCACCTGGGAAACGCAGCCGCAGCGCTTTGCCGCCAGCCAGGATGGCTTGTTTATCGAATATGACGTGAATTGCTGCGTGGGCAGCGTGTTTGCCCGTGGCCAGTATGTGCAGGGCAAGCGTACCGGCATATGGCACTACGAAGAGCCGAATACCATCCGCTCGTCTGGCGCCTTTGTCGACGACAAGGCGGAAGGACCATGGACGTATGCCAGCGGCGATGAAACGACGACGGGACAGATGCTCAAGGGCCAGCGCACGGGCCGCTGGGACGTGAGCCCGGGCGTGGCCGAATGGCGCGCAGCGGACATGCACAGCTTCACCGGTTACGACCATTTCGTGAAAGACCGCCTGGACGGGCCCAGCGAGCGCCGCGCCGGCGGCGTGGTGCAATGGCAGGGTAACTATGTGAATGGCAAGAAGCAGGGCCAGTGGGTGGAACCTGGCGGTGGCGGCAACTACGTCGATGACGTCAGACAGGGGGCGTGGAAGAAGGCGACGCCGGACGGCGGCTGGCAAGCGTTGACGATGGTCGACGGCAAGCCCGACGGCAAGTTGGAGCAATATGCGGCCGATGGCCAGCTGGAACTGGTCGAGCACTACCGCCTCGGTGTGCTCGATGGGACAATGGAAAGTTTTTATCCGGATGGCAAGCGGCGTTACCAGGGCACGTTTGCCGACGGCAAGCGCGATGGTGCGGAAACCCTGTTCTATCCGGATGGTGAACTGCCGCAATTTCACCGCAACTGGAGCCAGGGCGTGCTGCATGGCGTCAATATCGAGAATTTCCAGAACGGAAAGCCGAAGCAGATCGGCGCCTACAACATGGGCAGGAAAACGGGCCGCTTCCAGTATTTTCGCGACGATGGCCAGCTCATCGAAGAAACCATGTATTAACTTGTTGACTAGCATAAATGGCATTCCCACGCGACCGCGCACGGCAGCGGAATGCCAGTTCTGCGCAAAAAACATCATCCGCTTGTTACAAAGCGTGAAAATTCCAGACGGATGTTGCTACTGGTAATCTTTCCCTGTATCTTGCAGTCAGGAAATTAAAAGTACGGGAAACCTCGACCTCGTTGCCCTGTATTGCACTCCTGACGATATGCGCGGGCCGCCTTCCCCCCTGCCGCCGCACACGCCGTATCGACCTGTCCTGAACAATTCACGTGACCCGCCCATCTGGCGTTTGCCGCTATCTCGTCCGGCATGCGCAGGCATGGTTGCGCCCTTACCAAGGAAATTGCATGCTGTCGAATATAACAATAAAAATGCGCCTGATTGCCACCATGAGTGTGCTGGGCGTGCTGATCGCCTTGCTGGGCGTCATGAGTATCATCAGCCTGAAATCGGCCAACAACAGTCTCAACGAGGTCTACAGCAATCAGCTGGCCTCGACGCAGGCGATCGGCGAATCGCAAATTGCCCTGGGCCGCGCCCGCTTCACGATGGACCGCGTGATGGTGCACCCGGATGCGCCGGATGCCAAGGATACCCTGGCCCGTGCGGAACAATTCCTGGAAGCGTCGAACAAGTTCTGGAAGGTGTACCTGGGTTTGCCGCAAAGCGCGGATGAAAAGCGCCTGTCCGACGACATGGACAAGAAGCGCAGCGAATATATCAACAATGGCGTGCTGGTCATGAGCAAGGCTTTGCGTGAAGGCGACATCGCGCAAGCGGACGGCTTGATGATGAAAGGGCTGACGCCGCTGTACCGCACCCTGGACCAGGCCGCTGAAACCTTGACGCAATTCCAGGCCACTTCGGCTGCCGCGATGTATGCGGAAAGCCAGTCCAGCTACCACACGCAAGTGACCATGGCCATCGGCGGCATGATCGTCGGCGCCTTGCTGACGATTATTTCCAGCTTCTTGCTGCTGCGCGCCATCTTTGGCCCGCTGGACCAGGCCCTGCGCCATTTCGGCGCCATTTCCGACGGCAACCTGGCCAACGACATCGTTATCACGCGCAACGATGAGATGGGCGCCTTGCTGACGGGCTTGCAGAAAATGCAGGAACGCCTGTCGACCACCGTGCGCGGCGTGCGCGACGGCAGCGGCGCCATCGCCACGGCCAGCAATGAAATCGCCTCGGGCAACCTGGATCTGTCGAGCCGCACGGAACAGCAAGCGTCGAGCCTGGAAGAAACGGCTTCGTCGCTGGAAGAGCTGACTTCGACCGTCAAGCAGAATTCCGACAATGCGCGCCAGGCCAACCAGCTGGCCGTCTCCGCATCGGACGTGGCGGTGAAAGGTGGCGCACTGGTGGCGCAAGTGGTCGATACCATGGGCACCATCAGCGAATCGTCGAAAAAGATCGCCGACATCATCGGCGTGATCGACGGCATCGCCTTCCAGACCAACATCCTGGCCCTGAACGCGGCCGTGGAAGCGGCCCGCGCCGGCGAGCAAGGCCGTGGCTTTGCCGTCGTCGCCACGGAAGTGCGCAACCTGGCGCACCGCTCGGCTTCCGCCGCCAAGGACATCAAGATGCTGATCGAAGCGTCGGTGCAGAACGTGGGCGCCGGCAGCGCGCTGGTCAGCCAGACGGGCACGACGATGGACGAGATCGTGTCCAGCATCCGCCGCGTGACGGACATCATGGGCGAAATCAGCGCCGCTGGCCGCGAACAGGAACTGGGCATCGGCCAGATCAATCAAGCCGTGGCGGAAATGGATACCGTGACGCAACAGAATGCGGCGCTGGTGGAAGAAGCGGCGGCCGCTTCGGAATCGATGCAGGAGCAGGCGGCGGCGCTGGCCGAGATGGTCAGCATTTTTAAACTTGACGCCAACCACAGCGGCCCGGCAGCGGCCAAGCCCGCCTTGCGCAAGCCTGTGGTGGCCGCCGCCAGCACGGCCTTGAAGCGCCCGGCGTTGCGCCTGACGCCAAGCCGCACTGCCTCGGCAGCCGCTCCGGCGCAGCCACGTGCTGCCAAGCCCGCTGCAGACAGCAGCGGCGAATGGGAAGAGTTCTAATCTGGCGAGCTTACAGGGCTACCTTGCTGCCCTGTTCCTGCAATAGCGCCGCCTCGGCCAGGGCCTGGGCGCGCGCTTCCTCTGCCGCCTGTTCGGCTTTCTCCAGTGCATCGTGGCGTGCCTGCAAGGCCGCTCGCGCACGCACGAAGACGATCTTGATGGCCGCCATCACGGGCACGGACAGGAAGATGCCGACCACGCCACCCAATTGGTCTCCGGCCAGCAAGCCGACGATCACCATCAGCGGGCTCACTTCCACGCCTTCGCTCATCAGATACGGGTTGACCACGTAATCCTGGAACAAACGGTAGGCGGCGATAAAGCCGATCAGCCAGAACACGTGCTCGAAGCCGCTGAAACCGGCCACGACCACGGCGATGACGGCCGCCGCCAGCGGACCGGCAAACGGGATGAATTCCAGCAAGGCGGCCGCGCCGGCCAGCAGCAGGCTGTACGGGACGCCCATCAGGGAAAAGGCGATGCTGTAGGACACAAACGTGGCGATCGACAACAGCAGCAGGGCGCGCACATAGCGCGACAGCAGGATGTCGAGGTCATCGATGATGGCGCCCCAGAGTTTCTTGTTGGGCCGGTTCAGCAGGGACAGCAAGCCGTCGCGCATGTCCGGGCCTTCCTTGATCAGCAAAAAGCTCAGCACGGGCACCAGCACCAGATAGATCAGGTTGCTGGCCGCATGCATGACGGTCAAGCCCAGTTCCTTCGCCAGCGGCATGGCCTGTCCCGAACCGCTGCTCAGCTGCATCTGCATGAAGGACAGCAGGCGCGCGCGCAACGGCTCCATGAATTCCGGCAACGGGATGCGTTCGGCAAAATTATTCCCCTTGAGTAGCGTCGGCAATTGATCGCTGAGCTTGATCGCCTCTTCCTCGATGCGCGCCCCGAAGATGGACCCCAGCACCGCCACCAGCAAGATCACCACGAGGAAGACGATGCCGATGGCGGCCGTGCGCGGCAGGCGTTTCGGGCCATGGCGTTCCAGCAGTCCGATCAGCGGATACACGAGGTAGCTGAAGAAAATGGCAAAGACCACCACGATCAGGGTCGACGAGACCTTGTAAGTGAGAAAGAGCAGGAAGGCGATGAGGAACGCCGTCCACACCATCTTGGCAACACGCAAGTTAAAACCGAACATATGAATTCCTTAGGGCAGGATGCGACGCAAGCGTGGCTGGCTTGAAGGCAGGGTGGGCGAGGCAGGGATGAGGCCGCGCCGCACGGCCGGAAATCATACCGCAAAATGCCAAAATGCCATGCTCTTGTGCGTAATGGCAATGCTTTCCCTGTTCGCCTTCCTTATTTTGTCCGCCAGGCGGCCACGGTGATGAACACGCTGTCTTTCTTGCCCGGTTCGCGCAAGGTCACCGTGTAGCGGCCGCTCGTATCGCTGCCTGTGAACACGACCTTGTCGTCATGCCCCTGTACTTGCGCGCCCTTGGCCAGCTTGGCGTAGGTGTTGAGCACCCAGTGGAAATCGGCATAGCTGCGCAGGGTGATGCTGGCATCGGGCATGGGCTCGTCGCCGGCCTCGGCCGCTTCCGTGGGCGTGTGCATGGGCAATCCGGCCAGGCCCGCCGGTGCGATGAGCTTGCCGCCGCTGGAACTGCCGGTCAATTCCGCGTTCGGCAGCAACAGGTGCCGCAAGCTGGGGGGAAAGCCGGGCGGCGCGTCGCGCGGCTCCCAGCCGGGCAAGCCGGGACGCGTGGTGATGTATTCCACCGCAGCAATGCTTTGCCGCCGCTCCGGCGCAGCCTGTGCCAGCATGGGCGGCAGCTGCCGCGCCCACACGAGCAGCGGTGCAGCCATCTCGTCCTCCGCGTCCGGCGGTACAAACACCGTCAGCACGGCGTGCGTGGACGGCAGGCAGGCGGGCACGGCGTCGCCGATGGCGGCCTGGCAATGACCGCTGACGAGTCCCAGGGCCAACAGCTTGCGTTGCGGGTCGAACAGCATGGCGGCGCGCTGCGCACCGTACGTGTCAGGGTTGATGGAGGCCAGCACGGAACGCCCGTCGGGCAGCATGGTGCGCTGGATGTCTGGCAGCGAACGCATGCTGTCGAGTACCTGCAGCGCGATCAAGGTATCGCCCTGCGTATAGTCGCCCCGCGCATAACCGAGCAGCCGGAAGACGTCGGCGCGGATTTGCGGATGCTCGTTCAGGCTGAGCGGCGGCGACGGCACGGAGACGGGCACGGTGGCAGCCACGAAGGCGGCGTCCTCGGCTGCTTGTGTTTGCGCCAGCGCAAGCGGTGACGTGCCCAGGGCCGCGCACAGCGACAGCAGGGGCAGGATGAGGCGTATTGTCAATGGTAATCCTTGTCGAGACGCCAGGCCGGTCCGGTTGCCGGCATGCGCGCGCCGCGATCTTAGCATTTCAGGAATGAAACTCTTTCTGCTAAGCTTGGCTATTGAATCACTGTCCCCCCGTTGTCATGGCCCAAATCACCATTTCCTGCAGTATTCCCGTCGACGATGAAGTAGTGACCGAGTTCTTGCACCAGTACCTGGGCCGCTCGCGCCTCGGCACGGCCAGGATGTTGCGCATGGGGGAGAAGGGCTGCTTCTATACCTGTTCTTTATACCAGGAAGACCATGCCAGGGTCAGCCAGCTGCTTCGCCGCATGCTGGCCTTCTTTGAGAGCAAGAACCTTCCCTTGACCATCCTCAAGATCGGCGCGCAGGACAGCTGGTACGAGGTGGATCCCGAGCAGCGCGATCCGTGGAAGATTACGCCGCAAGCCTTGCTGGCGCTGCTCGACGCGACGCCGGACGCCGGTATTCAGGCGGCGTTGAACACATAGCGGTTCTTGCCGTTTTTCTTGGCCTGGTACAAGGATTCATCGGCGCGCCGGTAGCTGTGCGACAAGTCCGCTTCCTTGATCAGTTCCGCCATGCCGATGCTGACGGACACCTTGCGTTCCGGCACGAAAGCCGCCTCGACCGCATCGACCAGCTGCGCGGCAAAGGCGCAGGCCGCGTTCTTTTCGCCCACGTAGATGATGGCAAATTCCTCGCCGCCCAGGCGGCCGCACAGATGCTCGCCCGACAGGTGGGAAATCACGTCGGCAATCTTTTTCAGCACGTCATCGCCCACGTCATGGCCATGCACGTCGTTGATCTGCTTGAAGTCGTCGATGTCGATCATCAGGAAATACGCGGGCGTGCGCGCCGTGCGCTGCAGGACGCGGGCGCTTTGCGTGAACATGCGCCGGTTATTGAGTCCGGTCAAACCATCCTTGTAGGCCATGGTCGCCAGCTCGCGCTGGGCGCGGTAGTTATGGATGCGCAAGACGAGAAAATAGATGTTCAGCGCCAGGCCGATGATCACGCTGATGGTGACGGCCAGCACGGGCCAATGCTGGTCGGCCTGACCCGCATGCACGGGAAACTGCCCCAGCCCCAGGATGGCCCACACGCACAGCGATACGCCCAGGTAATACGCGATACCGCTGAAGATGGGCGCCGTCGTCAGGGTGATCATCACGCCCAGCGGCAATACCCAGAAAGCGGGGTCTTCCGTGCCCAGCATCAGCACGCGAAAGCCGAAAGCGATGAACAGCACGCTGATGGTGCCGCTGGTGATGATGGCCTGCAAGGACTTCGCATACACGGTCAGCAGCAGCCCGGCCAGCATGCCCGTCACGCCCAGTGCCGCCTGCGCATGATCGAGCGAGGCGCGCGACAAGGTCAGGCTGAACGTGACCAGCCAGCAAGCCAGGCCAAACGTCAGGATGGCTATCGAAATGAAATGCAGTTCCTTGAAAAAGCGCTGCTGCTGCTCCCGTTCTCCTGAAAAGAACAGGTAATAGAAGGCAGGCGACAGGCTGCGCGAAGTGAACATTGCATTTGTCCAGAGACAACACGCCTTGCGGCAGGGGCGCCTCCCGGCAACGGCAGGCGGCATGACGCGCGTACAAAATTAGTTGCGCTCAGGAACTAGTGTACTGGTTTCTGGGGAGCAGTGGGGAGATGGGCCAGGAAATCGGCGGCCAGTGTTCTGCCGCCGCCACAGTATGAAGGAAGGGCGCTTGTTGCTCGATTAACATAGCTATACCGAGGCCGTGCCGCAAACCGCCTGCCGCAGCAAGACCAATCAGGATATCGCCGCCAGCATCGTCGGCGTCTTGGCGCGATGTTGGATGGCAAGTTGGAGCCAGTGTTGCAAACCTTTGGCGAAGTGTTGTGGCCGAAGGCGGCTTGACAGCACCAACATAAAATAAGGATTTCATTATTTCATTTTTCTCCGAAAGTTAAAATAACGCCTCCATTCATGTTAACTTCAGCGAACCTATGTAACGTGGACTCAAGGGGACTTACACATCGACCATTGCCGGCGGTGTGGCGTGCCAGGCCTTTGTACCCTTGCCAGTGCCACCCGTGCCGGCACTGGACTTGAACGGCAAGCTGCAACGCCGCCTGGACGAAGCCTTGATGGCGCTGGGACGACTCGATGCCATCAGCACGCTCTTGCCCGACGCACGGCTGTTTCTGTACAGCTACGTGCGCAAGGAAGCCGTCATATCTTCGCAAATTGAAGGCACGCAATCATCGCTCAGCGACCTGATGCTGTATGAGATAGAAGGGCAGCCTGGCGTGCCCCTCGATGACGTGCAAGAGGTTTCCTGCTACGTCAAGGCAATGTCGCTGGGCGTGGAACGGATACGGCAAGGGAAATCATGCCATCAGATGCTTTCCCAATTCTTGAACCTGCCACAATCAGCTGGATAACTCATCAAGTTCACGGGTGATCAAACGTCGGCTTCCTGCCGAGTAACCTATTCCCATATATCCTGTTGCATAGGGGGAGAGACGCCGGCATCGGCGCCTCTCAACAGAGCATAAACGATATCTCCAATTTTTTTCGCGAGAAGGGGAGGAACAGCATTTCCCACCTGATGGAACTGTTCGGTCCTGTTCCCCTGAAAAAAATAGTTGTCCGGGAAGGTTTGCAGTCTTGCTGCTTCCCGCACCGTCAGACTGCGGCACTGCGTTGGATCGTAATGGATGAAATAGTGACCATCCTTGGAAATGTGACTGGTAACCGTCGTGGCTGGCCGCCCGCGCAACTGGACACGGAAGCGATCAGAAAACTTGCCCGTTTCCCAGTTATCATGATTAGGTCTCAATCCCTGCAGTGAGAATTCGCCATGTCCTTTCGGCGACCAGCCAAATGCGTCGGCAAACGCCGCCGCGTACGCATAGCGCCGCAGATCCGTGCGCATATGTCCCCGGGCGTCATGATTCAACCAGACCGAAAGCATCGGATCGTAATACCAGCCATCAAGCAATTCCGGGCTCTCTACATCCTGCGTCAGGATGCCAAGCTGCTTGTTACCTGTGCCGAGTCCTCGTTTGATCGAAACAGATGCTTCCCTGAGAACCTCCTGCAATCCAGCATCGCCATGGGCGTCTCTCACCTCACGTGCCATCTCGCAGAAATGGTTCGCCACCACGTCGCCCCAGCCTTCATCCGAGTCGGGCTCTTTGCTCAGCCGGCTGCGTAGCTTGGGAAGAGAACCAATGACTTGCTCGACTGTAACCTCATCTGCTTTCTCGATCTGCGCGGGAATACCCAAGCCGATGCCTTCGCGCACACCGATAAGAATCACGCGGTGCCGTGCCTGTGGTATTCCATGCTGTTCTGCCTTGATGACGAAATCGTGTACATCGATATTGCGTGGAGAGTCTTTGGCGGAATATTTGGTTGCACACGTAAGGGAATGGATGCGGTACCCACTTCCGGAGGCCGGCATTTCCATTGCTTTGTCGGGATCCGAAAGATCTTCAAGGATCGTCTCGAAAATCTTTTTCCCACCAACAGTTGCTGTGAGAATGCCTTTTACGTTCTCCATCACGAACACTGCGGGACGGTATTTCTGAATAATTCGCAGGTATTGCTTGTAGAGGAAATGACGATGATCTTCTTCAGGACGGTATTCGACGTTGCTTCGGTTACGAGCCCGCCCCACGATCGAGTACGCCTGACATGGAGGGCCGCCGATCAGCACCCATGGCGTGTCCGGACCAAGCTCGTGGGCGGAAATTCTTCGATCAAGCTCATCGTTATCATGAGGCTTCCCCAGCTCCAGTTGTAGCGCTTCTTCCCCAGCCTCCACCCATGCATCATGGTTGGTTTCGTCGTACGGATATTCCGATTCGCCGTTGCAAAAACGATAATAAGAGTCGATGGAATTCCCACCTTGACGTTTGAGTAGGCGATAAAAAGCCCTCAGACGAAGTGTACTGTGCGCAGAGGAACTCATTTCAGCCGATACAATTATTCTGAAAGGGTCACTTTCTACTGAAGAAAATCCTTCACCAAGACCTCCAGGCCCAGCAAAGAGGTCAACGATAGGAATATTTCCCGTAAAACTGGATTTCTGTTTGATGAGCAACTTTGCCTTAAATAAAAACTCGTGTGGGCACGTAGGATACCAGGAAAAATGGACATAGTCGATTCAGCTACCCGGTCGAGAATGATGTCAGGGATTCAGTCTAAAAATACAAAACCCGAAATGCTCGTACGCCAATACCTTCATGCGCAGGGCTTCCGTTATCGGTTGCACACGCGTGAACTACCTGGGTCGCCCGATCTCGTACTGCCAAAATACCATGTAGTGATTTTCGTACACGGGTGTTTCTGGCATCGACACGCGGGCTGTCGTTTTGCGACCCAGCCTGCATCCAATATCGAGCGATGGAAAACAAAGTTCCAGAGCAACTTGGAACGGGATGCCAAGAATGTGGCTGCGTTGCAGGCAACGGGATGGCGCGTTTTAATGGTTTGGGAGTGCGAACTTAAGCGCGAACCCTTGGACAGACTTCAGCGGCTCGCTAGCGAGATCACGCAACAAACCATCGATCAGCTTGAATTCATCAAATTGCATTCAGACTGGTCTGGTTGATGGGACCTTGAAGTAACGGTATCCGATGTGAGCGTGCAAGAAACAGTCATGGACAAAAATGGTGATCTTCCTGCCAAATAGAACAATGTCGGGAGTGCCAGGTAAATCACGGCCGTAAAGTCGGAAAACCTAAGCCCGCCGTAAAGAGTAAGCGTCTTGCCGAAAACTTCGGTTTGGAGTTTTCTCCCTTAATGTCAGACATCATCCGGCTTCGAACATGTGGTTTAACGATGTCTGCCACTAAGCTCCCCATCCCCGCCGAATTGATTTCTACACCGCCTTGAGTTCGGGTATGTCAGTAGATGGCGCCGAATAACTGGCACTCATGACCTCGTCCTTGCACTCAGGCTTCTTGGCCCATTCCGATACCATACGCCCACCGGCAGAATTATGTAGCACTTCATTGACCTCCTTGGCCCATACAGCCAGTTGAGCGAGAAACTCAGGCGATACGGCTTGCTTGGTCCAGATACGTTCTAAGTCGATGCGGCTTCCAAGTTTCTCTGATATGAGCGCTACGGTGTAAGCCGTGACGTTGGCTTGAAACGCCGGGAACATAGGCCTTAGGTGTTTTTGAGCATCGCGGTAGATCTTCGCCTTGGCGATCATCGCTTTGAAGTCCTGAACATTTGGCAGTGGAATTTCTTGGCCTTCAGCAGGCGTAAGACTTGCCATAAAGCGATCGAAATTCTTTTGTGATCCAAGGCTTACGATATCTGGCTTACGGTCCCACGCGGTCAAATACTTCGCCAAATCGGTTTTTGTAATACGACGAGTAGTAGGGATTGCATCTTTAAGTGCTTTGAGTTTTGCTGGAGTGGAGCCCTCGCGGGTGAGCAGGGTGTTATAGCTACCCGACGCTCGCTCATAGAACCACTGGCCGACGCCATCTGGGCAATAGATTGAGCGAGACAGTTTTTCAATCTCAACATGGAACGGCTTGTTCGCGGACAAGTCCGATTGTCTTACCGCATTCTGGCTGTTCGCAAATCGAGAGATGTCCGAGACGAGAGCCTCTTCCTTCGAGGCATCTGTCGTCTTCATGACAATAATCTTGGCTGGAACCCGCACATGGCTCAAGTCCGTTGAAGGATATTTCTTTTTAGTGAAGTAGAGGGACGCTGTGGTCTGGCCGCCGTTGACGATTTGCAGGCCTTTGAGCCATGCAATGCCAGAGGCTCCGTCGTTCGTTTTGCCAAGAATCATCTCGTCTGCCACAACGACGATACCGTTGTTATAGGCCATAAATCGCTCAGGTGCAGATCGCAGCGTGCTTTGTATCCCAGCGTTCACCCCTTTACCTTTGACGCTCAGGAAGGAACGCACATTCGCTTCGAGTAGCCGTGCACCGAACCGTTCATAGAGAAGACGCAAGGCTTCACCGGGCACGGCAGTCAGTGCATAGTCGTAGTCATCATTCTCACCAGGCACAAACACGCAGGGTAGAGGTGCACCCGATACCTCGTTAAAATCCACGACCAGTTCATCCCGTGGCTTCCCTTCGGACCAGTGGCGATGCAGCCTTTCGATGTCCATGACTTCGAGGCGAACGGCCTTGCCACCGACTTCGCGAGTCTTGAAGCTCTTGGATTTCGCTACCTTGTCTGTGATCACATAGACTCGGATCTGTTCCAAGTCGTTATAGATCGCTTGTAGCGTTTCTGCGAGAGAACGAACATTGGTGGATGGGTCCAGCTTGGGCGCCATTTTCCCTTCGGCACAAAGCGTCAGAAAGCGAAGGCATTGTTCAACAGCGGTTTTGGTTTCGGAGTCTGGGATCGGAGTGGCATCGTCAACGGCGGCATAGAGGCTGACGAACAAATCCAATTGATCCAAGTCTTCCGAAATAGCATAGCCACTAAGACGCAAATTTGCTGCGCCGAACTTCCCTTCAAAGTGACATTCAACCGGCTCGAATGTCATGCCGATTTCCGACATGTGATCCATCACAATGCCCGAAAAAACTAGCTCCTCATACAGTGCACCTTCTCGCATTTGCGAGCGAACACTTGCCTGCGTTTCACGCAGAAAATCAGTCAAATTCATATCTTCATTGCCCCTAATTTTTTCAATGCTTCATCGATCTCGACCGCTGTGCCTGTGGCCTTATCCAGATCGATCTCGTAGCTCGCTTTCGTAATGCCTAAAGGGATGTTTCCGAGAGTCAGTCGTGGAAAATCCTCGTCTACCTCGATAATGCGAGTGCCAGCTTGTGTGAATCGACGGGCATAGCGGTCAGCATGTTGCTCGATATACCCTGCTGCCAGTAGTCGTTCCGCAAGGAGGCGTTCAGCTTCGGCATCTCCTTTGACGATGCACTGCATCTCATCGACTATCTCTGGCAAGGTCTTGCCGATGTTGGTTTGTTTAAGACGAACACTAACCACAAACAACGGTTGTCGAACGGAGTCTTCAAGCTGTTCCAAAGAGCCTATCTTTGCCGAGAACCCAATGGCCGACAGTGTAGACTTTACTTCCAATGCGCCGGTGCCCAATTCGAAATCCTGGAGCGCATCCAGTGGGCCAAGCCATGATTCAACAGCGAGCGATGCCGGCACGCCTGCGTCAATAATTAAGCGAAGCACAGAAAGTTCACCCACCAACCCAATTTCTGCTTCGGGACTAAGGGCCTGAAAACCCTTCCTCATAAACTCTTGCCAAGCTCCGACGCGGCCCAGAAACACCCGCAGTAGTTTTTGCTCATTCGCTCCAGCAACCACAGCATCATCGAGTGCTCCAACCACATCAGACGCCATACTGGCAAAGAGATCTTCACTACCTGTGGACTTCCTGGTCAACGCAAGCCATAGCTTACTATCGCCTTGTGGATTCACACGCTCAACCGCGAAGCCTTGGCCTTCCGGCAGCTTGTCGGATGTGGATAGGTGTATAGACGGGAACCCGACCAATACAGCTTCCGCGTTATCTGGCGACCGACGACCTGCCTGTAACTCGAGCGGCAGTGCCGGAGCGATAGGAATAGCTTGCCAGCCGGCCTCTTCACCGAGGCCAGACAGTGATGACCACGCCATCAAAAACTCATCACTCTGCCGGGCCATATTCCTGCATCCAATATAAAAGATTGACTTCGTAAGACACGGTAATTGTGTTGTCACTCGATGGGAATGCAATGGAAAATGCCATGATGGGCTTTTCCCAATCCTGAATGACAAGACTTTTATCTTTGTTCTCGTCAATGAGATAAGGTGCCAATGGATATAACAAGAGCAGACCTCTATCAGCGTCTCCACCGATTAGTTTGCGTGCTTCCCGAATGCCTTTTCCGCTTGGCTCAGTTGGGGGATCAATCCGTGGCGGAGAACGTGCTGGATCTGGCTTCCAGGCCGCCAAGGTCAGATCCAATGCTCTACGCCACTGGTTGTCTTCAAGGTCCATCCCTTCGTCCTTCGGGTCAGTCAGAACTTTGATGGAAAACTTGTTGTCAGACGCATCGAATTTACGCATCGGGAAGGTTTTAACTTCAATCTCCCCAAATTTATGAGGAGTTCCCTCAATGCTGCCGCTCCCAATCAGGCCAACGCTCCATTTTTTTAACTGACCGATATCTAGCATCTTGCTAATGAAGTCAGCAAGCACACTAGCCTTGGCACTCGTCGCATTTGGATGGGTCGTGTAATCTTCAAGAAACTTAAGGATCTTGCTCGCATCGACATCTTTCCACAGGCCGCCGTTCGACCAACTATGTGCCACTCCATTACGTTCGTATGTAAAGTTGTGATTAGCGTAGGCGCCCAAGCTACTGATAAGTGATTCGGCGGCCGATAGATTCGCTTCGTGGATCTTTTTGTCTCGATGAAAAAGAATGGTCTGAGGCCGCGTGCCACTGTAGCTCAGAGAAAGCGTTTGAGAGTTCCGCATCTTCATCGGAGATGTCACTGTCAAGACTTCATGCGACTTGACCCTCAGACCATACTGTTCCGGCGTTAGCCCGGTCTGTGCCATGAAATCAAATTCTTCACGTAACTCTTCGGAAGCATCAGCGATGTGTTCAAACCAGTTAATGAGATCCGGCGATGTGTAGAGGCGACACAAGTCCAGATAGCCAGGACGGTACCCAAACCAGCGGCCCATCTGCATGAGCGTGTCATACATTTTTGTGGTTCGCACAAAGTAACTACCGCATAAACCTTCTAGGGTCAGTCCCCGTGCAAGCTTGTCACCGCCCACAGCGATGACTTTCAACGCTGCTCCTGGGGTAGCATAGTCAAGGGCGTCTTTGGCTGTGCCGTTGATGGAACGAACCTGAATATCGGCCAAAACGTTGGGGAGTGCTGCTACCACTTCATCCCACAGTGGCAAGACAGGCGGCTGCTCCTCTTTGGTCGATAGAGCTGCAACTTCATCGCGGGTCGGAATGAAGTCGTTTTCCCAAAGATCATGCAATTGAACTAGAAGGGCATCACTGTCCGTGCCTCTAACGATCCGCTGTCTCATGCGACGAACAACTTCTTCAACCTGAACTTTCACATGGTTCTGCACATCTACATATCGAGTGACGTGAACCAGCATGGAGCTGTGTTGTTTTCCCTGCCCGCGAAGTTCACGCACAGCACAGGCCAGAACAAACGCTTGGATCGCTTCATGTAATGATGGCGGGACCGTCTCCTGTCCTTCGTAAAGCGGCTCATGAGTCTTCTTATGCTTAGGCGGCATCCATCCTGACCTCGTCTCCTCGTCGTAGGTATCCTCGATATCTCGCGACAGCGGCAGCACGTCTTGACGCCCATCTTTGGTGACTTTCCCAAACATGCGAGCGGGACCAACATAGTTTGAAGGGGCCGACAGGTTGATGATGAATGCCTTCGGGAAAAGGTCCGGTCCCTCTTTAGTGGTCGCACCTTTCTGATGGATAAAAATGTTGGCGAACGGCGTAGCGGTGTAGCCCACGTAGGCTTTGCGAGTGAACGCGTGTAACACCTGACGAATGAGGCTGTTGATTGCTTTCGGACGATGCTCTTCATCAGGCTCGTCGTTCTCGTCGAATGCCTGTTCTCCGGTATCCACGGATGCGTTGTCAGCTTCGTCATCGATAACTAGCAGTGGAAGCTTGGTCACAAGCTTTCGACCATCCTCCGAGTCGGTAGCATCCGCGACACGAGTTTGAATCCAATTAAGCAGTGCTGTCAGCACCGTCTTCTGTTTTTTGACCACAAACAGCCAGGGACGCTCTTCTGGAGATATGCCGTGGAAGTGTTTGGCAATTGCTTTGCTAAAGTCACCGTTATCCGCACGTGTAGTTGCTGAATTTGTTTTCAGGTCCTCACCAAATTCAGCAACGCCAATGGGCAATCCCGGATCTCTGTCCAAGGTGGTCTCGTACCCTAAGAAGCTTTCTTCAAGCCGCACTTGGGTTTGTGAGCGAAGATTGTTGTGTAGCCCTGCAAGCACAATGATAATTTTGTAGCCTGCATCAGCGGCCTTGCAGATCAAACCGGAGTAGTTACTGGTTTTACCAGACTGAACATGCCCAACAACCAAGCCACGACGGTCCCATGGATCAGTCCTTTGCGGATCTTCAAGCAATTCAAGAATGCTGTCTGTGGCTTCGTCCAGCCCGTCCACAACGGTGTCGGACAATTTTGATTCCTGAAAGTCGCGATAACGACGCCAGTATTGCCAGTCCTTCTTGCGTGCAGCGTTCAACCAATCTTTGTGGTTGGTAATGTCCTTCATGGTGGTGGACTTACCCATCCAATGACTGAAACGCTGGATCAGAGTCGAGATGATTTCCTGCTGGTCAATGACAATTGGCTCATCGTCTGTGAACATGTCCACGGCCTTCTGCACTTTGGCCGCAATGTATACCGGTGTGATTTTTGATTTATCTTTCTCGGCCCGAATCAGTCGCTGTGCAGTAGCGATGACGTTTTCGATTAACTCGTTCTGTGCTGCGATCTCTTCAGCTACAATCATGTTTTAGCTCCCAAGTTTTGCGACAAGTGTTGGATATTTTTGGAATGGCTCAGTGCGTAGCATGGTCTTGCGTGCCTCCTCCACACTGAGACCTTTGCGTTCAATGAGATCATCAAAAAGAACAGTCGCGACTTCGATAATGGCTGCGTTCGGTTCGCCATCGAAGTTTGTCCGAGGAGTCTCTTTATTTTCTGCGGTATCCAGCCAGATACGTTGCACCGGCACGGTTTCTTCGATGACCCGCAGCATTGACTGAATGAGTGGTTGACGCTCCCCTGCACTCGCCAAAACCGCTGCAATGGAAGGGTGATTTTCATCGATGCGATAGCGAATTCCGGCTTTGAGACGCTCCACACGCCAAGCCTGTTCAATAGGGACGTTGCCCTGCGCCGGAGCGGGCGTGCCTCGATATGCAAATACCCGCCGTGCTCGTTCCCGAGTGTTTTCGGCGAGCGACATCAACCAGGGACGCAGTGATACGGGAGGGCGTGCAGTGGATTTTCGAACGTCAATTTTCCAATCGGCGTCTGCCGTATTGGGGATGTCGAGGCGAATTCTGGCAAGGCGATGTGCTTCCTCTCGGTTCCATGCACGAGCATTGCCCAGTCCTAGCCATCCACCCGCAACAAGAAGACGTTCATTTCGATACACATAAAAGCCTTGCTGTGCCGTCCAGCCTGCAGGGCCTGCATTCTCCTCAAATTCGGCAGCCGTTAGTTTGTCGCGGTGCGGTAACACGTGGCATTGAACTGCGACATTCCCGTAGCTGGTCGAGTGATTCGTGACCGGCGAGGTCCAAGGCTTCGCAGAATGCCCTGACATAAATGGGTCCCAAGGGGCGACAGCTCTGCTGTTAAGAAGGAGTTTGAGCTTTGCACGAGGACCTTGAAGCAGACGATGAAAGATCATGGCCAAATGCGATTCAACGGTATCGATCAGGTCATTAAAGTTATCCGCTGTATAGCCATCCGTAACAATTCGATCCATCAGCTCCCATAGCACCAGCGTTCCAGATTTCGCACCGGTGAGTGCGTTGAGATAGACACCAGAACCAGAGGCCGGACCTTCAAATAAAAGCCATCCACCCTCCGGGTTTGCCGCCAACTCGTCCAAGTCCCAACGCAAGCAGCTTTCGGTTTCGTTTTTTACGGTCTTTACCGTTAGGCGGCGGCATTGCGAAAACGACGCTGTTTTTAACCCCATCCCAAAGCGGCCAAGATCATGCGAAGCACGAACATCAAGTGGGTTCTTATCACCCAGTCGCATAGCACTTTCCAGCTCGGCATCGGTCATGCCTCGGCCGTTATCCAAAATGGAAATGCGACTAGCAGTGCCATCCCAAATGAAATCGACTCGGACTTCCTTTGCTCCGGCCGAGATGCTGTTGTCGATGATGTCAGCCAGTGCCGCAGACGTTGAATAGCCTAAACCTCGGAGAGCCTCAAGCATCGCCATTGCGTGAGGTGGTGCACTACGTGTTATCAGACTCATTTCCAGTAGCCTTTTCCTGGCGAAAATTCAAAACCGACGGCCAACAGCTGGCGAACCAGCTTGCGATACTGTCCACCGCTGGTGTCCGCCACGTTTACCCAAATTTTTCCTGATGTCCCTTGGCGATCATCTAACACACGAACACCTGCATCCTCCATTTGGGACAACAGCCGACTTAAGGACTTTGATGTCACCGGCAATTGGATAAATGCACTAGATTCATGAGCTTCATTAGTTGAAGGCGTTTCCACATAAGTGATTGGATCTTCATTGATCTCGCTGGAAAGATATATCCCAGACGTTTGGTCGATGTCCGCAATGATCTCCTCCACGATGCCACCATCTGACTCATCAGCTTTATTTGCTGACACTTCGATACTTGGCGGTTTTCTGCCTCTCACGGGCAGACTTCCAGAGAACGCGAGTAACAGCCGATCTGAATGAACAGGGTTGCGTAGTTTTTGAAGAGATTTGGTTTCGATCTGACGGATGCGTTCCCTTGTAACACCGTAAGCCACGCCAACCTCTTCAAGAGTGAACGAGTTATTCACTCCGATACCAAAGCGGAGGCGAGTTACCTTTTCTTCCTTCCGTTTGAGCGTCGAAATTACAGAGTCCGCTGTCTGGCGGAACTGCGATTCTGCACAAGACTCGAATGGGTCTGGCCACACAAGGTTGTCATAAGCACTGGCATCGATCAGCTCGTCATCAAATTTATCATCAATGGGTATAGGCTCTTGCGGAATCCGCTCAAGCGTTCCAAGAACCCGTAGGCTGACGCCTAAACGCTCTGCAATTTCTTCTGGCTCAGGCAGGCGTCTAGCTTCCAATTCAAAGGCTCGCGTTTCTTTTGCGAGTCTTTGAAGCTTATCGTGAACATGAACAGGAATTCGTATTGTCCGGACAGTATCTGCAACGGCACGGCTGACTTGCTGTCGTATCCACCAAGTTGCATAAGTCGAGAACTTGTAACCCCTTCGCCAATCAAAACGTTCGACCGCTTTCATCAGGCCAATATTTGCTTCTTGTGTCAAGTCGTCAAGAGGCTCGCCACTATACAAATATTTTTTGGCGATATAGAACGCCAGTTTCAAGTTGGCGGCAGCCATCTGCTCACGAGCTTGCTGGTAGCCTGTCATTGCGGCTACAAATGCGTTAGCCGATTCATGCGCGTCGGTAGCTCCCACCTTAACTAGTTCGAACAAAAGTGACGTATTAAGTCTCAGCGAATCAAGGTGTTCTCTAATTTCATCAGTGCTGCAAGTCGACACTGGATTTGTCACCGATTCGCCTAAGCGAAACAGGGCATCGAAGAAAAGACTGGTTGCGTTGTCGGAGGTAGCAACAGACTCTTCGGCTTCCTCATCGATTTCATCACTACTGTTCTCCGCTGCGGCAACAATGACAGGTTCGTCGTCTGTATCGTCTAATTCAGGTTGTGCCTCAAGCGGCCCCATCGACATAGAGAACAGGGTTCGCTTCTTGGACTGAACCAAGTGACCGGCAGCCAATACCTGCTCGATCCCATAGGGCCAGAGAGCCAAGGCATCCAAGGCTCGCTCATGTTGTTGTTCCATTCGCTGAGCAAGTGCAACCTCTTCGTCGCCAGAGATCAACTTGATCTTTTGGAAGTTCTTGAGATAAATACGTAAGGGTTCGGTTCGCCGGGATGCAGCACTGTCGATAAAGTGCATGGCGTTGTCGATGCATTCTTCTTCATCCTCACTCTCCTGAGGCGAGACGAAAATAGTGAAATCTTCGTCTGGTGCTGCATACTCAAATCGCTCATCGACCTCGGCCCCCAAATCGTTCACGACCAAGGTCAGCAAGGCTTCAAATTCTGGGTTGGCACTGCCGTCCGCATTCATCGATAAGGATTCGATTTCCATGCTCGGCACGCTGCCTTCCCGATACGCTCTCAAAAGTAGTAGTCGTAGGTTTTCCCTGGCTTCAACGTCGTCTTTGCGTATGAACGGAACGGATTGGTCAGGCAGAAATGCATCGACATCATCCCAGTCCGCCGACGAGTCGATCGGTTCGTGTGCTGAGATGGCGGCTTGAGCTGCACTGGCTTCGGCCAGTAATACTAGGTCCAGCTCAGGCGGAAGAAGCTGTTCTTCGGGCTCCCAGTCGAACAGGGAAAATCCTTCCTCGTCATTTTCTAAAATGAGGTGAGGCATGGGTGTGGCAATGGTCGTTTGCAGGTTTTCTTCGGCAGAGGCTACATCAAAAGCTGGCTTCGCGATGCTTGCATTGTCAGTGAGGAGAACGGGGGCGTCATCTATCGCCGGTGCCTGTGCTGGTTCAGGTATCGTGAGGGGCTCAGGGGCCAGAGTGGTGGGCTCGAGCACCTCGGCTGCTTGTTGAGCACCCGCCGCAATCGCGATCGCATGAGCGGTTCGACCTGCCGGGTCAAGCAACGCACTGTCAGCTCCGGCGTTCAGCAATAATCGGCATATGGCAGCTTTATTCTTGGCTGCCGACAGCATGAGCAAAGTTACCCCGTTCGAGTCGCGGGCATTGATATCATCGCCGCGATCAATATGGAGCTGGACTGCACTTTCCACGCCAGCCATAACGGCCATTTTAAAAAATTGATTGAGAGGAGGCATGCTATCTGCGCCCATATTGTGGTGAGCGTGACTTGCCAGCGTTCTGATTCCCTGCATTCATGTAGGCTACAACGTATTATAAATAACAATCATATTTTTTCAATTCTACAGTAATTGCTTTCAGTGAACATAAAATAATGCAGAGTGATGATTTAATCTTGACCATGTCTAACGAATATTTGGCCAAGCTCAGAAATTATTTGAGAGTTTATCTCGAAATTTTTGGGTTTGGATACAAAAACGGCGGCCATTTTGCGTGGCCGCCGATATTTTAAATAATGAGATTTATTTCATGTACTTAGGAATCCTAAACTACAACATGCTTAAACGTCGATATTGCCCGCGCGCAACGCATTGTTTTCAATAAACGCCCTGCGCGGTTCCACGTCGTCGCCCATCAGGGTCGTGAAGATTTGATCCGCCGCAATCGCGTCTTCGATCTGTACTTTCAACAGGCGGCGCACGGTCGGGTCCATCGTCGTTTCCCACAGCTGATCCGGGTTCATTTCGCCCAGACCTTTGTAGCGCTGTTTCGAGACCGTGCGTTCGGCTTCGTCGCGCAGCCATTGCATGGCCTGGTGGAAGTCGACCACGGCGATTTCCTTCATGCGCTCGCCTTCGCCGCGGCGGACAAACGCGCCTTCGCCGATCAGGCCTTCGAAGGTGGCGGCGCCGCTGCTCAGAACGGCGTAGTCCGGGCCTTGCACGAAGTCGGCGTCGATGGCGCTGACTTTGATGTTGCCGTGGTGCATGCGCTCGATGCGCAGCATGTGTTTTTCCGACAAGTCGTCGGAACGCACATGCACTTTCACGGCGCTGTCGTTGATGGCCGTCTGCAGGGCCAGGGCGGAAGCTTCCGCCAGGTCCAGGGTCGACAGGTCCAGCTGCACGCCCGTCATGATGGCCGTCAGGGCGGCGCGGTCGATGACGCGCGTCAGACGGGTCATGATGGTGTTCGACAGGTTGAACTTGCGCACCAGTTCCGTCAGGGTCTCGCCGGAAATGCCTTCCGCGCCTGTGCGCGGCACCAGCACGGCCGTGTTCAGCGCCACGGTCATCATGTAGCTCGCTTCTTCGGCGTCATCTTTCAGATAGCGCTCGTCGCGGCCCGCTTTCACCTTGTACAGCGGCGGTTGCGCGATGTAGATGTGGCCGCGCTCGACCAGTTGCGGCATCTGACGGTAGAACAGGGTCAGCAGCAAGGTGCGGATGTGGGCGCCGTCGACGTCCGCATCGGTCATGATGATGATGCGGTGGTAGCGCAGTTTCTCGACGTTGAATTCGTCCGGTCCGATCGAGGTGCCGAGGGTGGCGATCAGGGTGGTGATCTGCTCCGACGACAGCATTTTTTCGAAACGGGCTTTTTCCACGTTCAGCACTTTACCGCGCAGCGGCAGGATCGCCTGGAACTTGCGGTCGCGCCCTTGTTTTGCCGAGCCGCCTGCCGAGTCACCCTCGACGATGTACAGTTCGCACAGGGCGGGGTCTTTTTCCTGGCAGTCGGCCAGCTTGGCCGACAGGCCCAGGCCGTCCATGATGCCTTTGCGGCGCGTCAGGTCGCGGGCCTTGCGGGCCGCTTCGCGGGCGCGCGCCGCTTCGACGATCTTGCCGCAAATGATTTTGGCGTCGTTCGGTTTTTCTTGCAGGTAATCGGCCAGGGTCTTGGCGACGATCTCTTCGACCGGGCCGCGCACTTCGCTCGATACCAGCTTGTCTTTCGTCTGCGACGAGAATTTCGGCTCCGGCACTTTCACCGACAAGACGCAGGTCAGGCCTTCGCGCATGTCGTCGCCGCTGATTTCCACTTTCGCCTTCTTGGCGAACTCGTGTTCATCGATGTATTTGTTGATCACGCGCGTCATGGCCGCGCGCAGGCCCGTCAGGTGGGTGCCGCCGTCGCGTTGCGGGATGTTATTCGTGAAGCACAGCACCTGTTCATTGTAGGCATCGTTCCACTGCATCGACACGTCGACCGAGATGTTCGTGTTCTGGTCCGACAGGCGCTCGCCCGTAGCCTGGAAAATGGTCGGGTGCAAGACCGATTTGGCCTTGTTGATGTATTCGACGAAGCCGCGCGTGCCGCCTTCGAAGGCGAAGATTTCTTCCTTGCCCGTGCGCTGGTCGGACAACTTGATGTTGACGCCATTGTTCAGGAAGGACAGTTCGCGGATGCGCTTGGCCAGGATTTCGTAGTGGAATTCCACGTGCGTGAAAATCTCTTCGTCGGCCCAGAAATGCACGTCGGTGCCGCGCTTGTCAGTGTCGCCGATGACCTTGATCGGCGAGGTGGCGATGTCGCCGACCATGACGATCTGGCGGTCTTGCGGCACGCCGCGCACGAATTCCATGTAATGGACCTTGCCGTCGCGGCGGATGGTCAGTTTCAGCAGTTTCGACAGGCCATTCACGCAGGACACGCCCACGCCGTGCAAACCGCCCGAGACTTTATACGAGTTCTGATCGAACTTGCCGCCCGCGTGCAGTTCGGTCATGACGATTTCCGCCGCCGAACGCTTCGGATCGTGCTTGTCGTCCATTTTCAGGCCGGTCGGCACGCCGCGGCCATTGTCGGTGATCGAGATCGAATTGTCGCTGTGGATGGTGACGTGGATTTCCGTGCAGTGGCCGGCCAGCGATTCATCGATGGAGTTGTCCAGCACTTCGAATACCAGATGGTGCAAGCCGGTGCCGTCCGAGGTGTCGCCAATGTACATGCCCGGGCGTTTGCGTACGGCTTCCAGGCCTTCCAGGATCTGGATGGAGGAGGCGCCGTATTCTTCCGTTTTGGCCTGGATCGGGGTGTCTTGTGGATTCTCGGACATGGACTGCTTTCTCAAATAACGATTGCTGATTGATTCGGGGCTGCTGGCTGATGACCGTAGGTCGGGTTAGCCGGAACGGCGTAACCCGACAGACGGCGATTCAGCATGTCGGATTACGCTGCGCTAATCCGACCTACGTCATTGCTGTGGTCTTTAGATGCGCATCGGCATGACGACATACTTGAAGTCGGCATTGTCCGGGATGGAGATCAGGGCGGACGAGTTCGAATCGCCCAGCGCGATGTTGACGTATTCGCATTTCAGGTTGTTCAGCACGTCCAGCAGATACGTCACGTTGAAGCCGATGTCGACGGAGTCGCCGCCGTAGTCGATTTCCAGCTCTTCAACGGCTTCTTCCTGGTCCGCATTGGTCGAACTGATCTTCATGCTGCCCGGGGTGATGATGCAGCGCACGCCCTTGAACTTGTCGCTGGTCATGATGGCGGCACGTTGCAGCGAGCGCAGCAGTTCATCGCGGCCGATGGTGAAGTCGTTCTTGTAGCCTTTTGGAATCACGCGCGTGTAGTCGGGGAACTTGCCTTCCACCAGCTTCGAGATCAGCTCGATGTCGGCAAAGGTCAGTTTCACCTGGTTGGCGGCGATGTCCAGCTGCACCGGCTCATCGTTCTCTTCCAGCAGGCGCTGCAGTTCGATGATGGTCTTGCGCGGAATAATCACTTCCTGGCGCGCGAACGTCTGCTCGGTGGCGACCTGGCAAAACGCCAGACGGTGGCCGTCGGTGGCCACGGCGATGACATGATTGCCATCCAGAACCAGCAGCAAGCCGTTCAGGTAGTAGCGGATGTCTTGCTGCGCCATCGAGAAATGCACCATGTTGAACAGGTGCTTCAAGGTTTTTTGCGGCAGGGTGACGGACGCGTTGTAGCTTTCCGCCTGTTGCACGGTTGGAAACTCTTCCGCCGCCAGCGTTTGCAGGGCGAAGCGCGACTTGCCCGTTTGCACGGTCAGGCGCTTGTTCAGCAGGGTCATCGTGACGTCGCCCGATTCGGGCAGGGCGCGCAAAATGTCCAGCAGCTTGCGCGCGGCCACGGTGGTGCCGGTGACGTCCGCGCCGGAACCGATTTCCGCGTGCGTGGTGATCTGCACTTCGGTGTCGGTCGACAGGAAGGAGACATTTTCACCGTCTTTGCGGATGAGGATATTGGCCAGAATCGGCATAGTGTGCCGACGCTCGACAATACCGCTCACGATCTGCAGTGGCCGGAGAAGGGTATCTCGGGTGGTTTTGACCAATTGCATATTTATCCTCAATGTATAGGTATGAAGTTTAACGTAGTAATTTAACAATCATTGCAAGGGGAGCCCCGGCAGACCGGCTGCGGCGCTCTCCCAGATAATAAGGGTAAAGCACGTTTTGAGCCAGCCTTGCCAGCAGGCGTGCTTAGCCCTTCAAGGTTTGCTCCAGTACATGCAATTCATGGTTGCATTCCGGATTCTTGGTGCGGTCCAGCGCGATCTTGCGCACGGCATGCAGCACCGTGGTGTGGTCGCGGCCGCCGAACAGCTCGCCGATCTCTGGCAGGCTCTTCTGTGTCAATTCCTTGGCCAGGTACATGGCGATCTGGCGCGGCCGGGCGATATTCGCGGGGCGGCGCTTCGAATACATGTCGGCCACCTTGATATTGAAGAAGTCGGCCACCGTTTTCTGGATGTTTTCCACGGAAATCTGGCGATTCTGCACCGACAGCAAGTCCTTCAGGGCTTCCTTGACGATATCGATGGTGATGTCTTTGCCATGGAAACGCGAGTACGCGAGAATCTTGCGCAGCGCGCCTTCGAGCTCGCGCACGTTCGAGCGCAAGTGCTTGGCGACAAAGAAGGCCACGTCGTCGGAGAAGGTCACGCCTTCCTGCTTGGCCTTTTTCAACAGAATCGCGACGCGCATTTCCAGTTCCGGCGGTTCGATCGCCACCGTCAGGCCCGAGTCGAAGCGCGAAATCAGGCGGTCGTCCATGCCCGTGATTTCTTTCGGATACGTATCCGAAGTGATGATGATCTGTTTCTTTGCGGCAATCAATGCCTCGAACGCATAGAAGAACTCTTCCTGCGTGCGGCTCTTGCCGCCAAAGAACTGGATATCATCGATCAGCAGCATGTCGAGCGAGTGATAGTAGTGCTTGAAGTCGTCGAAACCCTTGCGCTGGTAAGCGGTCACTACGTCGCGAACGTACTGTTCCGCGTGGATGTAGCGGATTTTCGCGCCCGGATTGTCGGCCATCACCTGGTTGCCGATGGCGTGGATCAAGTGGGTTTTACCGAGGCCGACGCCGCCGTAGAAGAACAGCGGGTTGTACGACACGCCCGGATTGTTCGCCACCTGGATGGCGGCGGCGCGCGCCAGCTGGTTGGCCTTGCCGGTCACGAAACTGTCGAAGGTCAGGTCGGTGTTGATGCGGCTCTGTTCGCGGCGCGGCGCGGCGCCGATGCTCAGTTCCGGCACGCTGGGCTGCGGCTCCGCGGCGCGCGCGCTGGGCGCGCCGCCATTCGGATCGCTGGCCGGGGTGCTGGCGGCAACGGGCTTCTTCGGCAGGGCCAGGCGCGGGTCGAGCACGAACTGCACTTCCGTCGGCGCTTCGAAGTACTGAATGGCCAGGGCGGTGATGCGGCTGGCGAACTGGGTCTTGACCCAATCGAGCTTGAAGCGATTGGGCGCAGCAATGCGCAGCTTGCCCTCTTCGTAATCGAGAGGGATAAGCGGTTTGATCCACGCACTGAATTGTTGCGGTGTCAGCTCCAGTTCCAACTGCGCGGAACAGGCCTGCCAGAAATTATCCATGTATGTCTATGTGAAAAGGTGTGGGAGGGCGTATCGATTCTGCCCTGCGGTCACCGTGTTGCAAGGCCGGCGTCGCGCGAGGGCTCGCCACACGTAACGCGCTATTCTACTCCCGACTGCCAAAGTTATCCACAGGCACGACGCTTATTTTTGTGTGGCGGGGTGGGGCGCCATGTGTATAAGAAGCGACTTATCCCCCGGTTATCCCGCCACAGGCAGTGCTGGCGCGGCCTGCGGCGCAGGTGGGGAGGCGCGCGGAAATTTCCAGGCGATCACGGCAATCCTTGACAAGAGGGGGGCATATGCTGAATAATTCAGGGTTCCCCGCCCGTATTCCGTGTTTATTCATTTGGAACGACAATATGGACTAAGCGTGGATTAACGACGCAGTACCAAATCGTAGCGAGCGGTGATGAGTTGTGGCTGAGGCGCGCAACTGTGCGAAGGCACAGTGAGCACCGGAGGCCGCAAATCGCTCCGCGTAGTCGATCTGGTGCGCGTTCAAGCGGGCGATGAGATTGGCCAGCTTGTGCCTTGGCATAAGTGCGCGATTGTCATTGGCACCAAAAACTGACGGGACGTCAGACCCGATTTTGCATTTTTTTTGTTTTTAGCGAGACCAACATGAAACGTACTTACCAACCTTCCGTCGTTCGCCGCAAGCGTACGCACGGCTTCCGCGCTCGTATGGCTACCCGTGGTGGCCGTGATGTGCTCAACGCACGTCGCGCAAAGGGCCGCAAACGTCTGGCCGTCTAGGCTTGTCGTTGACAGCTGATCGCGTGGCTAGCTGTACTCCAGTCGGCAATCAACGCGAAGGTTCACACGACTTCGCGCGCTTTCGGCGTATCGTTAAAACGGATGAATTTTCATCCGTTTTTCGTTTGCGCCCTTCGCAAAAAACAGCGCATTTTGTGCTGTACACCCGACACAATCAATTGCCGCATGCGCGGCTGGGCGTCGTTGTGGCCAAGCGTTTCGCGCCGCGCGCGGCGACCCGCAACACGATCAAGCGCGTCACGCGCGAGCTGTTTCGCAACAGCGCGATGCCGCCGGTCGACTGCGTGGTGCGTTTGTCGCGCGCCGTCAACAGCAAGGATGGCCCGGCCACCACGACCAAGCTCAAAGCCGAGCTGCGTGAGGAATTGAGCCGCCTGTTCGCGGCGCAAATCGCCGCCCAGGCCCGTTCTGTTGCTGCGCCACCACCATCCGCGCCATGAAAACCTTGCTGCTGTTCCTGCTGCGTGCTTATCAGTTGCTGATCAGCCCCATGCTGGGACAGAATTGCCGTTTCTATCCGAGCTGTTCGCATTACGCGATGGAAGCGCTGCGCGTGCACGGTACGGCCAAGGGCAGCCTGCTGGCTGCCAAGCGCCTGTGCCGTTGCCACCCCTGGAATGAAGGGGGCGTCGACCCGGTGCCGCCGGCCGATGGCAAACAATCTTCAACGACCGCTTGCGGTTGCAACCACTCCTGACAAATACCCTAATGGATATCAATAAACGTACCATCCTGTGGATCGTGTTTTCCGTCTCGCTGGTAATTCTCTGGAACGAATGGATGATCTCGAACGGCAAGCCGTCGATGTTCTCCGCGAACACGGAACAAACCGCCAAGGCGCCTGTCACCCCGGCCAAGACGGCCGCCCTGGCTCCTGCCGGCGCGACCGCCGTGCCTGGCGAAGCGACCGATCCCGCCGCGTTCAAGCGCGAAGTGATTACCATCACCACCGACGTCATCAAGGTCGATATCGACACCCTGGGCGGCCAGGTCAAGCGTCTGGAATTGCTGAAGTTCAAGGGCGCGGGCAATCCGGGCTGGTTCGGCGGCTGTTTCGGCCTGTTCAAATGGTGCCAGCCTGATGAAGGCAAGCAAAACGAAGTGCTGTTCGACGAAGGCGCGAACCATACCTACCTGGCGCAATCGGGCCTGGTCGGCGGTCCTTTCCCTACCCACGCGAGCGGTTTCACCGTGCAGCCTGGCGTGCGCACCCTCGGTGACGGCAAGCAAGTGCAACTGGTGATGGAAGCGGTCGAAGGCGGCGTCAAGCTGACCAAGACGTTTACCTTCAAGCGCGGCGACTACGTCATCGACGTGCGCCACGACGTGGCCAACGTGGGCGCGGCCCCTGTCACGCCGCAGCTGTACCTGCAACTGACGCATGACGGCAACAAACCGGTCGGCGACTCGTTCTTCAACAGCAGCTTCACGGGTCCGACCCTGTACACGCCGCAAGACAAGTACCAGAAGTTGACGTTCGAGAAAATCGAAAAAGCGGCCGTGGAAGACGAGAAGAAGGGCAACGACAACGCCATGAAAGGCCTGCATCCGGCCACGGCGAATGGCGGCTGGTTTGCGATTTCGCAACATTTTTTCGTGTCGGCTTTCGTGCCGCCTGAAAACGCCAAGCGCGACATCTTCACGAAAAAGCTCGGCACCAACCTGTACGCCATCGGCAACGTGCTGCCACTGCCTACCCTGGCGCCAGGCGCCACGGCCAGCATGGACAGCAAGCTGTACTCGGGTCCGCAAATCGCGCACCTGCTGGAAAATGTTTCGCCTGGCCTGGAACTGGTCAAGGATTACGGCTGGCTGACCATCATCGCCAAGCCGATCTTCTGGGTCATGGAACACATCCACAGCGTGCTGGGCAACTGGGGCTGGACCATCATCGCCTTCACGATCCTGATCAAGCTGGCCTTCTTCCCGCTGTCGGCCGCCGGCTACCGCAGCATGGCCAAGATGAAACTGGTCACGCCGAAGATGCAGGCGATCCGCGAGCGCTATAAAGGCGACCCGCAAAAGATGAACCAGGCCACGATGGAGCTGTACAAGACGGAAAAGATCAATCCGCTGGGCGGCTGCCTGCCGATCCTGATCCAGATGCCCGTCTTTATCGCCCTGTACTGGGTGCTCAACGCGTCCGTGGAAATCCGCGGCGCGCCATGGATCGGCTGGATCACCGACCTGGCCCAGCATGACCCATGGTGCATCCTGCCCGTGCTGTACGCGATCTCGATGTACATCACGACCAAGCTGAACCCGGCCCCGGCCGATCCGATGCAAGCGAAGATGATGCTGTTCATGCCACTGGCATTCTCGGTGATGTTCTTCTTCTTCCCGTCGGGCCTGGTACTCTACTGGGTCGTCAACAACGTCCTGTCGATCGGCCAGCAATGGGTGATCACCAAGAAATACGCGCCAGCCGCCAAGTAAGTCCGGCCAGCGACCAGAAAGCCCGCCTCGCGCGGGCTTTTTTTTGACATCGTACCCAGTGGGTGCGATGTCAAAAAAAAGTGGGTTTTGCCGGCTTTCCACGGACCTCCCCCTTCATGTGCACCCGCTTTGTCGCTGAAAATAGCGCGGCACCCGCAGCCTTTCCCGAATAATCTACAATATCCCCATGAAACTCGACTCTTCCCCTATCGCCGCCATCGCCACCGCCCCCGGGCGCGGCGGCATCGGCGTGGTACGCGCCTCCGGCAAAAATCTCGCCCCGCTGATGACGGCCCTGTTCGGCGCGCAGCAACTCAAACCGCGCCACGCCACCTATCTGCCGTTCACGGAAAGCGATGGCAGCATCATCGACCAGGGCATCGCCATCCATTTCAAGGGCCCGCATTCGTACACGGGCGAAGACGTGCTGGAATTGCAGGGTCACGGCGGCCCCATCGTGCTGCAGCTGCTGCTGGCGCGCGTGCTGGAAGCGGGCAAGGATAGCGGCCTGCGCCTGGCCGAACCGGGCGAATTCACGCGCCGCGCCTTTTTGAATGACAAGCTGGACCTGGCGCAAGCCGAAGCCGTGGCCGACCTGATCGACGCCTCGACGGAAGCGGCGGCCAAGTCCGCCTCGCAATCGCTGTCGGGCGCGTTCTCGAACACCATCCACGCGCTGGTGGAACAGGTGACGGGCTTGCGCATGCTGGTCGAGGCAACCCTGGATTTCCCCGAAGAAGAAATCGACTTCCTGGAAAAATCGAATGCGCGCGGCCAGTTGAAAGCCGTCATCGAAGCGTTGAACAAAGTGTTTGCGCAGGCGGCGCAGGGCGCGCTGCTGCGCGAAGGCTTGAATGTCGTGCTGGCCGGCCAGCCGAACGTGGGCAAGTCGTCGTTGCTGAACGCGCTGGCGGGTGCCGACGTGGCGATTGTGACGCCGATCGCCGGCACCACGCGCGACAAGGTCAGTGAAACCATCCAGATCGAAGGCATTCCGCTCAACATCATCGATACGGCCGGCATCCGCAGCGCGGGCGACACCGTCGACGCCGTCGAGCGCATCGGCATCGAGCGCACCTGGGGCGAGATCGGCAAGGCCGACGTGATTCTGCACCTGCTCGACGCCGACCATGGCCCCACGCTGGCCGACGAAACCATCGTCGCCGCCTTCCCCGAAGGCGTGCCGGTGGTGCGCGTGTGGAACAAGATTGACCTGTCGGGCCACAAGCCCGGCGTCGACAACATGCCGGACGCCACCCACGTGTATCTGTCGGCGCACGAGCACATCGGTATTGATTTGCTGCGCGCCGAGCTCTTGCGCATCGCCGGCTGGCAGCAGACGGGCGAATCGCTGTATCTGGCGCGCGAACGCCATCTGATCGCCTTGAAATCGGCCGGCAAGCATCTGGATATCGCCGCCGCGCACGCGGCGCAGGACGACCAGTCGCTGGACCTGTTTGCCGAAGAGCTGCGCCTGGCGCAGGTGCAGCTGTCGAGCATCACGGGCGAGTTTTCGCCTGACGATCTGCTGGGCGTGATCTTCAGCCGTTTCTGCATCGGCAAGTAAGGGAAAACGATGAACATATTGATCGCTGCCGCACTGTGCTGTTTGCCCTTGCTGGCTCAGGCAGAGGAAAAGCTGCCGCGCGACGTGGTGCAGTTCATTGATCATGCGCAAATGTGCGAACACTTTGCCGGCGAATGGGATGATAACGACAAGGCGCGCCAGCGCGAGATCACGCAAGCGATCGAACAGTCGTGCGGCCAGGCGCAACGGCAGTGGAAGCGCTTGCGCGTGAAATACGCGAAGCAGGCCGCGATTGAAAAAGTCATCGACGACAATGCCAATGACGCGGTGCGCAGTTTCCGGAAATAGCGTCCCGTTGCTGCAGCTCAGCTCTTCTTGCGCTCGGCCTGCTCTTCCCTGAACTTCTGGAAGGCCTCGATATGCTCGGCGCGGCGCAGCACGCGTGAGTGCGGGTCGAGCGTGTGCGTGGCGCCAGCCGGCAGGGGCAGTTCGCCAAAGCCCAGCGCCATGGAAACGGTATGGATTTCCTTGCCGATACGCACTTCCACCGGCATCGGGAAGGCGAGGTCGGCAGGCGTCTTCCATAGCAGGCGCAAGGTGTCGCCGTCGCGCACGGCGGACAGCTCCGGCAATGCCGCCTGGTACAGATACACCTGGAAGAACCAGTCGTAATTGCTGCCCGTAACTTTGTTGACGATGGCCATGAATTCCGTCGTGCTGCCATAGCGCGGCTGGAACTGGCCCGGCTGCGGCTGCTCCGTGCCGTAGACGAGCAGGCGCACGGCGCGGAAGAAGGCGTCGTCGCCGATCAGGCCGCGCAAGGTGTGCAACACCAGCGCCCCTTTCACATAAATGTCGCCGCCCGGTCCGCCCTTTTTCAGGTCGTAGACTTCTTCCTCGCTTCTCGGCTTGCCCGAAACCATGGGCGCCTTGTTGACGATGCCGGCGCGCATTTGCTGCAACGAAGCAAAATACTCTTGCTCGCCGCGCAGGTATTGCATGTACAGCGGCTGCATATACGTGCCGAAGCCTTCGTGCAGCCACATGTCGTCCCAGTTGCTGTTGGTCAGCTGGTTGCCGAACCATTCATGGGCGAATTCATGCTGCAACAGCTCGTCGTAGCCATAGCTGGTCTTGGCGAACTTGTTGCCATAGGCATTGATGGTCTGGTGCTCCATGCCCTTGTGCGGCGTTTCGGCGATGCCGACTTTTTCATCGCCAAACGGGTAGGGGCCGATGATGCTTTCAAAAAAATTGAGCATGGGCGGCAATTCCGCGAACAGGGCGCCTGCCTTGGCCTCGCTTTCCGGCAGATACCAGAATTGCAGGGGGATGCGGTTGCCGTAGCGGCTCGCATACTCGCCCTGCAGGCTGCGGTAGGGCGCCACGTTCAGGGCGATGCCATAGGTGCTCGGGTGTTTGGCGCGCCAGTGCCAGGTGCGCCAGCCGTCGGCCTCATCCATGCCGAGCGCGATGCCATTGCCGGCCGCCACCAGCGGCGCCGGTACCTGGATGTGCTGGTCGATCAGCTGGGCCTTACCCATCGGGTGGTCGATGCACGGCCAGAACAGGTCGCAGCCTTCGCCTTGCACGGCGCTGGCGATCCACGGCGCGCCATCGGCGGTGCTCGACCACACCATGCCGCCATCCCACGGCGCTTTCACGGCGACGTGCGGCACGCCGTGGTAGACGATGCGGATGGTGGTGCGCGCGCCTGCCGCGAGGGTGGCCGGCAAGGTCATGCTCAGGCGGCCGTCCGGGTTGGCATAGTCTTGCGGCCGCAGCGCCTTGCCGTCGATTTCGATGGCATCGACGGGCAGGTTGCGGTCCAGGTCCAGGGCGAAACGCGAGATCGGCTGCGTGGCCAGGAAGGTCAGGCGCGCATCGCCGGCAATACTGCGGCGGGCCGGATCGATGCGCAAGGTCAGGTCGGCGTGTTCGAACACCACCGCCAATTGTTCCGGCGTGCGTTCGGCGCCCGAATTGAGGGTGTAGGCGGTAGGCGCGCGCGTGGCGCAGGCGCTGAGCAGCAAGCAGGAGAGCAGCAGGGGGATGTGTTTCATGGCGTGCGCGCAAGTGAACGGAGCACTGATTGTAGTGCGAAGCGACAACGTTGTCGTTTGGAAATTTCAAGGTGCCGATGGGGCAAGCGTGGCCGCCGTTGAGAAATGTCATGGGCTTCAAACTGTGCTGACGTAATCTTGCTGAGCGGCCTTGAAGTGCCGCTAGGAAAGGAAGCGCCATGGACAGCGAACAGCCGGAAGTCGTGGAAAGCAGGGGCATGGCGGCGCCGCCATTGCCTTCCCTGCCGCAATTGATCGCAGCGCTGCCGCCGAAAGGTGCATGCTGGTACTGCGACAAGCCGCTCGATGCCGTGCGCCGCTTCTGTTGCAAGAGTTGTTGCGTGGCGTATGCGGAAGAGGCGCAGTTCAACAGCTGAGCAGCAGCTCGCTGTGCGCTAGCGGCGCCGCAGCAGCGCCGCCAGGGCACCTTCGAAATCGAACTCGTGCGCGGCGGCGGCCACTTCCTGGTACACGTTCACGCCCAGGCTGGCCGCGAGCAGGCTGGCCGAGTTTTCCAGGATGTCGATGGCGGCGCCGTCGCCTTCGCGCAGATGGCTGGCCAGGCGCGCCAGCAGCAGCTGGATGGCGGGCGCGGCCGGGTCGGGCGCCACATCCTGCGCCGCCGTGTGGTTTGCCTCCGGCGTGCCCAGCATGCTGCTGACCGCGCCGAGCAATTGATCCTGCGCCAGTTCCAGCTGGAGCATCTGCTGGGCCAGGTCGGGCGCCTGCGCACGCAGTGCCGATTCCAGGGTTTCCGACAGGCTGTGCACATGGCGCGCCCCGATCATGCCGGCAGCGCCTTTCAGGGTATGCGCCTTCAGGCGCGCGGAAACGTAGTTGCCCGCGTCGAATTCGGCGCGGATCTGGCATGGCGTGGTGCCGTGGTCGTGCAGGAAGCGGCGCAGGATTTTCAGGTACAGGATGCGGTCGCCCATGATGCGGCCCAGTCCGTTCTCGACGTCGAGAATACGGACCATGTCGGATGCCGCAACGGCGGCATCATCATCGCAAGTGGCGTGTGGTTTCAGCATGCTGTGCAGAGCGCCCCAAAACTTGTCAATTGCCGTAAAGCAGGAACAGCTATTCTACATCCAGTCATCCTCGACGCTGCGCCCGCTTGGCAAGGCTAGTTGCCCTAGCGCGTCGTGAATGACCAGCTGTGCGTGACATCCGCGCCATTGACTTTGCCGATGAAACTCACGTCATAGCTGGTGTTCGCGTTCAAGGCCGCCAGCGGGATGATGGACGCGGCCGAGACCGGCGTATGCACATCGTTGCCGCTGGTGAGCAGGCGCACGGCCAGGTCCGTGGCGGCGCCGCGCTGGCGCACGCTGAACGCCGTCACGCTGACGGGCGTGCCGTAATTGGCATGCACGCTGATCGGGTAGCCGACCACATCCTGGTTCGGCACGGGATCGGGCGATTCGCTATCGCTGGAAAAACTGACGGCCACCTTTTGCTGCCCGCTGAACGGATAGGTGACGATCTGTCCCGCCGCAAGCCCGGGGCCATAGCTGCGGTTGCCGGCCAGGTCGGTGGTGAAATACGCATAGCCGGCGCCGCTGACGGCCGCGCCCGCGCCGCCTTCCTTGAACAGCGGCTCGAAAATGACGAAGCGGTGATAGATGGCCGTGACGAGTTCTTCGGCCAGGTAAAAGCCGGACGTGTTGCTTGCGCCGGCGATCACTTCGCCCTGCAGCGAGGTGACGACGTAGCCGGCCTTGGCCAGGCGGTCGCCCAGTGTGGCGCCTGTAAAGCCGGGCTTGCCCTGTACCTGCTCGTGCGCCACCGTATTGTTGAGATTGAGATAGCTGGAATGGCCGAGGGCCGCGCTGTCGATCAGGCTATTGCGCACCAGTGGCGACAGGCCGGTCTGGCTGCGCCGGTAGTTGAACCAGTTGAAACCATCGGTGGCAATATTGTTGCTGAGGACGGGAGCGCCCGGCTCCTGCGTCAGTTGCCCGGCCGGGGTCGAGGTGTTCAGCGACGTATTGCCGCTATCGCTGCCGCCGCCGCAGGCGCTCAGCAGTGCTGCGCTCAGCAGGGCGGGTATCCAGTATTTCCAACGCATTGACGAGGCAATCAAGTCGACTCCTGTATAGGTAGGCGGGCAGCGGTGGGGTCAGCGTGCTGTCCTGTAAAACGATTCTAAGGTATTTTGATCGCTCGTAGAGCATCCGTGAAAAGATATGTCGCGCTCGTGCGGGAACGGTGCCGCCGCTGCGCAGGGTAGAATGGGCGCAGCGCAGCGTTTGCCGCTGCATTGCCTCACTTCCGATTTTTTTGATTGCCCATACATTTGAACACATTGCCCAAGTCGCGCCTGCAGCGCGCCAAATACGCCTTGCCCAGCATGGTGACTTTGCTGTCGATAGCCTGCGGTTTTGCCAGCATCGTCATTTCCGTCGACAACGCCGCCGTGGGCGACGCGGATGCCTACCGCCTGGCGGCGGCGCTGCTGGTGCTCGCCGGCGTGTTCGACGCGCTCGACGGCTACGTGGCCCGGCTGACGGGAACCAGTTCGCAGTTCGGCGTGCAGCTCGATTCCATAGCCGACGTGATGAATTTCGGCTGTGCCCCGGCCGTGTTGTTGTATTGCTATGGCTTCGTGCAGATGGGAGTGCACGATCCGCTGCTGCTGCGCTTTGGCGGCATGGCCAGCTTCTTCTTTGTGGCGTGCGGCGCCATGCGCCTGGCGCGCTTCAATGTGAACGTGGGGCGTACCGACCCCCTGTATTTCGTCGGCATGCCGATCACGGCCGGGGCCGCTTGCGTGGCGGCCGTGGTGGTAGCCTGGCCGGCGCCCATCGATTCCACGCTGCACAGCTATCTGCTGATGCTGCTGCTCGTCGGCGTGGGCAGCCTGATGGTGTCGACCTTGCGTTTCCCCAGTTCCAAGCAAAAGAAAAGCCTGGCCGCGCTGCTGGTGCTCGTCGTCGCCATCGCCCTGCTGGTGTGGCTGAAGACGAGTTTCTTTGCCCTGTTCTTCGCCGTGTATATCGGCGCCACCTTGGCGTTGAACCTGGCGTGGCATCTGGGCTGGCGCGGCATTGCGCTACCTCAAGTATTCAACGACCCGGACGAGATCGACTAAGCCACCTCGTGCCCGCGCGCGGCGCGCAGGATGGCGAACCAGTCGCTGCGGCTGAGCGAAAATTGCGTGCCTTCCACGGCCACGCCCACAGCCTCGATGCGGCCCGTGCCCGTCAGCGGCAGGGGCCGGCAAGGCAGTTGCATGATCCAGGCAAACACCACGCTGGCAAACGGGCGCTGCAGCTGGTCCGCGATCTGCTTGATGACGTTGCGCAAGTTCTCCACATTCGCGTCGCCGCTCTGGAACAGCCGGCCGCCGGCCAGCGGAGACCAGATCATCGGCGCCACCCCCACGTCCTGCAAACCGTCGAAGGTTTCGTCGAACAGGGGCGCCACGTGCAGCGGCGAGCATTCCACCTGGTTCGTCACCAGCGGGAAGCGCCGGTGCAGGCACTCGAACTGGTGGCGGCTGAAATTCGACACGCCAAAGTGCAGCACCTTGCCCGCCTGCTGCAACTGGGTGAAGGCGCCGGCGATCTCGTCGAAATCCATCAGCGGATCGGGACGGTGGATCAGCAGCAAGTCCAGGCGGTCCGTCTGTAACTGGCGCAAGCTGTGTTCCACGGAACTGGTGATGTGCGCCGCGCTCGTGTCGTAATGCTGGATGGCGTGGCCGGGGCGGTGCGGCGAGAGCAGCTTGATGCCGCACTTGCTGACCAGTTCCATCCGGTCGCGCAAGCCCGGCTGCAGGGCCAGCGCTTCGCCGAACAGGCCTTCGGCGCTGTAATCGCCATAGATATCGGCATGGTCGAAACTCGACACGCCCAGCGCCAGGCATTGCTCGATGAAGGCGAGGCGCTGCTGCGCCGACATATTCCACTCGCCGATGCGCCACATGCCGGCGACGATGCGCGACAATTCGGGACCGTTGCCGCTCAAGCGGCTGCGCGGCGCTTGCAGGCTGGCGGGAAATACATGGCTCATGGGCTGGCTTTCTGGTGGTGGCGAAGAAGCGTACGCCACGATTATATCCAGTGCTAGAGCATGCTGCGGATAAAGCGGCAGCAACGCTCCTGCAGGGCATCGTCGAGCTGGCCGTCCAGTTGCATCTGGTACACCAGCGCCGACTGCAGCATGAAGGCGAACAGGCGCAAATCGAGGTCGGCACGCACGCCGATGTCGACGAGGCGCTGCACCACCAGAGTGATCCACGGCGCGACGATCTGCTCGCGAAAGCGCAGCTGCGCCGCCGCATCGTTGTGGATCAGCACCAATAAATCGCAGGTGAAGCGGCCATCGGCGTTCAGGTTGTCGAAGATGCGCGCGCAGATCGCCTCGATCTCCTGGCCGTCCGGCATGTCGAGCGCGCGCTGCAGCTTTTCCGCCGTGCGCTTGACGAGCGCGTCGAGCAGCATGTCTTCGCGCCGCGGCCAGCGCCGGTAGATCGTCTGGCGCCCCACGCCGGCAGCGTCGGCCACCATCTGTATCGTCACCGCTTCGAGCCCATGCTGGCGCACCAGCATGACGATCGCTTCCAGTACCGCATCTTCCACGCCCGCCTTGCGCGGGCGGCCACGCACCGGTGCCTCTTTTTTGATCACGTCTCACCCGTCTCTGAATGTTTCTTTTAATTATGGTACGATGCGCACCGTAAATGCAAAGCAACTGCTTGTCAATCATCTTGGTCAATTAACCGACAGGCGGATGCGCCGCGCCGCAATACTTCAGCCATCTTTACGTGAAATCTGCCATCTCAGCGGCGCATGCCCGCATTTTCTTTCTGACTTCCACATCCATCATTGTGGCGGCTCGTGCCGCCTGAGGAAAACCTATGAAAATCATCGGGATTTCGCCCCATCGGCGTAATTTCTTGCGCAAGGCCGTCGGCGCCGCGCCTGCCGTGGCCTTGCTGGCCGGCGCCGGCGGCGGCCTGGCCATGGCCGTCTCCAAGGACCAGCCTGCCTACAAACCACGCTTCTTCGACGCTACCGAATGGGCCACCCTGACGGCGCTGGTCGACCGCCTGATCCCCGCCGACGGCGAAGGGCCGGGCGCGCTGGAAGCGGGCGCGCATGAATTCATCGATGCGCAGATGAACACGCCGTACGCGTATGGCGCGCTGTGGTACATGCAGGGGCCGTTCGTGCCGTCGATCGAACAGTTCGGCTACCAGTTCCACATGGCGCCGCGCGAGCTGTACAAGAGCGCGCTGGCCGGCGTCAACGCAGCCGTCAATAAACAGTCAGGCAAGCCTTTCGTCCAGCTGAATGCGGCCGAGCGCGACGCCGTCATCACGCAATTGCAAAAAGGCACCCTGGACATCGGCGAAGTGCCGCCCAAAGTCTTCTTTAATCAATTGCTGCAAAACACGCGCGAAGGTTACTTTTGCGACCCCGTGCACGGCGGTAACAAGGACATGCTGGCCTGGAAGATGGTGGGATTCCCTGGCGCGCGCGCCGACTACATGGATTGGGTCGAGCAGTATGGGAAGAAATACCCGCTACCCCCTGTTTCTATCGCCTGAAAAAGTCCATGGCGGCGTTGCACTGCCTGGTCGTACTAGCGTACTGCCTGCGGCAATGCGCCTTGCCCTGAACCTTTTCAGTTATCAGTAGCAGATCAAAGAAAAAGAAAAACCATCATGAGTGATATCAAACCCGATGTAAAAATGAAGCCTGTCGATGCCGTGATTGTCGGCTTCGGCTGGACCGGCGCCATCATGGCCAAGGAATTGACGGAAGCGGGCCTGAACGTGGTCGCGCTGGAACGCGGCGAGTACCGCGACACTTATCCCGACGGCGCCTATCCGAAGACCCTCGACGAGCTGACCTACATCCAGCGCAGCAAGCTGTTCCAGGACATGTCGAAGAGCACGTTCACCTTCCGCCACAGCATCACGGGCGTGGCCGTGCCGTATCGCCAGATCGGCGCCTTCAAGCCCGGCACGGGCGTGGGTGGCGCAGGCTTGCACTGGTCGGGCATGCATTGGCGCGTCCTGCCGGAAGAGCTGCAAATCCGCAGCCACTACGAACGCCGTTACGGCAAGAAATTCATCCCCGAAGGCATGACGATCCAGGACTTTGGCGTGACCTACGCCGAGCTGGAGCCGCACTTCGATTTCGTGGAAAAAGTCTTCGGCACCTCGGGCCAGGCGTACAAGGTCAACGGCATCGTCGTCGGCGACGGCAATGTGTTCGAGGGCGACCGCTCCGACAATTACGCGCTGGCGCCGCAAAAAGTACCGTACACGGCCGAGCTGTTCCGCCGTGCGGCCAAGGCCGTCGGTTACCACCCCTTCGTCAACGCCTCGTCGAACGCATCCGGCCCGTACACGAACCCGTACGGCTGCCAGATGGGGCCGTGCAACTTCTGCGGTTTCTGCTCCGGCTATGCCTGCTACAACTATTCCAAGGCTTCGCCCAACGTCAACATCATGCCGGCCCTGCGCATGGTGGCCAACTTCGAATTGCGCGCCAACTGCAACGTCGTGCGCATCAACCTCGACGGCAGCAAGAAACGCGCGACGGGCGTGACCTACATCAATGCGGATGGCAAGGCCGTCGAGCAGCCGGCCGACCTGGTCATCGCGAGCGCGTTTGCCTACAACAACGCGCATCTGTTCCTGCTATCGGGCATCGGCAAGCCGTACGACCCCGTCAGCAATGAAGGCGTGGTGGGGCGCAACATCGCCTACCAGATGATGTCCACCATCCAGACCTTCTTCAAGGAAGACACGAACACGAATCCGTTCATCGGCGCCGGCGGCACGGGCGTCGCGCTCGATGACTGGAATGGCGACAACTTCGACCATGGCCCGCTGGGCTTTGTCGGCGGCTCGCCCGCCTGGTGCAACCCGGCCGGCTCGAAGCCAATCTCCGGCATCGCCACGCCGGACGGCACGCCCGCCTGGGGCTCGGCCTGGAAGAAGGCCGTCAAGAAGAGCTATTTGAACACGGTGTCGTTCGACTGCCACGGCGCCAACATGACGTACCGCGACTGCTATGTCGACCTCGACCCGACCTACACGGACAAGTATGGCCAGCAATTGCTGCGCTTTACCTTCGACTGGAAGGAGAACGACATCAAGATGAGCCGTTTCGTCACCGACAAGATGATGAAGGTGGCCGAGGCCATGAATCCGGAAGCGATCAAGGTGTCCGTCAAGAGCGTGGGCGACCACCTGGACTTGCGCAATTACCAGACCACGCACTGGGCGGGCGGCACGGCCATGGGCGCGGACCGCAAGACCAGCGTCGTCAACCGCTACCTGCAGAGCTGGGACGTGCACAACGTGTTTGCCGTCGGTTCCAGCGTGTTCCCGGTCGGCATCGGCTACAACCCGACGGGCCTCGCTTGCGCGCTGACCTACTGGTCGGCCAAGGCCATCCGCGAGCAATACCTGAAAGATCCACGTCCCCTGGTCGCCTGATAAAGAACAAGAAGATGAACAAACCATTCACCACCACCGTGGGCGCGCTGCTGCTGGCGCTCGCCGCCAGTACCCCCTGCACCGCCTGGTCCGCCAGCGCGGCCAGCACCACCGTCCCGAACGCCCAGCTGATACGCCAGGGCGAATACCTGGCCCGTGCGGGCGACTGCATCGCCTGCCATACGGCCGGCACGAAAGGCCAGCCGTTCGCGGGCGGCCTGGGCATGGAAACACCAATCGGCAAGGTGTATTCCACCAACATTACGCCCGATAAAAAGGCCGGCATCGGCGACTGGAGCTTTGCCGATTTCGACAAGCTGATGCGCACTGGCGTGACCAAGCACGGCTACACCGTGTATCCGGCCATGCCGTATCCCTCGTACTCGCGCCTGAGCGAGGCGGACATGCAGGCGCTGTACGCCTACTTCATGCACGGCGTGAAGGCGGACCCGACGCCGAACAAGGCGGCCGATATTCCATGGCCGCTGTCGATGCGTTTCCCTTTGACCATCTGGCGCTGGGCCTTCGCCCCCACGCCGCAGCCGTATAAAACGCCGGCGACGGGCGACGCGCAATTGCTGCGCGGCGCCTACCTGGTGCAGGGCCTGGGCCACTGCGGCGCCTGCCACACGGCGCGCGGCGTGGGCATGCAGGAAAAATCGCTGACGGATGAGGGCAACACCACCTTCCTGGCGGGAGGTGGCGTGATCGACGGCTGGTCCGTGCCTTCGCTGCGCAATGAACACGGCGGCGGCCTGGCGCGCTGGAGCGCGGCGCAGATCGCCGAATTCCTCAAAACGGGCCGCAACAGCCATACGGCCTCGTTCGGCGCCATGAACGACGTGGTGGCCCATTCCATGCAGCACATGACGGATGGCGACCTGGCGGCGATGGCGAAATATTTGAAATCCCTGCCGCCATCGAACCCGGCCACGCCCACCTTCGTGGCGGACGATAAGCTGGGCAAGCAATTGTTCAGCGGCATCGTCAACTCGAAAGGCGCGCAGCTGTACCTGGACCGTTGCGCCGGTTGCCACCGCTCCGACGGCAAGGGCTACGACAAGGCTTTCCCTGCGCTGGCCGGCAATGCCGTGCTGCAGACGAACGATCCCACCTCTGCCATCAACATCGTGCTGTCGGGCGGCGCCGTGCCGGCCACGCGCACGGCGCCATCGGCGCTGACGATGGCGCCGTATGCCGACATCTTCAACGATGAGCAGACGGCGCAGGTAGTGACGTTCATCCAGACCAGCTGGGGCAACCGCGGCACGCCGGTGACGGCGGCGCAGGTGGCCAAGGTGCGCAAGCTGTCCGTGCCGGTGGCGCCATCGCAGACGGAAGCGACGTTTGCCGCAGGCCGCCACGGCACCTTTCCGCCTGTGGCGCGCAAGCCGCATCTGAAGGATGTGCCGGCGAAGTAAAGTCTACGGACGAAAAAAATGCCCGCAGCATCTGCGGGCATTTTTTATGGGGAACGCTAACTGCTTATTTCAACCACAGGCGCATCGAATCCCAGGCGCGGCCGAAGATCGTTGCCTGGTTGATGGTTTCCAGGGCCACGACCGGCAGTTCCAGCAATACCTTGTCGTCGACCATCATTTTCAGCTTGCCGACAGGGGCGTTTTCAGCCAGTGGCGCGACCAGCGGGTCCTTGCGTTCCAGCACCGGTTTCATCTTGGCAGCCATGCCTTTTGGTACGGTGACGAGCACATCGCGGGCGAAACCGATTTTCACGGTGCCTTTCGAGCCCTTCCACACTTCCGGCGTGGCCACGGCCTGGCCTTTCGAGTACAGCTTGACCGTATCGAAGTTCTGGAAGCCCCAGTTCAGCAGCTTCTGGCTTTCCTGCGTGCGGGCCTGGTCGGACGTGGTGCCCAGCACCACGGAGATCAGGCGGCGCTCGCCCGTGCCGCCTGGACGGCGGGCCGAGGCGATCATGCAATAGCCGGCCGCTTCCGTGTGGCCCGTTTTCATGCCGTCGACGGTCGGGTCCAGCCACAGCAGGCGGTTGCGGTTAGGCTGGGTGATCTTGTTGTACGTAAAACTTTTGATGGAATCGATTTTGTAGAATTCCGGATAGTCGGCGATCACGCGCTTGGCCAGCACGGACAAGTCTTGCGCCGTGGAATAGTTATCCGGGCTAGGCAAGCCATGCGGATTGGCAAAACGCGTGTTTTTCAGACCCATGCGCTGGGCTTCGCGGTTCATCAGCACGACGAACGTGCCTTCATCGCCGGCGACGGCTTCGGCCAGCGCCACGGCGGCGTCGTTACCCGATTGAATCATCAGGCCATGCAGCAAGTCGTCGATCGACACGGGCGTGGCCGGGTCGATGAACATCTTCGAGCTGCTCGAATCGACTTTCCATGCGCGCACGGAGACGTTCACTTTCTGGTCCAGCGCCAGTTTCTTTTCGCGGATGGCGGCAAACGTCAGGTAGGCCGTCATGATCTTGGTCAGCGAGGCCGGCTCGATGCGCGCGTCCGGATCTTGCGAGGCAATGATCTGGCCACTGGTGGCGTCAAGCAGCAGCCAGGACTTGGCGGCGATGGTCGGGGCTGGAACGGTTTGCGCGTAGGCGGCGGAAAAGAAAAATACACTGGAGGCCAGTGCCGCTAAAAGTTTTTTCATGGGGCTGGTCTGCGAAAAAGATGAAGGCTGAGGGCCACGCAGTTGCTGCGTACGTGGCCGCGTGGAAAAAACGGATCAATTATAGCCGTGGAGGCGCTAGTAAGCCCACACTTCAATGATCATCTGCTGCAATTGCGGGTTTGTCACCATGCCACAGCGCAATCACGAGGTTCTTGATGTGGTTGAGCTTGCGGTGGAAAAAGTGGTCGGCGCCGGGGATCACGATCACGGGAATGTCTTGTGGACGGGCCCAGTCGAAGACGGCGGACAGGGGGATCGTGTCGTCCAGTTCGCCGTGGATCAAGATGGTGTCGGCGGGAATATCGGCCATGGCCCACTTGCCGGCCGCGCTGCCGATCAGCGCCAGTCGCTCGACGGGCGTGCCGGCGGCGGCCAGGCGCTCCTGCAGTTTCGATTGCACGAAGGTGCCGAACGAGAAGCCGGACAGGGCCACGGGCAAGCCAGGGTACAGGCCGATCATGTGTTCATACAGCAATTGCATGTCGTCCGTCTCGCCCACGCCATGGTCGTGTACGCCTTCGGAAGCGCCGACGCCGCGGAAGTTGATGCGCGCCACCACGTAACCGAGGGCGACAAACGCGCGCGCCAGGGTTTGCGTGACCTTGTTATCCATCGTGCCGCCGTACAGCGGGTGCGGATGGGCAACGAGGGCGATGCCGCGTGGGGTGTCTGCCGGGAAATCGAGCAAGCCTTCCATGCTGCCTGCATGGCCGGCGAGGGTAAATTTTTCCGAGTTTCTGTTCATGATGCTCATACTGGTGGCATTCTCTTAAATTGGCATTAAATCTTGAGGCGTTCGACAATCTTGCCGCCCACCAGGTGCGTATCGATGATTTCATCGATATCGCTGGTGTCGACATAGGTGTACCAGGTCGCTTCCGGGTAGATCACCAGCAGCGGGCCTTCCTCGCAGCGGTCCATGCAGCCGGCCTGGTTGATGCGGATCTTGCCCGCGCCATTCATGTCGAGCTCCTTGATGCGGCGCTTGCAATGCTTTTGCGCCGCTTCCGCGCCATGGTCGCCGCAACTGTTGCGGCCATCTTCACGTTTGTTCATGCAGAAAAAAACGTGGCGTTCAAAATACGGTGCGTCGCTCATACTATGCTCCTGCTGAATCATCAATGCGCCATGATAACGCTTATGGGTGGTCTTCGCGACGCTGGCGCTGCACATCGTCCTGCCGGTTCAGGCGGTGCGAGGGCAGGCACAGGAACCACAGGGCCATGAACGGCCACAGCAAGGCCAAAAATTGCGCCGCGCCATTGAAGTTGAGGAACTTGCCTTGCACCCAGCCTTGCAAGGTTGACATGAAATAGGGATTGATCGGCGTCGTATTCACCATCACCAGGCTCAGCAGCAAGGTGGCGGCCGCGATGCGGCGCTGCGCCACGTGCGGCGCGAAGGCCAGGCCACCGAGCATGATCAGGCCGATCAAAAAGCCGCCCTGGGCGCCCGGCGTGATCCAGACGAAGGCGTTCTCCGGCGAAAACAGCAGGGCGCTGGCCATCGAGCGCACGGTCAGGGCGGCGGCGATCAGGGTCAGCATCAAAATGGTGCGCGGCGCGGCGCGGCGCAGCAGGCATAGCAAGGTGAGCACGGCGCCCGTCATGCCGCAGGCCGTGATGATAGTTTCTGAAAGCCAATATTGCTCAACCGTTAAGACCACGTCGGGACGCAGATACGTGGCCAGGTCGATGTCGACGCCCGCCAGCTGCGACAGCCAGTCCGACAGGATAGGCAGCAGCTGGCCCAGGCCGAACAGATAGCCTTGCGGATAAATCTGCGCCAGCGGCCACAGGGCCACCAGCACCAGGCCCTGGCTGGCGTGCTGGGCAAACCAGCGCTGGCGCAAGCGGTACAAATGGCTATGGTCGAGCAGCTTGCGCGCCGTCAAGGCACCGATGAGGGAACCGATGCAGCAGCCGGCCGCATTCGTATAAAAGTCGAGATTCGACGATACGCGGCTGGGCAGATAGGTCTGCACGGCTTCCATGCTGCCGGAAATCAACATGCCGCACAGGCTGGCGATCACGACGGCAAAGAAGCCCGTGATCCTGGGAAACAGCGAATACACGATCAAGGCGCCCAGCGGGATGTAGCCGACGATATTCACGCCGACATCGAAGCCCGTCCAGTAACGGGGCATGCGCGTGTTTTCCAGGAAGGTCAGCGGCGACAGGCCATTGCTGTGCCAGCCCGTGAACGGAAACCAGCTCGCGTAGACGATCAGGAAGACGTAGGCGAGCAGCGTCGCGCGCGAGACGGGCGAGGAACGGACGGGCGGCAGCGGCGCCGCCGGGCTGGCGGAAGGTGCGGGGTCGGTCATTCTTTCGGGATATTCAGCGTGCCCAGCCAGATGAGCAGGTCGGCGGCGATGGCGTCCGATGCCGCCGCCAGCGCCTGCGCGCCGCCCTGCGCATCGGCGCTGCCGGCCGGACCGCTGCGGCTGAAGGTTTTCTGGTCGATCAGGCGGTGGCCGCGGAACAACGAGGCGCGCAGCGACACATGGCCGCTGCTTTGCGTCTGCGTGTCAAACGCTTGCGAAAAATCATCGACGTCGATGCGCAGCAGCGGGATGCCGGCGGCCGCGTCCGTGGTCGACAGCACTTTCACGCCGCTTTGCGCCACGCGCGTTTTCAGGCGCTGGCTTAGTAGCTGCAGCGGCGGCGTGTTCCAGCGGTTGTAGGCGTACGGCCGCGATTGCTGCGCATCGGCATACAGCAAGCGGTAATACATGCGCTGGCTGTCCAGCCACGAAGGGCCGTTGGCGTCGGCGATCACCAGCACGGGCACGGCTGGCGCGACCGATTGCGTTGCCGCCGCCTGCGGCGCGGCCGGGCCGAAATCATAGAACGTGGGGACGGGGCCGCGGCTGGCGCAACCGCCCAGCAGGAAAGCGCCGGCCAGGATGAGTGCGCCGAGATTGCGTGGGATAGGCATGCTGTGTTCTCCTTATTTGCCCGGTGCCGAAAAACCGGGCTCGCCCGGGCCGGGCGGGATGTCTGGGGCGCCGAACAAGATGCTCTGCGGCTGTTCATTAAGCGTGCTCATGGTGGTTTTCAGGGCGCGCATCGAAGAGCGCGCCTCGCCGCTCAGCTCGATTACCTGCGGCAAGACTTCCAAGGACACGCCATTGGCCACCGTTTCCACCGAATTGCCGACCCGGTCGACCGTGCCATTGACCTTCTCGAGCACGCCGCCGGGCGCCTGGATGTCGTTACCGAGCTTTTTCCACGTGGCCGTCAGGTCCGACACGTTCTTGCTGGCCGTGCTGACGGCCGTCAAGGTTTGCCGCGTCTGTTCCGTCAGTTGCGGCAATTGCGTCAGGGTCGGTTCCAGCTGCTGCGGGATGGCGCCAAAGGCCTTGGCCGCCTTGCCCACTTCATTGAAGGCGCCCAGCATGGCCGCCTGGTTGTCGGGGCTGAGCAAATTATTCACCTTGTTGGTGATCTGCTCGGCCTGGTCGAGGATGCGCTTGCCGCGCTTTTCCAGCTGGTCCAGCAAGCCCGCGCGCAGGGGAATCAGCGACGGCTTGTCCTTGCTGGTGCCCAGCAGCTTGGAACCCACGTGCTCATCGTCGAGCTGGATGTAGGCGATGCCCGTCACGCCCTGGTAGCCGAGCGTGGCAAAGGTGGTATTCGTGACGGGGGTGTCGGGCGCCACGCTGATGTGCACGAGGATTTGCCCCGCCTTTTGCGTGTCGAAATCGATGGCGTCGACCTTGCCCACTTCCAGGCCACGGTAGCGCACGGTCGCTTGCGGATTGAGGCCCGGCACGGACAGGGTGGTGGCGAGCAGGTACGGGACCCGTTCCACGCGGTCGCGGTTGAACCAGACGCCGAATAGAATGGCGGCCACCAGCAGTGTCAGTGTAAAAAATCCCGTCATCAGGGCATGTGATCTGTTTTCCATTACTTCTCCGCTTTCTTGTCTGTGCCGGCGTCGTCGCCTGGCTGCGCCGCATTGCTTGCCGCCGCCTGTTTTTCATCGAGGACGGCCAGCGCGCGCTTGCCGCGGTCGCCGAGGAAAAATTGCTTGATGAACGGATGGTCCACTTCGATTACCTCGCGCGTGGGGCCGATGGCGATCACGTGTTTTTCCGCCAGCACGGCGATGCGCGTGGACAGGGCGAACAAAGTGTCGAGGTCATGCGTGACCATCACCACCGTCAAGCCCAGCTCGCGGTGCAGCGACTGGATCAAAGAGACAAAACTTTCCGACAAGTCCGGATCCAGGCCCGCCGTCGGTTCGTCGAGGAACAGCAGTTTCGGCTCCAGCGCCAGGGCGCGCGCCAGGGCCACGCGCTTGATCATGCCGCCAGACAAGTCCGACGGCATTTTCAGCGCATGTTCCGGGCCCAGTCCCACCATGTTCATCTTTAATAATACCGCGTCGTGCACCAGCGCTTCGGGCAGCACGCGCAATTCGCGCATCGGTTGGGCCACGTTGTCGAACACGGTCAGCGCCGAATACAGAGCGCCTTGCTGGAATAGCATGCCCCAGTGGTTGCGCAACTGCTGGAGCTGGTCGGAACTTGCCTTGTTGATATCTTCGCCGAAGACCTTGACGCAGCCGCGCGCCGGATGTTCGAGGCCCAGCATCTGGCGCAGCAGCACCGTCTTGCCCGTGCCGGAGCCGCCCACGATGGAGAGGATTTCGCCCCGCTCGATTTCCAGGTTCAAGTCCTGGTGCACGACGGTGCGGCCGAACTTGGTCCACAGATTGGTGATTTCCACCACGGGCGCGTCGCCATGCAGGTTGAACTGGCCTTCCTTGCCGCTGCCGCAAGCGATATTGGTGTCGTCCGCCATCAGTAGCCCACTCCATTGAAGACGATGGCGAACACGGCGTCGGCCAGGATGACCACGGTGATGGCCGTGACGACGGCGGTGGTGGTGCCGCGCCCTAGGCTTTCCGTGTTGGCCTTGATGCGCAGGCCGAAGTGGCACGACACAAGCGCGATCAGCATGCCGAAAATCACGCCCTTGCCCAGGCCGATCATGTAGTTGGCCAGCGGTACGGCATCGGGCAGCTTCTGGATGAAGTAGCGCGCAGACAAGTTCAGTTCCACCTTGGCCGCCACCATGCCGCCGATCAGCGCGGCCGTATCCGTCCAGATGACGAGCAGGGGCATGGAAATGGCCAGGGCCAGCACTTTCGGCATGATCAGGCGGAAACCGTGCGAAATGCCCATCACCAGCATGGCGTCGAGCTCTTCCGTGACGCGCATGACGCCCAGCTGGGCCGTGATGGACGAGCCGGAGCGGCCGGCCACGAGTATGGCGGCCAATAAGGGCCCCAGTTCGCGGATGACGCTCATGCCCAGCAGGTTGACCAGGTAGATGTCGCCGCCAAAGGCGCGCAGTTGCTGCGCGGACAGGTAGGACAGCACGACGCCGATCAGAAAGCCGACCAGGGCCGTGATGCCCAGCGCCTGGAAGCCCGCATGGAAGATATTGGCGGAAATTTCACGCCACGGCCCGCGCATGGGATGGCGCGCGAAGCGGCCGATATCCTGCGTCACCTGGCCGACAAGGGCAATAAAGCCCTTCAAATGTTCGAAAAACAGCAGGATGGCCATGCCCAGCTTCATCACGGGCGTGAGGCGGTTGGCGCGCGAGGGCGGCGTTGTCAGCGGCCCCGTTTCTTCGATGCGCCGGAAAAACTCTTCCTGCGATGGCGCCAGGGTCAGTTGCGCGGGGCGCTGCTTGCCCCAGGCATTCCAGAACAGCTGGGCGCCGATATGGTCCATGCTGTCGATGGCCGACAGGTCCCACTGCGCCTTGGCGTCGCCCTGCAGGGGCTGGAGCTGGGCCTCGATGGCCTTGATGGCATTGTCATGCGCCAGCGCGTGCACCTGCCAGGTGCCGCTGGCAGTGACAAGGGCTCCCTGTTGGGAGCTGGTCTGGGAGAGGGTCAGTTTCGGCGATTGTACAGTCGGCATCGCACCAGTTTAAGGGAGAATGGCGCAGACCGCCACCGCTGTTCAATCGCCGGCCCCTCAGGACGCCAGGTGGCGCGCCTGCCGCTGCGGCAGGGCGACGTCCGGGCGCACCTTGGCGCTGCTAGTACTCACTTCGCTGGTCTTGGCGTGCGCGCCCGCCTGCGCGCCGCCCGCATAGTCGCTGGCCACGAGGGCGTTGGCCTCGACAGCGCTCATGCCGCGCGTCTGCAGCCATTGCGCCACCAGCTTGGCCAGGCGCTCCATGGCGATGCGGTGGGTGGCGTCCGTGTGGGCATACAGCCAGTTTGAAAAATCCATGAAGTTTTCAAACGGCGCGTCACCGAGCATCCATTGCACCGTATTGGCGAAGCGGCCCGAGTTGGCCACCAGATCCCAGTAGCGGGCAAAGCGCACGAGGCGCTGCATGCTCATGAAATCGAGCTGCTTGTTGGCCAGGATGGTGTAGGGCGGGTGCGGGTCGAACACCATGCCATAGTTTTCCGTGTGGCGGATGATGGGCGTGCCGCGCAGCCGCTTCAATATGCCGAACTGGATTTCATGCGGTTTCAAGGCCACCAGCTTGTTGAAGCCGGCCGCGAAGCTCGCTTCATCCTCGCCCGGCAGGCCGGCGATCAAGTCCACATGCAAGTGGGCGTTCGATTCCTCGCACAGCCAGCGGATGTTGTCGGCCGCCTTTTGATTGTCCTGCTTGCGGCTGACCAGCGATTGCACGTCCGGATTGAAACTCTGGATGCCGATCTCGAACTGCAGCGCGCCGGGCGGGAACTTGCTGATGCCCTCTTTCAAGGCATCGGGCAAGTGGTCGGGCACCAGCTCGAAGTGGGCGTAGATGGGGTCGTCCGGATTCGCCTCGATCTTGTCCAGGAAGAACTGCATGATTTTCAAACTGGTCTTGATGTTCAGGTTGAAGGTGCGGTCGACGAACTTGAACAGGCGCGCGCCGCGCGCATGCAGGGATTCCATCTCGGCCAGGAAGTTCTCCAGCGCGAAGGGCCAGGCCGTCTTGTCCAGCGCCGACAGGCAGAATTCGCACTTGAACGGGCAGCCGCGCGACGCTTCCACGTAAATCGTGCGGTGGCGGATATCGTCGTCCGTATACAAGGAGTAGGGCAGCTGCAGTTCGGCCAGCGGCGCCTGCACGCCCGCGTGGATCTTCATCAGCGGCTTCGGGCCATGGAGGATCTCGCCGCACAGCTTGGGGAAGGTGACGTCGCCCCAGCCCGTGATCAGGTAATCGGCCAGCCTGACGATCTCTTGCTCTCCCGCCTCATGCGACACTTCCGGCCCGCCCAGCACGATGATGACCTCGGGCGCCACGCGCTTGAGCATGGCCACCAGTTTCGTCGTTTCCTCGACGTTCCAGATGTAGACGCCAAAACCGATGATGCGCGGCTTGTTCTGCAGGATGCGCTCGACCAGTTCCGTCGTCTTGGTGCCGATGACGAATTCCTGCAGCCGCGTCTGCGCCTGCAGCGGCCCCATATTGGCCAGCAGATAGCGCAATCCCAGCGAGGCGTGGGTGTAGCGGGCGTTCAGGGTGGAGAGCAGGATGGTCATGGGAGGCGATGGAAACGGCGAATCCGCTATTTTACGCTGTCGCGTCAGCTGTGCGCTGCGGCTGCCAATGCCATGTTACCATTTGTCAACAATTACTAACTTGTCAATGCTGCGGCAGGCTAAAAGGGATACAAGGTGCTGGCGAAAAAAGTACTTACGAAAAAAGTCCTGGTCGGGGCGCTGGCCGGCGTGGCGCTGGTGGCCGCCGCGCTGGTCGGCTACCGGGTCTTCGGCTGGGGCGCGATGGGGCCGGTCAACGGCCTGAAGCTCGATTTGTCGCGGCCCGACGCGCTGGTGCGGACGAAAAGCCTGTCGGCCTTGCCGCGCGACCTGCTGACGGTGCCGCTGGCGCGCGACGTGCTGCGCGAGGATTTCCTGTTCTATTACGAGCAGAGCGAAGACCGGCTGGGGCTCAAGGGCAGCCTGCGCCGCATCGCCTATGAGCATGAATTGGGCTGGGGCGACCAGCTGCTGCGCATGGTGCTGGACCAGCCGGCGGAAGTGGCCCTGTGGCGCGACGCCGACGGCTCGCTCAAGCATTTCGCCATCGCCGTCTCGCGCAGTCAGCTGACGCGCCTGCTCGAAGAAGCGGGCAAGATCGCCTTGAAGGATACGCAAATGCGCGTGGCGGGCAGCTTGCGCGTCGATGGCGGCCAGGTGCCCGTGTATGCGCTGAACTATGCCTACCAGCGCACCTTGCTGTTTGCCGCGCACGGCCAGCGCCTGGTGATCCTGTCCCATCCCGGCATGCTGTATGGCGGCGCCGACGGCAAGAAGGGCGATGGCACGGCCGAGAAAACCGTGGCCAGCCTGCTGGCGCCGGAAGCGGCCAGACAGAACGTCTTTCATGCGCAATTCCATCTCGACGGCGCCGCACCCGAGGGCCACAGCATCGCCGTCAAGGCCGACTTCCTGTCGTTCGGCTATCAGCCCTTCTTTGGCGCGCTCGAAGCGCTGCGCTTCGATTTTCAACAGGGCGCCTGGCAATCGAAGGTGCTGCTCAATGCCGATAAACTGAAAAACGGTGCTTATGACAGCAGCGCCCTGTGGCCGCAGCTGCCGCATAGTCCCAGCGCCTGTTTCAGCGTGCCGGTGGACTGGACCGCGCTGCAGCCCGTGCTCAAGCGCCTGGGCAGCAAGACTTCCGAGCCGGTGGCGCCGCTGGCCGGGCACTTGCAAGGCCCCGCCGCCGCCTGCTGGTACGGGACGTCGCGCCTGCATACGCCGGTGTTCGTGGCCACGCGCAGTGCGCAAGCCGGTGATGACGCTGTCTATGGCAGCCTGTTCGCGGCGGCCATCGGCGGCAATGACCCCGTGCGCAAGACTACCGGCAAGGATGCTAAAGGTGAGTTCGTACGCTGGGAGCGCAGCGTCGCCACGGCCCTCGGTCAGTCCACGCCGGCGCTGGCCGTGGCCGGCAATACGGTTGTCTTCTCGGCCGACGGCAAGCTGGTGGACCAGGTGCTGGCCGTGCGCCGCAAGCAGGCGCCTGCCGCCAGCGACCTGCTGCCCGATGGCGCGCACACGATCGGCCTGATCGCGCCGGCCTCGCTGGCCCGGCTGATCCAGCTGGAAGCCTTCGATACCCTGCCGGCGAATAACGAACCGGTACTGCGCGCAGCCGCCAACGAACACCTGGTGCCGCGCCTGAACGCCTTGAAAAAATATCCGCCGCTGCGCATGGTGCTCAAGCGGCAGCCAGCCAGCGGCACGTCGTGGGAAACGCTGGAATGGCAGGAGATTGCACGATGACGGTGCGGCATGCGCGTCGTGCCGCCTTGCGCTGGCTGGCAGGCGGTACTGCCGCTGTTGTCTTTCCCCATGCCTGGGCCCTGCGCGCGGCCGCCGAACCGCAAGTGCGGCTGTCGCAGGCCCAGAGCCGCGCCTTCCAGGCCTGGATGCTGCGCATCGTCAACGCGCAGATCGAACGGGGGCCGTCGCCGCGCTGGATGCACCGCGATTGCGCCGGCCTGGTGCGCTTTGCCGTCAATGAGGCGCTCACCGTGCATGACGCGAAGTGGCTGCATGCGAACGGCATCGCCAGCGACCGGCGCCTGCCGCCCGAACTGGAATTGAGCGCGGCCCAGGCGGCCCTGCGCAACCGCTGGGTGCAGACGGATGGCAAGGTCGGCCACTTCGTCACGGCGCTGGCGCTGGTGCAGCACAACAGCCGTTTCATCGCCCGCGAAATCAGCCAGGCGCTGCCCGGCGACCTGCTGTTTTTCGACCAGGGCGACGAACAGCACCTGATGGTCTGGATGGGCGCGCGCATCGCCTACCACACCGGCACCGTCACCCCCGACGACAATGGTCTGCGGACCGTCGATATCAAAGAACTTACGAGCTGGAAGGACACGCGGTGGCAACCTGTGGTCAACAATCCGAATTTCGCCGGTGTGTTCCGGCTGGCGTTTATATCATGAGGCTATTCTTTGCCAGCCTGCTGGCGTTGGCCCTCATTGGCGGCGCCTCCGCGCAGCAGCGCGAACCGAGCAACTACAGCACCTTCAAGGGCGAGCCCTTCTTCCTGCTGTCGGACGCCAGCTACGGCAGTCTTGATGAAGCGCGCGTGCGCCTGGAAGTGCCGGGGCGCGACATGGGACGCATGAACCTGGAGGCATATTCGGGCGCCGACATCGTCGTCTACCGCGTGCCCGAAGCGATGGAATTCCTGAAAAAACAGCGCAATCTGCACCGTATCCAGGTCGAGGGAAATTACCAGGGCGAGGGCCTGGCCAATACCTTGAGCTTTCTGTGGGATAGCTGGTGGAAGCAGTCGCGCCTGGCCTGGCGCAAGCTGTTTTCCGGCGAGGCGCGCCGCGCGGTCACGAAGGAGCAGCCGCAACTGGCGACGAATGACGCCATCCGCAAGCCGACAGTGTTCGCCAACCATCCGCAATACAAGCCGATCAAGGGCATGGAGCTGGTCGACAGCTTCCGCTATCCGATCTGGCAAGCCAAGGCCATCGCGCCGCCGAAAGGCGTCAAGCTCGATGGGTCGAGCAGCGACTTCATCGTCGCCGGTGCGGGCAACGTGATGATCCCGCTGGGCAAGCGCAAGCCGGGCCTGTACCTGGTCGAGGCGATCATCGGCGAGCACCGCGCCACCACTCTGGTGTTCGTGTCGGACACGGTGGCCGTCACCAAGGTCTCGTCCGGCCAGATGCTGGTGTGGACGGCGCGACGCGACAACAGCGCCGCCGTGGCCGGTGCCAGCGTGGCGTGGACCGACGGCACGGGCGTGCTGCAGTCGGCCACCACCGGTGCCGACGGCGTCGCGTCGCTCGAGCGCGGCAGCCCCGAACATACGTATGTGCTGGGCCAGGACCGCGCCGGCGGCGTGTTCGTGTCCGAGAATTTTTACTATGACAGCGAAATCTACAACACCAAGATTTATGCCGTGACCGACCGGCCCCTGTACCGGCCCGGCGACGAGGTCAACGTCAAATTTGTGGGCCGCGAATTCACCTCCGCACGCGCCTCGCAGGCGGCGGCCAGTGCACCGATCAGCCTGACTGTGCTCAATCCGAACGGCACGCCGCTGCTGACGCAGACGCTGCAGCTGTCCGGCGACACGGGCGCCGACACGCGCTTCCGCCTGCCCACGGAAGCCACCGCCGGCGGCTATGAACTGCGTTTCAATTACAAGGACGGCGCGTACGGCGCGGCCTTCCGCGTGGCCGAATACGTCAAGCCGCACTTTGAAATCAATGTCCAGCCCTCGAAACCGGAATTCAAGACGGGCGAGGCGGTCAAGGGCAGCATCGCGCTGCGCTACCCCGATGGCAAGCCGGTGAAAAACGCGAAGATGAGCTTGTCCTTGCGCGGCCAGCAAAACACCATGGTCGAGGGGGAGCTGCGCTACAGCGGCCTGTTCCCCGTGGCCTTGAAGACCGAGGAAGTGACGAGCGACGGCAGCGGCAATGTGGACTTCACCTTGCCGCCTGCCGCCGACCCGTCGCGCTACATCCTGACCGTGCTGGCGACCGATGGCGCAGCCTACCGCGTCAAGGCGACGCGCGAGCTGATGATAGAACGCTCGAGCAGCAGCTACCAGCTGAAGGCCACGCGCCAGTTTTCCGATCCCGGTCAGGCCGTGCATTTCGACTTGCTGGCCGATGGCCAGGGCGCGGCCAAGCCCGTGCGCTGGGAGATGGTGCAGCTGGAAAAACAGCGCAAGACCGAGGGCGCCTTCGATCCGGCTGCCAAGGGCTGGGACGTGACATTCCCGGCATCGGGTTCGTATCAGCTGGCGCTGCGCGACGAGCGCGGCAACCTGCTGGCCGCCGCCAGCCACTGGGTCGCCGGCGATGGCGTGCAGACGACGCCGGGCAGCATCGAGATCGTGCTCGATCGCGCCCGCTATCGTCCGGGCGACACCGCCGAAGCCTTGATTACTTTTTCCGACAAGGTCGACCAGGCGTTGTTGACGCTCGAGCGCGATAAGGTCGAACACCATGGCTTGATGGCCGGCGCCGCGGATTGGTACCAGGCGAAGCGCGTGGCGCCACGCCAGTGGAGAGTGCGCATTCCCGTCAAAGAGGAACATGGCCCGAACATGACGTTCTCGGTGGCGTACACGCGCAACGGCGACTTCGTCTTCGAAAACGCCGGCCTGCAAGTGATCGAGCCGCGCATCGCGCTGCAGTTCAAGAGCGACAAGGAGGTCTACCAGCCCGGCGAGAAGGTGACCCTGGACGTCAAGGCCACCCTCGATGGCAAGCCCCTGAGCACCATGGTGGCGCTGGGCGTGGTCGATGAAATGATCTATGTGCTGCAGCCGGAAATCGCGCCCGAGATCGGCGACTTCTTCTACCACCCACGCCGTAACAACGTGCGCACCACGGCCAGCCTGTCCTTCATCAGCTACGACATGGCGCAGGGCCGCACCGCCGGCGCGCCCGCGCGCCACAACTACAACGAGCGCGGCGTCAAGGTGCTCGAACGTCCGCGCCGCGACAATATCGATACGGCGTACTGGGCGCCGTCGCTGAAGACCGATGCGAATGGCAATGCGCGCGTGAGCTTCACCATGCCCGACGCGCTGACCCGCTGGAGGATCACGGGCCGCGCGATGGATGAACAGGGGCGCGTGGGCCAGCGCACCGGCTATCTGCGTTCCGATAAAAACTTCTATGCCAAGTGGACGGCGCCGGACTGGATGCGCGCCGGCGACGCGCCGCGTGCCTCGGTGGCCGTGTTCAACCAGACGGGCAAGGAGCAGGCGCTCGACGTCGTGCTCTCCGGCGGAGCGCAGCCGAAGACGGAAAAATTGTCCGCCAAACCGGGCGTGAACTATGTCGAATTCCCGCTCGCTGCCGGGGCCGGGCCTCTGCACCTGGAAGTAAAACAGAATGGCAAGCTGGTCGACGCGTTAGAGGCGGCCATGCACACCTTGCCCGCCGCCTGGAGCAGCCCGCGTTCGCTGGTGCTGCCGCTCGATGGCGCCACCGGTGATATTCCGCTCAAGCTGCCGGCGGATGCGCGCAATCTCCGCGTCTCGTTCGCTCAAGGAGCAGCCAGCCACTTCGCGCGCATTGCCGACGATCTGATCGACTATCCGTATGGCTGCGTGGAGCAGACTGCCAGCCGCTTGATTCCGCTGGCGCTGGCCAAGCAAAGCCTGGGGCCGGACGCCGGCGCGGCGGGCGAACGTTTGCAAGCGCTGCTGACGGCGCAGCGTCTGCGCCTGGTGTCCATGGCCGGTCCGAACGCCGTCTTCGGCTGGTGGGGCAACGCCACGGCCGGCAATGCCCTGATGACGGCCTACGCCTATTACGCGGACTGGTACGCGGCGCGCGCGCTGCACATCGAATTGCCGCCCGAGCACTGGAACAAGCTGCTGGCCGTCTACAGCGAACATGGCTTGAAGGAAGCGATGGGTGACCGTGCGCTGGTGCTGTGGATGGCGCGCGAGATGGGCTTGCCCACGCAGACGCTGGCGGCGGGCCTGGTGGACGACAGCGCCATCGCCGTCCTGGGCGGCAAGCCGCGCCAGGCGGGCGACAGCGGCAGCCTGCTGCTGGGCGGGGCATCTGACCGCGAAGCGCAGGCGATGAGCCTTGGCCTGGTGGCGCTGGTCGCCAGCCAGAATGGCATCGCCTTGCCGCATGGGCTGCAGCTGCAGGTGGCCAGCGCCTGGCAAGTTTTGCGCGAATCCAAAGCGCCCGTGGCGCAAGCCTTGCTGATGCTGGCTGGCGAAGTGCCGCCATCGCAGGCCGACGCGGTGCTGGGCAGTGTGCGTGCCGAGATGCCGACCCTGGACCGCGCGATGACGTTGATGTGGGTGCAAAAGAAGCTGGGCGGCGCATCGTTCGGCAAGGGGCCGGCCGTCGCGCTGGACGGCGCCTGGCAAAAACGCGACAGCAGCAGCGGCCAGCCGCTGTGGCGCTGGCTTGACGCCAAGGGCGTGCCTGACAAACTGCGTCTCGCTGCACCGGCGCCGGCCGGCACGGTGGCCGTGGTGCAGTACGACAGCCATGCTGCCGAGGCGCAAACCTTGCCGGTCACCGTGGAACGGCGCATCCTGCGCATGAAGGCGGGCAAGGGCGGCTACACGACGGAGCTGGTCAAGCCGGGCGAGGCATTCAGCACGGACGCGCTGTACCTCGATGAAATCACCTTGAAAGCGGCACCGGGCGCGAAGCACCGCTTTGGCTTGCTGGAAGTGGCGCTGCCGCCGGGCGCCATGGTTGAATCGACGACCTGGGGCATGGTCATGGCAGGTGACAAGCCGGCCGCGCTGGAACGCGCGCGTCACACGGAGCGCCGCGACGGTTATGCCGTGCCGATCGAGCCTTTGGCCGGCGACGTGACGGTGCGCCATTTGCTGCGCTTCGCGCAAAAGGGTAGTTATGTGCTGCCGCCGGCGCGCTTTTATCGCATGTACCAGCCGGAGCAGAAAGCCTTCGAGGGCGGCGGCAAGAGCACGCGCGCGTTGAAGGTCGAGTGATGCGCCTGGCACGTCCTGCACTGATGGTGGCTTTGCTGCTGGCCGCGCCTGTTTTTGCGGCCTCGTTGGACGTGGCCTGGTGGCGCGACGGCAAGATGGAGGTGCGCCAGCTGCGCCAGGGCGGCACGGCGCCGCTGCCGTTTGACGGCACGCGGCAAGTGCCGCTGGCCAGCCTGTGGAAGCTGTTCGTATATGTGTACGCGAGCGATAACAAGGTGGCGATGCCCGACTACCGCTGCGGCGGCCGCGATCCGGAAGAAGTGTATTGCTGCGATGCGGGCCAGAGCATCGGCCACGATGCGGCACTGGCGCAGTCCTGCGGCCCCTTCTTCTCGCCCCAGCGCCTGATGATCGCGGCCGCGCCGTGGCGCCGGTACTGGACCGCCCGTTTAGGTCGCGCGCCGGCAGGGGACTTTGCCTGGCTGGCCGATCCCGCGCAGCTGGCGCCGGGGCGGCTGGTACGGTTGGACAGCCTGCTGCGCGCGCTCGACAGCATCCCGGCCGCCAGCCGCGTGGACGCCGAAGCGGCGCTGTTGCGCGTGGTGCTCGATGGACGCGGTGCCGGTACGGCGCGCTGGTTCGGCAGCGAGCTGCGCGTCAAGACGTATTCCTGGCACGAGCAGCGCCGTACGGACGAACGGATTGGCGGCGCGGCGGGCTGGCTGGCCGACGGTACCCCCATCTGGTTTGGCGGCGCGGGCGGCAGCAGCAATGTCTTCGAACAGTGGGCGCCCAGGCTGGCCGCCAGCTTGCCGAAAGTGGGCGCGGCCGATGATGGCGGCTGCGTGGTGGTCGATTACTTCAAGCGCTATCCGATCCGCGCCGTGCGCGGTGAGCGGGGCGTGGCGGCGCCCGGCCCGCTCAATGGCCGCTACCATGTGCAGTTCGAAAATGGCCAGAACCTGGCCTTGCGCAGCACGGGCGAGCTGATGCTGCTGCAAGAGAAGGGCAGCCGTCCGCAATTGCGTGGCCGCTTCGGCGTCAATGAATATGTGGCGCGGGTACTCGATCGCGAAGCGAGTGCGAATGAACCGGAAGCGGCCAAGGCGCTGGCGATTGCCGCGCGCACGTATCTGCAGCAGAACGCGGTGACGGTGGCGGGCTGCCAGCAGATCGCCGACAGCAGCGCGACCCAGCGCGTCAGCCCCAGCCCCGCCACGCCGGCGGCGCTGGCGATTGCGCTCTGGACCGACCAGCTGATCGTCGACGGCGTCACTGTGCGCTATCACAGCGACCAGCCGTCCGAGGGCACGATGGCGTGGAGCGAGGCGGTGCGCCAGGCCAGACAGGGCAAGCACTATGATGAATTGCTGGCGGCGGCCTATCCCGGCGGCGCGCTGAGCACCTTTGGCAATACCGGCGCGCGTTGCCGTCGCCTGGCGCAAAACGAGGATTGGCTGGCGCGTTCCGTGCCGCGCTGGCAGCGCGTGCTGCTGCGCGAAGCCGGTTACGAAGCGCCGCCGCAAGCGCCGCTGATTTGCGCCCTGTCCGGCGGCGCGCCGTATTCGGAGCAGTCGCGCAACCGCATCTTCATGCGCCCGCTGGCCACGCGCGAAGACCGCATCACCCTGGCCCATGAATATTTGCACCTTGGCCTGCGCCGCCATCCGCGCGGCCAGGACGAAGAATATGTCGAGCGGCTGGCCCGCCGGCTCGTCGATCTTAATTTGGAGGCCCTGTGAGTTTTTATAGCCGTTGCTCGATTTTGCTGATGTTATTGCCACTCTGGGCGCAGGCCCAGGTCACCATCGATGCCCCGAAGGGCGGCTGGCGCAATTCGGCCGGTGCGCGCGAAGACTATACGCAAGCGGTCAATTACCCCGCCGCGTCGGTCAACCTGCAACCGGGCCAGGCCGAGACGGCGCAGATACGGGGACGCATCGCAGGCGCCGTCAAGGGCAAGCCCGCCACCCTGGTGGTCAATGGCGTGGCGATGCCGATGGAAGTGGGCGAGGATGGTAGCTACGGACGCCCGTATGGTTTTGGCAGCGGCTCGAACAGCGTGGAAGTGCGTTCGCCCGATGGCAGGAGTCGCGCGCGCACCCAGTTTGTCGACAGCTACCAGGGCAAGATGCAGGCGCGCCTGCGCATCGTGCTGTCGTGGGACAGCGCCGGCACCGACCTCGATCTGCACGTGGTCACGCCGGACGGCGGTCACGCCTGGTACGGCAACCGCGTCCTGAAAGATGGCGGCGCGCTGGATGTGGACGTGACGACCGGCTATGGCCCGGAAATCTTTTCCAGCGCGGCGCCCCTGAAGGGCAACTATCACGCCTATGTGAATTACTACGGCAGCGGCGAGAACACCGCCATGCTGACCGTCGCCCGCATCTCGATCATCACCAACGAAGGCACGCCGCGTGAAAAGCTGCAGAGCTTCCAGGTGCCGATGCGGGCCGCCGGCGAGCTGACCTTGGTGAAATCGTTCGTCTTGCCATAAATGGCTCTTGCGAACGCGCCGTTGCTTGGCTATAATTCGCCCCCTCGCTGAACGACGCATGCAAATGCTGAGTACGGTGAGAAAAAAGAAGGTTGACGGATTTAGCGAAACGCTTCATACTCTTCCTTCTTCGCAGCTGACAAACACAACGCTTTGTCGATAGCGCGAGAGCAGTAAATAAGCAGTACCGAATACAGTTCTTTAACAATTAACAGTCGATAAGTGTGGGCATTTGATGTCAGTGCAGCGTCAATCTTAGGATTGGCGTCTAACTTAAAATATCAAATGTTCACGAATAAATAAATGAAATAGGACGCTTCGCAAGAAGTGGCCTGTCAGTTGTTTTTGAAGTGAGCGACCCATCAGCAATGATGGTGCCTGTAAAAGGGCAAAGTAACAGAGATTAAACTGAAGAGTTTGATCCTGGCTCAGATTGAACGCTGGCGGCATGCCTTACACATGCAAGTCGAACGGCAGCACGGAGCTTGCTCTGGTGGCGAGTGG
>NZ_JBNYXP010000017.1:0-84997 GCF_051380725.1 Janthinobacterium glycogeni | reverse complement strand
GCGGATACGGCATCCAGTTACCCGGTCTTGATATGCCTACCAAGATTTTGACAGCGGTCGATACCGTTCGCAATACCACGAACGGCATGAGGGGAAGAATACAAGGTCGGATTAGCGGCGGTACGCCGCGTAATCCGACAAATCCCCACCTCAAATCGCGTCGAGCGCCGTGCGCAGATCGTGGCGCAAATCCTCGATATCCTCGATCCCCACCGACAGGCGGATCAAGCCGTCGCCGATGCCCAGCCTGGCTCGCTGCTCGGCAGGAATGCTGGCATGCGTCATCAGGGCCGGGTGCTCGATCAGGCTTTCCACGCCGCCCAGGCTTTCGGCCAGGGCGAACACCTCGCAGCGTTCGAGGAAGCGCCGCGCGCCGGCCAGGTCGGTATCGAGGTCGATCGAGATGATGCCGCCGAAACCGTCCATCTGGCGCTGCGCCAGCGCGTGCTGGGGGTGCGATGCCAGGCCCGGATAAAACACGTGTTTTACTTCCTTCTGCTGCTCCAGCCACTGCGCCAGGGCCAGGGCGCTTTCGCAATGGCGCTGCATGCGGATGGCCAGGGTTTTCACGCCGCGCAGGGCCAGGAAACTGTCGAACGGCCCGGCGATCGCGCCCACCGAGTTTTGCAGGAAGCCCAGCTGTTCGCGCCATTCCGCCTGGCGTTCTTCCGCGCCGACGATGGCGATGCCGCCGATGATGTCCGAGTGGCCGTTCAGGTACTTGGTGGTCGAATGGACGACGATGTCGAAGCCATGTTCCAGCGGGCGCTGCACCAGCGGGCTGGCAAATGTGTTGTCGGCCACGGCGATGATGCCCCGCTCGCGGCAGATGTCGGCAATCGCACGCAAATCGGCCAGTTTCAGCATCGGGTTGGTCGGCGTTTCGACCCACACCATCTTCGTTTCCGGGCGCAGCGCGGCCAGCAGGTTTTCGGGATTGGTCAGGTCGACGTACGTGAACGCATGGCCGGCCGAGCGGCGGCGGACTCGTTCAAACAGTCGATACGTGCCGCCGTACATGTCGTCGCCGGCGACGATGTGGCTGCCCGCGTCCAGCAATTCCAGCACGGACGAAATGGCGGCTAGGCCCGAGGCGAAGGCGAAGCCCGCGCTGCCGCCTTCCAGGTCGGCCACGCAGCGCTCGAGCGCCCAGCGCGTGGGATTGTGCGAGCGGCCGTAATCGAGTCCCTTGTGCACGCCGGGGCTGTCCTGCACGAAGGTGGAGGTGGCGTAAATGGGCGGCATGATGGCGCCCGTCGACGGGTCGGGCGACTGGCCGGCGTGGATGACGCGGGTGGCCAGATGGCTCTTGCGGGTGGTTTCTTGACTCAAGATAGTGTCCTGCGTAAGTGGTTGAGAAGGTCGAAGCGGGTGATCAGGCCATAGAATCCGGTATCGTCGGCGACGACGGCCGTCAGACCCCGGTCCAAGGTGGCGCGCAGGGCGGGCAAGCCGCTCGATGGCGCCAGGGTTTCGATCTGCGTGGTCATGGTGGCGCCCACCAGGCCCGCGAAATGCGCGGCGTCGCTGGAAACGTGCAGCAGCAAGTCCGATTCGTCGATGATGCCGACCAGCTGGCCGCCGTCGATGACGGGCAGTTGCGCCAGGTCGCTGGCGCGCATGCGGTTGAAGGCCGTGAGCAGGGTGTCGCCAGGGGCCACGCTGACGACGTCGCCCTCGTCGTAGCGGCGCCCGATCAGGTCGCGCAAGTCGCCCGAGCGCGCCCGCTGCAGCAAACCCTGGTCGCGCATCCAGCCATCGTTGTAGACCTTCGACAGGTAGCGCGTCCCCGTGTCGCACACGAAGGTGACGACGCGCTTCGGCGTGGTCTGTTCGCGGCAGTATTTGAGGGCGGCGGCCAGCAGGGTGCCGGTGGACGAGCCGCCTAAAATACCTTCGGCGCGCAGCAGGGCGCGCGCGGAATCAAAGCTTTCCTGGTCAGTAATCGTGTAGGCTTTTTTCACGCTGTCCATATCGGCGATCGACGGGATAAAATCTTCGCCGATGCCTTCGACGGCCCACGAGCCGCTCGTGTCGGACACCTTGCCCGTGTCGATGTATTCGGTGAGGATGGAGCCTTGCGGGTCGGCCAGCACGAATTCCAGCTTGGGCTGTACCTTGCGGAAGTAGCGCGTCAGGCCCGTCAGGGTGCCGGACGAGCCGACGCCGACGACGATGGCGTCCACGTCATGGCCAGTTTGCTCCCAGATTTCGGGCGCCGTCGTCGTTTCGTGGGCCAGCGGGTTGGCGGGGTTGTTGAACTGGTCGGCGAAGAAGGCGCCGGGCAGGTCGCGCGCCAGGCGTGCCGCGTAATCCTGGTAGTACTCGGGATGGCCCTTGCCCACGTCCGAGCGCGTGGTGTGCACTTCGGCGCCCAGGGCTTTCAGGTGCAGCACCTTTTCCGTCGACATCTTGTCGGGTACGACGAGGATCACTCGGTAGCCCTTGATGCGGCCGACCAGGGCCAGGCCGATGCCGGTATTGCCGGCCGTCGCCTCGACGATGGTGCCGCCTGGCTGCAGGCGGCCGTCCGCTTCGGCCGCTTCGATGATGGACAGGCCGATGCGGTCCTTGATGGAACCGCCGGGATTTTGCGATTCCAGTTTCAGGAACAGCTGGCACAGGCCCGTGTCGAGCCTGGTGACTTCGACCAGCGGGGTATTGCCGATCAGCTGGTATAGCGCTGGCGGCCGGGATGGGGATGGCATTCGATCATTCATGGTGGCTCCTGTCAGAGAAACAGCCGCTCCGGATTGTGTCCCGAGCCGCCTTCCGTGCCGCGCAGTGTAGGCGGGTGGACGGGTGCGGCGAACGAATGTTTGCATGCTTGCATATGCGGCTTTCGCATATGCCTGCGGATTTGCATCATCCCAGTATGCACCGTTTTCCGGCGCCTTGCCTCGGCAATGGCGCATGGATTAAGCTGCCGCAAGCTTGCCATTGCGATTTATAATCACGCCTCGAAAAGGTGCTAAACAGTATCTTTGAAAAACCAGACGAACAGGGCAGGCGGCAGTGGCAAAACTTTATTTCCGGTATTCCGCAATGAACGCGGGCAAGTCGACGGCCTTGTTGCAGGTCGCGCACAACTATGAAGAGCAGGGCCAGCAGGTGCGCCTGTACACGGCCGCCATCGACAGCCGCTACGGCGTGGGCAGGGTCACCTCGCGCCTGGGCCCGCAGCGTCAGGTCGATATCTTCCATGCCGACACGAATTTTCTCGACGCTATTCCCCAGGTGGCTTGTTTGCTGGTGGATGAGGCGCAATTTCTCAGCACGGCCCAGGTGCAGCAGCTGCACCAGCTGGCGCAAGTGAAGGGCGTGCCCGTCATCTGCTACGGCTTGCGCACGGATTTCAAGGGCGAACCGTTCCCCGGCTCGGCCTATCTGCTGGCGCTGGCCGACGATATCGAGGAACTGAAGAATATCTGTACCTGCGGCAAGAAGGCCACGATGAACATCCGCGTGGACGAGCAGGGCCGCCGCATCAAGGAAGGCGAGCAGATCAGTATTGGCGGCAATGAGTCTTACCGCCAGGCGTGCGGGCGCTGTTTCTACTCGTAAATTAATCGGCGACGGGCGTCCCCACATCGGCATCGTCCGCCAGCGCCAGATCGCCCCGCTCGAAGGCGGCGAGGATGTCATTGGCGCGCGCCACGTCGTGTTCGCGCACCATGACGCGGGCGCCGCCGATGGCGGCCGCCAGCAGCATGTCGGCCTGCATGTGCTGGTCATCCGTCAGCAGCACGTCGATGCCGGCCGCGGCCAGGCAGCCGCGGATGACGTGCGCATCCGTGGGGATCATCAGCCGGGCGATCAAAACGTAGTCGTCGTGCATGGGTGCCTCCTGGCGCGGTGAATATCGCCTCATCTTAGCACCCGGCATGACCTTACAGCTTGAACACGCCCACCACCTGGTTCAGCTCCTGCGCCTGCTCCTGCAAGGCGTCGGCGGCCGCGGCCGCCTCTTCCACCAGGGCCGCGTTCTGCTGGGTCACCTGGTCCATCTGGGCGATGGCCTGGTTGACTTGCTCGATGCCGCTGCGCTGCTCGTCGCTCGCCTGCGCGATCTCGGCCATGATGGTGCTCAGCTGCTGCACGCTGGCCACCACCGTGTCCATGGTGGCGCTGGCCTGGCTTACCTGGGTGTGGCCCAGGTCCACCGTGCCGGCCGATGCCTGAATCAGGTCCTTGATGTCTTTCGCGGCGGCCGTCGAGCGCTGCGCCAGGGTGCGCACCTCGGTGGCGACGACGGCGAAGCCGCGTCCCTGTTCGCCGGCCCGGGCCGCTTCCACGGCCGCGTTCAAGGCCAGGATATTCGTCTGGAAGGCGATGCCGTCGATGACGCCGATGATGTCGGCGATCTTGCCCGACGAGCTGCGGATGGCGTCCATGGTGCTGGCCACCTGTGCCACGGCCGCGCCGCCTTCGGCTGCCAGGCTGGACGATTCGTGCGCCAGCCGGCTGGCCTGCTGCGCATGGTCGACGTTCTGGCGGACGGTGGAGCTCAGCTCTTCCATCGAGGCGGCCGTCTCTTCCAGCGAGCTGGCTTGCTGTTCCGTGCGGCTCGACAGATCCAGGTTGCCGCTGGCGATTTCGCCGGAGGCCATGGCAATTTGCCCGGCGCTGCCGCGCACGTTGCCGACCACTTGCGACAGGTTGTCGCTGATGCGGTTCATGGCGCGCAGCAGGCGGCCGATTTCATCCAGGCTGCTGGTATCGAGGTGCACCGTCAGGTCGCCGGCGGCGATTTGCGCGGCGGCCGTTTCGGCGGCGGCCAGCGGGCGCGACACGAGCGCGCGCACCAGCCAGTACAGCAGCAGGGCGAAGACGAGCAGGGCGATGAAGCCGGAAATGGCCAGCTGGTTGCGCAGCTGGCGCGCTTCCGCCGTGATCTCGTCCGTGAACGTGCCGCCCGCGATGATCCATTGCCAATCCTTGAACTGGCGGTAAAACAGCTGTTTTTCGCGCGCGAGGGCAGCCGTTTCGCCGGGCGCCGTCCACGTGTAGCGCATGGCGCCGTCTTTCTGCGCCAGCATGTCCTGGATGAACAATCGGCCATCGCTGGCCTTGAACTCGAGCGCGCTCTTGCCTTCGCTGTTCGGGTGCAGCACCAGGTGGCCGTAATTGGCGCCGGGCGCCGTGTCGACGATATAGATGTAGCCCGTCTGGCCGATCTTGACCTGGCGAATCTTCTCTTTCAGCATGGCCAGATTCTTGCTGATGTCCAGGCCGATGAACAGCACGCCCACCACCTTGCCGCCCGCGTCGCGCACGGGGTCGTACTGGGTGATGTATTGCTTGCCAAACAAGGTTGCCATGCCAACGAAGCGCTGGCCCGCGCGCAGCGGCGCATAGCTCGGGTGGTTGTGGTCGAGCTGGGTGCCGATGGCGCGTTCGCCATCCTGTTTCTTCAGCGACGTGCTGATGCGCACGAATTCATCGCCGTTGGCGGCGAAGATGGTGGCGATCACGCCCGTTTGCGCCGTGTAGCGGTCGACCACGGCCGTGTCGAGGTTGAGCACCTTGCCGCCGTTGGCCAGGGCCGGCGTGGCCTTGCCGGCCACGGCCACCATGGCGCCCGTGTCGACCGTGAACGGGCCGGGAAATTCGGCCGCGAACAGGCGCGCAAAGCTGGCCGCTTCGTTGACCATGGCCGTATGGAATACTTCCGTGGTCGTCATGACGCTATTGAGTTCGCTGGTGACGGCCGCTTCGGCGCGCTGTTCCAGGGCATTGGAGGTGCGGATGCTGATCAAGGTCGTCAGGCTGGCGAGGATCAGGCTGACCAGGGCAAACGTGAAGACGGTAATCTTGCCCCCGACACTCCAGTGGCGGGGGGAGAAGGAAATTGTAGGCATAGTGTGAGTCTGGCAAAGGGTAATCAGCTCGGCCATTCCTGGTCATGACATGACACGCGGGGAGGGGATCTGGTGGGATACTGTTGCAACGAAAGCGCTCCGGCTGTGGGAATCACGCGCAGGCAAGCCGGATTTCAGGGCGCGATGATAGCATGTTGCTTGCCATTTGTTACTAAGTGTTTCCCGCAGGAATTAATTTTTCCCATAAAAACGCTACCTGCATCAAGGATTGCATCAGCGGCCCATTGACTTTTTTGATTTCTATGGAACGTGTTGATGGCCATCGCTGGCGAGCGATGTGATTTTTGTCACGCATGTTTCACTTTGTAATGAATGAGACGCCGTCTTTAATCCGCGTTTAAGCTTCCAGGAAGAAACTGATATTCCTTGGGAGACTGCCAGGCCGTATCCTGTAGAATAATATGCAGACCAGTCGTGTATTCCCCTTACTGTCTTGCTGGCTGGCGCATGAATAGCTGCGCCGCCTGGAATTGATTCAACTAATTTTCGGAGAAGCCGATGAAGAAGCAAATGATGCTGGTCACCCTGGTGCTTGCCCTGTCAGCCCACGCTGGCGCAGCCCAGACGGACAAGAGCGCCGCTCCTCCGCTACCCATGAAGCCGCTGGCCCAGCAAACGCAGGCCGCCTTGTGGGCCTCGCGCGTATTGACGCGCGTCCATTACAAGGCCATGCCGCTCGACGACGCCATGTCGGAGAAAATCTTCGACCGCTATTTCAAGTCCCTGGACGCGGAAAAACTGTTTTTCGTGCATGCCGACATCGACCGCTTCGCTCCCTTGCGCACCAAGCTGGACGACGCCATCATCAATGAAGACTTGACGGCGCCGTTCGCCATCTACAACCTGTACCAGCAGCGTTTCGACGAGCGCATGGCGTATGCGCGTGAATTGCTCAAAACCAAGTTCGACTTCACGGCCGACGAAAGCTACCAGCTCGACCGCGAAAAGGCCGCCTGGCCGAAGAATGACGAGGAAGTGCGCGACCTGTGGCGCAAGCGCGTCAAGAACGACTGGCTGCGCCTGAAACTGGCGGGCAAGGAAGACAAGGCCATCCGCGAGACGCTGGACAAGCGCTATGAAAGCTACACGACCCGTGCGCGCAAGCTCAACAGCGAAGACGTGTTCCAGATCTTCATGAACGCCTATGCCATGTCGATCGAACCGCATACCAATTACCTGGGACCGCGCGCCTCGGACAACTTCGACATCGCCATGCGGCTGTCGCTCGAAGGCATCGGCGCCGTGCTGCAGACGCGCGACGAATACACGGTGGTGCGCGAAGTGGTGCCGGGCAGCCCGGCCGGCCTGTCGGGCAAGCTGAAAGTGGGCGACCGCATCGTCGGCGTGGGGCAGGGCGAAAGCGGCCCCATCACCGAAGTGCTGGGCATGCGCATCGACGACGTGGTGCAGCTGATCCGCGGCGCCAAGGATTCCGTGGTGCGCCTCGACATCCTGCCGGCCGACGCCGGCCCCGATGCCAAGCACGTGGTCTTGCCGCTGGTGCGCAAGAAAATCAGCATGGAAGAGCAGGCGGCGAAGAAATCGATCATCGAAGTGCGCGAGAACGGCGTCAAGCGCCGCATCGGCGTCATTTCCCTGCCGACGTTCTACCAGGACTTCGAAGCGCGCCGCCGTGGCGACAAGGACTTTAAAAGCGCCACGCGCGACGTCAGCCGTTTGCTGGCCGAGCTGAAGAAGGACAAGGTCGACAACGTCCTGATCGACCTGCGCAACAACGGCGGCGGTTCGCTGAACGAAGCCGTCGAACTGACGGGCTTGTTCATCGACAAGGGCCCGGTCGTGATGCAGCGCAATGCCGAAGGCAAGGTCGACGTGGAAAGCGACACCAATTCCGGCCTGGCCTGGGATGGCCCGATGGGCGTGCTGATCAACCGCGGCTCGGCTTCCGCTTCCGAAATTTTCGCCGCCGCCGTGCAGGATTACGGCCGAGGCGTCATCATCGGCGAAGGCAGCTTCGGCAAGGGCACCGTACAAACCCTGTTCAACCTCGACCGTTTCGGCGGCAGCGAGAAAGCCCGTTTCGGCGAGCTGAAAATGACCATCGCCCAGTTCTTCCGCATCAACGGCGGCACCACGCAGTTGCGCGGCGTCACCCCCGACATCAAGCTGCCGGCCATGTCGGACACGGAAAACTTCGGCGAATCGAGCTATGACAATGCCCTGCCATGGGTGGCCATCAAGCCGGCGCCGTACATGCCGACGGGCGACCTGAAGGATATCGTGCCGCTGCTGGACAAGAAGCATGAAGCGCGCGTGGCCAAGGACAAGGATTTCCAGTACTTGCTCGATGACATCGCCCTCGTCGTCAAGCAGCGCAAGGAAAACCAGATTTCGCTCAATGAAACCGTGCGCCGCAAGGAGCGCGACGCCCAGGAAGCGCGCGCCAAGGCGCGTGAGAAGCGCCTGATTGCGCAAATTTCGAATCCGGCCGACGACCTCGTGGTGATTCCCGATCCGAAAGACGTGCTCAAGGGCGCGAAAGCGGCCAGCAAGACAGCCAAGCAGATCGCCGCCGTGAAGGGCGCCTTGCGCACCGACGACGGCTTGCAGGGCGACGAGCGCGCGCTGAGCGCCGAACTGGACGCCGAAACGGCCGCCAAGAGCGCCAAGGACGTGCTGCTGAACGAAGCGGCGCGCATCCTGGCCGACGAGGTGGCGCTGATCAAGGCCGATACGCGCATGGCGGCCAAGGTCTTGCCGTATGGCGCGGATGGCAAGGCGACGCCGGTGACGGCAGCGAAGTAATGAACTTGGGGTCAGACCCGCCGGGTCTGACCCCAGCTTTTGTTTTGGGGCGAGGGAGAGTTATCTGTTTAGTGTATTTCTATCATTCCAACAATCAATTGGATGGATATGCCGCGATGCAGCATAATGCACTTGTCTCCTCTATTCTCCTCCAAGAAAATAGATTCAGCCCGCTCTCGTAGCGGGCTTTTTTTTTGTCCCGGCGGTGTTAATAAGTCGTTGGCAACCAAATGTTGCCGCTGATGGTGCCCTCTGACCTTATGGCGGCAACTTGGTCAAGAGGTTTGCGGTAATTCTCTCAAGTAATTTACGTGCTTGAAATTGTTTCAGATATTGCTCGCCAGTCGGTAATGTGTGTCGACGTAAGTCATTGTTATATAAGGATTAGTCTTGACAATTGCTGGGAGGTTGCTATAGTCTTTGATGTGCACCCTTGGCAGGAGTGAAAATGAAACTTGAAGAGCGTATGCTTCGGTCAGTGAAACAGCGTACTGGTAATGTAATTTTGCGAGCAGAAATAGCCCGTTTGGGAAGTGCATCACAGGTGACCGAGGCACTTAAATCGTTGCAGGCTAAGGGCGTGCTGGTCAGGATTGGGACTGGCGTCTACGCCAAAACACGCAAGAGTTCTGTTACAGGGGCGACTATCCCGGCAGGCAGTCTTGAGACGTTGGCGACTGAGGCGTTGAAAAAATTAGGGGTAACAGTACGCCCAAGTAAGGCAGCTGCGGCATATAATTCCGGCAAGACAACCCAACTTCCAGGGGCCTTCGTTGCCAATACTGGTGGCCAACGTATCCGCAGGAAAATTGCGGTGGGAGGCCGCTCGGTAGTCTATGAGAACGATTACGGACAAACAACAGCGAGCGCTTGAAGACCTTGCTGCGGAGGGACTCCTTCGGGGCCTGCCGGTACAGACCGCTGAAAAAGATATCCATATCACCGAGCTTCTCAAAGGATTGAGCGAGCTCCAGGTTTCGCACGACCATTTCAGCGACCTCAACACGCGAGGGGGAGAGCTAACTCGCCATGACGTTGGCATTCAGTTAGTTTTCGCTGGTGGGACGTGTCTGTCCAAAGCGCATGGACTCATCAATCGAATGTCGGAAGACATCGACATTAAAGTTTTGCTGTCGCCAACGCCCAAACCCCTGAAGAAGGGGCGCGGAGACCGTGTTCGCTTAATCGCATTACACGAAGTTCTCCCTTCATTGTTGGCGACGTTGGGATTCCCGTTGCTCGCGTACCCTGACGGAGGTGAAAATCCGCGCATTCGCGATGCGCACCGTTACTATGTGGTCGGTGCCGGTTATAAGTCGGCATACGACCAACTCCCAAGCCTACGGCCCGAGCTTAAGCTTGAACTGATTCAACGCTCCCCTCTTTTACCACTCGAAAAACGAGAGTTTGGCTATCTCTATGAATCGTTGGCGGGCATTGCGCCTAGCACAACGCTCTCGATTGATTGCATTTCGGTGGCTGAGACCATGGCGGAAAAAGTTCTCTCTTTGCTACGACGTTGCGCCTACAAATGGGACGGCCACCAGACTAAAGGAGATATCGACCCTGCGCTGGTGCGGCATGTCTACGATGTCGCCAGGATTGCGGAGCAGTCGGGTGATTCCCTTACTGCCGCTAAGGGTATTTTCTCACGGCTTGTCTTGAGCGACCGAGACGAATTCAAAGGGCAAAACCCCGAATTCGATGTCGACCCCGTGTCTGTGCTTAAGCGGACTTTGATTGCCGCGAAAGAAAATGGCGAGCTGAAAGAGCGCTACACGCGAAATCTCATGCCACTTGTGTATGACCTCGACCCGCCGAGTTTCGAAGAGTCCTTCGCTTCCTTTGAAGTCGTGGCGCACAGTTTTCTGGACGCCTGCTAAGTTTGCGGGTGGGCTTCGAATTTTCCCTGCTTAGCTGGGAAAATTCCCTATTGATGCCGACTACTATTGGGCAAAAATGCCGTGCATGAGCCTGGCCACTTCATCGGTACCATACTCACTTCGTCGAGTCAGCAGGGTTAGGGTCCAAAGGTACGGTCGGCAATTTTCTTGTTGCGATGCGGAAAAGCAGTGGAGAACGCTTTGACTTTCCAAAAATAGGGTCTCATGCTTATTAGCACCCAGCCCCGGATTTCATGCGCCCGCCTGCACATCCGCATTTTCCGCCAGCAGGGCCGTGATCCAGCCGGCAAACGCCTGCACCTTGGGCGTGGCCAGCCGGCCTTGCGGCGTCAGCAAGGACATGGGCATGGGCGTCGGCGGGTGATCGGCCAGCACGGCCACCAGGGCGCCGCTGTCGAGGTGTTCGCGCACCTGGTACACGGCCGCCTGCGCCAGTCCCAGCCCCTGCAAGGCGCAGGCGACGCTGGCGTCGGCATCGTTGACGGCGATGGGGCCGGCCATCTGCACGCGCACGACCTCCTTGCCTTGTTGAAAATCCCAGTCGAAAGCGCGTCCCGTGCGGCCCGAGTAATGCATGATGCCGCTGTGCGCGGCCAAGTCGGCCAGGGTGTGCGGCGTGCCGTGGCGCGCCAGGTAGGCAGGGGACGCGCAGGTGACGAAGCGCATCAGGCCGACCTGTTTGCCGATGAAGGCGGAGTCTTGCAAGGTACCCACGCGCAAGGCGCAATCGATGCCTTCCTGCGTCAGGTCGACCAGGCGGTCCGTCAGGCTCAGCTGCAGTTGCACGTCCGGCCAGGCGGCGTGAAACTGCGCGATATGGGGAATGATCAGGCGCCGGCCTACCGTGTTGGGCAGATTGATGCGCAGTAAGCCACGCGGTTTTTTCGCATCGGGCCCACGGAAGGCCAGTTCCGCCGTCTCGACGGCTTTCAAAATATCGAGGCAATGGCGAAAGTACTCGGCCCCTTCCGGCGTCAGCGACAAACGGCGCGTGGTTCGCTGCAGCAATTGCGTGCCCAGGTAGGCTTCCAGCTTTTGCAGGGTGGCCGTCAGCGCGGCGCGCGGCAAATTCAAGGTCTCGGCCGCCTTGGAAAAGCTGTTGGCTTCAACGATGCGCACGAAGGTCTGCATGGCCTTGATCTTGTCCATCTTGATTGTTCATCTTATGTGAAAAGTGTAAGTGGATTATGCCCTAATTATCTTGAGCTCTGGTTTGACTAGAATAGCCACATCCCTACCGAACCGAGGAAACAACATGAACAAGGCCTCACCTTCCGCTTCCCACGATATTTCACCCGCCATGGTGCTGCTGCTGGCCATCGCTTCCGGCTTGATCGTGGCCAATCTGTATTACGCGCAAACCCTCGTCGGGCCCATCAGCGCCTCGACGGGCCTGTCGGCCAAGGCGGCCGGGCTGATCGTCACCCTGACGCAAGTGGGCTACACCCTGGGCCTGCTGTTTGTCGTGCCGCTGGGCGATTTGCTGGAAAACCGCCGCCTCATCGTCACCGCCTTGCTGGTGACGGCCACGGCGCTGGTGGTGGCGGCCGTCTCCACGGGCGCCATCGTGTTCCTGGCTGCGGCGCTGGCCATCGGCCTCGGTTCCGTGGCGGCGCAAGTGATCGTGCCGTTTGCCGCCCACCTGTCGCAGGAAGCGACGCGGGGGCAAACGGTGGGCAAGGTGGTCAGCGGCCTGTTGCTGGGGATCATGCTGGCCCGTCCCGTGGCGTCGCTGATGGCGGACCACGCGAGCTGGCACGTGGTGTTCGGCGGCGCCGCCGTGCTGATGGTATTGCTGGCGCTGGTGCTGCGCCGTGCCTTACCCGTGCGCCAGCCCGTGTCGAACATGCGCTATCCGGCCTTGATGGCGTCGTTGTGGCATTTGCTGCTGGGTACGCCCGTCCTGCGCCGCCGCGCCGCCTACCACGCTGGTCTGTTTGGCGCCTTCAGCCTGTTCTGGACCGTCACGCCGCTGGTGCTGGCCAGCCCCGCGTTCGGCCTGACGCAAACGGGCATCGCCATCTTTGCCCTGGTCGGCATGGCGGGCGCCGTCGCCTCGCCCATCGCCGGCCGCCTGGCGGACGCGGGCCACACCTTGCCTGCCACGGCTGCCGCGCTGGCGCTGGGGATCGTCGCGTTTGCCTTGCCGATGTTGGCGCCGGAATCGAAGCACGTGGCGCTGGGCTTGCTGGTAGTCGCTTCCATCGTGCTCGACATGGGCGTGGCGGCCAACCTGGTGCTGGGCCAGCGCGCCATCTTCAGCCTGGGTGCGGAAGTGCGGGGCCGCCTGAACGGGCTGTATTTCGCGCTGTTCTTTGCCGGCGGCGCGGCCGGCTCGGCCATCGGCGCCTGGGTGTATGCCAGCTATGGCTGGCAGGCAACCTTGCTGACCGGTATGGCGTTTCCGGGCCTGGCCCTGCTGGTGTGGCTGGGAGAATTTTTGCCGCTGACCACGCGTCGCCCGGCTTGAAACCCTGATGGCATCACATTATCACTAATGGATATTTCTATCATCATGAATATAAAGTGGCGTGATATGCCGCGATGCCGCAAGATGCACTTGTCTCCTCTATCTCCTCCAAGGAAATAGATTCAGCCCGCTTCCATAGCGGGCTTTTTTTTGCCTGTTTATTTGCGCAGTTTGCCATCGGCATCACAATAGCCATAACGTTGGGGACTGCCGCACCAGCCAGCTTCCTTTTGTACTTCGGCTAGCTGGTTGCAATGTACGGTGCGGAAATGTGTCGGCAGATAGCTTTTTAATATGGCATCAGAGATATTCCGAGGGGAAATTTTTTCGCCTGGCGGGGGCGGCGGGAAAGTCGCTGCAATCGCGCGATCCGCTACATTGTCAATGAAGAGGACAGTTTCACCCGCCTGTACCTGGCACATATGATTGGTAGTGAAGTCATACCGTTCAGCGGCCTTGATCATGAACAGTGGCCCCTTGTTTGAGATACCTTGGATCATGGCCTGGGCCGCCGAATAACTTCCGATAAAGCCAGCAATGGAGATTGCAAAGAGGAAGTAAGTGGTTTTTTTATTGGTCTTGAAATCGAAAATAAACAAGAACAACAGGAAAATGACCTCGAAAATGATTGCCAGCACAGCATAGGCAAAGGCGCTGAACGAGAAGGCAAATATCAGGGTGGCGAGGCCAAATGAAAAGGGCAGGTAGGAAGGCGGAAAAGGAAAATTGGCCGCAAAAAAATCGACAGCGCTCAGGCGCGAAAAAATCACGCAGGCAGACACCGCCAGGGAAACCCCCACTTTTGCCAGCAGGCTTGCAAAAACGGAATTCAGCGAAAATAGTACCCATGCAATGCCTGACACCCCAACGACGAGAATGCCTGTCAGCGCCACCTGTTCGAGAATGTAACTGACATAATCATCTGTTTCCTGGACATGTAGGTGCGAGACCAGGAGGATCAGGCCACCTATCGTGGCAATGGAAAAAATAACAAGTGAAATAATGGTTTTGGGATCGTTATATCTTTCGATCAGCGCAGGGATGATTTTTTCGGTGTCGGGCGATATCTTGACGATAAATTTTCTGATGCTCTCCTTGTTTTCACGCAGCGCCATAAAACTAAAGATTATTCCCGCTGGCGGAATGGTGATGGATGTCAGGATGCACAGCAGTATGAATAAGATTATTTTTATTATCTTCATCATTGTAATTGGGCACTATCGTCGGCGGATGTTTAATGGAAACCTGCGTGCGGAATATAGCACGCATTATTTGGCATGGAGTATGGTGAATCGCGTGGCGTGAGAAGTCGTGTGGGTCTGAAAAACCACTGGCGAGCGACGCAGAGTGGGCGATGGACATGAAACAAGCAATGCCAGCAGCCCAGAACCCTTCGTTGCGGCAACCCGCTTCTACCGCAAGCTTGCTTTTAAGAACGGCAGTGGGTCAAGGCTTAGATCACCACCAGATCGAGCGCGCGCATGAAGTTGGCCGCCTGCGCATGCGTGATGACGGCGCCTTTCAGCAAGGACGCTTCGCTCAATTTGAAACCGTCGATATCGGCGCCGCGCAAGTCCGCGCCCTGGAACTTCGCCAGTTTGATGGTGGCGTTGCGCAAGCTGCCGCCTTCGAAGACGGCGTCGCGGAAGTCGCAGCCGGCCAGGTAGGCGTCGGAAAAGTCCAGTTGTTTGAGTATGGCCTTGCGGAAGGAAAAGCCGCGCAGGTCGGCGCCCACCAGCAGGCTGTCTTCGAAGGTGAGACCCAGGTGGGCCACTTCCTCGAACGAGGCGCCCGTCAGCTTGCAGCCGCGGTAGGTGGCCGAGGCCAGCTTGGCGCGCCGCCATTTCGTGTTGTTCAGGTCGCAGCCTTCAAACGTGGCGTCGACGGCGTCGACGGATTCGAAATCGGCGCTGCCTGCGCGGCAGCGGCGCCATGTGCTGCGCCCCAGCTTGCTGGCGAACAAATTCGTTTCGGCAAAGGTGCAGCGCTCGAACGTGCAGCCCTGCAAGTCGAGGCGCGACAGGTCTTCGCCGTCGAAGGCGCAATCGATGAAGTGGCGCACCGGCAGGGCCAGCTGTTGTTCCATGCTGGCGCGGTCCAGGGTCATGCCGGTTGCTGCGGTATCGTGTGTTGCCATCCGTTTTAATTCCTAATCAAAGCAGGGGAGGGATGGCGCGGCGGAAAAATGCACGAACCAGAACACCTCACCGGCTGGTGTAACAGCCAAGGGTCAGCGCCGTGGGTCCGCGTGGGCGGGAGCATGCCGGACGGTGCCGGGCACTTACCGGGTTACCAACCGGTGCGCTCATTTTCGATCAGCGCGTATTGTAGCCTGTCCGAATCGGCCTTGCCAATGTCGGCAAAGCCGGGTTAGTATCTTCTCAGGCGCACTTGGAGCCTATCTCGGCAGATAAATACATCCCCTGCAGAGATAGGCTCTTGCGCCAACGTCGCTCGGACGGATCCGGGCGCTTACGTACAGAGATAACCATGACCGACAGCCAAGCTCCGCGCAGCTTTTCGCGCATCAATCGCCTTCCCCCCTACGTTTTCAATATCACCGCCGAGCTCAAGATGGCCGCGCGCCGCCGTGGCGAGGACATCATCGATATGTCGATGGGCAATCCCGATGGCGCCACGCCGGCGCACATCGTCGACAAGCTGGTCGAGACGGTGAAACGTCCCGACACGCACGGCTATTCCGCCTCCAAGGGCATTCCCCGGCTGCGCCGCGCGATTGCCCACTGGTACAAGAAGCGCTACGAGGTCGACATCGATCCGGACAGCGAAGCCATCGTCACCATCGGCTCGAAGGAGGGCCTGGCCCATCTGATGCTGGCGACCCTGGACCGGGGCGACACGGTGCTGGTGCCTAACCCCAGCTACCCGATCCACATCTGGGGCGCCGTCATCGCGGGCGCCGACATCCGCTCCGTGCGCATGGGGCCGGGCGTGGATTTCTTTGCCGAACTGGAACGCGCGATCCGCGAAAGCTATCCGAAACCGAAGATGATGGTGCTGGGTTTTCCATCGAACCCCACCGCGCAATGCGTGGAACTGGAGTTTTTCGAGCGCGTCGTCGCGCTGGCGAAGCAGCACAATATTTTAGTGGTGCATGACCTGGCGTATGCCGATATCACCTTCGATGGCTGGAAGGCGCCGTCCATCATGCAGGTGCCCGGTGCGCGCGACGTGGCCGTCGAGTTTTTCACCATGTCGAAAAGCTACAACATGGCGGGCTGGCGCATCGGCTTCATGGTGGGCAATGCGGAACTGGTGGCGGCGCTGGCGCGCATCAAGAGCTACCACGATTACGGCAGTTTCACGCCCGTGCAAGTGGCTGCCATTGCCGCGCTGGAAGGCGACCAAAGCTGCGTGACGGACATCTGCGCGCAGTACCAGCGCCGCCGCGACGTGCTGGTGAAAGGCTTGCATGAAGCGGGCTGGATGGTGGAAAAGCCGAAGGCGTCGATGTACATCTGGGCGCACATCCCGCAAGCTTACCGTCACCTGGGCTCGCTGGAATTTGCCAAGCTGCTGCTGCAAAAGGCCAAGGTGAGCGTGTCGCCCGGCATCGGTTTCGGCGAATACGGCGACGAATACGTGCGCTTCGCCCTGATCGAAAACGAGGCGCGGGTGCGGCAGGCGCTGCGCGGCATCAAGAATATGTTGCGTTCCGGCGACGGAAAGACGGAAGCGTCAGCATAAAAATTGCCGCATGGAATTGTTTGTTGCCCCTAATATCACTGCGGCGTATTTCTGACATCACGAATATAAAGTGGTTTTATATGCTGCAACGCGGCATCATTCATCTGTCTCCTCTATCTTCCTCCAAGGAAATAGATTCAGCCCGCTCCCGCAGCGGGCTTTTTTTTGCCTGTCGTTCTGGTTCCGGGTGCCGGCCGGCACGCGCGGCGAACGAGGCGCTCACTTCGCGCGGCACGGCCTCGTGCATACATTCAAACATGGTTTCACATGAATAAAAATAATGGATGTATGAGGTTTTACCATAATTTTTCATGGATGAAAGCCTCTATGATGACTCCATACTTCACCAGGAGGCACTACCATGACCGTCACGACACACAATCTGGGCTACCCGCGCATCGGCGCCAAACGCGAACTGAAATTCGCGCTGGAAGACTACTGGAAGGGCCAAAGCAGCCTGGACGCGCTGGAAGGCCATGGCGCCGAATTGCGCCAGCGCCACTGGCAAGACCAGCACGCGCTGGACCTGGCGCCCGTGGGCGACTTTTCCTTCTACGACCAGGTGCTGGACCTGAGTTTCACCTTGGGCAACCTGCCGCAGCGCGTGCGCGGCCTGGCAGGCGCCGCCCTCGACAACTATTTCCGCGTGGCCCGCGGCCGCTCGGCCAGCGACAGCGATTGCAGCTGCGTCCACGCCGGTGAAATGACGAAATGGTTCGACACTAACTATCACTACATCGTGCCGGAATTTTCGGCCGAGACGCAATTCAAGCTCGACAGCAGCCGCCTGCTGCGGCAACTGGCGCAAGCGCGCCAGCTCGGCGTGAAGGCCAAACCCGTGCTGATTGGCCCTGTCACCTATTTGTGGCTGGGCAAGGCCAAGGATGATTCCGACAAGCTGGCGCTGCTGCAAGGCTTGCTGCCCGTCTACGTGCAATTGCTGCAGGAACTGGCGGGCCAGGGCGTGGAATGGGTGCAGATCGATGAACCGATACTCGTCACGGAACTCGACGGCGCCTGGCAGCAGGCCTTCGTCACGGCCTATGATGCCTTGAGCAAGGTCAATCACGTCAAGCTGCTGCTGGCCACGTATTTCGGCAAGCTGCAAGACAATTTGGCGCTGGCGTGCAAGCTGCCCGTGCAGGGGCTGCACCTGGACGCGATCAATGCCCGCGATGAGGTGGATCAAGTGATCGGGCAATTGCCAGCGTCCAGCGTGCTGTCCCTGGGCGTGGTGAATGGCCGCAATATCTGGAAGACGGATTTGACGCAAGTGCTGGCATGGCTGGAACCCGTGCATGCCAGCCTGCAAGGCCGGCTGTGGATTGCCCCGTCGTGCTCGCTGCTGCACGTGCCCGTCGACCTGGCCAGCGAACAAAAGCTCGACGCCGATATCCTATCCTGGCTGGCCTTCGCCCGCCAGAAGCTTGATGAAGTGCGTACCATCGCCGGCGCCCTGAACAAGGGCCGCGCCTCGGTGCAGGCGGCGCTCGATGCCAATCATGCGGCCGTGCAAGCGCGCCGCCAGTCGAGCCGCGTGCACAATCCCGATGTGAAAGCGGCCGTGGCACGCATAGCCGCAAGCATGGGCCAGCGCGCGAGCGCTTATGCGGAGCGTGCCGTCAAGCAAGCTGCGCTACTGCAACTGCCGCTGTATCCGACGACGACCATCGGCTCTTTCCCGCAGACGGCGGAAATCCGCCAGGCGCGCAGCACATTGCGCAACGGCCAGCTCGATGCCGCCAGTTACAAAAAACTGATGCAGGCGGAAATTGCCCATTGCGTCCAGGAACAGGAAACCCTGGGTCTGGACGTCTTCGTGCACGGCGAGGCGGAACGCAATGACATGGTGGAATATTTCGGCGAACAGCTTGACGGCTACGCCTTCAGCCAGTTCGGCTGGGTGCAATCGTACGGTTCCCGTTGCGTGAAGCCGCCCATCTTGTTCGGCGACATCAGCCGCCCCCGCGCCATGACGGTCGAATGGAGCACCTACGCCCAGTCGCTGACGGACAAGCCGATGAAAGGCATGCTGACGGGTCCCGTCACGATCCTGAACTGGTCCTTCGTGCGCGATGACCAGCCCCGTTCCGTGTCGTGCTACCAGCTGGCGCTGGCCATGCGTGCCGAAGTGCAGGACCTGGAGCGCGCCGGTATCCGCGTGATACAGATCGATGAAGCGGCGCTGCGCGAAGGCTTGCCGCTGCGTCAATCCCAGTGGGCCGAGTATCTGGGCTGGGCCGTGGAGTCGTTCCGCATCACGGCCAATGGCGTGGCCGACGAAACGCAGATCCACACGCATATGTGCTATTCGGAATTTAACGACATCATCGCGCAGATCGCCGGCATGGATGCGGATGTGATCACCATCGAAACGTCGCGCTCGGACATGGAATTGCTGGACGCCTTCGATGATTTTAATTACCCGAACGAAATCGGCCCCGGCGTGTATGACATCCACTCGCCCAACATTCCGAGCCAGGAACAGATGGTGACATTGATGCGCAAGGCGGCCCAGCGCATTCCCGCGCGGCGCCTGTGGGTCAATCCCGATTGCGGCCTGAAGACGCGCGGCTGGAAAGAAGTGATTCCCGCGCTGGCCAACATGGTGGCGGCCGCGAAAACCTTGCGCGGCGAGAACGTGACCTAAGGATGGAGGAGGGGCGGGGAGCGCGTTATGGCTGAGATATAGCGGCATCGTATTTCTATCATCACAACATGCAATTGGATAATGATGCTGCGATGCGGCATCATTCACCTGTCTCCTCTACTTCCTCACAGGAATTAGATTCAGCCCGCTCCCGCAGCGGGCTTTTTTTTGCCCGTTTTCATCGGCTTATCGCTTAACATACCTTCACGTCATCCTGCCCTCATGAAGAAAGCCCACTGATGAATCCTCTGTTCCGCGCCGCCGGCGTGCTTGCGCTGATGGCGCTCGGTGCCTGTTCGGAGGAGCGGCACCCGCTCGACCGGCATCTGGCCCAGTTGCGTCCGGGCACGCTCGCAGCGCTGCCCGATGTGGGATGGCCGGCCGGCACGGTGCTGTGCCCGCTGACGCTGTATCAGAGCGAGCTAGGCGACTCGGCGCCGCATGCAGATCGTGTCAACGCGTTCCTGAAGCAAAAGCAATTCCTGGGCGATGAGGGCCACTGGTCGCTCATCGTCGTCAAGCCGTTGCCAACGGGAGACGCCGGCATCGAGAAATTGTTGTTCCAGGGTGCCGACTATGATGTGCTCAATGATCCGCAAGTCATCGCGCGCGATGCCGAGACAGTGCCGCCAGGGTTTGCGTTGCGGACTTGCGTAACCGTCGAGCAAGCCCGCGTGCTGGTGACGCGCGAACAACGATCGCATCGAAAACGCATTATTTTTGGAACGACTTGGATGAGATATTGATGAAACCTATTTCTATCATCACAACATGCAATTGGATAATGATGCTGCGATGCGGCATCATTCACCTGTCTCCTCTACTTCCTCACAGGAATTAGATTCAGCCCGCTCCCGCAGCGGGCTTTTTTTTTGCCCGCGTCCTGCGCGATGCGCTACAGCACATTCGCCGCCACGGCGGAACTGTAGTTGCGTGCCAGCGCCGCGATGATGGCGGCCAGCGCCTGCGGGTTGTCGGCACTGCCGAAGTGCGCGGCATACAGCGTCTTCGCCGCCTCGACTTGCGCATGCGTCAGTTTCACGGCGTAGGCCATGCGCACGGTTTCAGAATTGTTCAGTGTCATTTTTCACCTTGAAGGCAGGAGATTCGGTTGGCTTTTACGTCCCTTGCTCGCGCATAGGATTGCAACTACAATGATTGCATTTGCAATCGTATAGGCAATGTCTGCCTTGCGCAAGCGATACGGAAACAGGAGCCGCCATGCATACTCCCCCTTTTATTTCCCATTCTCCACTGCCAGGTGGCGAAACGGGCCGCGCCGCCCATGCCTGCATGAGCGCGCTGGCGCCAGAGTCGGGCTTGCCACTGGCACATGCTTCGCCGCGCCGTGCGCTGGGCACCATGGTGCCCAGCCTGAAGCAGGGCGGCGCGGTGGTGGCGCGGATGCGCAAGGTGGACGCGCAGGCGCCGCCCTTATCGGACGGCGACGCGTGGGACGTGGGCGCGTCCGCGGGCGCCTGGGCTGTTCGCTATCGCCACGCTGCGACGCAGGCGGAAAAGCCGCTGCTCTACCTGTGCAGCGCAGCCTCGCTTCCGGCATTGCGCGCGTTGCTGGTCGAATCGGGTGAGCGCGGCATCGTCTGCAGCGATGCGGAAACGCACGCCTCGCGCTGGCCGAAGGGCGTGCAGCCCGCGCTGCCCGCCTGGCTGGCCGCGCAGCACAATTGCATGCCGTTCGACCCGGCGACGGGCGAGGAAGTGCGCGCCATCCTGCGCTCGGCACTGGAAACACTGTACCTGGAACAGCAGTCAGGTTATTACTATCTGGCCACGCATGATGACGATACGGATGTGGTGGTGGCGCCCCTGTCGGCCGCCGATGCGGCAGCGGCCAGCCTGGGCATGTACCGCGTGTCGCCGCCGGGTCCGGCGCCATGCCGGGTGCGCCTGTGCGGGGCGGGCAGGATGCTGGCCGTCGTCGCCGCTGCCGCCCGCCTGCTGCAGGAAGACTGGGATATCGTCGCGCAAGTGTGGAGTTGCCCCAGCTACACGCGCCTGGCGCGCGATGCGCAGGCGGCAGAGCAGTGGAACCTGCGTCACCCGCGCGCCACTCCAAGACTGGCCCATGTGCGGCGCTGTCTCGATGACAACACCGCACCCGTCATCGCCGTCACCGGCTACGGGCAGCACATCGCGGGGCAGATCGGCGGCCATGTGAGCGGGCGTTTCATCGCTGTCGGCGCGGATGCCATGATGGAGGTCAGCGCGCCATGGCTGGCCGTCACCGCCTTGAAGGCCTTGGCCGACGATGGTGCGCTGCCGCTGCAGTTCGTCGAATACGCGCTGCGGCGTTACGCCTTGCTCTGAGCTGCATCGCGTGCCGCCTCGGCGGCGCGGGCCAGGGCGGCGCTGAAGTCCTGCTGCTCGCCGCCGGTAAATTGCGCCAGGAACAGGTCGGCTACGGTGGCCTGGTACACGGCCCACATCTTCTTGCGCAGGACCTTGCCATCTTCCGTGATGGACACGAAGGCGGCGCGCCCGTCTTCCTGCGAGCGCGTGCGCGTCACCAGCCTGTCCGTTTCCAGCTTGTCCACCAGGCGCGTCAGATTGTAGCGTTCGATGGCCAGCGCATCGGCCAGTTCGTGCATGCGGCGCGAACCGTCCGGGCCGCTTTCGAGCCCCCACAGCACGTCATACCACGCATACACGGGCAGGTCGGCTGCCGCCAGGCGGCGCTCGATCTCGCGGATCATCAAACGGTGCGTGCGCACGAACGCAAACCACAGGTCGGGCGCCGTTGCGGACTTGCTTGCGGACTCAGTTGCAGACATCGGTATTCCTCCAGAACGATCACAGTTGCAAATGCAATTATAGCGCTATACAATGGCCGGCATAACGATTGCAAGTGCAATGATTGCAACGGCAATCGATCGTGACGATGAATGCCCACCCCAGGAGACTGCCATGACCCCACCCCTCGCTGTACCCGATATCGATCCGCAGGAAACCCAAGAATGGCTGGAGGCGATCCAGGCCGTCGTCGCCGTGGAAGGGCGTCCGCGCGCCCACTACCTGATCGACCGGCTGGTCGATATCGATGCCGCGCAGCACGGCGGCATGCCCGGCCGCGTCACCACCGCCTATACCAACAGCATCGCCACGGCGCGCCAGCCCGCGTATCCGGGCGACCTGGCCATCGAGCGCCGCCTGAATGCCTACATCCGCTGGAACGCCATGGTGATGGTGCTGCGCGCGGCCAAACACTCGAACGTGGGCGGCCACATCGCCACCTACCAGTCGGCGGCCGTGCTGTACGACGTGGGTTTCAGCCATTTCTTCCGCGGCCAGACGGCGCAGTTTTCCGGCGACCTGGTCTACATCCAGGGCCATTCCGCGCCCGGCATCTATGGCCGCGCCTATCTGGAAGACCGCATCACGGAAGCGCAGCTGGACAACTACCGGCGCGAAGCGGGCCGCGAGGGCTTGTCGTCGTATCCGCATCCCCGCCTGATGCCCGATTTCTGGCAATTCCCGACGGTATCGATGGGCCTGGGGCCGCTGACGGCCGCCTACCAGGCCCGTTTCATGCGCTACCTCGAGTACCGTGGCTTGAAGGAGCACCAGGGCCGCAAGGTGTGGGCTTTCCTCGGCGATGGCGAGATGGACCAGCCAGAGTCCTTGGCCGCCATTGCCCTGGGCGGCCGCGAGCGTCTCGATAACCTGATCTTTGTCGTCAACTGCAACCTGCAGCGCCTCGACGGTCCCGTGCGCGGCAACGGCAAGGTCATCCAGGAACTCGAGGGCACCTTCCGCGCGGCGGGCTGGCATGTCATCAAGGTCATCTGGGGCAGCGGCTGGGATGCCTTATTGCAGAGCGACACCAGCGGCTTGTTGCGTCAGCGCATGATGGAATGCGTGGACGGTGATTACCAGACCTTCAAATCGCAGAATGGCGCGTATGTGCGCGCGCATTTCTTTGGCAAGTATCCGGAACTGCTGGCGCTGGTGGCGCACATGACGGATGACGAGATCTGGCAGCTGACGCGCGGCGGCCACGATCCCGAAAAAGTCCACGCGGCCTACGCGGAAGCCATGCGCACGCAGGGCCGTCCCACCGTGATCCTGGCCAAGACCGTCAAGGGATTCGGCATGGGCGAGGCGGGCGAGGGGCAGAATATCAACCATCAGTTGAAAAAGATGAGCGCCGACGCCGTGCGCGCCTTTCGCGACCGCTTCGCCTTGCCCGTCAGCGATGCCCAGCTGGAAGACATGCCGTATCTGAAGCCGGCGCCGGACAGCGAGGAAGCGCGCTACTTCGCCGCGCGCCGGGAACAACTGGGCGGTTACATTCCCGCCCGCAACAGCAAGGTGGCGCCATTGCCCATACCGCCGCTGTCCGCGTTCGCCACCCAGCTCAACGATAGCGGCGAGCGGGGCGCGTCCACCACCATGGCCTTCGTGCGCATCCTGGGCACCCTGCTGAAAGACCCCGCCTTGAGCAAGATCATCGTGCCCATCGTGCCCGACGAATCGCGCACCTTCGGCATGGAAGGGCTGTTCCGCCAGATCGGCATCCATTCCTACCTGGGCCAGCTGTATACGCCGCAGGATGCGGGCCAGCTCAGCTATTACAAGGAAGCGAAGGATGGGCAGATATTGCAGGAGGGAATCAACGAATCGGGCGCGATTGCCTCCTGGATCGCCGCCGGCACGTCGTACAGCAACCATGGCCTGGCCACCGTTCCGTTCTACATCTTTTATTCCATGTTCGGTTTGCAGCGTGTGGGCGACCTGGCTTGGGCGGCGGCCGATGCCCGCACGCGGGGATTCCTGCTGGGCGCCACCTCGGGACGCACGACATTGATGGGGGAGGGACTGCAGCACGACGATGGCCACAGCCATGTGCTGTCATCCGTGATTCCCAACTGCATCTCCTACGATCCCACCTATGCCTACGAGCTGGCCGTCATCATCCACGACGGCATGCGCCGCATGTTTGCCGAGCAGGAAGACATTTTTTACTACATCACCTTGCTCAACGAAAACTATCCGCACCCGGCCATGCCGGCAGGGTCCGAGGCGGGCATCTTGCAGGGCCTGTATCTGCTGCAGGAAAGCCCGGCAGCAGCCACGGCAGCCGCACCGCGCGTGCAACTGATGGGCAGCGGTTCCATCCTGCGCGAAGTGCTGGCCGCCGGCGTGCTGCTGCAGCAGGATTTCGGCGTGGCGGCCGACGTATGGAGCGCCACCAGCCTGACGCAAGTGCGGCGCGACGGCCTGGCCGTGCAGCGCTGGAATATGCTGCACCCGGACAGCGAACCGCGCGTGCCGTATATCGCGCAATGCCTGGCCGGCCGGCAAGGCCCCGTGGTGATCGCCACCGATTACATGAGGATCGTGGCCGACCAGGTGCGTCCGTTCGTGCACGACCGGCGCTTCATCGCCCTGGGCACGGACGGTTTCGGCCGCTCCGATACGCGCGAATCCTTGCGCACCTTCTTTGAAGTGGACCGCCATTTCATCGTACTGGCCGCTCTGACGGCGCTGGCAGACGGGGGCCAGCTGCCACGCAGCAAGATTGGCGACGCCATCGCCCAATACGGCATCGACGTGGGAAAAATCGATCCCGCGTCCGTGTAACTTTTCAGGAGACTGATCATGAAATTGTATTACGCAACGGGAACGTGTTCCCTGTCACCGCACATCGTGGCCATCGAGGCGGGCATCGCGCTCGAGCTGGAAAGAGTCGATATTCGCAGGATTCCACGCGTCACGGAAACGGGCGCCGATTATGCGCAGGTGAATCCTAACCTGTACGTGCCCGCGCTGGCGCTGGACGACGGCACCATCTTGCTGGAAGGCACGGCCATCGTGCAATACCTGGCCGACCTGGCGCCGGCCAGCGGCCTGGCGCCGCCGCCGGGCTCCTTGGCGCGCGTGCAACTGCAGTCGTGGCTGGGCTTTATCGCCACCGAGCTGCACAAGGCCTACAGTCCCTGGCTGTTCCACCCGGAATACGGCACGCAGGCGCAGGACGTGGCCCGCTCGCGCATCGCCGCACGCCTCGACTATGTGGAACGGCAACTGGCGGCCGGCGGGCCGTATCTGCTGGGCGAGCGCTATTCCATCGCGGATACCTATCTGTATACCATCCTCGGCTGGTCGGCGCATGCGAAGGTGGACTTGTCGGCCTTCCCGAAAGTGCGGCGCTTGCTCGAGCGCGTCGGTGAGCGTCCCGCCGTGCGCGAGGCGCTGCGCGTGGAGGCGGAAAGGCAGGGGACGAGCCCGGCAGCAAGCTGAGGCAAGAGGCGGGGCGCGCGCATTATCCCTGTGGCGGCAGGTGCGCAGGGCGGCGCCGCACCATCCAGGCCATGCCCAGCAGCATGGGCGCCAGCAGCGCCAGCGTGCCCGGTTCCGGGACCACGGCGATCGGCGCGGGCAACGGCGCAGCGAAGGCGATGTCGGCCAGGTTCGAATCGAGCAGGATGATGTCCGACAGCTTGAGCGTCGCGATGCCGCTGGCGTTGCGTGACCGGAACTCGATGCCCGCCAGGGCGCCGGTGCCGTTCACGCCGGGCAAGTTGTCGGTCAGCGTGCCCAGCGTGAACGAGATGCGTCCCGCCACATTTTCTATCGTGCCGGGAGAGAAGATGGCGGGGCCGCCGACGGACAGCAGGCCGCCATCGGCGACACCGGTGGCCGAGAGCAGCCTGGGATCGAATGACAGGTCGAACTGAAAGGCGAACAGGTCGGTGGCGTCATGGATCACGATGTTGACGCCAAAGCTTTGCTCATGCGACACGAACAGGGTCTCGGGCTCGATGTCGATGATCGGGGCGGCACTGGCGTGGACGCTACAGGCCAGCAAGGCGCCCAGGGCCTGGAGGCAAATCGATGTCAGTCGGGTGGCCATGTCGTGCTCCTCTTCAGGTCAGGATTGGTGTGGATCAAAACGGGCAAGCGGCGCCTGCCGGCAGCTTGTGCGCGATCATGGCCAGGTCCCGCACATCGACCACGCCATCGTTGTTGACGTCGCCGTTCAGCCGGGGGCCGCGCTGTCCCAGCCTGAGACGCACCAGCGCCACGTCGGCACAGTTGACTTCGCCAACCGTGATGCGCAGCGCGTGGTTCTGCTCGACTAACTCTCCGCGCAAGATGAGTTTGCCGGGAAGCAGGGGCAGGCGCAGCACGCCCGGCACGGGCGAGATGCCACCGCCCGCGCGCAGGATGTCGGTGCTGTCGCCCGGCCGGAGCGTGACGCCGGGCGCCAGCGTCACGTAGATCTCGCCCTCCAGCTCCGCGCCGGCCGCGACCTCGAGCCGCGTCGGGTTGCTGCTGGAAAAGGCATCCGGCAGCTGGATCTGGCCGTTCAACGGCAGGAACAGGTCGCCCTTGATCTGGCGTATGCCCCGCAGCCGCAATACGCCGTTGTTGACGAACTGGGCTTGCAGCGTACCGCCGGTATAGTCGAAGGTGCCGTTGTTGTAGATAAAGAGCGCGCTCAGGGCGCCGCGCGCCAGCGTGTAGGCGCTATGGCCGCCGCCGATCGACAGTGTGCCCTCGAAGCCGCTGAGGATCGGTCCCTTGGCTTCAATCTGGTGGCTGCCGCCATTCTGGATGAATACGCCAGTGCCATCCATGCCCACCCATTCTTCGTTGCTAGCCAGGATGCCCTGGTTCAAGGTGTAGCTGCCGACACCGCCGACGCCGTAGCCCAGGGTCAGGCGGCGCAGCACCTCGTTGCTGCCATTGTCCTGCGTAAAGCTGCCGCTGCCTTTAAACCCCAGGTCCGCCACCTCGGACCTGAGCGTGGTGTCCACGCCGTCGAGCACGTAGGTACCGGAACTGCCCGTTTCCGCACCGAGCAGCAGGGTCGGCGCGACCATGGTTCCGCCGGTCTGTTCCAGCCGGCCCTTGCCGCCTATGCCGACGACGGTCAGCATGGCTTCCAGGTCCGCCTGCGCGCGCAGCGTCATGGTGCCGGTGCCGCTGGCGTCGATCCTGAGGTCGAGCAGCTGGGCCGGCGCGGCTGCGCTGTCGCGTGTTACGGTCCGGTCGATATCGTCATGCTGCAGCAGATACACCGTACCGCCCGTCGGCTGGACCGTGCCGCCCGGCCCGTCCGGGGTTGCGGACCAGTTATTGCCGTCTTCCCAGAAACCGCTGCCATTGATCCAGTAATGCGTATTGCTTGCGAAAAATGCCTGCAGGGCGACGAACCAGGCGGGTGCCAGCTTGTCGTAGCCCTGCTGGGTGGCCGGATGGGTGCCGTCCGTGTAGTCCGCCAGCGTCAGTTGCGGGCCGGCGTCCACAAAGTGCGTATTGTTGTACTGCAATGCCAGCGTGCGGGCATTGTTGTTGTAGTCGCCATTGTATTTGTTCAGAATGTATTCGCCCAGCAAGCGGAGGGCAGCCGCGTACTCGCTCGCCGTCAGGACGGCATCGCCGTCCGCATCAGCCGCTTTGAAGATACTGCCCAGGTCAGGGTTTAATTTCTTGCGGTTCAGGAAAGCTTTTACCGCGCTGGTGAACTTCGCCTGATCGACCGCGCCGCTTTGGCCGCCGACTATTTCAAACGAGAGTCCTTGCGATTGCAGGTAATCGAGCAGGGTATGCGTTACCGTCGGCCCGGTGCCTTCGAGGGGATAGCCGATCGGCGGGATGGACGAGACAAAGATCTCCACCTTCTCGCCGCGGTCCTGGTAGTCCTGGTTGATTTTCCTGATCAGCGTGTCAAGCCCGCCAGCCAGGGCGACCAGGCCCAGGGCGCCGAGACCGGAGCGGACGTCGACTTGCCTGAAATCGTTGGTGCCGGCCATCAGCAGGATGATGGCCGGATGGAAGGTGTTCCATGGTGCCGTGCCGGAGATATCGGCGAGCGTGGCGCCTACCATTCCTTGATGGGCAAGGTCGTCTCGCGGGTTGGCGGGGTCTAGTCCGGCGCTGCCGACGTAGTCGATTGCCTTGCCGGCCGCGAGCAGGTCGGCGCGCAGCTTCAGCCGGTAGCTGCGCTCCGGCTGCAAGGGATAGCCGGCCGTGAGCGAATCGCCCAGCGGCATCACTTTGATCAGCAGTGGCGGCTCCTGCGCGCAGGCGAGCGATGCCGCGCCCAGCCACCACAGCAGGAGGAAGGTGCGCAGGATCTGCCGTAGCCATGAAAACCGGCTGGCTTTGCGTGGGGAAGTGCGGGGCATAAATCCTCCGGGCGGGCTGCGTGGCGTCGACGTGGCGGGCAGTCCGCCGATCTGCCGGGCTGCCGCGCCAGGCCGAACTACGCAAATCATGTGCCATGCGCCGCAAGTATCTGATTTTTAAAGGTGTTTCTTTGGTTTAACGGACCAGCCCGGAAGGAATGTAAAAAAATCCGGCTTCGGGAACCATAGCTGCTGGGTAAGATATTGATAAAGCATATTTCTATCATCACAACATACAATTGGATTTATATGTTGCGACGCGGCATCATTGCACCTGTCTCCTCTACTTCCTCACAGGAATTAGATTCAGCCCGCTCCCGCAGCGGGCTTTTTTTTGCCCTTTTTACGCTGCCGGTCGCCGCACACGCTTGCTTGTCAACGAGGTATGGTGTTGCTTTTGTGCATGCTAAACTGGGCCTTCCCCAGACCAAGGTTGCCTGATGCTTCAATTATTTCGCCACACGCTGGAGTCGACGCCCATCCTCGCCCTGTTTCTCGTCATCGGCGCCGGTTATGCGCTGGGGCGCATCAGCGTGTTCGGCTTTTCGCTGGGTGTGGGCGGCGTGCTGTTCGCGGGGCTGGCGCTGGGCGCCTTTGCTCCCGGTGCCGTGCCGCCGCCCATGGTCGGCTCCATCGGCTTGCTGCTGTTTCTGTATGGCATAGGCGTGCAGTACGGCGTGCAGTTTTTCGCCGGCTTGCGCGGGGCGGGGCAGAAACACAATCTGATCGCCTTTGCCGCCGTCATGGGCGGCCTGGCCGTCTCCGTCTGGGGCGGGCAGTGGATCGACATTTCGCTGCGCATGGCCAGCGGCGTGTTTGCCGGCGCCATGACCAGCACGGCCGCGCTGCAGGCGGCGCTGGAAGCGTCGCACGGCAATGGTGACGCGGCCGTCGGCTATGCCGTGGCGTATCCGTTCGGCGTTGTCGGCCCCATGCTGGGCCTGTACCTGGCGGGGCGCATCTTAAAACCCGTGCTGACGCCGCCGCCGGCGCCCATCGTCGTGTCGGAAATTACCATCGATGAAGCGAAATTGGCGGGCGCGGCCCTGTCCGAACTGGCCGACGGTCCCCTGGCGGGCGTGCAAGTGATCGGCGTGCGTCAGGGCCACCAGAATCGCTTGCCCGATCCGGGCCTGGTGCTGGGCGTGGGCGACGCGCTGATGGTGTCGGGCACGGTGGCGGGCGTGGAGGCGGCGCGCACGGCGCTGGGCCACCTGGATCCGGGCCGCCTGATGAAGGACCGCAGCGCATTCGACGGCACGGAAGTGTTCGTGTCGGACGCGGAAATCGTCGGCGTGCCCCTGGGCGAGCTGAACCTGTCCAAGGATTTTCCCTTGCAGATCGCCTTCATCCGCCGCGGTGACGCCATGATCCTGCCGCACCCGTTCCTGACGCTGGAATTCGGCGACCGGGTGATGGCCATCGCGCCGGCGAAACATGCGGCCGACGTGCGCAAGCTGTTCGGCAATTCCATCACGGCTACGGCCGAGTTCAGCTATGTGTCGCTGGGCATGGGCATGGTGCTGGGCGTGCTGCTGGGTCTGGTGCCGATACCGTTGCCTTGGATAGGCTCGTTCATCCTGGGCCTGGCGGGCGGTCCGCTGGTGATGGCGCTGATCCTGGGACGCCTGGGCAGGGTGGGCAAGATCAGCTGGCGCCTGCCGCTGTCGGCCAACCTGGTCATGCGCAACTATGGATTGACGATCTTCCTCGCCTCCGTCGGCATGGCGTCGGGCTTGCCCTTCGTACAGCAGGTGGGCGCCGATGGCTTGCCCATGCTGGCGCTGGGGGCCGTGACGGTGCTGGTGGTGGTGGCTCTCGTCGTGATCCTGGGCAAGGTCTTCCTGCGCCTGCCGTTTCCCGAGTTGCTCGGTATCGCGGCCGGCGCTACGGGCAACCCGGCCGTCCTGGTGTTCGCCAACCGCCTGGCCAGGTCGGACCGCCCGAACCTCGGCTATGCGATGATTTTCCCCAGCATGACCATCGTCAAGATTGTGGCCGTCCAGGTGCTGCTGCATTTGTATGGGTGATTTCCTGTATGAGTGGATCTGCCAAGTACGCCACACTGCTATTCTTTGATACTTTCCTTGAGTGCGCCTACAAAACAGTTGCGCTTCTCGACCACAACTTCCGTCCTGTAGTCTTATAAAGAACGGTTCCTGGTTTTATGTAGTTCAGATAACTTCGGATTCGGCCAACTTGGGATCTGTTTATCGTGTGACTGCAAGTGACGCCCCGGTTCATATGGAAGCGGCAAATTGACACTGCCAGCTTTGCGGTGGACACGTGCGCGGGAATTGCGTAAAATGCAATAATTCCCTGTGCAATGATTTACTGATGGACTCATTTTGGCAGTGGTAATGATTCGCCGTGCGGATGTCAAATAAAGGAAAAATAAAATATATGAATGTCTTGAATATAAAGTCAGTTTTCGTCGTGCTGCTGTCGTGCTTGGCAATGTTTGTCTCGTCTACCGTTTATGCAGGCGACTCACTTGATAATGACCTCAATGAGGCGGCATACAAGGGCGACACCAAAGAAGTGGTACGACTGCTGCAGCAAGGGGCGCACGTTGATGCTGCCAACAAGTACGGGGCACGCGCCATTGATTTCGCAGCCATGCGCGGCTATACAGAGATGGCCAGGATATTAATCGATGCTGGAGCCAATATCGAGCAAAAAAGTGGGAAGTACGAAAATACTGTCCTCATGCATGCTGTTGAAAAGAAAGGCAGCCTGGAGATTTTGCAGATGCTGATTGCGGCTTCTGCCAATGTGAATGCTACTGACAAGGCTGGCAAGACAGCATTATTTGGAGCCTGTTATAGTGGAAATGCGGAAGCGGCCAAGCTGTTGTTGGCAGCCGGGGCGAAAGTTGACCATGCAGATAACAATGGCATACAGCCTATCCATTTTGCTGTGGATAAGGGATATGAGCGTAGCCACACCTTGCAACACGAACAGGTTGTTAAAGTATTGCTGGATGCTGGCGCAAAGATCGATGCCCAGGATAAGAATGGCTGGCAACCTATCCACTATGCTGCGGACGGAGTAAATGTCTCGCTCGTGAAATTCCTTATTGAATCCGGTGCGGATATTAACGCTCCGTCCATCGACGGTTTGACCCCATTGCAAGTCGCTAAAAGGCGCGATGTGTGGGGACGTGTTTATCGGGCCATGGATGAATTGCGTGTGAAATAGAAATGCGTGTGCTGTTCCCGCCACCCATGAAGAAAGAAGAATCGGCTTGGCGGTCGGTGTGATACCGCTGAGTTTTTAATGTTGCCGCCAGGTCGGCGAATCGATGGATAGGCTGGCATGGCACTGGATGGCTCCTTCGGAGCAAATCCAATGACGCCGGCGTGGGAATGAATTGCCAGCCACAGCCGCTGGTCATCTCTTTCCAGCTTACACCGATTCCCGCCCATTCCAGCCACTTCTCCCTCATGGCGCCAGCCCATGTAAAACCCCTGGCGCCATTCCCAATCTGTTGTACAATCCTTGAGAACGGTCGTGCTTTTTTGTGCGCTGAGCTTCCTTGCGTGCAGTCATCACGGCAACCGATAAGAACAAGGAGACAGACATGGACCTGCATTACACGGCCGAGGAGACGGCTTTCCGCGACATGGTGCGCGCCTTCCTCGACACCCATCTGCCGGCGGACTTGCAGCGCAAGGTGCGCCGGCATCTGCGTCTGGACAAGGACGACTATGTGCGCTGGCACAAGATTGTCGCGCAACAAGGCTGGGCCGCGCCGGCCTGGCCCGTCGAATACGGCGGCACGGGCTGGACGTCCGTGCAGCGCCACATCTGGGAAGACGAGTGCGCGCGCGCCGCCACACCGCCCATCCTGCCCTTCGGCGTCAACATGGTGGCGCCCGTCATCATGGCCTTCGCCAACGCCGAACAAAAAGCATACTACTTGCCGCGCATCCTGAACTGCGACGACTGGTGGTGCCAGGGCTATTCGGAGCCGGGCGCCGGTTCCGACCTCGCCTCGCTGAAAACCACGGCCGAGCGCGACGGCGACCATTACATCGTCAATGGCCAGAAAACCTGGACCACCCTGGGCCAGCATGCGGACATGATCTTTTGCTTGGTGCGCACGGACAGCACGGTGCGCAAGCAGGAAGGCATCAGTTTCTTGCTGATCGACATGAAGACGCCGGGCATCACCGTGCGCCCCATCATCATGCTCGACGAAGAACACGAAGTGAACGAAGTCTTCTTTGACAACGTGCGCGTGCCCGTCAGCAATCTGGTCGGCCAGGAAAACAAGGGCTGGACCTACGCCAAGTATCTGCTGGGCCACGAGCGCACGGGCATCGCCGCCGTGGGCCGCTCCAAGCGCGAGCTGACTTTCCTCAAGCAGCTGGCCATGCAGCAGACCAAGCGCGGCGCGCCGCTGCTGCACGACTCCGCCTTTGCCGCCAAGGTGGCCACCTTGGAAATCGAATTGATGGCGCTGGAAATGACGGTCTTGCGCGTCATCAGCGACGAGGGCAAGGGGCCGGGGCCGCAGGCGTCGATGCTGAAGGTGCGCGGCTCGGAACTGCAGCAGCAACTGACGGAACTGATGGTCGAAGCCATCGGCCCGCAAGCCTTGCCTTTTGACCCGGCATTTCTTGACGGCGGCGCGCCGCACAGCAGCGCCGGCGACGACCTGGCAGCGCCCTTGGCCGCGTATTACTTCAATTACCGCAAGACATCGATCTATGGCGGCTCGAATGAAATCCAGAAAAACATCATCACGCAGATGATCCTGGGCCTGTAAGCCAGAAGGAGACGACATGGACTTCCATTTTAATCAGGAACAGCAGCAATTCGCCGACGCGCTCAGGCGCTGGGTCGACAAGGATTACCCGTTTGAAACGCGGCAAACCATCATTCATTCCGCCACCGGCACGTCCGATGCCGCCTGGGCCACCCTGGCCGAGCTGGGCATGACGGCCCTGCCGCTGCCGGCCGGCGCGGGCGGCTTCGACGGCACGGCCGTCGACATGTTGCTGGTGATGCAGGAGCTGGGCCGTGGCCTCGTGGTCGAGCCGTATTTCGCCACCGTGCTGGGGGCGCGCTTTTTGACCCTGGCAGGCGGCCACGATGCGGTGCTGGAACAGGTCGCCAGCGGCAGCCTGAAGCTCGCGTGCGCGCTCGGTGAACGCCAGTCGCGCCATGACCTGCACGACATCGCCACGACGGCCACGGCCAGCGGCGACGGTTTTGTGCTGGACGGCGAGAAGACCGTCGTCATCCATGGCGCCCAGGCGGGTGCGCTGATCGTGTCGGCGCGCAGCGGCGGCGGCCAGACGGAGACGGACGGCATCTCGCTGTTTCTCGTGCCCGTCGACGCGGCGGGCGTCACTGTGCACGACTACCGCACGATCGACGGCCAGCGCGCCGCCACCGTCACCCTCGTGCAAGTGGTGCTGGGGCATGACGCGCTCGTCGGCACGGCGGGACAGGGCTGGCCCGTGCTCGACGCGGCGCTCGATTACGGCGCCGCGCTGCTGTGCGCGGAAGCCGTGGGCGCCATGGACGCCATCTTCGCCGCCACGCTCGACTACTTGAAGACACGCCAGCAGTTCGGCGCGCCCATCGGCAAGTTCCAGGCCTTGCAGCACCGCATGGCCGACATGTTCATCCATCTGGAGCAAGCCCGTTCGATGGCCATGCTGGCCGCCGCCAAGGCCGACAGCGACGACGTGGCGGAGCGCCGCCGCACGGTGTCCGCCGCCAAGGCGCGGGTGGGCCTGGCCGCCACTTTTGTCGGCCAGCAAGCCGTGCAATTGCATGGCGGCATGGGCGTGACGGACGAATTGCCTGCCGCCCACCATTTCAAGCGCCTGTCCATGATCGCCCTGACCCTGGGCGACGTGAACCATCACATCGAGCGCTTTATCGCCCAGCCGGGCTTCTTGCCGACGGAGACCGCATGACCGCATCGACCGCTATCGCCCCGAAACACTGGTATTTCGAAGACTTTACGCAAGGCCTGGAAATCGACCTGGGCCAGCGCCACGTGACGGAGGCGGAAATCATCGCCTTCGCCACGGATTTCGACCCGCAGCCGTTTCACGTCGACCATGCGGCAGCCGAAAAAACCATCTTCAAGGGCGTCATCGCCAGCGGCTGGCATACCTGCGGCATGATGATGCGCCTGGTGGTGGACAATCTGCTCAAGCATTCGTCCAGCATGGGCTCGCCCGGCCTGGACAGCATCCGCTGGCTCAAACCCGTGCGCGCGGGCGACACCTTGCAGCTGACCTACCTGGTCAAGGAAGTACGGCCGTCGACGTCGAAGCCGGACCGCGGCATCGTCATTTCCGTGTGGAGCGTGCGCAACCAGCATGGCGAAGTGGTGACCACCGTCGAAGGCATGGGCATGTTCGGCCGCCGTCCGGCGGGAGTAAACCATGCGTGATATCGCCGGCATCGCCGGTTTCCAGGCCTTGTCGGGCCAGCACGTGGCCGTCTCCGACTGGCTCACCATCACGCAGCAGCGCATCGACACCTTTGCCGACGCCACGGATGACCATCAGTGGATCCATGTGGACGCCGAGCGCTGCGCGCGCGAGTCGCCGTACGGCTGCACCGTGGCGCACGGTTTTCTCACATTGTCCTTGCTGCCCGCCATGCTGCAGGGCGCCTTGCACATGGCCGGCATCCGCATGGCCATCAACTATGGCCTCAACAAGGTGCGCTTCCCCGCGCCCGTGCCCGTGGGCAGCCGCCTGCGCGCGCGGCTCGACATCCTCTCTGTCGAGGACGTGCCGGAAGGGGCGCAAGTGAACTGGGCCGTCACCATGGAGAGGGAAGGCGACACGAAACCCGTGTGCGTGGCGGAATTTCTGATGCGTTGCTATCCCTGAGTGGCAAGCTGAGCCCACATCGTAGGTCGGCGTAGGTCGGTTTAGCCCGCAGGGCGTAAGCCGACGCAGGTGCGCGCGCCTCCTCTTTACCCCCCGTCCGCCGCGCAATACCTGTCCCGCCCCGTATGCTTGGCGCGGTACAGCAGGGCGTCGGCGGCGCGGATCAGGGCGCTGGGGTCCATGCCTTCGGTGGGCATGACGCTGGCCATGCCCAGGCTGACGGTGACGTGCGGGCCGGCGCTCGATCTGGCGTGGGGAATGTGCAGCGCGCGCACTTCGTCGAGGATGCGCTGGGCCACCACTTCAGCGCCGTCGCGCGTTTCCTGTGGCAGCAGGATGATGAATTCCTCGCCGCCGTAGCGCGCCAGCAGGTCGGGCGGGCGCACGGCGCAGCGGCGCAGGGCGGCGCTCACCTGCTGCAGGCACAGGTCGCCCGCCTGGTGACCATACGTGTCGTTGTAATCCTTGAAGTGGTCGATATCGGCCATGATGAGGGCCATCGGCACGCCGTCGCGCGCGCAGCGCCGCCATTCGCTGTCCATCGTGTCATTGAAGCTGCGCCGGTTGGCCACGCCCGTCAGCGTATCCGTCAGCGACAGCTCGCGCATGGCGTCGGCCTGGCGCTTGATGGTCAGCTCTGGCTGCGCACGCGGGCGCGCACGACGGCCGCGTTGAACGGTTTCGTGATGAAATCGACGGCGCCCGCTTCCAGCGCCCGCGTCTCGTCCTCTGGCTGGTTCAGGGCCGTGACGAAAATGACGGGAATGGCGCTGAGGATGGCCGATTCGCGCAGCGCATTGCATACGGCATAGCCATCCATGCCGGGCATGACGGCGTCGAGCAGGATCAGGTCCGGCAGTTGATTATGCGCAATTTCCAGCGCCTTTTCTCCGCTCAGGGCGAACAGCACGTCGTGTTCCTCGCGCAGCAACTGGTGCAGGATCTGGATGTTTTCCATGGCGTCATCGACGATGAGGATGCGCCCGTTCATGGCAAGGTTGGTCCAGCTCACTTGTTTTCCTCTCGTTTCAGCTGATCGAGCACGAGTTTTTCCGCGTCGGAAAAATTCAGGGTTTCTATCGCGTTGGCCAGCGCCAGGGCCGCTTCCCGGTCTGATTGTTGCAGGGCGGGGTGCAGCGCGTGGAATTGGGCCAGCGCTTTCAGGTTATTGTTGCGGATCAGGACGAGCAAGTCTGCCAGGCCGGCGCGCAGGTCGAGCGGCGCGCTGCCGGGCGCGGCTGGCGCACCCTGTCCGCGCCGCAGGGGCGAGGGCAGGGTGCGCGCCGCCTCGATGACTTCGGCCATCGCCAGTTCCAGCTGCCCCAGCAAGGCGGGTGTCGCGTGCGACTGCGCCGTTTTCAGCGTTTTTTCCGCCTCGCCTGCCAGGCTGGCGACGTGCGCGGCGCCCAGGTTGGCCGCCACGCCGCACACGCGGTGCAGCAGCTGCGCCGCCTGCCGCGTCTGGCCAGCGGCCAGCAGGCGCCGCGTGTCCTCGACGGCGTCGCCTTGCGAATTTTCAAAGCGCTTGAGCAGCGCCAGGAAGGCGCCGTAATCGCCGCCGAAGCGGTGCAGGGCCGCCGCCAGGTCGATGCCGGGCACCGCGGCCGGCACATCGGGCATCCACGCGACAGAGTTCGCGGCCGGCATGGCGCTGCCGCCAGTGCCCGTACCCGGCAGTGCCGGCACCAGCCGGGTCAGGGTCTCGATCATGTCGTCCACATCGATGGGCTTGGCCACATGCGCATTCATGCCGCTGGCGATGGCGCGCAGACGGTCCTCGTCCATGGCATTGGCCGTCATGGCGACGATGGGCAGGTCCGGCAAGCCCAGCGCGCGGATGGCCAGGGTGGCGTCGTAGCCGTTCATGACGGGCATCTGCAAATCCATCAGTACCACGTCCCAGGCGTCCGGCGTGCTGGCAAGCAAGTCGACGGCCAGTCTGCCGTTGGCGGCCACGGCCACGCGCGCGCCCGAGTGCAGCAGGATGTACTGCGCCACTTCCTGGTTGATTTCATTGTCTTCCACCAGCAGGACGCGCATGCCTTCCAGCAAGCCCGACAGGGGAGTGGACACGGGCAGCGCGGACGGGGCGCTGCGGCCATTGCGTCCATCCCGCACGGCCGTCACGGCTGCCAGCAGGCGCGCCGGGGTGGCCGGCTTCGAGACGATGCCGGCCAGCATCAGGCTGTCGGCCAGGTGTTCGAGGTTTTCGCTGTCCTGGTCGGCCACCAGCATGATCACGGGCGGCAGCGCCAGGTGCTCGTCGGCGCGCGCCTCGGTGAGCATGGAAATGCCGTCCATGCCCGGCATGGCCGCGTCCAGCAAGACGATGTCGGCCGCCGGCCCGCCGCCGGCGTGGGCGCGCAGCAGCGCCAGGCCGGCCGCGCCGCTGTCGGCGCTGCGGCTGTGCCAGCCCTGCGCCGCGCACCAGCCTTCCAGCATGGCGCGCACGCTGGCGTTGTCGTCGATGATCAGCAGCGACAGGGCCCTGGGCGCGCTCTTGCCGCGCGGCTCGGGCGGCGGCGCCTTGCCGAAGCGGCAGCGGAAGCGGAAGTCGGAACCCTGGCCCAGCGCGCTTTTCACGCTGAGGGTGCCGCCCATCAATTCCACCATGCGGCGGCAGATGGCCAGCCCCAGCCCCGTGCCGCCGTATTTGCGGCTGGTGCCGCTGTCGCCCTGGGAAAATGCGTCGAAGATGCGTTCCTGCTCGGCCGCGCCGATGCCGATACCCGTGTCGCGCACGGAAAACTCCAGGGTCACGCTGGCCGCATCCTCGGCCGTCATGCCGATGGACAGCACCACTTCGCCATGCGAAGTGAATTTGACGGCGTTGCCCACCAGGTTGATCAGGATCTGTTCCACGCGCAGGGCGTCGCCGATCAGCTCGTCCGGCACGCCCGGGGCCAGCACGAACACGGGCTCCACGCCGCGCGCCCAGGCGCTGCTGGCCAGCAGCACGCCGACGCTGCCCAACAGGTGTTCGAGCTGGAAGCGGCGCTGTTCCAGCACCATCTGTCCCGCCTCGATCTTGGAAAAATCGAGCACGTCATTGACGATATGGAGCAGCGATTGCGTGGCCATCTGGATCTTCGCGACGTAGCTGCGCTCGCGCCGCTCCAGCGGCGACTCTTCCAGCAGGCGCGCCAGGCCGATGATGGCGTTCATCGGCGTGCGGATTTCATGGCTCATGTTGGCGACGAATTCGCTCTTCGCCGTGCTGGCCGCCTCGGCCTTGTCGCGCGCGCACCATCTGCTCGTTCAGTTCGTGCAGGCGCAATTCCGTGCGCTTGAGTTCGGACACGTCCGACGCCAGCACGAAAAAGCCGCGCACGCCGCCGCCGTCGTCGACGTCGGGGATGTAATTGGTCCACGTATGGCATACCTGGCCCGTGGGGTCGAGCAGGTCGCGCTCGAAGCTTTGCGGCCGGCCCGCCAGCACGCCCTCGACATGGGGCGCATACACATCGAACAGTTCCTGCCCCAGCAATTCACTCATGTGGATGCCGGCCAGTTCGGCGCTGCTGCGGCCAAACCATTCATTGTAGAAATTATTTGCGAAGCGGCAACGCAGATCGGCGCCCCAGTACGACACCATGCCGGGCAGGTTGTCGGTGACGGTGCGGATGAAGCGCTCGCTCTGTTCCAGGCGCAAGGTGGTGGCGTGCAGCACCTCGGTGGCGCGCTTGCGTTCCGTGATATCGATCGACACCCCCAGCACATGGCTGGCGCGCCCCGCATCGTCGCGCAAGACCACCTTGCGCGTGGTGAAGTGGCGCGTGGTGCCGTCGGCCGTGTTGATCGGCTCCTGTTCGATTTCCACCATCTGCCCCGTGGCCAGCAGCTTGCGGTCGGCGCTGACGAAGGCGGCCGCCTGCTGCGGCGGGAAGAAGTCGTGGTCGGTCTTGCCCAGCAATTGCTCGCGCGAGCGTCCCAGGGTCAGTTCCGCATGGCGGTTGACCATTTCAAAGCTCAGCTTGTCGGCGCGCTTGACGAACACCATGGCCGGGATGTTTTCGATGATGGTGCCGAACAGGTGTTTCGAGCGGCGGAATTCCGCTTCGCTGCGCTTGCGCTCGCTAATGTCCAGCCACAGGCCCGACACGCCCAGCAACTGCCGCTCGGGGCCGAAAATCGGGTGATACGAGACGATCCAGTGACTGAGCTGTTCGCGCCGCTGGCCGCCATGGCCTTGCAATTCGAGGTCGACGATGGGCGATCCCGTCTCGAGCACCTGGCGCACGCAGCGTTCCACCTCCATGCGCACGGCCTCGTCGAACGGCATGGCGGCCACGGGACGGCCCAGATGCTGCGCCACGCTGGCCCCGTGGATGGCGGCCAGGTACTGGTTGATCATGACGATGCGCAAGTCCAGGCCCACGAACAGCATGCCGATGGGCGCCGTCGCGTAGACGGTTTCCAGCAGGCGCGTGGATTTTTCCAGGGCCAGGGTGCGCTCGCTCACCAGGCTTTCGAGCTGCGTGCGGTGGCGCCGCAAGTCGCGTTCCAGCGTGCCCAGCGCGGCTGCCATGTCGGCCGATTCGCGGTCCGCGTGCCGGTGCGCGACCAGGGGTTTGCCTTGTGCCAGGGCATGGATTTGCAAGGTCAGTTCCTGCAGGGTGCTGGCCAGGCGGCCGCCCACGCGCCAGGCCAGGGCAAAGCCGGTACCCAGCAGCAGAGCCAGGATGAGGGAACCGGTGACAACGGAGCCCAGCAGGACTTCGGCCACCGTGCTGGTGCGCATGGTGACGGCCACCGTCCAGGCGCCGTCCGGGGCGCGGCGAAAACCCGTGTAGACGTCGATGCCTTCCAGGGTGGCATGGCGCAGCACGCCTTCGCGCGCCTGGCGTATCTGTTCCAGCAGGGGCGCCGCGCTGCGCTGCCCCACATAGCGCTGCGGCGCCAGGGTGCGCGCCACGTTGATGCCGTCGGCATTGACGATGGCCGCGCCCAGGTAGGCGGGCAGGTCCAGCTCGCGCAGCAGCAAGGGCAGGTAGTCGGGCGGGTACAGCGCCGTCAGCACATAGGCGGGTCCCTTGTTACGCGGCAAGCGCTGGTTCAGGGCCAGCCGCGGCACCTCGTCCGGCGCCGTCAGCAGGCTGGTCAGCCGTGGCTTGCCGTAGTCGCGCGCGCGGTCCATGCTGGCGGCCCATTTTTGCGGCAAGGGAGGCGGTGCCTGACTGGCGGGCAGCGATGTATTGATCAGCTGGCGTCCCTTCGCGTCGGAGACGATGAAGGCGCTGACGGCCAGGCCCGGCTGCAGCAGGCTGACGGCCAGGGCGCGCAGGGCGCCGATATCGTCGTCTTGCAGTGCGGGCGAGGCGGCCAGGATGCGCGCGGCCATCTGGGCGCCGCTCAGGTCGCGTTCGATGGCGGCAGAGACGGCGCGCGCCGCTTGCGCCGTTTCGCTGACGACATGGTCGCGTTCGCGCGTGTAGCTTTGCGCCACAAGCAGCAGAAATACGAGTGCCGTCGGCATGACCCAGGCGAGCACCAGCCATGAAATTCTTGAGCGTATCGAAGGCAAATCTTGCACCCGGAAAGCTCCCAGAATGGATGAGTCGACAGGCAGGCTGACGCTGGCGCTGGCTGACCTTGAATGAAAAGATGCTAGACGAAATTGATTGTGCTGACAAGTATAAGTAAGCCCCAATAAATTATTGTGATTTCTGACTTCCATAACCGGCGCTGTGCGGTGTTGCCCGCAGCTAGCAGTGCTCGCACTGCGTCACTGCAGGCGCCTTGCACAGCATCCGGTTCTGTTCGTCATAAATTCACAATAATTTCCCGAGGATTACTTAGTTTCTAGGACGGAAAAAAGGTTGCGCGAGGCATACAGAGGAGGGGGTATCCCTCCCGCCATGGTGGCGGGAGGGCGGCGATGCTTATTGCACCACGGTCAGCACGTCGACATCGATTTCCGGGCTTTCCATGAAATCCTTTTCCACTTCGCCACGGATTTCCACCCGGGTCCTGGCGTCGATCTTGCGGTTCATGAAGACCTTGTCGTCGATATCCACGCGGATTTCCGCGGTGCCGTCGGAGAACGTGTACTTCTCGTTGCCCACTTTGCGCAGCAGATGGCCGCGCAGTACGACGGCCTGGTCGTCGACGGGATTTTTCAGGATGGCGGCCACGCTGCCGGGCGCGGCGGGGCCGGTCGTCGGGCCCACGTACTGGGCGTGCGCGCCGCCGGCCAGCAAGGCGCAGGCGGCGGCCAGGGAAACGATGAGTGTGCGGTGCAGTGGCATGGTATTCCTTCGATAGTGACTGGCGTGTCAGAAAAACACGGCGGTGCGGGGGATGATAGCACCGGTATTTCCATATGGCATGTTCGCCCGGACGCTGCCCGTGCTGGCCACGCCATCGTCGAGTTTGCTGTCGATCTGCTCGGCGTAGCCTTCGGGCAGGTTGTCGAAACGGATGCCGTTGCCGGCGCGCCCACCCACTTCGTCGTTGTACAGGTAGACGGCGCCGCCCTGGGCGCTGGTCATGAATTGCGAGGTGCCGTTGTAGGAACCGGTAATGAAGCCGCCCAGCGCCAGGTGCTGTGGCGCCAGCGTGAATTCGCGCGGCTGGCCGTCGCCGATCTGGCCGTCGCCATTGCCGTTGCCGGCCGAATTGGGCACGTGCACGGTGCCCTGGATATCGTCGCCGGGCAGGGCACGGAATTTGTCCTGGTAGGCGTTGACGGCGGCCGTCAGCGCATTCGATTGCTGGATGATGTTCTTCACCTTGGCGCTGTCGATCAAGCCTTGTCCCTTGAGCACGCCGCCGAGCAGCAAGCCGATGATGACCAGGACGATGGCGATTTCTACGAGCGTAAAGCCGTGCTGGCGGCGTGGGAGCATGGGGATTTCCTTGGAAAAAAGTGCTGGGGACTGGTATGGCAGTTTACTGCAATTGGCGCCGTGCGCGCATGGCATTTCGGACGGCGGCTCATGGCGCCGCCTTTTTCTTGTCGGCCAGTGCATCGAGCTTGCGTGCGAGGAAAGCGAGTTCGTGCGGGTCGCTGATCTGGCCGCTGGCGATCAGGCCGCCGATCACCAGGCGTGCGCTGTCGAGCTGGTCCATGTCTTCCAGGATGAACGCTTCCATCTCGCGCACCCAGGCTGGCACTTGCGGCCCTGTCGCCAGCCGGCGCAAGGCGCGCGCATAGCCGAGCGCCAGTGGCAGGTCATGCAACTGGTGTTTGGCCACCAGCGCCGCCTGCGCCATCGCGGGCCAGCGATGCTGCGGATCGGCGGCGAAGCTGGCGGCGACAAAGGCCAGCATGCGCCGCGCGCGTTGCGGATCGGCCACGCCGGCATACACTTCGCTGGCGGCTACCAGCGCGTAGCGGCTGCGCGGATCGAGCGTTTGCGCCGTCTCCAGCCAGCCGGCCAGGCGGTCATAATCGAGTTCGCGCCACGGCAGGCTGACGCCGGGCTGGTCTTCGAACGATTGCAGGTACAGCAGCATGGCCTTGGACATGGCCAGCGGCTCGCCCAGGCTGGCCAGGCGCGCCACGCCTGCCGGCGGCGCGGCGGGCAGGGGACGCGCCTGTGGCGGTGCCTGCTGCTGCGCCAGTCGCCAGCCCAGTTGCAGCAGCAGGCAGGCCGCCAGCAGCCAGCACAGGGGGCGCGGCACGCTCGACCACGGACGCTGGGCGGCGGCCATCAGATGTTCCTGCGGTAGAAGTCGCACAGCGCGCAGCTGGCCAGCAAGGCCACATAGATGGCCGTTTGCGCCGCAACGCCGGCCAGGGCTTGCCAGTCGCCGGTCGCGTACAGCAGCCACTCGGTGCGCGTAAAGGCGTCGAGGCGGGGCAATAGCAGGGCCAGCACGTCGATGGCGCCTGCCATGGCGCGCTGCGCCAGCGAGTCGCCCGCCTGCGGGCCGTGCGCGAGTAACTGCAGGCTGCCCAGCATGCGCGCCAGCACATAGAAGCCGCTAGTCGCGGCCAGCGCCGGCAGGGCCTGCTGCAGGCTGGCCGCGCACAGCAGGCTGAAGGCGGCGACGATCCACAATTCGCCCAGCAAGGACAGCGCCCACAGCGCGCTTTGCGCGGGCGCGGCGAACAGCGCCATCAACAGACCGAACAGCAAGGCGGGCACGGCCGCCAGCGCCGCATAGCCCAGCAGTTTGCCCAGCAGGTAGGCTGCGCGCGGCATGGGTAACGCCAGCAGCAGCTCGAGGCCCCGGTCGGCCGCTTCGCGCGCCATGCTGGTGATGATGAAAGTGGCCAGCAGGAAGACGCCGGCCAGGCGCAAGGCGGCCGCCAGCAGTCCCGCCTGCACGGCACCGCTTTCCGTCAGCGCCAGTTGCTGCAGGAAGCCGGCCAGGCCGGCGGCGGCGCAGGCGGCCAGCACGAACAGCCACGGCAGGCGGCTGCGCAGCGCTTCGAGCAGCGTGTAGCGGGCGATGGTGAGGGCGGGCCGGAGCATGGATGGGGGCATCAGCGTGGCAGCCTCTGCGCCGCCACCATGCGGTTGAACAGGATGTTCGGCGACAGCCAGACGACGAGGTCGTCGAACTCGCCGCCCGGCTGCTGCGGGCCGCTGGCGGCGCGGCTGATGACGGTGGTGGCGTTCGATGCATTGTTACGCTCATCGACATTGTTGCTGATAGGAACAGCCTGGCGCTGGCCCTGCACGCCGGTGGCGCCAAAGCCGTTCTTGCCGTGGGACATGATCATGGCGGGGATGTCCCTTAACGCCGTCGCCTGCAGCAGCGCGCCGCCATTGCGCGTGACGATGCTGATGTCGCGCGGCGTGCCCAGGTTGAATTGCTGCTCGCTGTCGCTGAAGGCCGGCGTCACGCTGTAGCGGAACAGATTGTTCCAGCTGTCGCCCTGGCGCATCCCCAGCGTGGCCCAGGGCAGGAAGCCCGCACGTTTTTCGCCCGTGCAGCGGGCGCCGCGCCGGTCTTCCAGGCCATTGCCGGCGGAGATGGCGGGACACGGCAGGTAGCCGTAGCGCAGCGCAAAGCCCGTCAGCGCTTCCTTTGCTTCATTCAGCGCCTGTTGCGTCTCGGCCACCTTGCGTTGCTCCAGCTGCACCGTCAACGGCGTGACCAGGCCGCCTATCATCAGGCCGACAATGACGAGCACGATGGCGATCTCGATCAGGGAAAAGCCGCCCTGGCGGCGCGGATGGAAGGCGCTCATGGCAGGTTGCGCGCGGCGCGCATGCGTTGGTACAGGGTCGGCAAGGTAATCCAGGTGAGCATGTCGTCAAAGGCGCCACCGGGCAGCGTGGCAAGTTCGGTGGCGGGGCGGTGGATGAAGCGGCGGCTGGCGCTGTCGTTCGCGGCTTCGTCGATATTGCCGCGCGCCGTGTTGATCTGCGCCACGCCGCTGGCGGCCGTGCCGTAGTGATCCTTGCCTTGCGAGAACAGCACGACGGGCAGGCATTGGGCGCTGACGTCGCACTGGTCCTGTCCCGCCACGAAGGCGAATTCGCCGCGGCCGTCGCGCCTGAGAACGACTCTGTTGGCGACAGCGGAAAACGAGACGATGGGCGCGCGCGCCATTTCCGGCGTGACGCTGTAGCGCAGCAGCTTGCCCCAGGCATCAATGCCGTCCACGCCCAGGGCGACCCATGGCAAAAAGCCGCTGCATTCGGCGTCGTCGGCGCAGTCGGCGGGGCGTTCGCGTCCGTCGACGGCGGACGCTGCCGGGCGCGGCAGGCGGCCATTCGTGGCGGCAAAGCCCAGCAAGGCTTCGCGCGCCTGCGCCAGGGTGGCCAGGGTGCGCTGCTGGCGTTCGGCTTCGGCCGTATTGCGGCTAAAAGCGTTGATCAGCAAGGTTGCCGCGCCCAGGCCCAGCACGGCCACCAGCAGCAGCAGCGCCGCGCCGCGCTGGCGCTGGCGCCTCATGGCTGCACCTCGTCCGCTTCGCTGACGCGGCCGCTGGCCGGATCGTAGCGCTGGCCCGCTTTCAGGAGCACCACCTGGCCGTTCGACAGGCGCAAGGTCAGGGCGCCGGGCGTGCCGGACTTATCGCGCGCAAGGCGGTTGTGCGGCTCGTTTTGCGTTTCCTGGTTCAGCCAGACGGTAGAGCGGCCGCTGCTGCGCTGTACCACGCCATTTAATTCCACGGGCGGGGCAGGCGGCGGTGGCGGCGGCGGGGCCGGGGGCGCCGCCAGGGCCGGATCGGGCGCCGGCGGGCCATAGCGCTGCGCGTCGAGCTGGGCGCGCTGTTCGGGCGACAGGAACAAACGGCCCAGCTGCGGCGACTGTGCCTGGGCCGTGAGCGCGGCGCCGGCCAGCAGCACGCACAGGACGAGGGGGCGCAGGATGAGGGGGCAGCTCATGGCCGCCTCGGCACGGGCGCGCTGCCCAGAGTCAGCCACAGCAGCTCGCATTCGGCGCCCAGGGTGGGCGCCGCTCCGCTGCCTGGACCGGCCCCGGCCGCAGCGTGGCGCTTGAGCGTGCAATCCTGCACGGCGAAATAGCCGGCCTGGCGCAAATCGTCCAGCAGGTTCAGCAAATCCATCTCGTGCAGCAAATCCATCTGCAGGCGCATGCGGCTGCCGCGCAGCTGATATTGTCCCATCACCATGGGCAGCGGTACTTGCAGCCCTTGCTGCGGGCTGATGTCATAGCTGATCGGCAGCAGTTTGCGCTGTTCCTGGCTGCGGCGGATGGCGTCGATCCAGGCCAGGCGGTTTTCCTCGCCGATCAGGCCGCGCTGGCGCAAGGCCAGGAATTGCGGTTCGTAGGCGCGGATTTCCTGCTTTTCCGCCTCCGCATGGTTGAACAGGAGGGCGGCCGCCGAACGCGTGCGCTGGGCCAGGTCCAGCTGCTGCGCTTCACGCGCCCGATAGGCGGCACTCAGGCTCAGCAGCACCACGCTGGCCAGCAAGGTCAGCGCAAAGCACAGCAGGGCGCGGCGTATCAGATGCAGTTCGCCCAGCCAGGCGGGCAGCGCGCGCGCGGGCGTGCCGGTCCGTTGCATGCCGGGCAGGGGCGGCTGTTTGACGGGGCCGCTCATGGCTGCCACGCGAGCAAGAGGGTGAAGCGGGCCTGAGTGGCCGGCGCCGGCACGGCGCTCTTGCCGGACAGGGCCGCGCTGGGGCGCAGGTCGAGCGGCGTTTCCTCGATCGTCACCTGCATGCCCGGCTGGCGGGCCAGGGCTTGCGCGAAGGCCGTGATGGCCGCCAGGGCCGCCCGGTAATCGTTGTTCGGCATGGCCACGTCCGCTTCCAGGCGCAAGGCCTGCGGCGGGGCGACGGGAATGCCGGCCAGGGCGCTGCCGGCCGGTGCGCCCGTACTTTGCCGCTGCTGTTGCTGCTGCGCCGGCTGGCCGCCGGCCGCGCGCGCTGGCGCCTGGCCCGCATGCCAGTGCAGCTGGCCGAGCGCGACTTGCGGCGCCTGGTCCAGCGCGGCGCTCAGCATGCCCAGCAGCCGGCCCGGCTCCGGCGCCTGGGTGGCGATCATGTGGCCCAGGGTCACGGCCACTTTCATGTTCTGCGTCTTGGCCGGCGCCGGCGGCTGGGTCGACATGACGCTGCGGTAGCGCTCCTGATAGGACGCCGTTTCCTGCGTCAGGCGTTCGATGGCGGCCCCGTCGGCTATGCCGCCGAGCAAATTAATCGCGCACCACAGGGCCGCCGATGCGCCGATCAGCGTGCTGGTGCCATACAGCGTCTTGCGCGCGCGCTGGAAATGGTAGTAGCGGGCCAGCGCGCCGGGCGGATAGTGGCTGGACGGCGGATGCTTGCCCAGCAAAGTCAGCAGCAATTCGTCGGCCAGCGCCGGCGTCCGGCGCAAGCCCACCCGTTCGCCGGCCAGCTGCAGGTCGATGAAGTGGTAAGCCACTTCGACGCCGTTGTCGCACAGCAGTTCGAGCTTGGCGATTTGCGGGGCCGGCGCCAGGATGACGGTATTCAAGACGTCGCCGCGCGCCAGCATGCGCGTGCTGGTGAGAAATTGCCGCGTTTTTTCCGTTTCCAGCGCAATATTTACGGCCACGCCGTCGAGCGCGATGGTGGCCGTCTGGCGCGAAAAGCGCAGCTGGCCCTTTTCATAGTAGCTTTGCCGCAAGCCGCCCGACTGCTGCGTCACCAGCAGCAAGTGTTCGTGCGTGATCGACAGCTTTTTGACCAGCGCGATGCTGAGCAGGCTGGTCGAATAAATGCCGGCCACGGGCACGCGCAAGTGCTCGAGCGCCTCCGTCCACGGCTGCAGCAAGGACGGGTTGGTCAGCGCAAAGAACAGCATCTGGTCGTCGTGGCGGCCCGTGCTTTCGCGGCCCAGCAGGGTGCTGCCCCGGTAGGGCGTGTCGCGGTGCAATTGCTGCTTGCGCCGCTCCAGCAGGGCCCGGCCCGCCTTGCCGCGCACGTGGGGCAGCAACTGGCGCTGGAAATCTTCCTCGATCAAGTCCGTCAGCAGGTAGGCGGGCACGTCGAGCCGTTGTCCCTGCGGATCTTCCAGCCACGCGGCGAAACCGTCCAGTCCGGCGGCGCTGGCGGGGAAGGCCTGGCCCTGGCCCAGCACGCCGTGGTCCCAGTCGTAGGCGCACAGCGCGTCGCTGGTGATGTAGAGTAATTGTTTGCGGAACACGGCGGTCTCAGGTCTCGGGTCTCAGGTTTTAATCGTGCTGATGGTGTCGTAGATCGGCCCCAGCACCGACAGCATGATCCAGCCCAGCAACAGGCCAAGGATGACCGTCATGGCCGGCTCGATCATGGCCTGCACTTTTTCAATCAATTCCTTCACTTCGCGGTTGTAAAAGTAACTGACATTGCGCAAGGCCGTGTCCAGCGAGCCCGTGGCCTCGCCCACCTTGAGCATGCGGATCACCAGCGGCGGGAAGATGCCCGTGTGCTGGAACGCGGCGGTCACGCCGTAGCCTTCGCTGATCAGCTGGGCGGCGCGGCGCAGGCCGGCCGCCACCACCTGGTTGCCGGCGATGCCTTCGGACAGGCGGATGCATTCGAGTATCGTGATGCCGGAAGCATACATCAGGGCAAAAAACGTGGCAAAGCGGGCCAGGATGATCTTGTGCAGCACGGGGCCGACCAGCCACAGCCGCAGCTTCAGGCCATCCCAGGCGTAGCGGGCCGCCGAGCTGCGGCGGATCAGCGAGCGCAGGCCGAAAAACAGCAGCACGGGCAAGGCCAGCAGCACATACCAGTAATCGATGAACACATTCGATACAAAGATCAACACGCGCGTATGCAGCGGCAGCTCGCCGCCCATGTTGCGGATGAACGCCGTCAATTGCGGCACCAGGTAGATCATCAGGAAAAACGTCACGGCGGCCACGACGATGGCCACGATAATCGGGTACATGATGATCTTGCGCGTCTGTGAGGCCAGTTCATCCTGCCATTTCAGGCTTTCCGACAGGTTCTTGAACACTTCGGCGATCTTGCCGCTCTGTTCTCCCGCGAGGATCAGGCTGGTAAACGTGGCATCGAAGATGTCGGCATGCTGGGCCAGCGCGCCGGACAGCGGCAAGCCGCCTTCGATGCTTTCGATCAGATCCGTGACGACTTCGCGCAGGCGCGGGTGGTCCGTGCTTTCGCGCAAGTCGTTCAAGCCTTCCAGGATGGGCACGCCCGCGCCCGTCAATTGTTCCATGTGGAAGCAGAAATTGATCAGGTCGCGGCGGTGGATCACGCGCTTGCCCAGCAAGACCAGATACTGGCCCGTGATCTTGCAGTCGATCAAGTCCAGCTGCATGCGGTGCAGGCGCGCTTCCAGGTCCGGCACGTTCGCCGCCTCCATGCTGCCGGGAATCAATGCACCGGCGGCATCCATGGCGCGGTAGACATATTGCGCCATCAGGCCAGCCTTTCCGTCAGATCGACCACGCGGCCCACTTCTTCCAGCGTGGTGACGCCTTCGAGCACGCGGCGCACGCCGTCGTCGACGATGCCCTTGAAGCCGGCCGCGCGCGCGGCGGTCTTGAGTTCGCGCAAGCTGGCGCGGCGCGCCGTCAATTCATCCAGTTCGGCCGTCATCTTCAGGATTTCCATGATGGCCAGGCGGCCCTTGTAGCCCTGGTGCGCGCAGCGCTCGCAGCCGACGGCGCGGCAGATGGACGCGGGCGCATCGCTTGCCGCCAGGCCCAGCAGGCGGCGCTCGACGTCGTCGGCGATCACGGTTTCCTTGCAATGCGGACACAAGCGGCGCACCAGCCGCTGCGCCACGATGCCGATGATGTTGCCAGCCATGATGTCGGGCAGGATGCCGATGTCGAGCAGGCGCGAGATGGAACCGATGGCCGAGTTCGTATGCAGGGTGGAATACACCTGGTGGCCGGTCATGGCGGCGGCAAACGCCATCTCGGCCGTTTCGCGGTCGCGGATCTCGCCCACCAGGATGATGTCCGGGTCTTGCCGCATCATCGAGCGGATACCGTCGGCAAAGCCTAGCTTGACCGATTCGTTGACCGAGGTCTGGCGTATCATGTTCATCGGATACTCGACCGGGTCTTCCAGGGTCATGATGTTGACGCTTTCCGTGTTGATATGGTTGATGATCGAGTACAAGGTAGTGGTCTTGCCGCTGCCCGTCGGCCCCGTCACGAGGATCACCCCGTCCGGCCGCGCGATCATCAGTTTCAACAGGTTCAGTTCCGCCTCGGCCAGGCCCAGCGAGTCCAGCGGCACGATGCCTTTCTGGCGGTCCAGCACGCGCAGCACGAAGTTTTCACCATGCGTGGTGGGCTGCGCCGACGCGCGGAAATCGATTTGCCGCCCGGAAAACTTGATCGTGATGCGCCCGTCCTGCGGCGCGCGCGCCTCGGCGATATTCATGTTCGAGATCACCTTCAGGCGCACGGCCATGGCCGGCCAGTACGACTTGTGCAGGCTGCGGATTTGCCGCAGGATGCCGTCGATGCGGTAGCGGATGCGCAGGAATGATTGTTCCGGCTCGAAATGGATGTCCGAGGCGCCGTTTTGCACGGCGTCTGCCAGCAGCGCGTCGATCAGGCGCACCATGGGCTGGCTGTACTCGTCCGATGGCGAGGCCATGCTTTGATAGCTGACTTCGCCCGTTTCGATTTCGTGCAGGATGCCGTCGATCGACAATTCAAAGCCATAGTACTGGTCGATGGCGCGCGAGATGTCGGACTCGTTGACGAGCACGGTGGAAATCGTGATGCCCTTGACCAGCATGGCGCTGATCTGGTCGAGCGCGACGATGTTGCTGGTGTCGGCCATGGCCAGGATCAGATTGTCCGCCTGCCGTTCGTAGACGATAGGGAAAACGCGGTAGCGCTTGGCCACGTCCTTCGGAATCAGCTTCAGGGCGATGGCGTCGACCACCAGGCTGGACAGGTCGGCGCTGACCTGTTTCAGGTTTTCGCTGAGGGCCTCGCGCACGGTCGCTTCCGTGACGAAGCCCAGGGTGATCAGCAGCTTGCCCAGCGGTTCGCTGCTGCGCCGCTGCTCGATCAGGGCGATACGCAACTGGTCTTCGCTGATCACCCCTTTCTGGATCAGTAATTTGCCCAGCGGAAGTTTTGCCTGTTCTGCCATGTAGTGCTTATTCCTGACGGGGTGGGATGGTGGCAGGCTCGGCCGGGGCCGCTGCTGCCGCTGCGGGGGCCGCCAGTTCGCGCAAACGCGTTTGCACGACGGCCTGGTCGAAGGCGGCGGGCGTGGTGTGCGCCAGGGTCAGGGCGCGCTGGTAATACGTGGCGGCCAGCCGGGGCTGGTTCAACCGGTCCAGGCCCACGGCCAGGTTGAAGGCATAGTCGGGATTGCCGGGCGCGGCGCCATAGGCGCGGAAAAATTGCTGCTGCGCTTCGTTCCAGCGGCGCTGCTTGGCATACACATTACCCAGTGCAAACAGCACGGGGCCGCTGTCGGGGGTACGGGCCAGGATGGCTTTCAGTTTTGCTTCGCTCTGCACGACGTCGCCCTGGCGCAGGCCGATCAGGCCGGCCAGCGCGACGCCATCGTCCGGGTTTATCTCGAGCAAGCGCACGTACAGCGACGCCGCTTGCGCGCCCTGGTTCTCGCGCAGGGCCACGGCTGCCAGGCCCAGCAGCGCGTCGCGGTTGTTGGCATCCTGCCGCAGCACGCTTTCATATTGCTGGCGAGCAAGGCCCAGCTGGCCCCCGTTGAAGGCCTGGTAGGCTTGCTGCACGCCTGGATTGATTTGCGGCGCCGTCTCGTTGCGCAGCACCTGAATCTGGCTATTGTCGGGCGCGGCCACCGGTGGCAGGCTGGGCTGCGCAGGCGGCGGCAGTTGCGCCAGCTGGGCGGCCACGGCCGCTTGCGCGGCGGCCTGGATCATCGCCTGCTGTTCCGCCGCGCCGGCTGGCGGCCGCTGTTCGCGCGGCGCGTCTTGCGGCACCGGTGCGGGCGCCGGGGCTTCCGGCAGAACGCCGCCGGCCCCGGGCAGCACCACGATAGGGCCGGCAACGCCGGCCGTGCCCGGGGCGTCCGTCAGCGGCATGGGTACGCCGGGCAGGTTGGCGCCCGCGCCGGGGCTGCTGCTGGCGCGCCAGTACCAGTACGCCATGGAGCCGGCCACCAGCAGCAGGATCGCCAGCAGCACGGCCAGGCGCACGGTGGCCGGGTCGACGCTGATGGGGCCGGTGGGGCCTTTCGGCGGCGGATTGCTGCGGCTGGCGCGTGGCTTGGCGGGCGGCGGTTCCGGACGGGCGCGCGGCGGCTCGGGGGGCGGGCCAGGTTGCGGACCGGGCTGCGCGCCACTGGACGCGGGCTGCGGCGCGGGAGCGTCCTGCAGCGGTTCCAGGCGCAAGCTGCTTGCCGGCTGCACGGGCGGCGGCACGGCAGGCGCGGGACGGGGCGGCGGGGCGTCGGCCGGCGCCAGTTCCAGCACCTGGTCGTAGGCTTCGGACGGCTTTTCCAGTTCTTCGTCGGAAAGGCTGTTCTGCTTGGCGCGCTCGGCTTTCTTGAGCGCCTGCATCAACAAGCTCATGGGACGTCTCCCTGCAGGCGTGCCTGCGGCTGGACGGCCGGCGCCGGCGGGCCATCCGTGTACGGCTGGCTGTTGAGCGGCGCCTGCCCGGGCAGCAGGTAACGGTAGTCGCGGTAATCGCCGTCGATGCTGGCATCCTTGACCACGACGGGGCGCATGAAGATCACCAGCTCCGTCTTGCTGCTTGCCTCATTACGATAGGTAAACAAATTGCCCACGACGGGCAGGCTGGACAGGCCGGGCACGCCATCCTTGGCATTGTCGATGGAATCCTGCATCAGGCCGCCCATCACGGCGATCTGGCCATTGCCCACTTTCATGATCGACTCCAGTTCGCGCGCCTGGATCACGGGCACGCGGCTGATCACGCTGGCCGTGGCCAGGGCCGGATTCGGGTCTTGCACATAGCCCACGATGCGCGTAATGGTGGGGCGCACATTGAGCGTGACTTCGTCGCTGTCGGAAATCTGCGGCGTGACGCTCATGACGAAGCCGACGGGCACCGTTTCCAGTTTCGACTCATAGGTGGCGGGTGTGGTGATGGTGCCCGTCGAACTGATCACGGCGGGCGTCACCTTGATGGTAAAGAAGACATTGTTGTCGACCACCTTCAGCATGGCCGTTTGATTGTTGAGCACACTGATCTTCGGACTGGACAGCACTTTCACCTTGCCGAACGATTCGAGCAGCTGGATGGTGGTCCTGAAACTGTCCTTCATGTAGTTGAGCACGAAGATGCCGGGCGACGTACCCGGCAGCACGCCGCTGGGCAGGGGCAGGGTGCCGACACGGCCCTGGTTCAGGCTCAGGCTGCCCGTCAGGCGCGACCAGTTGATGCCTTGCTGATATTCATTGCTCAGGCGCACCTCGATGATGGTCGCCTCGATCAACACTTGCCGCTTGGCGCTGTGCAACACGGCATCGAGGAATTCGGCGATCTTTTCGTGTTGGCGCCCTGTGGCCCGCACGGCGATCAAGCCGCCTTCCACGTTGACGACGACGGACGAGGGGCTGCCCTTGTTGGCCAGTTTTAAGAGCGGCAAGCCGTTCGCGTCGAGCGGCTGGCCAGGATTCGCATTCTGGTTGGGTGTCTGCTGGCCTGGCGCATACTGGCCGCCAGTCTGCATCGGCGCCTGGCTGCCGTATTGGTTGCCGCCCTGATTCTGCTGCAGGCCCGGTTGACCTGGCTGACCCGCTCCCTGCTGGCCTGGCGTATTGCCCTGTGCGGCCGTCAATTGCTGGTTCAGCTGCGCCAGCGGGTCGACCTGCACGTCGTTGAGCGTGGTGTCGCGCAGCAGGTCGCGGATATTTTTCTCCAGGCTGTACCAGAAGTTATTTTCCGAACGATTCACCACCAGGGTGGTCGAATTGTTATTGCCATTGCCGCCGCTGCTTTGCGTGCTGCCAACGGGATTGCTGGCGTTGTTCGACCCGCCGCCCGCCGTGGAAATTTGTGTAGCGATATTCACGCTGCTGTTGGTGCTGCGCGCGATGTTGACGTAATCGATCTTGTAATTGCGCCATACGGGCGCGTCAGGCAGCACCGTCAGGTTCTTGCCATCGATTTCGTAGCGCATATCGACTTGCTTGCCGATACGGGCCAGCAATTGCGGCAGGGTCTGGTTCAGTGCATTCAGGGTCACGCTGCCTTCGATCTGCGGGTGGATGTCCACGTTCATGCCCGCGTCGCGCGCGAGCGCGAACAGCAGCGATTGCACGGGCACCTTGTGCACGGTGACGCTGTAAGTTTCCACTTTGGGCGCGGGCAAGGGCGCGGCCAGCGCGCTGCTTTGCTGCACCGGTTCGGGAATGGCGCCGCCAGCGACGGGCGCGGCATTGAGGTGGGCAGGCGACAGCGGCATTTGATGCGTGGCGCAGCCGGACAGCACGGTGCCGCAGGCGAGGGCGACCCAGGAGGCCAGCACAGGAATAGGGTGTTGATTCATGAAAAGTTCGCCCTTGGAGTCATGTTGTGCTTTTGTAATTTTACCCAGCATGATCGCCTAAAAGCAATCGACTGTGCGGGCCCTGCAGGCAATATACCTAAATAAAGTCAGGGCGTGCCACGCGCTGTTTGTGGCGGTGTCGCGGCTTTCATTTCCGTGCGGATACTATCTATGTCGCTCAGCAATATTTTCTGTGGCGACGTGGGGGCCAGCCTCGCCCAAACGGCCTCGGCGCTGGCCCGGTTGGCGAAGCTGCCGTAGACGATGTCCAGGCGAGCGATGGCGCTCGCGGGCGCTGCGCCAGGAAGGCGAAATATGTGGAGGTCGCGCAGGCCGATCGCTTGCTGCGCCTGCTGAAGGAAAGTTTCCGCCGCAGCTGTTTCGGTAGCGGGCAGGCTGGCGATTTGCAGCACCAGTTGCTGCGGCCCTTGCCGTGCCAGCCAGTCGCGCGATTCGGCCAGTTTGCTGTCGAGCAGCGTTGTCGGCGCTGGCAGCGCTGCGCGTGGGACGGCGGCCGGGGGGGCGATAGCCGCTGTTTGGCCCGGCATCAGCCATTGCCACAGCAGGGCGGCGGCCAGCAGCAGCATCAGCGCGCTCAAGACGCCCGCCAGCAGCTTGCCCGCATGCCAGGGCGGGCGGTGGAAGGGGCTGTCGGCAATGGCCAGGCGCACGTGGCGCGCGCTGATTTCCTGCGCATCGTCCGCAAACGCGGCCAGCAAGGCCTTGTCGGCCAGGATATTGACCCTGCGTACAATGCCCTGCGCCGCGCGCGCCAGCCGGCGCAGGGCGGCAGGCGTGAAAGCGAGCGGCGCCATGCGGCCGGCGGCGGCCAGGCGGCACGCCAGATAATCGTTCAGCAAGGTTTGCGGCAGGCGCGGCACGGTGAAACTGTGGGTGATGCGTTCCTTCAATTGGCGGAACTGGGGCAAGTTCAGGGTGTGCTGCAATTCCGGCTGGCCAAACAGCACGATTTGCAGCAGCTTGTGGCTGGCCGTTTCCAGGTTCGTCAGCAGGCGCAGCGCTTCCAGGGTGGCGCCCGGCATGGCTTGCGCCTCTTCGGCCAGCAGCACCACCTGGCGTCCGGCCGCATGCCTGGCGATCAGCTCGTCGTGCAGGGCGCGCAGCGCGGCATCTGCGCGGCATCCGTCCAGTGCCAGGCCCAGTTCGGCGGCGATGGCGTGCAGGACTTCGTCCGGCTCCAGACAGGGATTGAGCAGGTACAGCACGTCGACCTGGGGCGGCAGGCGTTCGGCCAGCATGCGGCACAGCATGGTCTTGCCGCTGCCCACTTCTCCCGTCAGCTTGATGATGCCTTCGCCTTGCGTGACGGCATACAGCAGCGCAGCCAGCAATTCGCCCCGTGCATTGCCCGTATAAAAAAAGGCCGGGTCCGGCGTGATGCCGAACGGCGCCGTGCGCAAGCCGAAATGGCGCAGATACATGCCGTGCGGCGAGGGTGCGTAGTGGCTGGAAACCTGCGTGTCGGTGTTCATGCCGCGATGCAATTGAGAAAAGCCTGCTCCAGGCTGGCGTCTTCCGTACCGCCATGGCGGGCGCGGCATTCGGCGGGCGTGCCCGTAAATACGATGCGGCCTGCATGCAGGATGGCCATGCGGTCGCACAATTCTTCCACATCGGCCAGCGCATGCGAGGTGAGCAGGGCGCCGCGGCCCTGTGCGTGGGCTTGCCGCAGCACCTGCTTGAATTGCGCGCGCGCCTTCGGGTCGAGTCCGCTCATCGGTTCGTCCAGCACCAGTTGCGGCTTGCCCGACAACAGGCAGGCGGCCAGCCCCAGTTTCTGCATCATGCCTTTCGAATAGGCGCGCGCGGGACGCAGCAAGGCGTCCGGCGCCAGGTCCAGCGCGTCCAGGGCTTGCCGCACGGCCTGCGCATCGGGGCGTGCATCGTGCAGGCGCGACAGGTAGCGCAGGAAGTCGCCGCCCGTCAGGAAATAGGGCGCCTGGAAACGTTCCGGCAGAAACGACAGGGGCTGGCGCGCCGCGCCATGCCGGTGCGGCTGGCCGAAAATGGCGATCTCGCCCCGCTCTGGCGTGCAGAAGTCGAGCAGGCATTTGAGCAGGGAAGTCTTGCCCGCGCCATTCACGCCGACCAGGCCGAACAGTTCACCCGTGCGTACCTGCAGGTCGACGCCGCGCAGCACGGCGCTGCCCGCCAGCTGCAGATGTACGTTGTGGAACTCGATGGCGCAGGCGTTCATAGGGGCAATGGTCGGCAGGGAAGGCGGGAAACGACCGCCATTATTGCCATGGGCGCAGGCGGGCGGCAAGTGTTTCCTTGCATCGTGTTGAAATGCGCAAAAATCAAATGATGGAATGTATTTTCTTTAAGAAACAACAGGTTCTGGAATAAAATGCTTGTGCGCGCCGCGGGCGTGTATCTTCTGTGGAATTTGTTTGTCGAGGAGTAAGCAATGGCAAGGCCAGAGAAAGTCCGGCTCGGTGAAATTTTGGTGCAGCAGAAGTTGCTGACGGAAGAACAGTTGGGCCAGGCCTTGACGGAACAGAAGCGTTCGGGACGCAAGCTGGGCCGCGTTTTTGTCGAGCACGGCTTTGTCACGGAAGAGCAGATTTCGGGCGCGCTGGCGCGCCAGCTCGACATTCCCTACATCAACCTGAAGTTTTTCAACATCAGTCCCGAGCTGGTGCGCCTGCTGCCGGAAACCCAGGCGCGGCGCTTCCGCGCGCTGGTGCTGGAAGACCGCCGCGAAGGCTTGCTGGTCGGCATGTCCGATCCCACCGACCTGTTCGCGTACGATGAAATCTCGCGCCTGGTCAAGCGCCATATCGAACTGGCCGTCGTCAATGAGACGGAAGTGCTGGCCGCCATCGACCGCATCTACCGCCGCACGGAGGATATCTCCACCCTGACGCGCGAGCTGGAGCAGGACCTGGGCGACGTGTCCGTCGACTTTGGCGCGCTGGCCGCCAACCCGGGCCTGGAAGAGGCGCCCATCGTCAAGCTGCTGCAATCGGTGTTCGAGGATGCCACGCAGGTACGCGCCTCGGACATCCACATCGAGCCGCAGGAAGGCCGGCTGCAGATCCGTTTCCGCATCGACGGCGTGCTGCACCTGCAGACCGAGGCGGACAGCAAGATCGCCAGTTCGCTGGCGCTGCGCCTGAAACTGATGTCGGACCTCGATATTTCCGAGAAGCGCTTGCCGCAGGACGGCCGTTTCGCCATCCGCGTAAAAAACCAGCGCATCGACGTGCGTATCTCGACCATGCCGACGCAGTACGGCGAATCGGTGGTGATGCGTCTGCTGAACCAGGGCGGCACGACCTTGCGCCTGGACGCCATCGGCATGCCGCCCAAGCTGGTGGAACGCTTCCGCGCCATCGTCAACCGCCCGAACGGCCTGGTGCTGGTGACGGGGCCGACCGGCAGCGGCAAGACGACGACCTTGTACTGCGCCCTGGCCGAACTCAATTCCGTGGAAAAAAAGCTCATCACGGTGGAAGACCCCGTCGAGTACCGCTTGCCCGGCATTAATCAGGTGCAAGTCAATGACAAGATCGAGCTGAACTTTGCCAGAGTGCTGCGCTCTGCCCTGCGGCAAGACCCGGACATCGTGCTTGTCGGCGAGATGCGCGACCAGGAAACTGCGCAGATCGGCTTGCGCGCCGCCATGACGGGCCATCTGGTGCTGTCGACGCTGCATACGAACGACGCCATCAGCACGCCGCTGCGCCTGATGGACATGGGCGTGCCCCGCTACATGGTGGGCAGCTCGCTGCAAGCCGTGCTGGCGCAGCGCCTGGTGCGCGTGATCTGCGAAAGCTGCAGCACGCCGTACGCGCCCACGCCCAACGAATACGAATGGCTGCGCCTGGAACTGGGCGAGCTGGTCGAGCGCAACCAGTATTTCCACGGCAAGGGCTGCTCGCATTGCAATGGCATGGGTTACCGGGGCCGCACGGGCGTGTATGAATTGCTGGAAATCACGCGCGCCGTGGCCGACGCCGCCAACCATGCCGATCCGTCCCACTTCATGAAGGTGGCGACGGCGCAGATGGCCGGCGAAACCCTGCGCCGCCACGCCGTGCAGCTGGTGGTGCAGGGCCGCACGACGGTGATGGAAGCGATGCGCATCAGCAACCAGAGCGAGGATTGAGGTGGCGTTTTTTGCTTACAAGGCGCGCAGCGCCAGCGGCGAACTGCTGACCGGCGTGATGGAAGGCGCCGACAGCGGCGCCGTGGCCGACCAGTTGATGGCGGGCGGCAGCACACCCGTCGACATCAGCGTCACCAAACAGACGGTGACGGGGGCGGGCGCCAGCAAGCTGGGCTGGTGGGACAAGCTGACCGAGAAGAAGGTCACGCCGATGGATGTGCAGCTGTTCAGCCGCCAGCTGTACACCCTGCTCAAGGCGGGCGTGCCCATCATGCGCGGCCTGGCCGGCTTGCAGGAGTCCGCCATCAGCCCCGCGTTCGGCCGCATCATCAAGGATGTGCGCGAGTCGCTCGACGCGGGGCGCGAACTGTCGGCCGCCATGGCGCGCCATCCCACGGTGTTTACGCCGTTCTACCTGTCGATGGTGCGCGTGGGCGAGATGACGGGGCGCCTCGACGAAGTGTTCCTGCGCCTGTTCGACCACCTGGAATTCGACCGCGACATGCGCGCCCGCGTGAAATCGGCCACGCGCTACCCCACCTTCGTCCTGTTCGCCATGATCGCGGCCATGGTGGTCGTCAATATCTTCGTCATTCCCCAGTTCGAGAAGGTGTTTGCCAGCTTCCATGCGCAATTGCCGCTGATGACGCGCATCCTGATCGGCACATCGCGCTTCACCATCGACTACTGGCCGCTGATGCTGATGCTGGCCGCGGGCGCCTTCTTCGGCTGGCGCGCCTGGCTGGGCACGAAGGATGGCCGCTTCAAGTGGGACCGCGCCAAGCTGCGCATGCCCATCGCCGGCAAGATCGTCCTGAAGGGCACGATGTCACGCTTCGCGCGCAGCTTTGCCCTGTCGAGCGGCAGCGGCGTGCCCATCGTGCAGGCGCTGACGGTGGTGTCGCAGACGGTCGACAATACTTACCTGTGCTCGCGCGTGGAACAGATGCGCGACGGCGTCGAGCGGGGCGAAAGCATCTTGCGCACCTCGGTGGCGGCGAACGTGTTTACGCCTGTGGTGCTGCAGATGATCGCTGTGGGCGAGGAATCGGGCTCGCTCGACGACCTGATGGACGAGATCGCGCAGATGTACGAGCGCGAAGTCGATTATGAGCTGAAGACGCTGTCGGCGCAGATCGAGCCGATACTCATCGTCTTCCTCGGCGCCATGGTGCTGGTGCTGGCGCTGGGCATCTTCCTGCCGATCTGGGACCTGGGCAAGGCGGCCCTGCATTGATGCCGCCCCGCCACCGCCAGCACGGCTATACCCTGTTCGAGCTGGCGGTGGTGGCGTGCGTGTTCGCCATCCTGTTGACGGTGTTCCTCACCCGGGTTGCGTATTATCAGCACGAGGCAGAGCGCGTGACCGTGGCGCAGACCCTGGGCAGCCTGCGCACGGGATTGCGCGTCAAGGCCCTGCAGCTGCACCTGGAAGGCCGGCGCACGCAACTGCCCGCGCTGGCGCGGCAAAACCCGTTCGACTGGCTGGCGGAAACGCCATCCAATTACCTGGGAGAATTTTACGGCCCGGAGCTGGAAAAACTCCCGGCAGGCAATTGGCTCTACGACAGAAAAGAACAAAAAGTCATCTATTTGTTAAGTAATGGCAATATTTTTTCCAGGACGAGGGTTGATGCAGTGAAATTTAAGGTAATCTTGCCGGGTGCAGACGCCGATGTGGAAAAGCTCGCCCAGGAACCAGATATTGTGGTGTGGAAAATGCCGGACTCGGTCGCCAACTGAGCGCCGCGCAGCGATGGTTTCATGTGTTGGTTTCATGTTTTTATATTGATTTTGGAGAGCTGGTATGAATAAATCCTTACGTAATCTGAAGCGCGGCGCGCAGGGCGGTTTCACCCTGATCGAGCTGGTGGTGGTCATCGTCATCCTGGGCATTCTGGCGGCAACGGCGATCCCGCGTTTTAGCAATTTGTCAGCTGATGCGCGTTTTGCGAAAATGCAGGCTGCCGCGGGTTCCCTGCGCGCGGCTTCGGCCATGTATCACGCACAATGGCTGGTTGCCAGCAGCGACAGTGCCACGCCGACAGTGACCATGGAAGGCATGAACATCACGGGCGCAAATGGCTACCCTACCGCTGACGCTGCTGGCATCGTTGCTGCTGCAGGCGGTCTCGGTGACTATCAGCTTGCGTACACGGGTGGTGTCGTCACGGTCACCCCGGATCAGGCGCATACAGCCTGCACCGTGGTGTACACCCCGGCAGCCGCAGGCCCGCCAGTGGTGCCGCCTGTCGTCACGATCAACGCCAGCCAGGCGAACTGCGGCTAAGACGCGCGCTAAGCCAGCCTGGGGACAGGCATGGTACTGTCCCGCTGCAGCATCAGCCCAACTGTCCGGCGACAGCCAGTTGGGCTTTTTTTACGGGTATTTCTTTTGCATCCACTCTTGCCAGCACGCATGTCAACAGTCAGCAGGGTCGCATTTTCTGCCGTGGTCCGTCGCGCGCGCGGCTTCACTATCGTCGAACTGGTAGTGGTACTGGTATTGACGGCCATTCTCGCCGGAGTGGCAGGCGCCCGGTTTTTCCAACGCGAAACATTTGACGCGCGCAGCCTGGCCGACCAGGCCGTCGGCATGCTGCGCTATGCGCAAAAGCTGGCCATCGCGCAAAACCGCCCCGTGTACGTGCGCCTCGATGGCAACAGCGTCGCCGTGTGCTTCACGGCCGCCTGCGACACGCCCGCCAGCCGCGTCATGCCGCCGGCCGGCGGCAACAGCGGCGGCAAGTACACGCTGCAGTATTGCGCCGGGCAGAGCAACTGGCTGTGCGTGGGGCGTCCCGATGCGCTCAAGCTGACCAGCGGGGCGGCCGGGTTTTTCTTCGACCCGCTGGGCCGCCCCTATTACACGGCCTTTGGCGACTTTGCCGCCGCGCTGGCCCTCACCGTGGGCGGCGGCGGCCAGCAACACACGATCCTTGTCGAAGCGGAGACCGGCTATGTGCACCGCTAGGCGCCGTGCGGCCCGGTGCGCGCAGGCCGGCGTGACCCTGGTCGAGGTGGTGATCTTCATCGTCATCGTCTCCGTGGCCGTGATCGGCATCCTGGGCGTGCTGTCCTGGACCGGCAACAACAGCGCCGACCCGCAATTGCGCAAGCAGGCGCTGGTCATCGCCGAAGGCATGCTCGATGAAATCGAGGCGGCCCGCTTCACCTTTTGCGCGCTGAACGACCCGGCGGCGGCCACGGCAACGAGTCCTGCCGGCTGTACCACGGGGCCGGCGGCGCGCGGCACGCGGCCCTACGACCAGGTCAGCGATTATGCCCAGGCGGCCGCCTACACGACGGACGCGGCCGGCAATGCCTTTCCGGCCGGCTATGGCGCCGTCGTGACGGTCACGCCTGCCGCCCTGAATGGCATTGCCGCCAGCGAATCGCTGCAGATCCGCGTCGCCGTCGCCTTTCGCGGCCAGCCGCAGGTGGTGCTCGACGGCTACCGCACGCGCTACGCGCCCAACAGCATTCCATGATGAACACTTTTCCCCGGCGCCGCGCGCGCGGCTTTACCCTTGTCGAACTGGTGATCGTGATCGTCATCACGGGCATCGTCGGCGCCATGGTGGCCATGTTCATCCGCCTGCCCGTGCAGGGCTATATCGACGCGAATGCGCGCGCCGCGCTGGCCGACTTGGCGGACACGGCCACGCGCCGCATGGCGCGCGACATCCGCCTGGCCTTGCCCAACAGCGTACGCGTGACGGGCAACGGCCGCTATCTGGAACTGCTGCTGACCAAGTCGGGCGGCCGCTACCTGGCCGAGGACGATCCGCCCGGCCTGGGTCCCGTGCTGGCCTTCGATGCCGGCACGCCGGTGGCCAATCCGCTGCAATTTACCATCGTCGGCGCGCCGCCGGCCAACAGCGGCAGCACCGTGCAAGCCGTCGCGGCGGGCGACTTCATCGCCGTCTACAACCTGGGCATCAACCTGCCCGACGCCTACAGCTGCGCCAGCGGCCCGCAAGGCTGCAACCTGGCCAGGGTCGCGGCCGTCAATGGCAGCACGGTCACCCTGGAGAGCAATCCCTTCCTGGCGCAGGCGGTGCCCCAGCCTTCGCCGACACGCCGCTTCCAGGTCGTCACCACGCCCGTCACCTATGTCTGCGACCCGGCCAGCCGCACCTTGCGCCGCTATTCCCGCTATGCGATCGCGGCGCTGCAGCCGGCCGATACCGCTGCCGTGCCCCTTTCGGGCGCCGGCGTGCAAGCCCTGCTGGCGGACCAGGTCCAGTCCTGCCTGTTCAGCTACAGCGCGCTGGCGAACCAGCAGCGGGGGCTGGTCTCCGTCATGCTGCAGTTGGGGGCGACGGGCAGCAATACGGGCACCGTGACCCTGGTGCAACAAGTTCAGGTGAATAACACGCCATGAAACCCTCGCCTCCGTTCCCGCGCCGCGCGCGCGGCTTCAGCCTGGTCACGGCCATCTTCCTGCTGGTCGTGCTGGCCGGCCTCGGCGTGGCCATGACCAGCGTGTTTACCATGCAGCAGGTGGAGTCGGCGCTCGACGTGCAGGGCGCGCGCGCCGACCAGGCGGCGCGCGCGGGCATCGAGTGGGCCGTCTACCGGCGCCAGATCAACGGGCAATGTGCCGCCGCCCAGTCGTTCGCCTTGCCTGCCGGTACCTCGCTGTCGCCGTTTACCGTCACCGTGCAATGCCAGCTGGCCACCGGGCCGGGCAGCCTTCGGACCTGGACCCTGACGGCCACTGCCTGCAACCAGCCGGGCGGCGGCGCCTGCCCGAATCCGCAGAATAATGCCGACTATGTGCAGCGGCGCATACAGGCGGTGTTGTCGGATTGAACGGAGCCGGTCAAGCGGCGCAAAAATAAATCGCCAAACCGCTGTTTTTACACGGAAAAGTTGACGTGATGAATTAAAATTGGTCTGATGCATTATCTGCGCGACAAGATCGTGACAGGCACTTACATGGATTGGTCGCATGGGTTTATTCGCTAGAGCAAAAAAATACGATGGATGGCTGGCGACGGCATTTGCCAGCGACGGCGTGAGCGCGGCCACCGTCACGCGCGTGGCCGGCGGCAAGCCGGTCGTCCGGGGCGTGGCTTTCCAGCCCGCGCCGCGGCCCGCTGGCGCCGACGTGCTGGAAAAGCTGGGCAAGCAGCTGCAGGCGCCGTCCTGGCGCTGCACCAGCCTGCTGGCGGCGGGCGAATACCAGCTGCTGGCGCTGGAGACGCCGGCCGTGCCGCCCGAGGAGCGCAAGACGGCCGTGGGCTGGCGCCTGAAGGACATGCTCGATTTTCCCCTGGCCGAAGCCACCATAGACGTAGTCGATATCCCCGGCGACCCGAACGGCGTCGCGCGCGGCAGCGTCTTCGCCGTCGCCGCGCGCGACAGCGCCGTATCGCGGCGCCAGGCGCTGTATGCCGACTGCAAGATCGCCCTGGCGGCCATCGATATACCGGAGATGGCGCAGCGCAACATCGCCACCTTGCTGGAAACCCCGGGACGGGGCCTGGCCATGCTCAGCTTTGACGCCGACGGCGGCTTGCTGACGATGAGCCATAACGGCGAGCTATACCAGGCGCGCCGCATCGACGTCACCCTGGCGCAGCTGCGCGAAGCGGACGCCAGCGCCTTCCATGACCGCATCACCCTGGAACTGCAGCGCTCATTCGACCACTTCGACCGCCAGTTCCACTACATTTCCGTGGCGCGCCTGCTGCTGGCGGCCGGCGGCGCCGACGGCTTGCACGGCTACCTGTCCGACAACCTATACATGCCGGTGGAATTGCTGGACCTGGCCAGTGTCTTCGATTTCTCGGCCGTGCCGGAATTGCTGGACGCGGGCGCGCAGGCGCGCTACTTCCAGGTGCTGGGCGCCGCCTTGCGCGAGGAAGGGAAGGGCGCATGAGCCAGCAAATCAACCTGTTCAATCCCAAGTTTGAAAAGAAGGCGCACCGCGTCTCCGCCGCCACCTCGGCCCAGGCGCTGGGCCTGCTCGCCGTGGGTCTGGCGGCGCTCGCCTGGTACGGCCAGCGCCAGGTCGCCGGCCTGCAGCGCGAGGAGGCGGCCGTGAAGGCGCAGCTGAAGCAGCGCGAAGCGCGCCGCGACAAGGTCCTGCAGGATTTTCCGCCGCGCCGCAAGGACCCCGCGCTGGAAGGCCAGCTGGCCGGCGCCGAGGCGGACCGCGCCTCGCTGCGCCATGCGGCCGACGTGCTGGCCAGCGGCAACCTGGGCAATACGCGCGGCTATGCCGCTTATTTCCGCGCCTTTGCGCAAGCGAAGGTCGATGGCGTGTGGCTCACGGGCGTCAGCATCGTCGGCGCCGGCAATGAGATGGGTTTGCAGGGCAATGCCCTGCACCCGTCCCAGGTGCCCGCCTACATCGCCAGCCTGGGACGGCAGGAAGTGCTCAAAGGCAAGACTTTCGCCAGCCTCGATATCGGCCAGCCCGATACGCCCCCGGCCGAGCCCGGAAAAGCGGCCGCTGCGCCCCCATACGTGCGCTTCAGCCTGCAGTCATCGGCCGTCGCGGCAGCCGCGGCAGCGGCGCCGGCCGCAGCGGAAGGAGCGCGCCGATGAAACAGCAGTGGAAGCAATGGGCCGACAAGTTCGACGCCCTGACCCTGCGCGAGCGCGTCATGGTGTTTGCCGCCTGCGCGCTGGCGCTGGTGTTCTGCGGCTATTTCATGGTGCTCGAACCGCTGTTCAGCCGGCATGCCCTGCTCACGGCCGGCATCGCGCAAAACCGGGGCCTGATGACCGGCGTGGACAAGGAAATCGTCCTGCTCGTCGAGGCGAGCCAGAACGACCCGGACCAGGCCGCCCGCGCCCGTCTGCAGGTGCTGCTGGCGGAAACGGCGCGGCTGAAGGATGGGCTGCGGCACATGCAAAGCGGCCTGGTGGCGCCCGAGCGCATGCTGCAGCTGCTGGAAAGCCTGCTGCGTCAGCATGCGCGCCTGCGCCTGGTGTCGATGAAGACCCTGCCTTCCGGCGTGGTGGGCGAGACGCCTGCCGCCGCACCCGCGCCCGCGTCTTCCACAGCGGCGGCCGGCGCGCCCGCCGCCAAGCCCCAGCCTGCCGCCCAGGTCCTGCACCGCCATGGCGTGGAAGTGGTGGTGGAAGGTTCTTATTCCGATATGGTGAACTATATGCAAGCGCTGCAAACGATGCCGACCCAGGTTTTCTGGGGCAAGGCGCGGCTGGAGGCCGATGCCTATCCCGTGGCGCGCCTGACCCTGACCCTGTACACCCTGGGCCTGGACGACACATGGATGGCCCTGTGATGCCCGCAGTGCGCCACGTCGCCGCGCTACTCCTGCTGGGCTTGACGGTGGGCGGCGCCCGGGCGCAAGCTCTCGACGATCCCACGCGCCCGCCGGCCGCGCTGCACGCGCCGCAGGCCGGCGTGCCGGCGGCGCCGGCGCGGCCCCGGCTGGAGTCGGTCTTAATTTCCAGCAAGCCGGGCGGTCGCCGCATCGCCGTCATCGACGGGCAGATCGTGCGTCCCGGCAGCAAGGTGGGCAATGCCGTGGTGGTGGAGATCCAGGAAACGGCCGTGATATTGCGAAAAGGTAAGTCGCTGGAAACAGTCAAGCTCTATCCGAGCAGCAAGACGGAACGGAAATGAAAACATGCTTATGAACAAAGACAAGTCGAACGGTGGAGCTGCAATGATTCGTATCAGCAAGATGGCGGCCATCATCGGCGTCAGCGTGGGCCTGGGCGCCTGCAATGTCGCCCCCGTCAAGCGCGATACCTACAATGCGATCACCGACGCCGTCAAGGGTGCGGCGGCCACCACCACGCCGGCGTCCCAGCCCGATGCCGTGGAAGCGGCCCTGCTGCCGCCCGTGGCGGCCCTGGCGCAGCAGCTGCCGAAGGCCCGCGCCGCGCTCGACGAACGCTTCAACGTGGCTTTCAACAACGTGCCGGCGCGCCAGTTCTTCACTTCCATCGTGGCCGGCACGCGCTACAACATGCTCGTCCACCCCGACATCGGCGGCACGATTTCCGCCAATCTGAAGGATGTCACCCTCTTCCAGGCGCTTGACGCCGTGCGCGAACTGTATGGCTACGACTACAAGGTCGAGGGCACGCAGATCTACATCAAGCCCCTGACCATGCAGACGCGGCTGTTCCATGTCAACTACCTGACGGGTGTGCGCAAGGGCAGCTCCAACCTGCGCGTGTCGTCGACCTCGGTCGCGTCCGTGGGGCCGACCGTGTCGGGCGGCACGGGCAGCAACGGCAGCAACGGCAGCAACAGCGGCAACAACACGCAGAACGCGGGCGGCCTCGTGCCGGGCGAAGACAGCAGCAACCTCACCACCACCTCGAACGCGGATTTCTGGCGCGAACTGAAGCTGTCGCTCGAAGCCATCGTTGGCAGCACCGAAGGCGGGCGGCAGGTGGTGCTCAGCCCGCAGTCGGGCGTGATCGTCATCCGCGCCATGCCGGAAGAGCTGCGCAATGTCGACATGTACCTGAAGGCAACGCAATTGTCCGTCGACCGGCAAGTCATCCTGGAAGCGAAAATCCTCGAAGTGCAGCTCAACGACAACTTCCAGACGGGCATCAACTGGGCTTCGTTCGCTTCCATCAAGAGCGGCCACACGAACCGCATCTCGACGGGCTTCATCCAGCCGGGCGGCACCCTGGCGCCGCTGCCCTTCAACGGCGGCCAGCCGCCCAACATGACGAACGGCAGCGGTCTGACGGCCAGCAGCGGCTTTGGCCTCAGTTCGGCGGCCACGGCGGCCGGCTCCATGTTCGGCCTGGCTTTCCAGACGGCCAACTTCGCCGCCATGATTTCCTTCCTGGAATCGCAGGGCACCGTGCACGTGCTGTCGAGCCCGCGCATCGCCACCATGAACAACCAGAAGGCCGTGCTGAAGATCGGCACGGACGAGTTTTACGTGACGGGCGTGTCGACCACCACCAATACCACTTCCAGCGGCGCCACCACCAGCCCCAACGTGACCCTGCAGCCCTTCTTTTCCGGCGTGGTGCTCGACGTGACGCCGCAGATCGATGCCGACGGCAACATCATCCTGCACGTGCATCCTTCCGTCAGCCAGGTCACCACCGTCAACAAGGAAGTGGACCTGGGCAGCGCCGGTTCGCTCAAGCTGCCGCTGGCCGCTTCCAGCACGTCCGAGATGGACAGCATGGTGCGCAGCCAGGACGGGCGCATCGTCGCGATTGGCGGGCTGATGCGCCAGGCGACGACGTCGGACCGCTCGCAAGTGCCGGGCGCGGGCGACATTCCCGTGCTGGGCGCGCTGTTCCGCAACACGGGGCAGGTGATCCAGAAGCGCGAACTGGTGGTGCTGATCAAGCCCACCATCGTCGACGGCGCCAACAGCTGGAACGAGGACTTGCTCGATTCGGGCAAGCGCATCGAGGCGCTCGACCCGCGCCGGCCGTCGGAGCGGCGCTAAATGTACCAGGCCCATTTCGGCTTGCGCGAGGCGCCGTTCGGCCTCACGCCCGATACCAGTTTCTTCTTCAACGGCCCGCAGTCGCAGAAGGCGCTCAACACCCTGCTGGTGGCGGCGCGCAATGGCGAGGGCTTCATCAAGATCACTGGCGAAGTGGGTACCGGCAAGACTTTTCTGTGCCGCAAATTCATGCAATCGTTGGGGCCGGACTTCGTCACGGCCTATATCCCGAATCCGAACCTGCCGCCCCGATCGCTGATCCTGGCGCTGGCGGACGACCTCGATGTATTGCTGGAGAAAGATGCGGATCAGCACCAGCTGCTCAAGTCCATCAACTTGCGCTTGCTCAACCTGGCGGCGCAAGGCAAGCGCGTGCTGCTGTGCCTGGACGAAGCGCAGGCGATTCCCGTCGACAGCCTGGAAGCGCTGCGCCTGCTGACGAACCTGGAAACGGAAAAGCGCAAGCTGCTGCAAATCGTGCTGTTCGGCCAGCCCGAACTCGACGTCAAGCTGGCCCTGCCGGAAATCCGCCAGCTGGCGCAGCGCATCACCTTTCACTACCACCTGGGACCTTTGTCGCGCGACGACGTGGATTTCTATGTTGCGCACCGTCTGCGCGTGGCCGGTTTCGATGGCGCGCGGCTGTTCAGCCGTGGCGGCGTGCGCAAGCTGTACCAGGCTTCCGGCGGCATCCCGCGCCTGATCAACATCATGGCGCACAAGGCGCTGATGGTGGCGTATGGCGAAGGCCGGCAGCAAGTGGGCGCCCGCCACGTGGCGCTGGCCGCCAGCGATACCCTGGCCAGCAAGCCCCGCTTTTGGCGGAAGCCCTGGCCGTGGCTGGCCGGCGCCGGCGTGCTGGCCGCCGCCTGCGGCGTGAGCTGGACTTTATTGAACCGATGACGAAGATGAGCCTGTAGATGAGCCTGATTAACAAGATGTTGCAAGACCTCGATGCGCGCGGCACCCCCGATGGACGGGGCGACGCGGCCGGCATCCGCTCCGTGCCCGAACGCGAGCGGAGCTTGCCGCGCGCGCTGGTCTTCGGCGGCGCGGCCGGCTTGACGGCCGCCGCCATCGCCCTGGGCTGGGTCTACCTGAAGCGCCCGCCCGTGCCGCCCGTGCTGGTCAGCGTGGCCAGCACGCCGGTTCCCGTTCCTGTGTCTGTTCCCATTGCACCTGTGCCAGTGCCGGCAGCGACTGTCCCGGCGACGGAACCCGAACCCGCGTTCCAGGCCGTGGACGCTGCCCCGGCCCCGGTTCCGGCCAAGGCCCGGCCAGCCGAAATAAGGCACACCACGGAAAAAGCCGCCAAGCCTGCCGCTGCGCCCGTTGTAAGGACGGCAGCGCCCGCCGCCAGCGAACGCCTCATCGACGGCAAGCAAGTGACTGCGCAGCAGCGCGTGGAGAATGAATACCGGCGCGCGCTGGCCCAGTTGCAGGATGGCCGCCTCTCCGAAGCGTTGCTCGGTTTGCAGCAGACCCTGCAGATCGACCCGCGCCACCAGGGCGCGCGCGAAACCCTGGTGCGCCTGCTGCTCGAAGCGCAGCGCCCCGACGAGGCGGCCCGCCAGTTGCAACTGAGCCTGGCGCTGGACCCGAAGCAGCCGGCGCAAGCGATGATGCTGGCCCGTTTGCAGCTCGATAAAACCAACGGCGGCGCGGCCGCGCTCGACACGCTGATGCGCAGCTTGCCGTACGCCGCCGACAGCGGCGAATACCACGCCTTCCTGGCCGGCGTGCTGCAGCGCGAGCAGCGCTACCGCGAAGCGTCGGAACACTATCAGCTGGCCCTGCAGGCGGCGCCCGACAACAGCGTCTGGTGGATGGGTCTCGGCATCGCCTTGCAAGCGGACAATCACCCGGCCCAGGCGCGCCAGGCATATGTGCGCGCCAAGGGCTTGCAAACTCTGTCGCCGCAGCTGCAGGCGTTTGTCGAGCGCAAGCTGGTGCAGCTGACGGCGGTTGCCACCAAATAAGCGCTAGCCGAGCGCATCACTTTCATCTCCCCCGCCAGCGACATCGCAGGCAGTGGGGGATGGATCAGTACCACATGACTGAAGCGGATGATCCCGCAAACAAGATGACCACTGCCTGGAAATTCTCCGATGCCCCCAATACTGCCTGCTTCACGACCACCGAGGTATTGAATGGTGCTCCCGTCGTGCATGTGTCCCATGATTACGAAGGGAATTGGCAATTCCATGGCGCGCCAGGCGCAACGGTATCGAGCTCCGTTAAAATCGTCAGTCTGGCATACATGATAGGTGCCGATGATTTGCTGGCGCGCCTGTATGACTTGCCCTATGGCTGGAGCGCGCAATGGAATGCAGGCGCAGGAAACTGGGAGCGTTTCAAGGACAATCCGTTTCCCTCGTTTTCGGAGCATGGCTATTACCTGGAAGACGCCATCTGGCTTGCCCAGTATTTCACAGATATCAAGCCTCCGCCTGCGGAAGTGCGCGAGCAACTTGCCATCGGTTCGTGCGTGAAACTGGTTTTTCTTTTCGCCGCCGAAGATGGTGCACGCGAAGATGGCCAGTGCGAAAGAATGTGGGTGTTAGTGACTGGCATCGATGAAGAGGAAGGCTGGTACACCGGCACTATTGAGAATGCTCCGCAGCATCCGGCGGCCAAATACGGCGACCTTATCTCGTTTCATCCCCTGCATGTGGCAGACCTTGCTCATGAATACGCATGAAAGGAAACGCCGTGCGAAATGAACGCGAAGGTGCGAAAGACGCCCGTCAGGAAATCAAGCGATACCAGGAACATATCAACTCGCCGCGCCTTTGCCCGGATCAGTGTTACCGCATGGCCAGTCCGACTTATGCCCTGGTGTGCTACGTCAACCAGGTGACGGGACTTTTCTTGAGCAAGAACTATTATATGATCCCGATCTTCCTTCAGCGCGCGCATGGGGCGCTGCTGGCGTTGAAGCCGGAGCGTGTCAGTGAGCCGTATCGTAATCTGATCGAGCAGTATCTGAGCCATGTAGCGCATTTCATCGTCAAGTATCAATGCCTGGCGGAAGATGAGCTGCAAGCCGCCCAATCTATTCCGCCTGCGTTACTGGCGATCGTGCCTGTTTCGTTGCCGCAAGATTTGATCATGCCTGGCGAGTTTTGACGGTATTGTTGCCGACCTCGCCTGCGAAATTCCCTGCGACATTGATGTGGCTGTCGCATGCTTACTGTGATAAGGAAGGAAATCCATTTGAAATCGTTTAGCCTGCTCTTTGCGTTCTGCTGTCTGTGCAACAGTGCCCTGGCCGCCCCCGCCAGCTATGTTCTTGAGAATACGGAAGTGCGCGACATCCGCGCGCAAGCCTTGCAGCGCGACTATCAGCTGTATGTCGCCTTGCCCGATTCCTATCGGCAGGGAAATAAGCGTTACCCGGTGCTGTTCGTCACCGACGCCAATTATGCGTTTCCCGTCGTGCGCAATATCGCGCAGCGCCTGAACAAGCATGCAGGGATGGAAGAAGTCATCGTGGTGGGACTGTCATACGCCAATGGCGATGGCGGGGTGTACAGCCGCCGCCGCGACTACACGCCCACCACGCCGCGCAAGCATGACTATCGCTCGGACATGCCGGGGCGCCAGCCCGCGTTCGGCGAAGCGAAGGCGTATGGCCAGTTCGTCTCGGGCGAGGTGTTCCCTTTTATTTCGCAACATTACCGCGTCAACATGCAGCGCAAGGTGTTTATCGGCCATTCCTACGGCAGCCTGCTGGGCCTGCAATTCCTGCTGACCGAACCGCGTACCTTCGAGCACTACATCCTTGGCAGCCCGTCGCTGTGGTACGACGCCGGCGTGATGTTCGACCGCGAGCAGGCGTATGCCGCCAGCCACAAGGACTTGCCCGCGTCCGTGTTCTTTGGCATCGGCGGCCTGGAAAAACTGGCGGCGGGCAAGAAGCGTTCGCGTTCGGAGGAAGACGCCGACATGGTGGCCGACTTGCGCGAGTTTGACGGCAAGTTGAAATCGCACAAGTTTCCCGGCTTGAAAACCCGTTTGCGCGTCTTCGAGGATGAAGATCACGCGAGCGTGTTTCCTTTTGTGCTCACGCAGGGCCTGCGGGCGTATTTGACGTCCGCAAAATGAAGAGTCCGGCGCAGGCCGATTGAATGCCGGGATACAAATTGACATCGGAGCCTGCCGCAGGGGTGGGGCCGTGTCCGCCCCCTGCGCCCGGCATCCGTCCTGAAGAATGCCGTTTCACTGCTTCGGCGGGCGGATGCCGGTGTACTGCGCGCTGACCAGCAGCCATTGATGATCGACAAGCCGGGCAACATACCCAGCGCGCATGGCGAAGGTCCGCGCCGCCCCTTCCTGATTGAGGCGGTAGGAGAGCCGTGCCGAGATGAGCGCGGTATCGCCAAACAGGCGCACCGCCGGTTCATCGACCTGGAGTTGAGGACTTGGCCGCTTCTGCTCCGGCGCATAGAAGGAAAGCATTTTCTCACGCGTATCCACCTCGCCGACCGGCGAGATTTCCACATAATTCTCGGCCGTGGTGGCTTTCAGGGTGGCCTGATCAAAACTGTTCTGGGCCTGCGCATGGCGCTGCACCAAGGCCAGCAGTTCGGCGTCAGCGGGAGCCGCATGCGCGCCACCAAGCCCGCCCAAGGCGCAAAGCAGGCTGGTAGAAAGAATATGTGAAAGGGTCAATTTCATGCGTATTTCATCCTGATCGAGGTCATTGAGCAGCATTCGATCCCTGTCAGCATCGTCAGAATCGAACACCGGCCGCTGGACAGCCTCAGGCGAGGATATCCACGCGTATGCTATCGCGTTGCCGTTTGCTGCCGCACACCATTGCGACAGGCCGCTTGATCGGTGGATTGAAATGCAGTTTACCGGCCCCGGCCGCAGGCTCGCCGCCCGGACGGCGTACGCGCCATCAGCGGTTTTCACGACGAAGCCTGTGGGCGCAACATCCATCCCACTGCCAAATGTTACTATCATCAATTCTTACTGGAAATAGTAAACCAGCCCGCGAGATATCCCATGAAAACTTCTGCTGCTGATGGAAAAATGACTGTGCCGCAGATACTTGCGTCCTCTCTTTTGTTGACAATCTCCCTGTTCGCGCATGCGCGGGCTGGAGACAACTCCCGTACGGCGAGAGATGATGACTACTCTGCCAGAATTGATCAGTTGGTACAGGAAAAAAATCCACGAAGTTTTAATGGCGTCATTCTCATCACCAAAAATGGGAAAACGGCATACGCAAAAGTCCTTGGGTATGCGGATATTGAAAATAAAGTACCGTTAAGGATCGACGATAATTTCAGGATCATGTCGAACAGCAAGCAGATGACGGCTGTATTGATTTTGAGGGAAGTTGAAAAAGGCAAGATCGATTTGCACAGTCCCGTCAGGCGCTACCTGCCGGATTTGCCGCAGGCTTGGGCGGATACAGTGACCGTGCATCAGTTGCTCAACTTTTCGGCGGGAATAACCGAGATTGACAAGCCGCTCAGCTTCAAGCCCGGAACGGATTTTTTATATGGCGTGACAACTTACTCAATGCTGGGCAGGATTTTTGAAAAAGTCAGCGGGAAAAAGTTTATCGAGGCGGCAAATGCCTTGTTCCAGGAGCTGGGCATGCACAACAGCTTTTGCTATGAGGAAAATAAAGACAATAAGGTCATCAAGGGATATGTCAATGCCAATAATGTATTCACCTTGAGGGAGCATCCCGTTCAGAGGAATGGCTGGATTGACTTCATACCGGCAGGGGGTATCGTTTCAAACGCAATAGATTTGAATATCTGGGATGAGAAACTTCATCAGGGAAAGATTTTAAAGCCGGAAACCTACAAGTTGATGACGAGTTATGATATATCCAGCCAGCATGTCGCCTTCGGCGATGAAAAACATGGTTATGGCTACGGTGTGTATGTCAGCGACAAAACGCCGGTTAAATACATAGGTCACTCCGGCAAAGGGCTGGGATTTGCTTCAATTAAAATGTATTTTCCGGAAAAAGATGTCGATGTTGTTGTCCTGGAAAATCAGTATAGCGAAGAAAGTAGCCTTCATTACTATTTTGAAATAAAAATAAGAGAGATAGTAATGAGTAGCAATCTTGTGAAATAGCAAGGGCTACCTCGGCCATTCATTCACCAGCAGCGCTACAAGCGCGCCTCGTCGCCCCACACATTGCGCATGCTGAAGTGCACGCCCGCATCGTCTTCATGCAGCGACGAGACGATGGCGAACTGGCTGTCGCCCGTGTCGCGCGGCGTCATCTGCGCCAGTTGGGCGGCGGCCAGCGGCGCGCCCAGCGGGTCGCTGAGCGGATGCACGTGGCCGGCGCCCCGCTGCGTGACGACGCCCAGTTCGCCGCTGCGCAGGCGTACCAGGGTGCCGGGCGGATACTTGCCCAGCAGATTGACGAACCGTTCCCCCAGCAGCGGGTCGACGGGCACGCCCTGGTCGAGGAAGATGTGTTGCAGCGCCTGGTCGGGCACGATGGAGCGCCGGTAGTTGCGCGCCGAGACGCGCGCGCAATAGCGGTCCGCCAGGCCGATCAGCTTGGCATTTTGCAGGATTTCGTCGGCCGTGCGCCCCTGCGGGTAGCCGCTGCCGTCGTCGTTTTCATGGTGCAAAAGCACGCAGCTCAGCCATTCCTCGTCGTCGACGCCGGCGCAGCGCAACAGCTCCGTGCTTTCCTGCGGATGCTGGCGCACGATGCGCATTTCTTCGTCATTCAGTGGACCGCGCCGGTCCTGGAAACTGTCGTGGTGGCGCAGCATGCCCACATTCATCGTCAGCGCGGCCGCGCCGATCAACAAGAGTTCATCGTGGGACTTGTGCATGCTGCGCCCCACCAGCATGGCCAGCAAGGCCGTTTCGATGCAGTGGCGCACGGCGTAGCTGCCGGCGATCTGGTTGAGCAGGATGCTGGCCAGGGCGATGTCGGCATCGTGTTCGAGCGCGCGCAGCAGTTCGCGGGCGATGTCGCGCACGTCGCGCTCGGCATTGCTTTCGCTGCGCAAGGCCAGCAGCAGGCGTTCCAGGCGCTGCGCCGCTTCATTGAGCAAGCGCAACACGGACGGCTGCTCCGGCGCGCCCACATACAGGCCCAGTTGCATCAGCCGTCCCAGCTGCGCACCGTCCGTGATGATCTGCCCCTTGCGCAGTTGCGGGCCGGCGCTGTGGTCAGCCAGAAACAGATCCCAGGGCAGGGGTTCGCCGGGAACCAGGTCGGCCGGGCCGATGCGACGCTGTACCATGCTGTCATCCTTTGCTCCGCCGGGGCGGAGAAATACTGTCGTTAAATGCTGCGCAGGCGCTCCAGCGCCAGGCGCAAGGTCTCGTCTTGCTTGGCAAAGCAGAAGCGCACGATGCCCGACTCCTTGCCCTGCGCGTAAAACGCGGACACGGGAATGGCGGCCACCTTGATTTCCGCCGTCAGCCATTCGGCGAACTGCGCTTCGGTCTCTTGCGAAATGGCATCGTAGCGCACGCACTGGAAATACGTGCCGTCGGCCGGCAGCAGGGTAAAGCGGCTGCCCGCCAGGCCGTCGCGGAACAGGTCGCGCTTGCGCTGGTAAAACGCGGGCAAATCCAGGTAGGGCTGCGGGTCGGCCATGTAGCCGGCGATACCGTGCTGCATCGGTGTGTTGACGGTAAAGACGTTGTACTGGTGCACCTTGCGAAATTCCGCCGTCAGGGCTGCGGGCGCCGCCACATAGCCGACTTTCCAGCCCGTCACGTGATACGTCTTGCCGAAGCTGGAGACGATGAAGCTGCGCGCCGCCAGTTCCGGATTGCGCGCGAGCGAGGCGTGCGGCACGCCGTCGTACACCATGTGCTCGTAGACCTCGTCGGACAGGATCAATATTTGCGTGCCGCGCACGATGTCGGCCAGCGCGGCCACGTCGGCAGGACGCAGGATCGTGCCCGTCGGATTGTGCGGCGTATTGATGATGATCAAGCGCGTTTTTGAGCTGACGGCGGCAGCGAGCTTGTCCCACGGCACGCTGTAGCCGGACTTTCCCACTTGCATGGCCACCAGCACGGGCACGCCGCCGGCCAGGGCGATGGCGGGCAGGTAGCTGTCGTAGGCCGGTTCGATGACGATGACTTCGTCGCCCGGGTGCACGCAGCACAAGATCGCCGTGGTGAGCGCCTGCGTGGCGCCGGCCGTGACGGTGATTTCCGTGCCCGCATCATAGCCGTGGCCGTACTGGCTGGCGATCTTGGCGGCGATGGCTTCGCGCAGCGGCGCGGCGCCCGTCATCATCGGATACTGGTTGTGGCCGGCGCGCATGGCGTCGCTGACCCGTTCGACCAGGGCCGGGTCGCAATCGAAGTCGGGAAAGCCCTGGCCCAGGTTGACGGCGCCATGCTGGGCCGCCAGGCTGGACATGCGGGTAAACACGGTAGTGCCCACCAGAGGCAAGCGGGTGGTCAGGGTGGGAGTCAGGTGGGGCAGGGACGGGCTGTTCATGAACGGTAGGGTCGCGGCGCGGAAAGTGGAATCGTTCCCCATTCTAGCGCAGCGCGCCCCGTCGCGTGCGGGGCTTTGACAGCTCAGCCCGGCAAGGCCCAGCCTTCCGGCACCATGATCTTGAACATGCCGGCCTTGGCCGTCTTGCGGGCCAGTTTCAGCAGCGCCTTGTCCTTGGTGATGAGGATGTCGGCGTTGGCGTCGCGCGCCAGTTCGAGAAATTTCTGGTCATCCTTGTCCGTGCAGACGGGCAGGCGCACGCCGGACACGGGCGGCGCCACGACGCGGATGTGGGCGTCGAAGCGGGCGGCGGCGACGGCGCGGCTGGCCTCGTCGAGCGGCAGGTGCTTGTAATGCAAGACGACCAGATATTCCGCGCGACAATCTTCGCGCGTGATGGCGTGCACGGCGCCGCTTTCCATGGCCGCCAGCAGGCCCGCCCAGCGCGGGTCGTTGAAGACGAACAGGTCGAGGCAAACGTTGGTGTCGAGAACGAGTTTTTGTGGAGCAGGTATCATGTCGGCAATTCTATTCTGTAGTGATAATTTATGTTGATCGTGCTTTCGCCCGCCAAGAGTCTCGACCTGGAGACGCCGCCAACGACCACGTTGCACAGCACCCCCGATTTTCTCGACCATTCCGCCCAGCTCATAGCCCGCATGCGCCAGTTCTCGCCGGCCGAAGTGGGCAGCCTGATGGGCATTTCCGACGCCTTGTCGGCCCTCAACGTGGCCCGTTACGCGTCCTGGACACCGCAGCTGGACGACGCGCGCCAGGCCATCATGGCCTTCAACGGCGACGTGTATGCCGGTTTCGAGGCGCGCAGCCTGCAGCCGGCCCAGCTCGATTATGCCCAGTCGCGCGTGCGCATCCTGTCGGGCCTGTACGGCTTGCTGCGCCCGCTGGACCTGATCCACCCGCATCGCCTGGAAATGGGCACGCGCCTGTCGACCACGCGCGGCAAGGATTTGTATGCATTCTGGGGCGACACCATCACCAACGGCCTGAACCGCGCGGCCAAAGAGCAGGGCGCCAAGGTGCTGGTCAATCTTGCTTCCGAAGAATATTTCAAATCCGTCAAGCCGCGCCAGCTGGACGTGCCCGTCATCGCGCCCGTGTTCGAGGACTGGAAGAACGGCAAATATAAAATCATCTCGTTCTATGCCAAGCGTGCGCGCGGCATGCTGGCCCGCTATGCGGCCGTCAACGCCATCCGCGACCCCGAGCAGCTCAAGCAGTTCGACATCGACGGCTACGGTTTCGTGCCGGAAGCGTCGAACGATACCAGCTGGGTGTTCCGGCGCAAAGTGGGTGTATAAGTAAAAAAACCGGGCTAGCCCGGTTTTTTATTGCAGCTTACTGCCAGAACTTCCACCACTTGCGTTCCTTGTTCACCCCTTCCGGGCTGAGGAATGCCGTGTTCGGATAGTTTTTGGTCAGCACGCGCAAGGCATCGTCGCGCAGGTCGGTCAAGCCCAGCTTGTCGTACGAGCGGTACATGATGAACAGCGCTTCTTCGATGGCGGGCGAGGCGGCAAAGTCCTTGACCGTCGTTTGCGCGCGGTTGGCGGCGGCCAGGTAGGCGCCGCGGCGGTAGTAATAGCGCGCCACGTGCACTTCGTATTTCGCCATGGCATCGATCAAATAGTTCATGCGGGCCAGCGAATCGGGCGCATATTTGCTATTTGGGAACTTGTCGACCAGTTGCTTGAAGGCCGCAAACGCTTCGCGCGTGGCTTTCGGATCGCGCTCGGTCGGGTCTTGCTCGTACAGGAAGTTCAGGAAGCTGATCTGATCGTTAAAGCTGATCAGGCCCCGCAAGTAGTACATATAGTCTACATTGGCGTGGTTCGGATGCAACTTGATGAAGCGTTCGACGGCAGCCAATGCCTGCGCCTGGTCTCCCGACTTATAATACGCGTAAGCGATCTCCATCTGCGCTTGCAGAGCATAGTTGCCGAAAGGATAGTTAGCCTCCAGCTTCTGGAACAGACCGATTGCAGCTTCATAGTGCTGCCCGGCCATTTCTTCACGCGCCTCCGAGTATAATTTCGTAACGGACCAGTTTTTGGTCTCATCCACTTTTTCAGGCAACAAGCTGCAAGCGGACATGCCGAGCAGAACGACTGAAGCGACTACCAACGATAATTTTTTTTGCATGACGTTTTGCAAGAAGGTTTTAACCAAGATTTTACAATAGGCTGATTATAGCCGATGGGAATGCTGTGATATTAACTCCGAAGCCTAATTTGGCTGACCCCGCGTTTGACTCCCTTTCTGACCATGCTGCCGAAGAGGCGTTTGACGGCGATTTTGCCGCCGACGACGTCTTCGAGGAAATGGCCCCGATTACATTGGAACTGACGCCGGACGCCTGCGGCCACCGCCTCGATAAAGTCATCGCCCAGCTGGTGCCGCAATACTCGCGCAGCCGCTTGCAATTGTGGCTGGAAGCCGGTTTCGTGACCGTCGATGGAAAAGTTGCCAAACGCAACATGACCGCCTATGGCGACGAGAAGATCGTCATTCTGCCGCAAAGCGCGCCGGAAGACGAGGCTTTTAAGCCGGAAGCGATGGAATTGAACATCGTGCACGAAGATGAGCATATCATCGTCATCAACAAACCGGCCGGACTGGTCGTGCATCCGGGCCCAGGCAACTGGTCGGGCACCCTGCTCAACGGTTTGCTGCACCACTGCCCGCAACTGGCCGGCGTGCCGCGTGCCGGCATCGTGCACCGCCTGGACAAGGATACCAGCGGCCTGATGGTCGTCGGCAAGACCCTGGCCTCGCAAACGGATTTGGTGCGCCAGTTGCAGGCGCGCACCGTCAAGCGCGAATACTTCGCGCTCGTGTGGGGCACGCCGAAAATGGCGGGCACCATCGATGCGTCGATCGCGCGCCACCCGCGCGACCGCGTCAAGATGGCTGTCTCGGAAAACTTCACGGCCAAGCCCGCCATCACGCACTATGAATTGATCGGCAGCGGCGAACTCGACCGCCGTCCCGTGAGTCTGATGCAATGCCGCCTGGAAACAGGCCGCACGCACCAGATCCGCGTGCACATGCAGCATCTGGGCTTTGCGCTGGTCGGTGATTATGTGTACGGCAAGCAGCACCTGGTGTCCGTCTTCTCGCGCCAGGCGCTGCAGGCGCGCCGCCTGGGTCTCGTGCATCCGGGCACCCTGGAAGCGTGCGAGTGGATCGTGCCGCTGGCCGATGATTTCGCCCAACTGATCGCCACGGCCGGCATTCCCGAGCCGGAACAGGTCTGATGACGGCTGCCTTGCCTTATATCACTCCTCATTGGCCCGGCCTGCCCGCGAACGTGGGCGCGCTGGCGACCGTGCGCGCGGGTGGCGTCAGCCAGGGGCCGTATGGTGACGGGCAGGGCGGTGGTGGCTTGAACCTGGGTACGCACGTGGGCGACGAGCCCGCGCACGTGGCGGCCAACCGCGCGCGTCTGGCCGCCGTACTGCCTGCCGAGCCGGCCTGGCTGTCGCAGGTGCATGGCGTGGCCGTGGCCGATGCCGGCAAGCTGGACGGCTGCGTGCCCGATGCCGACGCCAGCGTGGCAACGCAGTCTGGCGCCGTGTGCGTGGTGATGACGGCCGATTGCCTGCCGGTATTGTTTTGTTCGACCGATGGGCTGGTCGTCGGCGCGGCCCACGCGGGCTGGCGCGGCCTGGCCAACGGCGTCTTGCAGCGCACGGTGGAGAATATGCGGGCGCAGGGCGCGACGGACATCCTCGCCTGGCTGGGGCCGGCCATTGGTCCGCAGCAATTCGAAGTGGGGCAGGACGTGCTGCAGGCGTTCCGCGACGGCGCACGCGATGATGCCGAGCGGCAAGTGTTGTCGGATGCATTCGCCGCCATCGCCGGCAAGCCGGGCAAGTATCTGGCCGACATCTATGCGCTGGCGCGCACCATGCTGCTGCGCGACGGCGTGGCGCAAGTGGCGGGAGGCGAGTACTGCACCGTCAGCGATGCGGCGCAGTTTTACTCGTACCGGCGCGACGGCGTCACGGGACGACAGGCCAGTTTGATCTGGCGCAAATAATCTGCACGGCAGACACTTATGTGTCTGCCGTTTTTGTTTTATCGTCTGCTGAGGCAAGCGCGCGCGCTTTTAGCTCAGCCTTGCGTTTGCGTCGCCGCGAGCCCGTCAGATAGAATAGGATGGACAGCGGGATGACGCAGTACAGCACGAAGGTCATCACCCCGGCGACGATGGACGGTTCCGTCAGCGCCATGAGGCCGACGACATAGATCCAGGCAACAGCGGTCATGAGCATCATGAGTAGTGGCAGTCAGTAAGAGTTTGCATGCAGGTGGCCCGGAAGTAATTACTTATTTTTTGACTACGTTTTAATTCTTGAATGGACTTACATTTTATGAACATGCCCGATCCTCAAATGATGACCAAGGAATGGATGGCGCAGATCAGCAATCCTGAGCAGTGGAAGACGTGGTTCAACATGGTACCGCAGCCCCAGGGCAATCCGATTGCCGGCATTTTGCAGGATGCCGGCGCCAGCATCAAGCCGGAAGCGATCGAGCAACTGAAAAATGCCTACGTGGCCAAACTGACGGGCTTGTGGGCCGACTTCATGGCCGGCAAGGCGCCGGAACTGAAAGACCGCCGCTTCGCCGCGCCCGCCTGGCACGCCAGCCCCCTGTCGGCCTTCAACGCGGCCGCCTACCTGCTCAACGCCGAGTTTCTCAGCGCCATGGCCGACGCCGTGGAAGCGACGCCGCACCAGAAGCAAAAAATTGCGTTTGCCGTGCAGCAAATCGTCGACGCCATGTCGCCCGCCAACTTTCTGGCCACCAATCCTGACGCCCAGCAAACGCTGATCGAGACCAAGGGCGAAAGCCTGGCCAAGGGCTTGAGCAATATGCTGGCCGACATGCAGAAGGGCCGCATCTCGCAATCGGACGAATCGGCCTTCGAAGTGGGGCGCAACGTGGCCACCACGCCGGGCACGGTGGTGTTTGAGAACGCCTTGTTCCAGCTGATTCAGTACACGCCGACGACGGCCACGGTACACCAGCGGCCGCTGTTGATGGTGCCTCCGTGCATCAATAAATTCTATATCCTTGACTTGCAGCCGGAAAACTCGCTCGTGCGCTACGCGGTGGAGCAGGGCAATACCGTGTTCCTCATGTCCTGGCGCAATCCGGACATGAGCATGCAACACCTGACGTGGGACGATTACGTCGAGCAAGGCGTAATCGAAGCCATCCGGGTGACGCAGGACATTTCCGGCCAGGACAAGCTCAATATGTTCGGCTTTTGCGTGGGCGGCACCATCGTCTCGACGGCGCTGGCCGTGCTCCAGGCGCGCGGCGAGAGTCCGGCCGCCAGCCTGACCCTGCTGACCACCTTCCTCGACTTTTGCGATGCGGGCGCGCTCGACGTCTTCATCGACGAGCCGCAGGTGGCGCTGCGCGAGCAGACCCTGGCCAAGGGCGGCCTTATGACGGGCCGCGACCTGGGCAGCACGTTCTCCAGCCTGCGGCCGAACGACCTCGTGTGGAACTATGTGCAGTCGAATTACCTGAAGGGCAAGGAGCCGCCCGCGTTCGACTTGCTGTACTGGAATGGCGACGGCACCGGTTTGCCGGGCCCCATGTTCTGCTGGTATCTGCGCAACACTTACCTGGAAAACAGCCTGAAAGTGCCGGGCAAGCTGACGGTGGCAGGCGAGCCGGTCGACCTGAGCAGCATCGACGCGCCCGCTTTCATCTACGGTTCGCGCGAAGACCATATCGTGCCCTGGGGCGCGGCCTATGCCAGCACGGCCTTGCTGAACCCGAAAAAACCGAAAGCCAACCGCTTTATCCTCGGCGCCTCGGGCCACATCGCCGGCGTGATCAACCCGGCGTCGAAGAAAAAGCGCAGTTACTGGAGCAACGACGCAGGCAAGGGCGCCCGCACGGCGAAAGCCAAGCCCTTGACGGCCGAGCAGTGGATGGACGGCGCGACCGAGCACGTGGGCAGCTGGTGGCCCGAATGGGCGGCCTTCCTGGCCGAACACGGCGGCGCCCAGGTGAAGGCGCCAGCCAAGCCGGGCAACAAGCGCCACGCGGCGATCGAGCCGGCGCCGGGACGGTATGTTAAAGTCAGGGCAGATTAATTCACAAAACGATTTGCCAGGCAAGGCCGGCGTAATCGTCGGTCTTGTCAGGAATCTACTTTTAGTTGCGTTGCAATAAATGCGGGAATCTACTACCCTGATGTGCAATGGAGCCGTTTTCCACTCTATAATGGAAAACGTAGGCAGGTGCGAAAGCGGACCCACGTTCGCTTTTTTTTCGGATTAACTCAGTATGCGCTGCGGCGCAATAAGTGGAACTTGTGATGAGTAGTGCAAAAAAAAGTATAGACCGCCTGATTAAAAAATATCCCAACCGCCGTCTGTACGACACGCAAACCAGTTCCTACATCACCTTGACGGACGTCAAGCAGCTGGTGTTGGACAATGAAGTGTTTACCGTCGTCGATGCCAAATCCAATGAAGATTTGACGCGCAGCATCTTGCTGCAAATCATTTTGGAAGAGGAAGCGAACGGCGCGCCCATGTTCTCGAGCAGCGTGTTGTCGCAGATCATCCGCTACTATGGCCACGCCATGCAGGGCATGATGGGATCCTACCTGGAAAAGAACGTGCAAGCGTTCACCGATATCCAGCACAAGTTCACGGGCACGTCGGCCGGCAGTTTCGAAGGCAAGCCATTCAGCCCGGAAATGTGGACCCAGTTCATGAATGTCCAGGGTCCGATGATGCAAGGCATGATGAACAACTACATCGACCAGAGCAAGAGCCTGTTCGTGCAGATGCAGGAACAGATGCAGAACCAGAGCAAGAACCTGTTCGGCACCTTCCCATTTGTTCCGCCGGTTCCTCCCACGGACAAAAAGTAAGCCGCAGTCATTGCGGGCCACACAACGGCACAGGACCTCCTGTGCCGTTGTGCTTTGCGGCTGTCATGCCGCCGCCGCGGATGCTGAATGCTATTGCCTCAGTTGTTGCAGCGTGGAGAGCAGATCCTGGTTGGAGTGCTCGAGCTTCCATGTCCTGGCATTGTCCATGGAACTGTAGATGCTGACATTACCCTTGAAATCTTCCATCATATTGAGCGCCAGGCCGGAAGGGAAAATCAATGGGGCGTGGCGCAGTCGGTATGGCGCATACGGCCCCCAGGTTTTGCCTTCGTCGCTGCTGACCAGCAGTGCACCATCGTTATACATGCCGGCCTCCATCAGCAAGCGGCCGTCATTGAGCGGCGCCACGGGCGACATCAGGACTTTGAATGGCGAAACGATAGTCGTCCAGTTCTGGCCGCGATCCCGTGAGACATAGGCGTCGGGAAACCGTCCTCCCAGACCAGCCGCTACCAGAACGCTTTGCGTGCCATTGGCTTGATGGATAAACTGCGTCAAGCTTTTCTTGTGCGGACTAAAGCGCTCGGTCAACTTGCCCGTGCGGTAATCGAGTTCGCCGATCAAGCCGCTCTCCAGCGCATAGCCGATCCGGTCCGCGTCTTGCCACGTCCACAATAAGCCTGGGCCATGCAGCCACGATCCGGGCAGGGTGATATGGTACACGGATCGCCAGTCGCCGGCGTCCAGTTGATTCGCATGGAAAATGTTCAATTCGCCTTCCTTGCGATGCATCACGTACCAGCCATCGTTGGGGTTGCCACCGATGCGCAGCAGATTGCCGGGCGGCAGGTTGCCTGCATCGACAGGAAGCAGCTTGTCGCTGTCACGCGCTTTGCGTAGCAGGGAGCCCGATTCGCCTACCGCGATCAGCTCGGCATTGGGCAGGTCCACGGGAAATACGCAAGACAGCGACTCCACCGACGGCGCATTGATGATATTCCATCGCCCTTGCGTCGAGCGTATCAGGACGGCGCCCATGCGGCTGGCGGCGGCCACCCGGCCATCGGGCATTTCGGTGGCGCACTCGGCCCCGGCAGGGTGGGCGCGAGCAAATTGCTCGACATCGTCCCGCGCTTGGCGTGGGGTGCTCCAGCCTAGGCTGGCGGCGGCGCCAAACATGGCGCTGTAGTCGGGGGCAAAGCGCCGGATCAATTCCGCATTCGATGCCACCTGGGCGCTGCGGCCGTACTGCACGCCGAAATTGCCGCGTGTCACAATCAGTCGGCCCAGATCCGCCGATTTGCCCGCTTCGATCTTGAAGCTTCCCACGATGGTCGAATACACATGCAGGAGCTTGTTGGCCCGGGTGTCGATCAATTCGATAAATTCATACTCGCCAGGCGGTAGTGCGCCAATGAACAGGGAAGTATCGCCTGCCATCGCGCTCTCGACCTTTTTCATCACCAGGTTTGCGGACACCAGCTTGAAATCACTGCGCTGCTCGCCCGCCACCACACGGCGTAACTTGATCATGTTGAAACCGTAAATATCTTTGGTATTCGACGTGATGCTGACGACCACCGGGGTTTCTCCCGACTGTGCGCTCATTTTCAGTGGATCGACCACCGAGGTGTTGACGGCGCAGCCGCTCAGCAGCAATACGGTCAAACCGCAAGCCGCGACAGCCGAGCGTCGCGCTTTCAGATTGGAAAAGGACATGAGATTGATTTAGAGCGCCTAACAAAACGTCGTCCAGAGAAACAAACGGCCCCGAAGTTGGTCAAACCCACCTGACATTGTTTTCGGGAGGCGCGCCATGGCCAAAGCCCTTCTTCCTGACGACCTGT
>NZ_JBNYXP010000016.1:79794-101998 GCF_051380725.1 Janthinobacterium glycogeni | reverse complement strand
GGTGCGGATATACAACCAGGAACGACCACATATGGCCTTGAAGTACAAAACGCCCGATGCGGTGCATCGGGCGTTTGTGCAGCAATAAATACTGTCAACCTATTTTAGGACTGGACACCTGCGGCACTGGCCGCAGGAACTACTCTCTCTATTACTTGCGCTTGTTGGCGTTGACTTCTTCCTCGCGGAATTTCACTGCCAATTTATCCAGCACACCGTTCACATACTTGTGGCCGTCGATACCGCCAAACGACTTGGCCAGCTCGACCGCTTCGTTGATGACGACGCGGTACGGGATTTCCATGTTGTTCTTCAGCTCGAAAGCGCCGATCAGCAGGATGCCGTGTTCGATCGGCGACAGTTCCGCGATATTGCGGTCGATCAAGGGCGCCATGCTGTCGCGCAGCGCCAGCGAATCCTTGATGGCGCCGTACAGCAGCACCGTGAAATGATCGCCATCGGCCTTGTCGAAGCCGTGGGCCGCGCGAATATTGTTCACGACGGTGGTCGCGTCTTCATTGTTCAGCAGCCACTGGTACAAGCCCTGCAGCGCGAACTCGCGCGCGCGGTGACGCGGCGTGCGGTTTTTGCTGGGATTGGCGAGCAAATTTTTCTCAGTCATGATTGTTACCTGTTCTTAAGTACGTGTTCACTACAAATTCCGGCGAGACAGCACGGCGCGCTTTTCAACGCGCCGCAGCCAACCGCGTGTCAGAACGTTCGAGAAAATGCTCAGAGCAAGGCGCGGGCCCGAATGTACGGCGAGGGCTTGCAACGCAGCTATGGGCGTTTTATCGGACGTTCACTACACGGCTAGTCCTCCTCGGATTCCTGCAACTCTTCCAGCGCTTGCGCCAGATTAGCCATTTCCACTGCCACGCGTGCCGCTTCGGCTCCCTTGACCAGCATGCGCACTTCCGCCTGCTCGTCATTTTCGGTCGTCAACACTGCGTTGGCGATGGGGATGCCGTAATCGAGACCGACGCGCGTGATGCCCGCGCCCGATTCGTTCGATACCAGCTCGAAGTGGTAGGTTTCACCGCGAATCACGGCGCCCAGTGCGATCAGGGCGTCGAATTGCTCGGTTTCCGCCATTTTTTGCAGAATCAGTGGGATTTCCAGGGCGCCCGGCACGGTCACGTGCAGGATATCTTCATCGGCCACGCCCAGCTTGCTCAACTCTTCCAGGCATGCCGACAGCAAGCCACCACCGACGATTTCATTGAATCGTGCCTGGACGATACCGACGCGCAAACCTTCGCCGGCAAAATTGGTTTCATAGGTTCCTACAGTCATCATCAGCCTCTTTAATCTGGTGGTTCAGGGCGGCACACACGTGCCGCCATCGTTTACTCTCACATCGACGCCGGACAAAATCGCGACGCGCAGTCGATTTAGTCAGACGTCTGGCCGGGATGGCACTGAAAACCGGTGACTTCCAGGTCGAAACCGACCATCGACGGCATCTTGCGGGGGCTGGCCAGCAATTGCATCTTGCTCACGCCCAGGTCGCGCAGGATTTGCGCGCCGATGCCGTAGCTGCGCAAGTCCATGCTGGCGGCGCGGCCTTTCGGCTTGGCTTGCGGCGTATCGAGCGCGGCGAACTGGGCAAACAGCTCGCTCGAGGTCTCGCCGCAGTTCAGCAAGACCATCACGCCCCGCTCGGACTGCTTGATGGCGGCCATCGAGGCGGCCACCGTCCACGAGTGGGTGGTCGCTTCGCTTTCCAGCACGTCCAGCAGGGAAACGGGCTGGTGCACGCGCACCAGCGCTTCCAGGCCGGGGGCCAGGTCGCCATGCACGAGGGCCAAATGGGCCGATGCGCTGGGCTTGTCGCGGAACGCGATCAGGCGGAATTCACCGTGGGCCGTGTGCAGCGTGCGCTCGGCAACGCGCTCGACCAGGGACTCCGTCTGGCTGCGGTAATGAATCAGGTCGGCAATCGTGCCGATTTTCAGGCCATGCTGCTCGGCAAACACCAGCAAGTCCGGCAGGCGCGCCATGGTGCCGTCGTCCTTCATGATTTCGCAAATCACGGATGCGGGCGTCAGGCCGGCCATGGCCGTCAGGTCGCAACCGGCTTCCGTATGGCCTGCGCGCATCAGCACGCCGCCTTTTTGCGCTTTCAGCGGGAAGATATGGCCAGGCTGGACGATATCGCTGGGCTGCGTGCCCTTCGCCACGGCCACCTGGATGGTCTTGGCGCGGTCGGCGGCGGAAATGCCCGTCGTCACGCCTTCGGCCGCTTCGATGGACACGGTAAAGTTGGTGCCGTAGGCGGTGCCGTTGCGCGAGGTCATCATCGACAGGTTCAGCTCGTCGCAACGTTCTTCCGTCAGGGTCAGGCAGACCAGGCCACGCGCATGCGTGATCATGAAATTGATGGCTTCAGGCGTCACGAAATCGGCGGCAAGCACCAGATCGCCTTCATTTTCCCGGTCTTCTTCATCGACCAGTATCACCATGCGGCCGGCGCGCAATTCAGCGACGATCTCTTCGGTGCTGGATATAGACATTGTTCATCCTCTTATGACGCCTGGCACAACCTGCTGCGCGTCGGTTTTGCCGGGCGTTGTTAATGAAACTAAAAACTGAAACTGAAACTGAAACATCAAGTGCGAATACTCCGCGAATTTCCGGGAATTTTCTTATAACCTGCTATTTTAAAGGATTTAGCGCTTGCAGACCTGAAATAAGACAGGTTTGCGGCATAGGCGCCGCAGCCTGCCCACAAAACGCCGATTCCTCGATCCAGCGCAGGCGGCGACACCAAAACGCGCGCCGCCGGTCTTGCAAAGAGCATAAGATCAGCCGGTCACCGCCACGGCGCTGACACTTCACTCGCAGCGACACCCACACACAGGAGCGGCAACATGAAAACCAACGGATCGGCCATCTGGTCAGGCGGCATCAAGGACGGCAAGGGCGCCATCAGCACGCGCAGCGGCGCCTTGCAGGAATACCCCTACGGCTTTGCCAGCCGCTTCGAAGGCAAGCCCGGCACCAATCCCGAAGAATTGATCGGCGCCGCCCACGCGGGCTGCTTTACCATGGCCCTGTCGCTGATCCTCGGCGAGGCTGGCCTGACGGCGGAAAAGATGGAAACGACGGCCGAAGTCACGCTCGACAAGGTGGACGACGGCTTTGCCATCACGGCCGTCCACCTGATCCTGAAAGCGAAGATACCGGGCGCCGACCAGGCAAAGTTCGAAGAACTGACGGACAAGGCCAAGGCCGGTTGCCCCGTGTCGAAGTTACTTAAAGCCAACATTACCCTGGACGCTAGCCTGCTGCCCTAGATTTTATCCACGGGCTTGACGGGTTCCACGGGGGCCACCGGCGCCACCGGCGGCAGGCGCGAGTCGCTGGCCGGCAATGGCCGGTGCATCAAGCCGGGATTCAGGGCCGCATTGTTCAGGTTATACGCGGCGATGGCTGCCGCCACGGACGGGTCTTGCGACGACGGTGGCGGCACGGCCTGGCCTGCGGCCTGCGCCGCCAGCTCTTGTGCCTGGGCATTTTGCTGGGCCAGTTGGGCTTGCTCAGTGTCCGCCACGCCCGCATCGGCCTGCACCTGCGCTGCGCGTGCCAGCGATTGCGCCCGGTCGGCCGCCGCCTGGGCCGCCAGTTGTGCGTCGCTGGCCGCCAGTTGCGCCAGTGCCGCGTCATCTGCCGCCGCTTGCGCCTGCTGCTGCAAGCCCTGCTGCTGTACCTGCCCCTGGCGCAGCTCATCCAACCGCGCGGTTTCCTGCTGCTGCGCCTGCTGATCGGAATTGATGCGCTCACTGCCCAGGCGTTCAGCGTCAAGGCGCAGTGCGTCCACGCGCTGGCTGTCTGCCCGCTGCGCCTGCGGCAATTGCGCCGCTTCGGCGGCGGCTTGCGCTGGCGACGGAGGCCGCAGCCCCTGCAAGTCCAGGTTCAACTCTTCCGCTTCCAGTTGCTGCTGCAATTCCAGTTGTCGTTGTGCAATCGCGGCCGTTTGCGGCGACGCCGCGTCGACGGCTTGCGGCGGCGCGGCGCTGGCCGGCAGTGCTGCAGCCGTCAAATCCGCTTCGACCACGGCGGCCAACGGCGCGCCCTGCTGCCGGGCCAGCACGGCGCCCACCTGCGCCAGCACATCCGTTCCCTGTTGCAAGGCATCCAGGGTGGCCTTGCCGTCGGCCGCATACGCGGCCTGCAAAGTGATTGGATCGACATCTTCATTGCGCAAGTCGATGCCGATGCGGGCCAGCTGCGCTTGGGTCAGCAGGCCGCCGTCCTGCGCCAGCGCGGCGGCAGCATCCGTCGTGCCATCGCCCGACAACAAATCGTAGCGCTGCGCCAGGCTGCCCGGCGTGTCGCCCGCCGTCGCCAGCTGGCTCGCATCGATGCCGCTCGTTTGCAGCTGGGCGAACGATTCCGTCAACTGCCGCGCCAGCGCCAGCAAGTCGTCATTGACATTCACGGGGGTAGTGGCTGCGCTGGCCTCGTCGGTGGCGCTCTGCAAGGCCAGCAGTTGCCGGCGCGACAAGGCCACGCCGGACAGGAACTGGCCCAGCGGGGAGAGGTCGACCTGCGTCGAGGACAGCATGGCAAGGGCCGCCGCCGCGCTGGACGGCGGCACGGGCAGCGCTGGCGCCAGCGGCACGGTCTCGCCCACGCGTGGCGTGGCCGGGATGGTATTGGGCACGATTGCGCGCGAAATCGGGTCCATGATCAGCCTCCACTGCGGAAAGCTTCATAGTATGCGCGTCTGAAAGAAAAGCAACACACGCCTGGCAAGGCGGCGCCTGTGTTGCTGTTTCAGTTCATCCTATATCAGGCGGCGGCCTTGTCCAGCGACAACATGCGCTCGACATAGCGGGCGATCAGGTCGATTTCCAGGTTGACCTTGCCCCCGACCGTCAAGTGTTTCAGGGTCGTCATGGCGATGGTGTGGGGAATCAAATTGATCGAGAAACGGCAGCCGTCGACGGCGCCCGCGCCCAGGTCTTCCACGCGGTTGACGGTCAGGGATACGCCATTGACGACGACGGAACCTTTGAAAGCCAGGTATTTCGCCAGTTCGCGCGGCGCTTCGATGACCAGTTCCCACGATTCGCCCACGGCTTCGAACTTGCGCACGATGCCCAGGCCGTCGACGTGGCCGGAGACCAAATGGCCGCCCAGGCGCTCGGCCAGGGTCAGCGCTTTTTCCAGGTTCACTTCCGTCGTCGTATCGAGGCCCACGGTGCAATTGAGGCTTTCGCGCGAGACATCGACGGCAAAACCCGTGTCCGACTTTTCCACCACCGTCATGCAGGCGCCATTGATGGCGATCGAATCGCCGAGGGCCACGTCGGCCAGCGGCAAGCCGCCTGCATGGATGTTCAGGCGCACGCCTGCGTCGAGGCCGCCTTCGAGTGCTTGCACGGTTTCAATCTTGCCAATGGCGGCAACAATTCCTGTAAACATGGAGCTAACCTTATAAAAATGATGAAAGTATTAATTGCGCTGGGCGAATCTTGCAAGGATACGCAAATCTTCGCCCACTTGCTGAATCTGGTGAAATTGCAAGGTCCGCTGCTGCTTGATATCCGTCAAGGCGGGCAAGGCAAACATGCCTTGCGCGTCGCCCAGCAAGGTGGGCGCCAGGTAGACCAGCAGCTCATCGACGCAGCCTTCGCGGATCAGCGAGCCGTTCAGCTTGGCGCCGGCCTCGACGTGGACTTCATTGATTTGCCGGCGCCCCAGTTCCAGCATCAGCGCGGCCAGGTCCACCTTGCCGGCCGCGTTCGGCAGCAGAATGATTTCCGCGCCCAGGGCGCGCAGCTGCGCTTCCTTTTCCGGGTTGGCCACGGCCGCCACGATCCACGTGCCGCCCCCCTGCAAGATCCGCGCATCGAGGCTGATGTCGAGCCGGCTGTCGACAACGATGCGGCGCGGCTGGCGCGGCGTCTCGACAGCGCGCACGTTCAGTAGCGGGTCGTCCGCCTTGACTGTGCCGATGCCCGTCAGGATGGCGCAGGCGCGCGCGCGCCACGCGTGGCCGTCGGCGCGCGCTGCCGGCCCCGTGATCCACTGGCTCTGGCCATTGTGCAAAGCCGTCATGCCGTCCAGGCTGGCCGCCGTTTTCAGGCGTACCCACGGCTTGCCGCGCTGCATGCGTGAAAAGAAGCCGATATTCATTTCATATGCCTCGTCGGCCAGCACATCCGTCGTGACGGCGATGCCGGCCGCTTCCAGCTTGGCCAGCCCCTGCCCCGCCACCAGCGGGTTCGGGTCCGTCATGGCGGCCACGACGCGCCCCAGCCCCGCGCGCACGAGCGCATCGGAACAGGGCGGCGTGCGGCCGTGGTGGTTGCACGGCTCCAGCGTGACGTAGGCCGTGGCGCCGCGCACGTCGTTGCCGCGCGCCGCCGCATTGGCCAAGGCTTGCACTTCGGCATGATCCTGCCCGGCCGCCTGCGTCACGCCGGCGCCGATCACCTGGCCATCCTTGACGATCACGCAACCGATGCGGGGATTGGGCGAGGTCGTGTACAAACCGCGCGCCGCCCATTCCAGCGCCAGGCGCATGCCATCGATATCGTTGATTATTTCCACGGGCTTCTTTGCTTGAAGGTGAGTCATTGGTAAATCGTGTCAGGAACTGTCGGCCGCGCCGCTGCAGTTGACCGCCTGCTGCTGCGGGTCGCACACGCGCACCCTGCCCAGCATATTGATTTTAATATGGCGCGCCTGCTTTCCCAAAGTCAGGGACAAGGTACCCCAGCGCGCCGCCAGGCTATTGGTCGCGCTGCAACTGCGTCCTGCGCCATTGTAGGCGATATAAAACGGCGCCGTGGCAGACGAAAATGCGAATTGGGCCGTGATGCCCGCCGGCAGCGGTCCCTGGCGGAACAGCAATTCGTCGCCGTCATCGAACGCCAGGTTGGCATTGCGGTCGATAAAGACCAGCCAGCCCGTGCGCCAATCCATGCCGCCGGGCCCGGCCGGCATCAGCAGTACGCGCTGTCCGCGCGCCATCGCCTGCGCCCGCGTCAATTCGATAGCCGAGAACAAGTCCATGGCCGCCGCGCGCACCTGCTGGCGTGCCAGCAAGTGCTGCAAGTTTGGCATGGCGGCGGCCGCCAGCAGCGCGGCAATCGCCAGCACGGTCAGCAATTCGAGCATGGTGTGCCCGAAGGTCCGCCCAGTCCGCGGTGGCCGCTTGGGCTTGACCATGACCTAGGGCCAGCAATGGCTGGCGGGGCCGCTGCTGCCGCGCTGGCCCGTGCTGTTCAAGGACAGCGCGCCGCAATCGGCATCCTGGAACTGCGCATCAACCTTGGAGGTGCCCGGCGTGGCGCGCAGCAGCACGCATTGCCCGATCGCCAGGCCTGGACAGGCCAGCGCCTCGATTTCATACGCACTGCCGGCCGCGCCCGCTTCGCCGGACCACCACGGAAACGCTTGCGCCTGCGGCGCCGGCGAGGCCGAGGAAAACGCCAGGTAGCGGTTGTTTTGCGAGTAATAGCGCTCCTGCTGCTGCATCAGCCGCAGCAGGGCCGCTTGCCCCTGCACCCGCTTGGCGCGCACGACATGACCGTGATAAGCGGGCATGGCCAGCGCCAGCAGCAGGCTCATGATCGCCAGCGCGGCCAGCAGTTCGATCAGGCTGAAGCCCGGGATGGCGGCAGAAACGCCACCGTTTGCAGCGGGCCGGTTCCGACTTGCCAGCATTTCCATCTGACCTCCCCTCTTCCCAAAAACCGCCGGCCGATGCGCGGCGCCGGTCTGCACGCCTGTTACTTACGACACGCCAGCCATGCCCCTCTCTTATTTCTTCTTGGCCGCCTCGTGCAATTCGCGCCAGTTCGCCACTTCGCGCCAGCTGAGGCGCCGGGCGGGCAGCGGCGCGCTGACGACCTTGAGTCCCGCCACGCTGGCCGCGCCGGGCAAGCCCGGTTGCAGCACGGCAAGTTCCTTGCGGCCCTCGGCCCGCCCTGTCGCCGTTGCGGCGCCCACCGTGCTGTTCAATTCCAGCGCCAGCGGCGGCGCGCGCGCCAGGCCGTCGAACAAGCGTCCCGTCTGCTCTCCCGCCTGTACCACACCGGCGCCATCGGCGGCAAAACCGCTCAGCACGTCGAGCACATACAGGCGCGTGAACGGTTTGGCGCAAGGGTCGCGCCCCGGCAGGACGGTATTGAACAGCACCTTGCCGGCGGCCAGTACGGGACTGCTGATACTGCGCTCGCCCGTCTGCGCGGTATCGAGAAAATCGAGGTACCAGCCGCGCATGGCGTCGCTGCCCGTGTAGCGCAGTTCGGCGCCGTCGACGCGCACACCGCCCGCGACGTCGCCCAGGATGCGCTGTTCCAGATCGGCCCGGCTGCGCGTGGCTGAATTTGTACGCACATCGTCGTGCACGGCGTAAAACGACTGCGACAGAAAGGCGGAAGGCCAGGTATCGCCCGCTTCGACCAGCTTGCCCGTACCGAACAGCAGCAGATAGCCGCCACCGGGCGCATACGCCACGCTCAGCTGCTGCGTCACGGGCTGGCGCCGGCCCTGCGCATCGCGCGCGACAAACACGAGTTTGCGCCCCGCCCCCTCCTTCCAAGGCGGCCCGCCCGCCATGTCGAGGCGCCAGATATTGCCCTGCAAATCGCCCGCATAGATATACGCGAGCGCGCCATCGCCGCCCGGCACCACGGCGGGCGGGCCCAGTGCGTGGGACATGGCGTCAGTGACCGCATCAGTGTCGTGGCCCCCATCGCCGCCACCGTTGCCGCCGGCCACAGGCACCTTGAACCGGAAGTAATTGCTTCCTATCACCCATGGCGTGCCAGGCGCCTTGTCCAGGGCCAGCAGGAAGATGGCGGCGGCCGACGCGGGCGCCGTCGTGTCCTTGCCGTCATTTACATGGTTGTTGTAGCCGCTGGCGACGATGGCAAAATCGCGGTAGGCGGGCGCGCCCTCCTTGCCGCCCATGTTGACGCGGGCAAAGACAGGCGGCGCGCGCACATTGCCCATGAGTCTGTCGTCGCGGTCCGTAAATTCCCACAGCGCACCGTCTTGCGCAAAACGCATCGGGTCGGTGATGTCGAGCGCAAACACGCCTTGCGCCCCGCCGCCCATGCCCGACACCAGCACCGTCTTCCAATGTCCCAGCGCCAGCACTTCCGCCGTGGCCGCCGCGCCATCAAGCAGCGGGCCGGGGCTGTAGTGAGTGCTCGCAGCGGCTGGCGCCGCGCGCAGCAGCGCCTGCGGCAGATAGGCAAATAATTCGCTGCCCGTGCGCGCATCGAAGGCATGCAGCAAGCCATCGTTGGCGCCCAGGTACAGCATTTTCCGGCGCGGCAGCAGCGCCTGGCGATGCACGCCATAGCCGGCCCCCGGCATGCCCAGACCCGGCGCGCCCACGTACAGCAGGTTGCCATATGGCGCCGCGCCCAGGCTGCCGGACCTGCGCCGCAGGAAGCCGCCTGGCTGCCCCACCTCGTGCGTACGCTGGCCCAGCAGATATGCCAGACGCGCCTCGCCTCTTCCATCGCCGCCGTCGAATGCGTCGCGCTGTGCTGCATCGAGCTCCTTCCAGGCCAGCGGCATCAGGGCGCCCTTGGCGTCAAGCGTGTAGACGGGACGCAAGGCCGTCGATGGGCCATCCGGCATGGTCTTGGACTGTCCGCCAGCAGTCCACGATGGCTTGCCGGGAAGCAGTGCGCCATCGGCGCCCACGGCAAACGCGCTGCGCGACAAGATCATGCCGCCATCGGCCAGGCGCATCCGCGTCTGGAACCAGTAAGCCTCTTCCGTACCGCTGGCCAGCGCCATCAGGGCCGGCCCGGCCAGCGTCGCCGCCAGCGTGCCCTTGTCGGCGGAGACAACGGCCGCGCGCAGTCCCGCGATCAGGGCGGCCGGATCGCTGCCGGGCAAGTAGTGGGTGGGCCAGCGGCCGTCCAGGCTCCATTCATCGAACGCGCTGGCCGTTGCGCTCTTGAATGGGTTGGCGTCGCCGTTCGCATCAAGAAAACCGCCATACTTGGCCGCCAGCAGCAAGGGAGTCACAGCGGGTACGCCGGCCGGGTCGCCCTGGCGCAAGTCGCCCGCGTAGTGCTCGACCTTTGCAAGGCCGTCGTTCTTGCCGCCAGGACGCAGCGCCTGCACGTGCGACCAGTAAGCCAGCCCTGCCGCATGATAGCTGGCGCCGCCCGCCCCGTCGGCCAGCAATTCCAGTCCCGCCAGGTCGGGCCGTGGCGCCGGATTGCCCTGCGCACTGCCGCTTTCCAGGCTGCCCACCGCATGCGTCCAGGCCATCGCATCGAACGGCGGCGGCGCAAAGCCATCGGCGGCGCGTGCGCGGTCACCGGCCGAGGCAGGCACAACAGGAACATTGCCGGGCACGTAGCGGTCCCCCGCCATGCCCGCGTCGCCGAGGCTGACGACGACGTGGCGCTGGCAATTAGCCGTTTGCGGGTCGCTCCATGGGGTCAGGACCGGCAAGCCGTCGTCGATGGCAGGCGGGGCCGTGGCAGGCGGCACGGCGGCGCTTGCTTGCCGTCCCTGCAGGTAGCGCAGCGATTCGTACAGCAATTCAGCCAGCGGCGCGGCCCTCGCGTACCCGCCCAGATGCCCGGCACTGCTGCGGCCCAGGCCGTTGATGTAAGCGGTCACCCCGCCGCCAGGGCCTGCGCCCTGCTCTGTCCCTTGGACGGCAAACACGCCATTGACGGGATTCCACTCGGCGCCGGTATTGTCTTGCGGTAAAAAGTCGGGCGCCGTCCAGCGTTGCTGGCCCACGTGGGCCAGCGGCGCGCGCAGCACGCCGCCATACACGGGGCCGGCACTGGCAGACACGCCGTTCAAATGGCCAAACACGCCCACGCGTACCCTGCCGCCAAGGCGCTGCACGGCGCCCACCGGTTTGTAGTTCTTGCCGTACGCGAGGCACAAGTCGTCGCGCAGCGGCCCCTCATCGGCATCGCACACGCGCACGCGCGCGAGGAACACGCCGTGCGTGGCGGCGATGCCGGGCGCGTCGCAACTGCCGCCCGGAGGCACGCTGGCGTCGCCGAACAGCAGGCGATTACGGCAAGAAACGATGGCCAGTTGCGCCAGCGCAAACGGCGTCGCCGCCGCCACGCCGGTGTGCAAGACCTTGCGCGGAAAAAAAACGGGGTGGGCAAAGAAGTCGACGGGACCGTCGGCATCGGGCAGGTAGGCGCGCTGCAGCACCGTCTTGCGCACTTCGTCGATGACGCGGTCGCCGCCCGTCAGGGCATAGCGGACGATATCGAGCATGCTGGCGCTGGCCCAGTTCAGAAAGTTGCCGCTAAAACTATCACCGCCGCAGCCGTGCAGCGCATCGGCCGGTTTCAGCACGGAGAAGTAAGCGGTCGCTACGCGCAAGTCGGGCAGCATGACGCCGTCCTTGCTGCGGTACGGATAGCTGTAGCACATGCGCGCATGGAAGTAACCGAGGTACTCGCGCTGCGGCGCATAGTCGCCGCCATGCGCGGCAGCGGCGGCTGCATGCGTCAGGGACAGGTTGAGCAACAGATTCGGCGGCACCCTGGCGCCGTGCAAGCCCGCGTCGGCCCGTGCCAGCGTCACCGGCGGGACGGCGGCGGCAAGGGCGCCGCCGCAAGTGAGGCAGGCCAGGCAGGCCAGCAGCATCAGCCAGACGCAGCCGGGATGTCGCCGGGCAGACCGCAAAGCAGGCCACAAAGTGGACGGCAAAGTGAAGCACGACGCCCTCATGGCCCCGCTCCAGCCGCCTGCTTGCGATAATAACTTTGCAGCACGACTTGCGTGCTTTCCTGCATGCCAAAACCGATGGCCGTGATGCGGTACATATAACTTTCCGTTGCCAGGCCGCCAGCCACTGCCGCCGCCTGCGCGCCGGGCGGGTGAAACGGCAGCAATTCGATCAGGTAACGGGGCCGGCGCGACGGCAGGAAACCCTGCCCCGTCTGCATGACGGCGCCCGTGAACTGCCCATACGGCACGGCGCGGCTGCCACTTCCCCCTTCGGGACCATCGAGGTCCATGCTCAGCCAGAGGGCCGGCGCCTCCGGGGCTGCCGGCAGGCACAGGCCCAGTGCGCCTCCTTCGCCGCAGCCGTCCGCGAACCCGGCCGCACTGCCTGGCGCGAAGAGGCTGCTGCGTCCCGGCGCGCCGGGCAAGCCTTCGATATCGTTCTGCGCATCCATCAATGCTTCCTCCGCCGCCTGAAACGCGATCTGCCGGTCGCGCTCGCCGCGTGCCGCCTTTTCGCCCTGCAAGGCTATCTGCGCCGCCGATATGCCCAGCAGCAAGATGATCACCAGCAGGCACAGCACATACACGAGGGTGGCGCCACCGTGGCGCGCGCAAGGTGAACAGCAAGGCACGCAACGAGGTGCGCAGCAGCGGACGCCCGCGCCAGCCATCGTGGCACCGCCTAGGCCGGCCCGTTGCGCAGCATGATGCTCGTCTGCAGCAATTGCCGCAGCCGGGAGCGCGTCGCGGCGGGCAGGGACGCGCGCGCGATGCGCACGCCCGTGTCGCCGGCGCCGTGCGCCTCGGCATATGCCTTGCCGAACAGGTCGAACTGCGCCGGCCCCAGTTCCGCCATCTTGTCCGCCTGGTCCGCCTCGCCATGCAACAGCAAGGCCACGCGCACGCTGACCACGCGCTTCCAGTGCGTGCGGCGGTGCAAATCGCGCTGGCGCGCGGCCGCATCCGCGCCCTGCAGCACCAGCGCCGCGTCGTAGGCGTCGAGCGCGCTGGCGTTGACATAGCGGTTCGCCACGCCGTCGGGCGGCGTATCCGTATCGATGCCATACAACACCTGGAAACCGTCGACGCCGCGAATGACGGAGTCCGCACCCCAGCCGTTCGCGCCACGGTATTTGCAGCGCAGCTCGCCATCGCCATCGGCGCCCTGCGCCACATAGAAAATGCTCCAGCCCCGCTGCGCCTCCGTTTGCGCGGCACCCACGCCAAAGCCGGCGCAATTGAGCACGGATCCGTCGCCGCCCTCCTCCTTGCCGGCGCCGTAATAGCGCAGGGCCAGCACGTCGCTGCCATGCAGGACACCGGACAAGGCGCCGCTGATGCCTTCGCTGTTCTTGCCCAGGCTGCGCGCGTCGAGCCCGGCGACATTGGCGCTGTCGTCATCGGCATGGGCGACGGGCGCGGCGCTGCTATCCCAATTCACGTACGCCGTCTGGCGCACGGCACGGGCGATGGTGTCGAGCGCATAGCGGCCGTTATCGTCGAGCCGCGCGCTGGCGGACTGGTCGCCATAGCTGCCGCTGGCCGCCAGGAGCACACTGCTGGCGGCCAGCATCAGCAACGCGCCCAGCGACAGGGCCACCAGCAATTCGACGAGGCTCATGCCGCGCCGTCGGCGCCACGCGGTATGCACGCCGTTCATGCGCCGCCTCCGCCCAGCTGAAATACCAGCCTGGGCAGCGACTCGCCTGCCGCATTCACGGCGGGCGAGCCATCGGGCAAGCGGCCGCGCCAGCCCAGCTTGATGACGATGGGCGCGCCCTTGCCGCCGCTGCATGCCCAGTGCAAGCCTTGCGCGGCGGCATCCCAGGCAGAGACATCGCGGCAGATATGCAGGCGCGCGCCGGGCAAGGCCGCAGGAAGCGATTGCTTCCATTCGGCGATGTCGAATTGCGCCAGTTCGGCCGCGCCGCAGGCGCTGGCACCAAAGCAGTCGGGCGCGCCGCCGCCTGCTTCGGCGTCGTCCGCCGCCGCATAGGCCACGTTCAGGTAGGGATTGCCCGCATCGGGTCCATTCATGAGCACGCTGTTTGCGCGCATGCGCTCGGCCATGCCGGCCGCCAGCTGCGCGCCCGCCGACAACAGCGCCGACTCATGGCGCGCACGCAGCGAGTGCAGTTGCAAAATGCTGGCACCGAGCAGGCCCAGCGCCAACAGCAGCAGCGACACGAGCACCTCGACGAGGCTGCTGCCACCCGCTGGAAACATAGTGCGACCGCCATTGCGCATACGCTCCTCCCTTCCGCCGACAGAGTCGCAAGAACAGTCGGCCCAGCTACAAGATAGGCGCGCGCAAAAAGCCGGGTCTGCGTTGGCGCAAACAGTGCGACGAAAGGTGGGAAGAACAGCGTTGGAATTGATCAGGCCGCTTGCCAGGCCAGCACAGGCGTGGTGAACCGGGGCGCATGAGCAGCCCCGCCTTCAACAAGGAGAGTACGCGGATGAACGTCAGGGCTTGCGCGCCTGCCCCACTTCGGCGATCGCATCCTGGAACTCGGCCAGGTCTTCGAAATTCTTGTAGACGGAAGCGAAGCGGATGTAGGCGATCTTGTCGAGGCGCTTGAGTTCCAGCATGACGAGTTCGCCGATATAGCCGGAATCGACTTCGCGCAAGCCGCTGGTCAGCAACTTTTCCTGGATGGAGGCGATGGCCGTATCCACAGAGGCGGCCGCGACGGGACGCTTGCGCAAGGCCAGCATCAAACTGCCGCGCAACTTATCCGCAGCGAACTCCGTCCGGCTGCCATTCTTTTTGACGACGGCCGGCATGATAAGTTCAATGCGTTCGTATGTGGTAAAACGCTTGTCGCATTTGCCGCAGCGGCGGCGGCGCCGAATGGCATCCCCTTCCTCCGATACGCGCGTATCGAGAACCTGGGTGTCGCCGTGCTGGCAAAATGGACATTTCATGGGCTGGTTACAACTTTATAGTAATAATTACGGGAAATCACCGCCCTTGTACAAAGGGCGCCCGAATCACTCCGGGCGCCCTTGGGCACGACTGGAATGTGTCATACGGAATCTTACTCCGTATGACACATTCTGGACAAATAATTATGCAGCGTACACAGGGTGCGCGTCGGCCAGCACTTTCACGGCCGCTTTGACGCGCTCGATGGTGGCGGCGTCATGCGGGTTGTCCAGCACGTCGGCGATCAGGTTGCCCACTTCTTCCGCTTGCGCTTCCTTGAAACCGCGCGTCGTCATCGCCGGGCTGCCCAGGCGGATGCCCGAGGTGACGAAGGGTTTTTGTGGGTCGTTCGGGATGCCGTTCTTGTTGCAGGTGATGTGCGCGGAACCGAGGATGGCTTCGGCTTCCTTGCCCGTCAGGTTCTTGGCGCGCAGGTCGACCAGCATGACGTGCGATTCGGTGCCGCCGGACACGATGCGCAGGCCGCGCTTGATCAGGGTTTTCGCCAGCACGTCGGCGTTCTTGATCACTTGCTTCTGGTATTCGACGAATTCAGGGCTCAGCGCTTCCTTGAAGGCGACGGCCTTGCCGGCGATCACGTGCATCAGCGGGCCGCCCTGGATGCCAGGGAAGATGGCCGAGTTGATGGCTTTTTCGTGCTCGGCCTTCATCAGGATGATGCCGCCGCGCGGGCCGCGCAGCGATTTGTGCGTGGTCGAGGTGACGAAGTCGGCGAACGGTACCGGATTCGGGTACAGGCCGGCGGCGATCAGGCCGGCGTAGTGGGCCATGTCGACCATGAAGTAGGCGCCCACCTCCTTGGCGATCTTGCCGAAGCGTTCGAAATCGATCTTTTTCGAGAACGCGGACGCGCCGGCGATGATCAGTTTCGGCTTGCGTTCGCGGGCCAGGCGCTCCATCGCCTCGTAGTCGATGTCTTCTTCCGCCGTCAAACCGTAGGAGACGACATCGAACCATTTGCCGGACATGTTCAGCGGCATGCCGTGGGTCAGGTGGCCTCCTTCGGCCAGCGACATACCCATGATCAGATCGCCTGGTTTCAGCATGGCGAAGAACACGCCCTGGTTCGCCTGCGAGCCGGAGTTCGGCTGCACGTTCGCGCATTCGGCGCCGAACAGCTGTTTCACGCGGTCGATGGCCAGTTGCTCGGCCACGTCGACGTATTCGCAGCCGCCGTAATAGCGCTTGCCCGGGTAGCCTTCGGCGTACTTGTTCGTCAGCTGCGAGCCTTGCGCTTCCATTACGGCTGGCGACGTGTAGTTCTCCGACGCGATCAGTTCGATGTGGTCGTGCTGGCGCGTGTTCTCTTTTTGAATGACGGCGAACAATTCAGGATCGACGTTGGCGAGGGTGTGATCTTTTGCAAACATGTAAAAACTCCAAGTATGAGGGTGCTTGTACTGGCAGGTTGGATCGAATGAGGGGAGCCGGCGTTAAGTGAATAACAACATTGGACAGGCAGCCTCTTCGTGCTTTTCCATAGTGGCTACCCAGGCGAACGGCTGATGAAAAATCTCACGTTTCCCGGTGGGTGCCCACCTTTCGCCGGTTTGCCGATCGCCTGTGCATGGAGATCGCCCGACTTTTCGCCAGTCACGTGAGACGTAATGGAAATCAAATTGTAAGTTAAGTGCCCAAATTGAGCAAGGAATGCAACCGTGCGGCTATAATCGCCGCGCGCCGCCGCAGCCAGGACACGGCCGCAGGCCGCCCCGGGGATGGCCGCCGCTTTTAAGCTGGGCTTAAACCTGGCCATGGCATGTAAGCGTATGTTACGAAGCTTGCCATTGCACACGCTGGATTTACAATGCTGCGGTGCAACTTATATGCTGCTTTTGCATGGCTTTCCAGCAAGCGCCCACAGTCACAAGAAGAAAAATCGCGTAAAATGTTGCTCAATCTCACTACTGGCGCAATAAACATGCCTTCAGTTTTTACTTGGAACGTACGTGTCTACTATGAAGACACCGACGCCGGCGGCATCGTCTATTACGCTAACTACCTGAAATTCTTCGAGCGCGCACGCACGGAATGGCTGCGCACCATCGACGTGGGCCAGCAGCAATTGCTGGAGCAGCATGACGCGATGTTCGTTGTCAAAAGCGTCAACGCCGACTATCATGCGCCAGCCAGGCTCGATGACACGGTAAAATTAACCTTAAGCATAGAAAAAATGGGGCGCGCCTCCATCGTTTTCCTGCAACAAGCCTGGGGCGGCGACCGCCTGCTCAACACGGCCCGCGTCAAGATCGGCTGCGTCGATTCGGCACTGCGCCCGCGCGCCGTGCCTGATGCGGTCGCGGCCCGCATGCGCGCCGCCTGAGCCCTACCGCCACCCCCGGATAATTCACCCAACAGACTGCCTGCCAATGAACGTTACACAAGATCTTTCTTTCCTCGCGCTCATCACCAACGCCCACCTGATCGTGCAACTGATCATGGCCCTGCTGCTGCTGATTTCCCTGACCAGCTGGACCTACATTTTCCGCAAGATGTTTGCCGTGCGCCAGGCGCGCAAGCAAACCATCGAATTCGAACGCAGCTTCTGGGCCGGCGGCAACCTGCATGCGCTGCACCAGAACGCCAGCGGCAACCGCGACCAAAGCGGCGCGCTGGCCCGCATCTTCGACGCCGGCATGGGCGAATTCATCAAGGGCAAGGCTTCCTACGGCTCGCGCGAAGCGCTGGACGTGGGCGCCGTGCTCGACGGCGCACGCCGCGCCATGCGCGCCGCCTTCCAGCGTGAAATGGACGTGCTCGAATCGCACCTGGCCTTCCTCGCTTCCGTCGGCTCCGTCTCGCCGTACATCGGCCTGCTCGGTACCGTCTGGGGCATCATGAACGCCTTCCGCGGCCTGGCCAACGTGCAGCAAGCGACCCTGGCGGCCGTCGCGCCCGGCATTGCCGAAGCGCTGATCGCCACCGCCATCGGCCTGTTCGCGGCCATTCCCGCCGTCGTCGCCTACAACCGTTTTTCGCATGACATTGACCGCCTGGCGATCCGCTTTGAGAGCTTCGTCGAGGAATTCTCCAACATCTTGCAGCGCCAGTCGCGCTAAGAGGGAGCAAGGTTCATGGGTTCCTCCTTCAATAGCGGCGGCATGCGCGGCGGCCGCGGCCGCAAGTTCAAGTCCGAGATCAACGTCGTGCCGTACATCGACGTGATGCTGGTGCTGCTGATCATTTTCATGGTGATGCCGTCGTCGAACAATCCCAGCGTGGTGAACCTGCCCAACGCGGAAAAGTCGGCGAAACCGCCCGATGACTATATTCAGATCGTGCTCAAACCGAATGGTTCGCTGTCGATCGGCGTCATCGGCAAGGAACAGCTGGCGCCGGAAACGGAACCGAACCGCGACGCCCTGCTGCGCAAGCTGCGCGGTTTGCACGAGAGCAATCCTGACTATCCCGTGATGATCGCGGGCGACAAGGAAAGCAAGTACGACGATGTAATCCAGCTCATTTCAGAAGCGAAAAAGATGGGCATTACCCGTGTCGGCCTGGCCACCAAGTAAGCACAGCATCCTGTTTCCAGACTTGACCGTTTTTAGATAGACTAGACTTTGCAGAACAAACAAATCGACCATGTGCTCGGCAAGCCCTACAGCGTGCCGCGCGAACGCAGCCGCTGGCCCTCGCTGGGCCTGGCGCTGGCGATGCACCTTGGCCTGCTGTTTTTCCTGTGGGTGGGCGTACACTGGCAAAATACGGAACCTGTCGCCGTCGAAGCGGAAGTGTGGGACATGAAAGTGCAGACGGCCGCGCCGCCGCCCGAGGTGGCGACGGAACCGGAGCCGACGCCGACGCCGACGCCGCAACCGCAAGTGGAACAGCCGGCCCCGCCGCCGCCACCGCCCGTGGCCGCGCCCGAGCCGAAGGTCGATCTGCGCGAGGCGGAAATCGCCCTCGAACGCAAGAAGGCCAAGCTGAAGGAAGAAAAAGAGAAAGCGGCAGAGCAAGAACGCCGCAAGCAGGAACAGAAGGAACGCGAGGAAGAAAAACGCGAACTGGAAAAACAGAAGCAGAAAGAAAAAGACAAGGCTGAAAAGCTGGAAAAAGAAAAGGCCGACAAGCTGGAGAAAGCCAAGCTGGCCAAAGAGAAAGAAAAAGCGGCGGAAGAAAAAGCCGAGAAAGAACTGTCCGAGAAAAAAGCGGCTGCTGAAAAAGCGGCCAAGGCCAAGAAAGCGGCGGCTGAAAAAGCGGCAGCCGACAAATTGCGTGCCGATGACATGAAGCGGTTGATGGCGCAGGCAGGCAATGGCACAACGGGCACGGCCGCGAAAGCGACCGCGCCACGCAAGGACAGCGGCTATGTCGCTGCCCTGACGAGCAAGATCAAGAGCAATATCGCGTACAGCGGTAGCACGGACGTGCCGGGCAACCCGCGCGCCGTGTTCAAGATCGAGCAATTGCCAACTGGGGAAATTATTTCGGTCCGAAAGATTAAAAGCAGCGGCCTGCCGGCGTATGACAGCTCGGTGGAAAACGCCATTAATAAATCCTCGCCACTGCCGAAGAAAAAAGACGGCACCGTGGAACGCGAGATTGAACTCATATTCGAGATGAAGGATTTGCCTAAATGATGACCATGAAAAAAATGAGCTATGTCGTGCTCTGTGCCGGCCTGATGCTGGGAGCGTCAAGCGCCCAGGCGCAGCTGCGCGTGGAGATTACAGGGATCGGCAGCAACCAGATCCCGGTGGCTGTGGCCAGCTTCGTCAATGAATCGGCGGCACCGCAATCGCTGTCGGGCATTATCAAGGCCGACCTGGCGCGCAGCGGGGTGTTCAAGCTGATCGACGCCGATGCGCCCGTGTCGGAAACGGCGCCCGTCAGCTACGAGCAATGGAAGTCGCGCGGCGCCGACGCGCTGGCGGCCGGCTCCGTGCAAAGCATGGCCGATGGCCGCCTGGACGTGCGCTACAAGCTGTTCGACACCATCAAGGGCGCGCAGATTTCGAGCATGAACAATGCGGCCGCACCGCAGTTCAACCGCCTGCTGGCGCACAAGATCGCCGACGACATCTATGAAAAGCTGACGGGCGTGAAAGGCGCGTTCGCCACCCGCATCGCCTACGTCACGCAATCGGGCCGCGAATACCGCCTGGAAGTGGCCGACGCCGATGGCGAAGGCATCCAGGTCGCCCTGCGCTCGAACGAGCCGATCATTTCGCCGTCATGGTCGCCGGACGGCACCAAGGTCGCATATGTCTCGTTTGAAAAGAAAAAGCCCATCGTCTACGTGCAAAACCTGGTGACGCGCCAGCGCACCATCGTGTCGAATGAAAAAGGCAGCAATTCCGCGCCGAGCTGGAGCCCGGACGGTTCGCGCCTGGCCGTGGCCCTGTCGCGCGACGGCCATACCCAGGTCTACACCGTCAATGCCGACGGCAGCGGCTTGCGCCGCGTCAGCACCAGCAGCGGCATCGATACGGAACCCCAATTCTCGGCCGATGGCCAAAGCATTTACTTCACCAGCGATCGCAGCGGCGGACCACAAATCTACCGCATGTCGGTCAGCGGCGGCGAAGCCAAGCGCGTGACGTTTGGCGGCTCCTACAACATCAGCCCGCGGATTTCGTCCGATGGGAAGACACTCGCTTATATTTCCCGTCGCGACGGCAATTTCCAGCTCTACGCGCTCGACCTGGCTAGTGGCCAGGAACTGCGCCTGTCGGACACCGCCAACGACGAATCACCGAGCTTTTCGCCCAACGGGAAATATATCATGTACGCGACCGAATCCGGACGACGCAAGTCGCTGGCAGTGGTATCGGTGGATGGCCGCGTCAAACAGCGTTTGACTACGCAAGCTGGCAATATCAAGGAGCCCACCTGGGGTCCTTTTATGAAGTAAGTGCTGTACAGTTTCACCTTTAACCATGACCCGGAGAATAAAAATGAGTAACTTTAAAAGTTTGGCATTCATCGCCGCTACCGCAGCTCTGCTGTCCGCCTGCAGCACCCCAGTCAAAGTCGCAGAAACCCCAGTGGTTGAGCGCGCTCCTGAAAAAGTCGTCGCTCCAGTTGACACCCGTCAAGTTCAGCCAGTAACGACCGCATCGGTCGATCCACTGGACGATCCAAAAGGCGTGCTGGCTAACCGCAGCATCTACTTCGACTTCGACAAATACGTCGTGCGCGAAGCGGACACCCCAGTCGTGCAAAACCACGCTGCTTACCTGGTAAAAACCCCATCGCGCAAGATCCTGATCCAAGGTAACACCGATGAACGCGGTGGCGCTGAGTACAACCTGGCCCTGGGCCAGAAACGTGCTGAAGCCGTGCGCAAGTCGATGGCAGCCCTGGGCGTGCCAGAAGGCCAGATGGAAGCCGTGTCGCTGGGCAAAGAAAAGCCTAAAGCTCAAGGCAGCAACGAAGCAGCATGGGCAGAAAACCGCCGCGCTGACATCGTTTATTGATGTTCTCGGGTGAGCGCAGCAGCATTGGCGCTTACCTAACTGGCCAGTCATAGGCATAATAATGGGGCGCAGCGCGGTGATTCACCGCCCGGCGCCCCGTTTGCATGTTTGCGTAACCTTAGAAAGCCCGACCCATGATGAGATTCTCGAAAGCCGGCGTCGCCGCCGCCTTGATGGCCGCGTTTGCCTACCTGCCCCTGCACGCCAACGCCGCCCTGTTCGATGACGATGAAGCGCGCAAGGCCATCCTCGAGCTGCGCGCCAAGGTCGACGCCATGGCGCGCGACCTGAACGGCCGCATCGACGCCAAGGCGGACAAAACCAGCACCCTGAGCCTGCTCAACCAGCACGACCAGACCATGCAGGAGATCGCCCGCCTGCGCGGCCAGATCGAAGTGCTGGGCAACGACCTGGCGAACGTGCAAAAGCGCCAGAAGGATTTCTACACCGACATCGACGCGCGCCTGCGCAAGCTCGAGCCGCGCCAGGTCACCATCGACGGCCAGGAAGCGGCCGTGGGCGTGTCCGAACAAAGCGCGTACGAGTCCGCGTTCGGCCTGTTCAAGTCGGGCGACTACAAGGGCGCCGTCACGGCACTGGACGCCTTCGTCAAGCGCTATCCGGAATCGGCGTATGCAGCCAATGCGCAATACTGGCTGGGCAACGCCTATTACGCCCAGCGCGACTGCAAGAACGCCATCACGGCCCAGCAGGCAGTGCTGAAACACTACCCGGACAGCCCGAAGGCGCCCGACGCCATGCTCAACATCGCCAGCTGCTACACGGAGCTGAAAGACAAGCCGAACGCGACCAAGACCTTGAACGCGCTGATCTCGCGCTACCCGGACTCCAGCGCGGCGCAAGCGGCCAAGGAACGGGGCGGCAAAAAGTAAAAGCGGGGAAAAAGTTGCCCGTTCGGTTTGACAGAATCCCGGGCACCCCCTATAATCTTTCTTCTTCGGGTCGTTAGCTCAGCTGGTAGAGCAGCGGACTTTTAATCCGTTGGTCGCAGGTTCGAATCCCGCACGGCCTACCACGAATACGCAGTACTGATCTGCTTGCGAGTTGTTATAGCAAGCATTTTTTTACGGCACAGTGTTACCGAAGTTGTTGTAAAAAGTTTTTGGGT
>NZ_JBNYXP010000016.1:0-79694 GCF_051380725.1 Janthinobacterium glycogeni | reverse complement strand
CGTTAGCTCAGCTGGTAGAGCAGCGGACTTTTAATCCGTTGGTCGCAGGTTCGAATCCCGCACGGCCTACCAAATACTACAGAGAAGCCAACCGTTCGCGGTTGGCTTTTTTGTTTTCTAGGCTTGCCTGGATCGCAGCCACTCCTTCAGCGCCTCATTCATGCGCGTTTGCCACCCATCTCCGGTGGCCTTGAAGGCTTCGAGGATGTCGGCGTCGAAACGTATGGTCGTGCTGACCTTGCTGCCAGTGCCAGCCGGTCTGCCGCGGCGACGTGCCGCTTCCTGCTGTGCCTCGGAGCGGGAAACGGGCTTGCCGCCCACTTGCCAGACACCCTGCTCGAAAAAACCGTCCGTCAATTCAGGCGCATCGTCCGGATCAGCCCAGGCTTTGCTTGTATTTGTCGATTTCGCGTTCATTTGCCTTCCTCATGCTGATGATTCTGCGCGCCCGGCCACGCGGCGTCCAGACCAATACGACCAGGCGCTCGTCGAGCCAACCGGCAGTGATGAAGCGGGGCTCGCCATAGTCCTGGCGCTGGTCCGGCAGCGTAATGGCGAGGCCGTCAAACACTACACGCGCACGCGCAAAGTCGAGACCACGCTCCCTGAGCGTCTTTTCACGCTTGACAGCATCAAAAGTGATTCTCATTATTTATTGTAGTAACAAATAATAGAAACAGCCAGCCCTGTTTCGCGAACAAGGGCGCCATCACTGCTACATCACCACCCTTAACGCGACACCAACGCCGGCCTGCCGGCAAGATGCGCCAGCACACTACCCATCACCCGCCCCAACGGCACCTCCACCCAGCGGTAAAACGCGGCGCCGGCCGCCAGGCTGGCGCCCCAGGCCGTCAGCATGCCCAAGGCCTGCCACTCAGGCTCGAGCGGCACATAGGTAATAAACAAGGCATTCACCAGCAGGCTGACGGGAAAATGCACGAGAAACACGGCATACGAGATGCGGCCCAGGGCGTTGACGATGTTCCAGGCGCGGCCCTGCGACGGCGTGCGGGCGCGGCCGAACAGGAACAGGGCGCAGGCGACGATCAGGGCCAGGGCGATGCGGCTGCGGTAGTCGACGGCCAGGGCCAGCAGCACGGGCACGGCGGCCATGGCCATGAGCGCGGTCATGGAACGGGCTTTACGGGCCGGGTCGCTGGCCCACCAGGCCATGAGCCCCAGGCCATAGCTGCCAAAGAAATACGGCGCCCAATTGTCCCAGCCCGCATCGAGGTTGAAATACAACAGGGAAAAGGTGATGCCCACGGTGACGGCCAGCGGCATCAGCCAGTGTCCGCGCCGCTGGCCCGCCAGGCGGCCGCCCAGCCACAGCAGCAATACCGTCAGCAGGTACAGCTGGAAATCGATGGCCACGTACCAGGCGCCGGCCGACAGCGATTCATAGCCCAGTACGCCGTGCAGCAGCAAGGCATGGGCGCTCAGCTGGCCCAGGGTGACGGCGGCCGACATGGAATCGTGCATCATCCAGATGCCGGCCACAGGCGTGATGATGGCCGCGAGCAAGGTGGCGGCCAGGAAAGGCGGCGCCAGCTTGGCATAGCGGCGCCAGACGGCCTGCAAGGGGGTGGCGATGCCGGGACGGCCGGCGGGCGAGAGCGATTTGGCGACGAGGAAGCCGCCGATGACGAGGAACACTTGCACGGCGATGCGCGCGCTGCCGCCCAGCCAGTCCAGCAACTCGGGCCACAGGGGCTGCACGTAGTCCGACATGGGCCCGTAAAACGCCAGATGGTGCAACACGATCAACTGCGCCGCGCCCGCCTTCAAACCATTGATCCAGCCAAACTGCGGACGATGTGCCAGGTCCGCCTGTGATACCACTGCTGCTGCCGTCATTCCCTATCCTTGCCGTGCCAGGTAGTCTCGCCGGCCCATCGCGCAACAGGCGCGCGGCCGGGGATTTACCGAAAGGCCGACATCATAGCCGAGCCTGGCACTTCGGTGACGCGCGGCAGACGGCCGATATCAGTCCTTGCGCGAAAAATCGGCACGCAACAGGGTCTGGATCACGCTGCCGCCCTGCGCGTTCGCGCGCACCGCGACCACCATCGACGGCATGACGAACAGCACGCCGTCCTGCTCGTCCCAGGTATCGAGCAGCTGCTCCAGCTCGCGCCCCTGCGACTCCGGCCGCCCGATCTGCCGGGCCAGCTGGGCTTCGCACTTGCCGTCATTGCCGGTGCGGCGCGGACATGCATCGACGCGCACGAACGGCGTCTTGCTCTCGCGCAAGCGCGCGGACAATTGCGCCGCCACCGCCGCCGGTTCGCCATCCAGATACACGTGGTAAGACGGCACACCGCAGCATCCCCTGGACAACAACAGCAAGCCGGCCCCGGCGCCAAAAGCGGCCACGGGAGCGGACGGCACATAGGCAAACGGCGGCGCTTCGCCACCCCGCGAAAAAATCCTGTACAGCTCGGCGGCGTTCGCGCCGCGCCAGCCCGGCAGGCAAGCGGCATTGGCGGCGGCAAAACAGCTGCGGTAGCCGGTCTGATCGCTGATAAACAATTGCTCGACAGCATTACGCGCGCCGGCAGCGCCAGGAGCAATCCCCTCAGGGCGCACCTCCCAGCTGCCCGCGCCGTTTTTGTGCCATGCGAACGCCGTGCGCGACCAGGCCCACAGCCGCTCGTACGGGTTGAATTGATAGCGGGGTGCGTCCCCCAGGTAGATTCTCGGCAGCGGGATCGGATCGCGCCGCTTGCCATCCGCATCGACCACCAGCACGACGGACGGCGCATATTCGCTGTCGACAAACGCAAACGCTGCTCCATCGGGAGAGATGGCCGCCAGTACGACCGCCTGCAGGCGGTCGTCGCCTTCAGGCGGGCTGGGCAGCACGGTGGTTTTCAGGGGCAAGCCACGCAACAGGAAACCGGGTCGCTGCCCACCGGGAAAATAGCGCACGCCCGGGGACAAGGGGAAACCATGCGCGTACGTTTCGTTGCCCCGGTAGCCGTCTTTCGACGCCGCGATCTTCTCGACCACGGCCTTGCCCGCCTGCTCGTGGACCAGCGCCAGGACGCTGTCGTCCTCCGGCAGTTTGACGAAATACACGGGCTGGGCGAAATCGGTCCAGCGCTCGATGGCTTCGCTGGCCTTGACGACGATTTTGTCGTTATGGATCAGCCGCATGGAGTGGTTCTCGCTGGCCACCAGGAAGGGGCCGCTCTCGCGGTACGCGACCGACAGGGCGGCAAAGCGCCCGTAAGTGTCGGCCTTGGTCACCGTTTCGCCGCGCCGCAGCACGGCGGCATATTCGCCCGTGGCCGGCTCCGTGTAAGGACTGCAGCCAGTCAGCATGACAAAAGCGGTGGCGCAGCACCAGCGAGTCCGGGCAGGAATTCTCATGCGTGATCAACCTTTCAGCTTGAGACTGCACTCCAGCGCTGTAAATTCGGCAATCTTGCAGGCATTCTACGGCAGATTCAGGGCTGACTCAGGACTGATTCGCTTGCGGCTGTTGCGCGAGGATGGCGTCGAGCAAGCCGGGAAAACGGCTCTCGATATCGGCGCGGCGCAAGGTGTTCATGTGCGTCGTGCCCGCGTTTTCCGTGTAGACGAGGCCCGCTTCGCGCAAGACCTTGAAATGGTGGGAAACGGTCGATTTCGGCCGCCCGCCGTCGAGGTCGCCGCAGGCGGCCGCGTCCACGCGGGCCAGGTGGCGCACGATATCGAGGCGGATGGAATCGCTCAGGGCGTACAGCACGCGCTCGAGGACGAATTCGCTGGCGGGAGGATGTTTGTGTGGACGCATGTGCAGAATCATACAGCATGCGCTATACTAATTCCATTATTCGAATATTTACGAACTACCGAATCAGCATCTCCCTACTTTCCCACCAACAAACACAAAGGCCACCATGTCCGCCCTCTTCCAGCCCTACACCCTCAAAGACATCACCTTGCGCAACCGCATCGCCGTGCCGCCCATGTGCCAGTACATGGCCGTCGATGGCCAGGCCAACGACTGGCATCTGTCGCATTACGCGGGCATGGCCCGTGGCGGCGCCGGGCTGGTGATCGTCGAAGCGACGGCCGTGGCACCGGAAGGCCGCATCACGCCCGGCTGCACGGGCATCTGGAACGATGACCTGGCGCAAGCCTTCGTGCCGGTGGCAAAGGCCATCAAGGCGGCCGGCTCCGTGCCCGGCATCCAAATCGCCCACGCGGGCCGCAAGGCCAGCGCCAATCGCCCATGGGAAGGCGACGACCACATTCCTGAAGACGACGCGCGCGGCTGGCAAACCATCGCCCCGTCCGCCATCGCCTTTGGCGGCGGCCTGCCGAAGGTGCCGCGCGCCATGGACCTCGACGATATTGCCCGCGTGAAACAGAACTTCGTCGACGCGGCCATCCGCGCCCGCGAAGTGGGCTTCGAATGGCTGGAACTGCACTTCGCCCACGGCTATCTGGCGCAAAGCTTCTTTTCCGCCCATTCGAACCAGCGCGACGATATCTATGGCGGCAGCGTGGAAAACCGCAGCCGCTTCCTGCTGGAAACATTGAAAGCCGTGCGCGCAGTGTGGCCCGAGCACCTGCCGCTGACCATCCGCTTCGGCGTGCTGGAATTCGACGGCCGCGACGAGCAAACCCTGCTCGAATCAATAGCCCTCGTGCGCCAGTTCAAGGAGGCCGGCATGGACATGATCAGCGTCAGCATGGGCTTCACGATTCCCGACGTAGCGATTCCGTGGGGTCCGGCCTTCATGGGCCCGATCGCCGAGCGCGTCCGCCGCGAAGCGGGCGTGCCCGTCTCGTCGGCCTGGGGCTTCGGCACGCCGGCCATCGCCGAGCGCGTCGTCAAGGACGAGCAGCTGGACGTGGTGATGGTGGGCAAGGCGCACCTGGCCAATCCCCACTGGGCATACTTTGCCGCCAAGGAACTCGGCGTCGAGCGCGCCTCGTGGACCCTGCCGGCGCCGTACGCGCACTGGCTGGAACGCTACTGATCGTCCTTGAGCGTCGCCGGATGCCCTTCCAGGGGCAGTTCCGGCAGGAATAACAGGAAGACCAGTCCCACCAGCAGCAGCACGGCGCCGGCGCCAAACACGCTGGCGATCGCATGGCGGTAAACGTCCACCGTCTGCGTCGCCGCGTGCGCACCCAGCGCCGAGACGGCATCCACGCCATGGCTATGCAGCTGGTGCGCGAGGATGGCGCCGGACGCCGTCACGCCCAGCAAGCCGCCCAGCGAACGGAAAAAGGCCAGCATGGCCGTGCCCACGCCGCGGCGCGCCAGCGGCAAGGCATTTTGCACGGCGATCGTCATGTTCGGCATCACCAGGCCCAGTCCCGCGCCGAGCAGGAAGATGGCCGGTTCGATGATCGAGTAACCGCGCGACGTTTCCATGGCCCAGGCCAGCACGGCAAACGCCAGCAGCGCCGCCGCCAGCCCCGCCACCTGCACCATCTTGTACTTGCCCGAGCGCGACAGCACCCGGCCGTTGAACATCGACGACGCCACCAGCCCCACCATCATCGCCACCGTCATCACGCCCGATTCGGCGGGACTCGCGCCCATCACCAGCTGGAAGAACAGGGGGAAGAAAACGCTGGCGCCCATCAGGCCCATGAAGGTCACGGCCATCACCAGGCTGGCGATATTGAAGGTACGGTTTTCGAACAGGTCGGGCGGCAGCACGGGTTCATCCACGCGCCCTACGTGGAAGGCCAGCCAGATACCCAGCAGCAAGGCGACGCCGCCGCACGCCTTGATGGCGAACGAATCCCACGGCCACTCGGTGCCGCCCAGCGCCAGCACCAGCAGGGCCGCCGTGATGGCGCCCGTCAGCAAGGCCGAGCCAAGATAATCGATCTTGTGCGCATGCGTGCGCACCGGCTTGCGCATGGCGCGCGCGATGATGACAAAGGCGGCCGCGCCGATGGGCAGGTTGACCAGAAAAATCCAGTGCCACGACAAGGCATCCGTGATCACGCCGCCCAGCACGGGCCCCAGCACGCTGGTGACGGCAAACACGATGGGCACCATGCCTTGCCGCTTGCCCCGCTCGGCCGGCGGCACGATGTCGCCGATGATGATCTGCGCCAGCGGCATGAAGCCGCCCGCGCCCAGGCCCTGGATGGCGCGGAAGATGATCAGCTCCGTCATGTTCTGCGCCAGCCCGCACAGCACGGAACCGAGCAAGAAGGTCAGCAGCGCCGTGAAGATCATCGGGCGGCGGCCATACTGATCGGCCAGCTTGCCGTACAAGGGCATGGTGGCCGTCGAGGCCAGCACGTAGGCCGTGACCACCCACGACAGATGCGCCATGCCGCCCAGGTCGTCGACGATGCGCGGCAAGGCCGTGGCGACGATGCTCTGGTCCAGCGCGCCCAGGCCCAGCACGGCCATCAAACCCAGGTAGATGGCGCGCACTTCGCGCTCGGTGACGGGTTTGACAGCATCGGAAGCTTGTTCGTGGCCGCTCATGCCTGGCCTATCTCAAGCAAGGGTTGCATGGCGGCGGCCAGCGCATCGACCTGCTGCGGCGTCAGACGGGCGATGCGCCGCGCCAGCGCATCGCGGCGGCGCGCGCGCAGGGTCTCGAGGATGGCCAGGCCTTGCGCGGACACCTGCAGGCCCGAGCGACGGCGGTCCTGCGGATCGGGCGCGCTACGCTCGACCAGCCCCGCTTCTTCGAGCGACTTGACCTGGGCGCTGACGGTGGGCCCGCGCACATTCTGCAGCCGCGCCAGCGCGGCCACGCCGATGCTCGGCTGCTCGTGGATCAGGGCCAGCAGCATGTATTGCATCATCGATACACTGCCCTCCAGCTCGCCCCCTTCGCGCTGCATGGAGCGCAGCAGGCGCTTGAACGCCGTACGCAATTCATCAGACAGCGCCAGCGCGCGTTCGGGGATGGGAAGCTCTTCGGTAGTGGACATGGAAATATATAAGTAGGTAGGCTATCTACCTATATTAGCCCGCCCCCGAGCGCTGCGCAAGGTTTTTTCCATCCCCGCCCTTCCCAAAACCGCCGTTGGCCGTCATAATAGCCGCCCTTGGGTCGTTAGCTCAGCTGGTAGAGCAGCGGACTTTTAATCCGTTGGTCGCAGGTTCGAATCCCGCACGGCCTACCAAGATTCAGTCGTCAGCATGGCAAGCATGTTGATACGGCACAGCATGACCGCAGTTCAGTTGTAAAAGTTTTTGGGTCGTTAGCTCAGCTGGTAGAGCAGCGGACTTTTAATCCGTTGGTCGCAGGTTCGAATCCCGCACGGCCTACCAAATACTACAGAGAAGCCAACCGTTCGCGGTTGGCTTTTTTGTTTTGCGCGCCAACTTATTCTTCCCCATACCTGCCCGGCGTCACGCCCATCACGCGCTTGAACATGGCGATGAAGGCGCTGACGGTCTCGTAACCCAGGTCCAGCGCAATCGTCGTGACGGGCTGGCCACTAGCCAATAGTTCCAGGGTGCGCAGGATGCGGGCGCGCTGGCGCCAGGCGGACGGCGTAAAACCGGTCTCGATCGTGAAACGGCGCGCCAGGGTGCGCGGCGAGACGCCGGCCCAGGCGGCCAGCGCTTCCACGCCCCGTTCATCGGCCAGGTCGTCGAGCACGGCGCGCGCCACGCGCAGCAGGCGCGGGTCCGTGGGTAGCGGCAAACCGAACGGTTCGTGCGGCGCCGCGGCGATCTCGTCGAGGATCACGCCCGCCACCCGGGCCTGCCGCGCGTCCAGTGCACCATCGTCCCAGCTGCTGGCGCGGGCCACCGCTTCGCGCAGCAAGCCCGAGACGCGCATCACGCATGGCGCGGCGGGCAAGCCGCCGCAACTGGCCTCGTCCACATATACGCTCCAGCCCGCAAACGGGCCATGCGAACGCAGCGCATGGACGTGATGGGGCGGCACCCACACGCAGTGGCTGGCCGGCACCACCCACTGGCCGCTGTCGGCAGCCACGGAAAGCAAGCCCCGCATGGCGCCGAACAGCTGGCCGCTCGCATGGCAATGCGGCGGCGTTACCCGTTCCTGCACTTGGGAAATGCGCAAGGCGCGCAGCAATCGCTGCGGCCGCAAGATTGACGGATTTGACGTATCGAATGACATAAACAACGCAGGCAAGACAATCCGCTCATCATACAGTGGAGTCTTTCCAACCTTCAGGAGTTCACCATGCGTGCAGAAGACGTATTAGCGGATCAACAAAACCAGGGCCAGTTCAATGGCGTCACCGTGCGCAAGGGAACGGTGGGCGCTTTTCTCGCCAATGCCCGGCTGTGGCTGGACGACGCCAGCAGCATCGACGAAAAGACCATCGCCGAGCGCGACATTGTGGACGCCCTGCCCGCCCTGCACGCACTGGGACTGTTCGACATCGTGCAAGTGCGCAATGCTGCGCTGCGCAAACTGGTCTCGCCATCGGGCAAGTAGGCGGCCCCGGCTCGTCGCCGGCGCGCATTTCCTCTATCATGCTGCTTTGCCCGCCCTCGCACCCGCCATGCCGTTTACCATTGCCACCCCCGTCCACAGCGAACTGATCATCAAGAAAAGCCGTTTCATCGGTTGCGTGCAGCCGATGACGGACCGCGCCAGCGCGCAGCAGGTGGTCAATGACTTGAAAGCCCAGCATCCGGGCGCCTGCCATGTGTGCTGGGCGCTGCTGGCGGGCGGGCAGTCGGCGGCCGTCGACGATGGCGAACCGAGCGGCACAGCCGGGCGGCCCATGCTCGACGTGCTGCGCCACCAGGATCTGGAAGGCGTGCTGGCCACTGTCGTGCGCTACTTTGGCGGCATCAAGCTGGGCGCAGGCGGCCTGGTGCGCGCGTACACGGACAGCGTGGCGCAAGCGCTCTTGCAGGCGGAGAAGACGGCCATCGTGCGTCAACGGTCCCTGCGCTGCACGGTGCCGTATGCGATGGAAGGCATGCTGCGCCGCGAACTCGATGGCGCCGGTGCCACCCTGCTGAACGTGGAACATGGCGCAGACGTGCTGTTCGACTTCAGCCTGCCTGAAACGGCGGCCACCGCCCTGCTCGCCCGTCTGGAAGAAGCGGGGAATGGGCGGATAGCCTGGCTGAAGGAAGAAGCCGAAGAGGAAGAGTAAGCCTTACAAGTCACGCGGGCGCTTGAGCTGCAACAAGATGAAATGCGTCCACGCCAGCGCCGGCAGCACCAGCAACAGCAACATCAGTCCGGCCGGCATGTCCGGCACGAAGCGTACGAAGCAGGCGAGAAAACCGGCGATGGCCAGCCAGAAGCGCCAGTTGAAGGCATACGCCTTGCGCGCCACTGTCGCCAGGGCGATGCGCCAGAATTCCAGCAAGGCCCACAGGGCGCCCGTCAGCAGCAGCGCAGCCAGGGCATTGGCGCCTGGAGCGTCGGCCCAGGTGCGTACCAGGTTGTACAAGAGCACGGGATAGCCGGCCGTGATGGCCAGCGTGGCCGGGCCGGCGGCGATGACAGCTTCAAACAGCTGCCCTTTGGAACGATGATCCACTAAATCCTGCTCCTCAAGCCACGACGCCGGAATGGGCGGCGATCACTTGCAGCGCGCCGGCCGCGTCCTGCGCCCACACGCGCGTAAAACGGAAGTCGCCATGCGTTTCCACGTCGTGATACTTGCCCGTCAGCTGCATGCGCACGGAGACCACGGCCACGTTGCCGTTGATGCGCACATGGCGCTCGGACGCGCGCAAGTCCGTGATGGCCAGCAGGCGCTGCTCGTGCGCGGCCAGGTCCGCATGCTTGCTCAGCAGATGACCCAGGTGATTGGTAAACAGTAACTCGTCGGCCAGCAAGGCATTCAGCGCGGCCACGTCGGAGGCCATCATGGCAAGGCGCAAGCGCTCTTCCGCATCCAGCACTTGTACTTCCGTTAAAGCATTCATTTTTTTCCTTATTAAAATAACGCGCGCATAGTAGCAAACGGGAAAACCATGCTGGCACGAAATAGCCAATTTCACAATCATCCTGAAGGCTTATGCCTGTGGAGCATATTTATATAGCGTAATATTCGCAGCGGTACTGCGTCAAACACCCCCATAGTACTGTACAGTGCTTGCCCTTTCGCCCCAGGCTGGGGCAGCAATGACTTGTAGTAAAGTGCTCTCCGCAGTCTCGAATAAAACCAAGATAAGGCCCCTTCATGGCAATTAACATCATTCTGAACCTGCTCCTTGCGCTGATCGTCTTCGCCTTCATGTTCCACCAGCAGCGCAAGCACGCCACGTTCACCGTGCGCGTCTTCACGGGCCTGGGCCTGGGCGTGCTGCTCGGTGCGGCGGCGCAAGCGCTGTACGGCGCGGGCTCGCCCATCATCGCGGGCACCAATGAATACATCGACATCGTCGGCAGCGGCTACGTCAAACTGCTGCAAATGATCATCATGCCGCTGATCATGGTCTCCATCATTTCCGCCATTTTAAAGCTCAAGGACGCCAGTTCCCTGGGCAAGATCAGCGCGCTGACCATCGGCACCCTGCTCATTACCACCACCATCGCCGCCGCGCTGGGCATTTTGATGGCCAAGCTGTTCGGCCTGACGGCAGTCGGCCTGACCTCGAGCGCGGCCGAAGTGGCGCGCGGCGTGCAGCTGCAAGGTTCGCTGGAAACGGCGAAAGCCCTGTCCCTGCCGAAACTGCTGGTCAGCTTCGTGCCGACCAATCCCTTCCTCGACATGACGGGCGCGCGCAAGACGTCGACCATCGCCGTGGTCGTGTTCTCGATCTTCATCGGTATCTCGGCCACGGGCATTGCGGCGAAGAAACCGGAAATTTTCGCGTCCTTCGAGCACTTCATGAAAGTGGCGCACGCCATCGTCATGCGCATGGTCACGCTGGTGCTGCGCCTGACGCCGTACGGCGTGTTCGCGCTGATGTTTGAAGTGGTGGCGTCGTCGAGCTACACGGACATTTTAAAGTTGATCAACTTCGTCGTCGCCTCGTACAGCGCGCTGATCTTGATGTTCCTCGTGCACCTGGCCATCATCGCCGGCGTGGGCCTGAACCCGCTGCGCTTCGTGAAAAAAGTCTTCCCCGTGCTGGCCTTCGCGTTCACCTCGCGCACGAGCGCCGGTTCGATTCCGATGAGCGTGCAGACGCAAACCCAGCGCCTGGGCACGCCGGAAGGCATCGCCAACTTCGCCGCCTCGTTCGGCTCGACCATCGGCCAGAATGGCTGCGCCGGCATCTATCCGGCCATGCTGGCCGTCATGATCGCCCCCACCGTCGGCGTGGACCCGTTCACCGTCAGCTTCCTGCTGCCCTTGCTCGCCATCATCACCATCGGTTCCGTCGGCGTGGCCGGCGTGGGCGGCGGCGCCACGTTCGCCGCCCTGATCGTGCTGTCGGCGATGGACTTGCCCGTCGCGCTGGCCGGCTTGCTGATCTCCGTCGAACCGCTGATCGACATGGGCCGCACGGCCCTGAACGTGAGCGGCTCGATCACGGCCGGCACCGTCACCAGCCGGGTCATGGGCGAAACCGACCTGGCCGTCTACAACAGCGACGACGCGCCGGACCTGGATGAAGCGGAACACGCCGCTTAAGGCAGCCCGCAGCGGCGCGCCGCGCCTTGCCGCTTTCGTCTATATTGATTCGCAATCAATACGGAGGAAGGCGCAAGGCGATGGAACAGAAATGGCCGCAGCAAATCTGGATCGTGCGTCACGGCCAAAGTGCCGGCAACGTGGCGCGCGATGCCGCCGAAGCGGAAAAACAGCTGTTGATCGCCATCGCCGAGCGCGATGTCGATGTCCCCCTCTCCGAGCTTGGCGCGCGCCAGGCGCAGGCGCTCGGCGACTGGTTCGCCACCCTCCCCCCTGAACAACAACCGAGCGTCGTGCTGTACTCGCCCTACGTACGTGCCCAGCAGACGGCGCAAGCCGTGCTGGCGCGCATCGATGCGGACAGCTTGGGCGCCGTGGTGGCCGACGAACGCCTGCGCGAAAAGGAATTCGGCATCCTCGACCGCCTGACCGTGCACGGCATCGCCAGCAAGTACCCGGAATTGCACGAACAGCGCCAGCACGTGGGCAAGTTTTACTTCCGCCCGCCGGGCGGCGAAAGCTGGTGCGACGTCATCCTGCGCCTGCGCAGCGTGCTCGACACCATCACCCGCGAATACCGGGGCGAACGGGTGCTGATCGTCGGCCACCAGGTCATCGTCAACTGCTTCCGCTACCTGCTGGAACGCTGCGACGAGCACGCCATCCTGGCCATCGACAAGGCGGCCGACGTGCCCAACTGCGGCATCACCTCGTACGCCTTCAACCCCGCCCTGGGCAGGCACGGCAAGCTGCAGCTAGACCTGTGCAACTTTGTCGCGCCGCTGGAAGCGGCCGGCACACCCGTCACGGCACAGCCCGACATGCCGGCTGCGCCGAAATCCTGATACTTCGGAGCTCATCCATGGACGCCATCGACATCACGCCCGCCTTGCTGCGCTCCTGGCCCCTGCCCATGCCCCAGCCCGATGGCGACAAGGAAGTGCGCGGCCATCTGCTGATCGTCGCCGGCTCCGAGGAAATGCCGGGCGCCATTGTGCTGGCGGCCACGGCCGCCATGCGCGCGGGTGCCGGCAAGCTGACCCTGGCGACGGGCGCGTCGGTGGCGGCGCAAGTGGCCGTCGTCATGCCCGAGGCGCGGGTCATCGGCCTCGATGAAACGGCGCAGGGCGGCTTCCGCCACGAGGCGCAACACCAGCTGGCGCCGCTGGCCGGCAAGGTCGATGCCATGCTTGTCGGACCAGGCATGTGCGATACGGCCGCCAGCTGCGAGCTGATGCGCCATCTGCTGCCCCTGTTTGCCGGCACCCGCTTGATCCTCGACGCCTGCGCCATGCAGGTCGTGCGCCAGCCCGCGCACTTCCGTTTTACGCAGCCGGTGCTGCTGACGCCGCACGCGGGCGAGCTGGCTCAGCTGATGGGCCTGTCGAAGGACGCCGTGCTGGCCGACCCGCATGCCTGCGCCGTGGACGCGGCGCGGCGCTGGAATGCCATCGTCGCCCTGAAAGGCGCGCTGACCGTCCTCGCCATGCCCGACGGCAGCAGCTGGACGCATGCAGGCGGCAATATCGGCCTGGCCATTTCCGGTTCCGGCGACACCCTGGCCGGCCTCATCACGGGCCTGGCCGCGCGCGGCGCACCGTTGGAGCAGGCATGCGCCTGGGGCATCGCCCTGCATGCGCTGGCGGGCGAACAGCTGGCCCTGCGCTTCGGCATCCTTGGTTACCTGGCGCGCGAAATTCCGGCCGAGATCCCCGCCCTGCTGCGCAATCTGGCGGCATAAAAACAACAGCATAAGCATATCCAGAAAGAATCGTTAGCGCGCACCGCCACCTCCCTTAAGCTCATTGCAACTGTTTCCGTACTAACACTAATCGAGCCCAAAGGACACCGCCTTGTATCCGCGCCATTCATACGCCACGCCTTCCCTTCCCGCCACGCCGCTGCGCGCCATCGTGCTGGCCTGCGCCATGCTGGGCGCCGCGCCCGCCTGGGCTCAGGCTGATGACACCGCCACCGGCGCCGCAACGCCAGCCAGCGCCAGCATCGACCAGGTCACCGTCGTCGGTTCGCGCGCGCGCAACCGCACGGTGTTCGACAGCAGCGTGCCCATCGACCGCTTCGGCGCGCGGGAAGTGAGCAATGCGCTGGCCTCGGGCGACGTGGGCGCGGCCCTGCAAAACCTGTCGCCGTCGATCAACTTCCCGCGCATCGAATCGAGCGGCGCGTCCGATTCCGTGCGCGGCATCCAGTTGCGGGGCCTGGCGCCCGACCAGGTGCTGGTGCTGATCAACGGCAAGCGCCGCCACACGAGCGCCGTGCTCGACACGGAAAGCAGCTTTGCCGGCACCGTGCCGGTCGACATCAACGCCATTCCGCCGAACGCCATCGACCATATCGAAATCCTGCGCGACGGCGCCGGCGCCCAGTACGGCAGCGACGCCGTGGCGGGCGTCATCAACATCGTGCTGAAAAAGGCGCGCACAGGCGGCGCCGCCTCCGTCAGCTACGGTGCCAACCACACGCATTTCGACCCGACGGATCAAACCCTGACGGATGGCCAGACCGTCATCGTCAACGCCGACTACGGCGTGCCGCTGGGCGAGGCGGGATTCTTCCGCTTCGGCGCGGAAACGCGGCGCCGTTCGCCCACGGAACGGGCCGGCCCCAGCGACGCGGGCTGGACTTCCTCCAACTTCACGCCGGCAGACCAGGCGCTCGACGGCAAGGTGGTGTTCAAGTCGGGCGACTCGCGCCAGCGCAACAACTATCTGTTCTACAACACCCAGCTCACCCTGGCCAACGGACTCGACCTGTACTCGTTTGCCACCCTCAACGAACGCACATCGGACGGCAGCGCCTACTTCCGCTATCCGGGCGACCCGTCGAACGTGCCGGCGCTGTATCCGAACGGCTACCGCCCCGTCACCAACGGCGACAAGCGCGACCTCAGCATCGTTGCCGGCGTGCGCGGCAGCGCGGGCGAGTGGAACTGGGACGCCAGCGCGCGCCACGGCAGCGACCGCTTTGACTATGGCGTAAGCCACTCCGTCAACGCCTCGCTGGGCGCGGCCAGCCCCACGCGTTTCAATCTGGCCGGTTTCGACTTCCGCCAGAACGCCCTGAATATCGATGCCACGCGCAGCATCGACATCGGCTTGCCCGCCCCCTTGAGCGTGGCCGTGGGCGCCGAATGGATGCGCGAAACCTACACCAGCTCGGCCGGCGATCCTGCCTCGTATGCGGCCAGCAGTTTTACCGATGCGCCACCGGGCGCGCAGGCCGGACCGGGCTTGCGTCCATCGGACGCCTACGACGGCAGCCGGCAAATCCGCTCCGTGTATGCGGACGTGGAAAGCGACCTCACGCCGCGCCTGCTGGTGGGCGCCGCCGCCCGCTATTCCCGCTACAGCGACTTCGGCAGCGCCAGCACAGGCAAGCTGTCGACGCGCTATAAAGTGACGGACGACTTCCTCGTGCGCGGCTCGCTGTCGAACAGCTTCCGCGCACCGGCCCTCGTGCAGACGGGTTTCCGCTTCGCCACCTTGAACTTCAACGCCGATGGCACGGCCCTGCAAACGGCGGCCTTGCTGCCGGCCAGCGACCCGCTCGCGCGCAGCTTCGGCGCGCAACAGCTGAAACCGGAAAAATCGACGAACGTCTCGCTGGGCCTGGCCTGGAAACCGGCGGCCGCCACCAGCGTGACGGTGGACGCCTACGTGATCCGCATCCGCGACCGCATCACGCGTTCGAGCGACTTGCAAAGCGACGCCGTCACCGCCTACCTGGCCGCAAATGGCCGCGGCGACATCCAGTCCGTGGCCTACCTGGCCAATTTGCTCGACACGCGTACCAAAGGCCTGGACGTGGTGCTGAACCACGACCTGGCCTTCACGTCAGGCAAGCTGAACCTGAACGCAGCCCTCAACCTGAACAAGACCAGTCTCGACAAGGTGCGCCAGAGCTCCACCGCGCTGGGCGCCATCGACCCGAGTCTGCCCCTGCTGACGGAGACGAGTTTGTTCCGCATCAAACATGCGTCTCCCGCCAGCAAAGTGATCCTCGGCGCCGACTGGCAGGCGGCCGGCTGGGGCGTGCAGGCGCGCGCCACGCGCTTTGGCGAGCTGAAAGACTTTTCGTACGACAGCGATGCGCCCCTGATCGACGGCACTCCCGCGCAGCGTTTCGGCGCCGTGTGGTCGCTGGACCTGGAAGGCCAGTTAAAGCTGAGCAAGCAGCTGACGGTGAGCGTGGGCGGTAACAACATCCTCGACCGCTATCCGCAGCGCGTGCGGGAAACGAACAACGCCACGTATGGCGGCGCCCTGCCCTACAATTTCATTAACCCCATCGGCGTGAACGGCGCGTACTTCTACGCCAAGCTGAGCTACACATTTTAAACGTCAACAAAACCTACTGCGCGTCGTGATTTGCGGCCTGCGATGCTCACCGTACTAAAGTACGGTTGCGCTTCTTAGCCACAACTCACTACCGCTCGCTACGGTTTTGTTATGCGTTTCCAAGCACTGTTATTTGTACTAAAAGCAAAGGATAAAACATGATTATCAAACGAATCTCCAGCATCGTCGCCGGTGCCTGCCTGAGCGCCCTCCTGTTATCGAGCGCCCAGGCTGCCGCGCCGCTGGTGCTGATGACGGACTTCGGCACGGCCGACGGCGCCGTGTCCGCCATGCATGGCGTCGCCTATGGCGTCGATCCCCGGCTCACCATTTCGGACCTGACGCACCAGATTCCCGACTACGACATCTGGCTGGGGGCCTACCGTTTGTACCAGACGGCCAATTACTGGCCGCAAGGCACGGTGTTTGTTTCCGTCATCGACCCGGGCGTGGGCACGGCGCGCAAGTCGGTGGTGCTGAAAACCAAGGGTGGTCGTTACTTCGTGGGTCCGGACAACGGCCTGTTCACGCTGATCGCCGAGCGCGACGGCGTGGCCGAACTGCGTGAAATCGATGAAAAGGTCAACCGCCTGGCGGGTTCCGCCGAGTCCTACACTTTCCATGGCCGCGACGTGTACGCGTACGTGGGCGCCCGCCTGGCCTCGGGCGCCATCACCTACGAACAGGTGGGCCCGTCATTGCCCAGCGAATCCGTGGTGAAGATCGCGTATCAAAAACCTGTGCGCGACGGCAATACCATTCGCGGCATCGTGCCCGTGCTCGATGTGAAATATGGCAATGTCTGGACGAATATCCCGAAATCGCTGCTCGACGAATTGCAGGTAAAACTGCATGACCCGCTGCAAGTGCGCATCCTGCACAAGGGCAAGCAAGTGGCCAAGGTCACGGCGCCCTTCGAACACACGTTCGGCGGCGTCGCCAAGGGCAAGCCCCTGGTCTACCTGAACAGCCTGCTCGACGTGGCCGTGGCCATCAGCCAGGGTGACTTTGCCTCCCAACATCATGTCGAGTCAGGCGTGGATTGGGAAGTGGAAGTGAGCAAGGCCCCTGCCGCCCAATAAACCCTTCGCCCGCGGCCGGGACGTCCTGTCCTGGCCCTTTCTTTCTCGTTCACGTGGCGCGTTTGCGCCATATCAAAACGGATCGCCGATCCTGCTGCCGATGGCCACTGATTTGTAAATCCGGTGAACCTGCGCGCACCCGCCCACTCTAATTTTTTGCAAGCGATGCCAGCCTTGCTGCGGTGGCCTGCCGGCACTGTGGCAGACCGCCTGGCAGGTAGGATCACCCACGACAGCGTTCGAACGAGAAAGGAACAATCATGACGGCCCCACTCCCTAGCACCAGCAAACTTGTCCTCGGCACCGCCATCGTCTGCGCGCTGCTGGGCGGCTGCAACAAGCATAACGAAACCACCACCGCTCCAGCCACACCGGCCACGCCAGCTACGCCCGCCACCACGCCCGGCACGGGCGGCAGCGGCACCTCGGGCACCAGCGGCACCACCACGCCGGACACCACCGCGCCCGCCACCCCATCCGTTGCACCGGGCACGACCACCAATCCCGACGGCACGAGCACGCCGCCAACCACCCCGCCTGGCAATGGCACCACGCCCGGGACCGGCACAGGGGCGGGTACCACCACACCACCGCCACGCAGCAGCTAAAGGCTGCGCCCGCTCCGCTGCGGCGACCGGCCCCGCAACCCGGCAACGAGCACAGGATTCAGCAACAAAGAGCCTTCCAACGAAGGCTCTTTGTGTTGCACGGCACAGCAATTCTTCCCGCTGCAGCGCATCAATGGGCTGGCGCCGCCTTCACCGTTCCCCGTGCGCTCAGCGCCTGGTGGTCCGCCGCCAGGAACAGATACATGGCAGGCACCACGAACAGGGTAAACAAGGTGCCGATGGACAGGCCCGTGAAAATCACCAGCCCCATCGCGTGACGCCCGGCCGCGCCCGCGCCCGAGGCGATCACCAGCGGCAGCACGCCAAACACCATGGCGGCCGTCGTCATCAGGATGGGGCGCAGGCGCACGGCGGCCGCCTCCTCGACGGCCTCGCGCTTGCTCTTGCCTGTCTTTTGCAGCTGATTGGCCACTTCCACGATCAGGATGCCGTGCTTGCTGATCAGTCCCATCAGGGTCACCAGGCCCACTTCCGTGTAAATGTTGATCGATGCAAAGCCCAGGAAGATGAACATGGTGGCGCCAAAGAGGGCCAGCGGCACGGAAACGAGGATCACGACGGGGTCGCGAAAACTCTCGAACTGCGCCGCCAGCGCCAGGAAAACGATCACCACGGCAAACAGCATGGTGACGATGAAGCCGCCCGATTCCTGCACGAACTGGCGCGACTGCCCCGCATAATCGGCCGTGTAGCCGCTGGGCGCCACCTGGGCCAGCGTGTCGCGCATGAAGGCCAGCACCTCGCCCTGCGAGGCGCCGGACACGCCGGAAAGTGTCACGGAATTGAGTTGCTGGAAGCGGTTGATCGACTCGGGCACGACGTCGTACTGGATATGCGCGACGGTACTGGCCGGTATCATCGTGCCGCTGGGTGTCTTGATGTGAAAATCCAGTACTGCCGACGGGTTCAGGCGATCCACCTGCAGTACCTGCGGGATCACTTTATAAGAGCGCCCGGCGATGGAAAAGTAATTGACATAGCCGCCGCCCAGGGCCGCGCCCAGCGCCTGCCCCACATCCTGCTGCGTCATGCCGAGCGCGGCGACACTGTCGCGGTCGATCACGACGGTCGCTTGCGGCTTGTCGATTTTCAAGTCCGTATCGATGAAATAGAACTTGCCCGATGAACGCGCCTTCTCCAGCACCTGCTGCGCAATGGTGTCGAGATTTTCAAACGGCTCCGTGGTGGCGATGACGAACTGCACGGGCAAGCCCGAGGAACCGGGCAAGGCGGGAAACTGGAAGGCGGCCACGCGGGCGCCGGCAATGCGGTTCCAGCCCGCCTGCAAGTCCTGCTGCACTTCCTTGGCGCTGCGCGTGCGCTCGTTCCACGGCGTCATCAGCATGCCGCCAAAACCCGAGTTGACCGTCGGCACGCCCGTGATCTGGAACATCTGGCTGTATTCGGGCATGGCCTTGGCCACCTGGTAGATCTGCTCGGCGTACACCTGCATCTGGTCCGACGTGGCCGTCGGGTCGCCCACCACCTGCGACAGCACGACGCCCTGGTCTTCCTCGGGCGCCAGCTCGGACTGTGACATCTTGAACATCAGCCCCAGCACCACCATCAATAGCGCCGCCATGACGATGAGCACCACCCAGGTGTCGAGCAGCGCGTGCAGCAGGCGCTGGTACGTGTCGTGCACCTTGCCGAAAACGCGGTCGATCGCTTGCACGAAGCGGCCGCTATCCTGTTCCGGACGGAAAAAACGCGAACACATCATCGGCGACAGGGTCAGGGCCACGATGCCCGACACGGCCACGGCACCGGCCAGGGTAAAGGCGAATTCCGTGAACAGCGCGCCCGTCAGGCCACCCTGGAAACCGATGGGCACGTACACGGCGATAAGCACCACCGTCATGGCCAGAATCGGGCTGCCCAGTTCGCGCGCCGCCAGCAGACTCGCTTCCAGCGGCGGCTGGCCCTGCTTCATGTGGCGGTCCACGTTTTCCACCACGATGATGGCGTCGTCGACCACCAGGCCGATGGCCAGCACGATGGCGAGCAAGGTCAGCAAATTGATGGAATAGCCGAGCGCCAGCATGGCCGTAAACGTGCCGATCAGGGACAGCGGCATGGCGATCACGGGCACGATCACGGCCCGCAGGCTGCCCAGGAACAGATAGATGACGATGGTGACGATCAGCAGCGCCTCGACCAGGGTCTTGATGACTTCCCGGATCGAGGTATTGATGAAAAAGGTCGAGTCATACACGATTTCCCCCGTCAGCCCGGCCGGCAGCTGGGACTGGATATCGGGAAAGCTGGCGCGCACGCGCTTGGCCACGTCGAGGATATTGGCTTCCGGCGCCACCTTGATACCGATGAAGACGGAACGCACGCCGCTGAAGGCCACATTGAAATCATAGTTTTCCGAACCCAGCACGACAGTGGCCAGGTCTTCCAGACGCACGATGGAGTCGCCGCTGCCCTTGACGACGAGCTGACGGAATTCCTCGACGGAATGCAGATCCGTGCCCGCCGTCAGGGGAACGGTCACCATCTGGCCCTTGCTGGACCCCAGCGCGGCCAGGTAATTGTTATTGCCCAGGGCGGTGCTGACCTCGGCCGCCGTCACGCCGAACGCGGCCATCTTGTCCGCGTCGAGCCAGGCGCGCAGGGCGAACAGGCGCGCGCCCAGCAGTTCCGCCGTCTGCACGCCGCTGATGGAATCGAGCTTGGGCTTGACCACGCGGCTCAGGTAATCCGTCACATTATTCGTCGGCAAGGTCTTGCTGTAAAAGCCCAGGTACATGGCGTCCGTCGTCTGCCCCATCGCCACCGTCAGCACGGGCGTCTGCGCCTGGGCGGGCAACTGGTTCTTCACGGAACTGACCTGGGTATTGATCTCCGTCAAAGCCCGGTTCGCATCGTAATTGAGGCGCAGGGTGGCCGTGATGGTCGACACGCCGCTGCTGCTGGACGAAGACAGGTAATCGATACCCTGCGCCTGGGCGATGGCCGATTCCAGCGGCTGCGTGATAAAACCGGCCACCGTCTGCGCGTCGGCGCCGTAATAGGTGGTCGAGATCGTCACGACGGCGTTCTGCGTCTTCGGATACTGGTTGACGGGCAAGCTGAACAGGGAACGCAAGCCCAGCACCACCAGCAGCAGGCTGACCACCATCGCCAGCACGGGCCGGCGGATAAAGAGATCGGTGAAGTGCATGGCGGCGCCTCAGTGTTCCTGCGGCGTGGGCTGCGGATTGTTGCGCGGCTCGACGACGTTGCTGATCACCACGGGACTGCCGTTCTTGAGCTTGATCTGCCCGCTGGTGACGACTTGCTGCCCCTCGGTGAGCCCCGTCAGCACGGCCACCTGGTCGCCGCGCGTTTCGCCCGTCGTGACGAACACTTGCCGCACCACCAGCTCGCCCGCCTTCGGCAGCGGGGCGGCGGGAGCGGCGCCGCCCGGCGCGGCGGCCTTGGGCGCCTGCTGCGCCGGCTGCACGACGAAGACGGTGGAACCATACGGGTTGTAGGTGATCGCCGTCTGCGGCAAGGTCAGGTACTGTTTCTTTTCTCCCACTTCCACCTTGACGTTGGCAAACATGCCCGGCAACAACTGCCGCTGGGGATTGGCCACCGTGGCCTCCACCTGCACATTGCGCGTGGCGGGGTCGACCTTGGAACTGATGGCGCTGACCTTGCCCGCAAACGCCGTGTTCGCATGCGCATCGCTGGACAGGTTCAGCACCTGGCCCACCTGCAGCCCGCCCAGCTGCTTTTGCGGAATATAAAAGTCCACATAGATGGGATCGATGGTTTGCAAGGTGACGATCTTGTCGCCGGGATTGAGGTACTGGCCCGGGTTGACCGTGGTGATGCCGAGCTTGCCCGCGAACGGCGCGCGGATGGTTTTCTTGTCTACCAGCGCCGCCTGCTGGGCCGCCAGGGCCTTGCGGCTTTTCACATCGGCCACGTCGTTGTCGACCTGCGCCTGGCTGATCGCCTGCACGGCAAATTGCTGGCGGTCGCGCGCCAGCACGGACGCGGCCAGTTCGGCCGCCGCCTCCAGGGCGCGCAATTGCGCCAGGTCGGCGTCCGCATTCAGCTGCAGCAGCACTTGTCCTGCCTTCACTTCCTGGCCGGACTTGAAATGGATAGACCTGACGAGACCGGCGATTTCGCTCGTCACGTCGACGCCGCGCACGGCCACCAGGGTCCCCACGGACGCCAGGTGCGGCTGCCACTCGACCTTGCGGATGACGGTCGCCGACACCGTTTCCGGCGTGGACTTGGGCGAACTGGCCATAAGCTGGCGGATGTGCAGGAAAAATCCCAGCGCCAGCAGGGCAATCAACAGCACCACCGCCCCCAGCATGATGAGCATGCGTTTCGTGCGTTTCGTCATGGATACGCTCCTTGTCGTTGCTTGCGGCTGCCATTGCGCATGTCGTGTTGCAAGACCTTGCCGTGCCAGCCCGTCAGTCTGCCGCCATGGAAACGGCCTGCAGCGCAGGACGGTTCCACCAGCCGCCGCCCAGCGCCTGGAACAGCGCGGCGCTATCGGCATAGCGGGCCGCCTGCGCCTGCACCAGCCCCACCCTGGCCTGCTGGTAGGTGCGCTGGGCGTCCAGCAGGCTCAGATAGCTGATGGCGCCCAGCTTGAATTGCTGCGTACTCAGCGCCAGCGATTCGCTGGCCAGCGCCTCCACCTCGGCTTGCTGCTGCAAGGCGGCCGCATCGGCCTCGAGGGCGCGCAAGCTGTCCGCCACATTCTGGAAGGCGGCCAGCACGGTGGCGCGGTAATAGGCCGCCGCGCCCTCGTAGGCGGCGATGGCGGCACGCCGCCGGGCGCGCAGCGCGCCCCCATTGAAAATGGGCTGGGCCAGCCCGGCCGCCGCGCCCCACACGGCAGAACTGGCGTGCAGCAGCGCGGGAACGCTGGTGGCCAGCGCGCCGACATTGCCCGTCAGGGTGAACTGGGGATACATGGCCGCCGTGGCGACGCCGATCTGCGCGCTGGCCTGCTGCAGCAGCGCTTCGCTGGCGCGGATGTCGGGACGCTGGCGCACCAGGGCCGACGGCAGGGAGACGGGCAAGTCCTGCGGCAGGCGCAGCGACGCCAGGTCGAATTCAGGCATGCCGGGCTCGCTGGGCAAGCGGCCCGCATACACGGACAGCTGGTGGCGCGTCAGGGCCAGCGCCTTTTCCAGCGGCGGCACGCTGGAGCGCGTCTGCGCCACCGTGTTGCGCTGGACCAGCACCGTGGCGCGGCCGATGGCGCCGAAGCGCAATTGCTGCTCGACCAGGTCCAGCTGTTTCTGCTGCGCGTCGAGTATTTCGCCGGTGGCCTGCAGCTGGGCGCGCAGCGACGCTTCGCGGATGGCCGCCGTCACGAGGTTGGCCGTCAGGGCCAGGTACGCCGCTTCGAGCTGATATTGCCGATAGTCGACCAGCGCCTGCAAGCCTTCCAGCTGGCGCTTGTTGCCGCCAAATACATCCAGCGCATACGACACATTCACCGAGGCATTGTACAAATTGAGGATGCCGCCCTTGCTTTCCAGGCTGCTGTTTTTTTCGCGGCTGACGCCCAGCCTGGCGCCCACCTCGGGGTACAGCAGGCTGCCGGACAGGGCGCGGTAGTTTTCATCGGCCTGGCGCAGGGCCGCCTGGGCCGACGCCAGGCCGGGACTGCGCGCCAGGGCGTCGCGCACGAGCTGGTCCAGCGCCGGCGACTGGAACAGCGACCACCATTGCGCGGGGATATCCTGGCCCGGCACGAAGCGCTGCGCCTGGCCGGCGGGACCTGGCGCGGCCACGGTTTGCGCCGGCAACGGCGTCGGCGTGTAGCGGTCGCCGCCGGGAGCGGCGGGAGGCCGGAAGTCCGGCCCGACGGCGCAGGCGGCCAGCAGGCATGCCATGAGGATGCCGAGACTGGAGTGCCGGAGGCTGGAGAACATGGTACTGGTCCGTTACGTTGCCGTGACACATTGCCGTTGAAAAATATCGAAAAAGTATCCCGATACCAGGCTGGCGATCCTGCCCACCCATCCTACGATTGTAGAGCACCGGACGTAAAAAGAGCCTTCCGAAGAAGGCTCTTTGACCTGGCACAAGGATTGCGCAGCCGAGGCTGCCTGACTTACTTTTGCAGGCTGACCGACGCCGCTTTCGGCGTGCGGCGTCCCATCAGGAACAGCACGGCCTTCTTCAGCATGCGGTAGACGAAGCGCACCAGCAGCAAGGTCAGCACGCACTCGATCAGGGTCAGGATCAGGGCGAAAGCCACAGGCATGCGCGCGGCGCGGCGGTGGAACTTGGCCACGGCGCCATCGCGGGCGATTTCGATGCTGTCATAGAAGGTCGGCACGACCAGCAGGGTCAGAATCGTCGAGGTGATGGTGCCGCCGATGATGGCGATCGCCAGTGGACGGTAGAACTCGCCACCCTCGCCCAGGCCCAGCGCCACGGGGAACATGCCGGCGATCAGCGCGAACGTCGTCATCAGGATGGGGCGCAGACGCATGCGGCCCGCATACATCAGCGCATCTTCGCGGCCATGGCCTTCTTCCTCGCGCTTGCGCGCCGCGTCGAGCAGCAGGATGGCGTTCTTGGCGACCAGCCCCATCAGCATGATGATGCCGATAAAGCTCATCAGGTTGAGGGTATTGTTCGTGATCACCAGCGCCACCACCACGCCGATCAAACTGAGCGGCAAGGACATCATCACCGCCACCGGCGCGGTAAATGAACCGAACTGCATGACCAGGATCAAATACATCAGGCCGATACCCATCACCAGCGCGATCAGCATTTCCGTGAACAGCTCCTGCTGGTCCTGGCCGGCGCCGCCCAGCGCCAGGCCGTAGCCGGGCGGGAAGTCGATGGAGTTGGCCAGCTTCATGGCGTCGCTCGTCACTTCGCCATTCGAGCGGCCCTGCGCATTGGCCGACACGGTGATCGTGCGCTTGCCATTCTTGTGCTCGATGCCGGACGGGCCCTTGCCCATGGTAATGGTGGCAATCTGGTCGAGCGGCACCATCTGCGAGGTGCCCGTCACGCTGATCGGCAGGCGCTCGATGTTTTCCGATGCCACGCGGTCGTCGGGATGCAGGCGCACGGCCACGTCGCGCGTCTCGCCCGTCGGATCGACCCAGTCACCCACTTCCACGCCGGCAAATGCCACGCGCAACGATTGCGCCGCGTCATTGACGGAAATGCCCATCGAGTTGGCCAGGCCACGGTTGAGCTCGATCTGCAGCTCGTTCTTCGGGTCCTGCTCGGACAGGCCCACGTCGACGGCGCCGGGAATGGCGCGCAGCTTGTCCATGTAGGCATTCGTGATTTCCATGAGCTTGCGCGAATCCGGGCCCGTGAATTCCACCTGGATCGGCTTTTGCGAACCGTTGCTCAAGTCATCCTGCACCACGTATTCGGCGCCCACCAGGCGCGACATCTTCTCGCGCAGCTCGACGGCGATTTCCTTGGCCGAACGCTTGCGGGTGTTGCGCTTGCCGATGTCGACATACACGCGGCCGCCGCCCGCGTTGATGGAGCTGTTGGTATCCTTGGTTTCAGGCAAGGTGCGCGCCAGCACGGCCGCCGCTTCCAGTTTCAAGCGCGAATACTCGATGCTGCTCGACGACGGCGTGCGCACATTGATCATCAGATTGCCCGAATCGGATGCCGGCAGGAAACTCGTGCCGCCATGCGTAGCGTGCAGGACGATGGCGCCCACCAGGCTGCCGAAGGCGATGACGGCCATCCAGCGGCGGTGATGCAGGGCCCAGGCGATCACGCGGCCGTAACGGTCGGCCTGGTGGTCGAACCAGTGATTGAATTTTTCCAGCACGCGGCCGATGCCTTTTTTCGGCGCCGAATGTTCCTCGACGGGGTCGCCCCAGTAGGCCGACAGCATCGGGTCGAGCGTAAACGAGATGCCCAGGCTGACGAGCACCGAGCACGTCACCGTCAAGGCAAACGGACGGAACCATTCGCCGGAGATCCCGGGCATGAAGGCCACGGGAATGAAGACGGCGATAATCGAGAAGGTCGTGGCGGCCACGGCCATGCCGATCTCGGCCGTGCCTTCCAGCGCGGCCGTGCGGCGGTCCTTGCCCATTTGCATGTGGCGCACGATGTTTTCACGCACGACGATGGCGTCATCGATCAGCACGCCGATGGCCAGCGACAGGCCCAGCAGGGTCATGAAGTTCAGGGTAAAGCCGCACAGCCACACGGCGATGAAGGCGGCAATCACGGACGTGGGCAGGCTCAGCGCCGTGATCAGGGTCGAACGCCACGAGTTCAGGAAGGCGTAGACGACAAAAATCGTCAGCACGGCGCCCAGCACCAGCGATTCGATCACATTGTTCAAGCTATGCTGGGCGTTTTCGCCGCCGTCGCGCGTCACTTGCAACAAGGTGCCTTTCGGCAAGGTCTTGTTGATGTCCGCCACCATGTCGCGGATCTTGTTGGCCACGCTGACGGTGGAAGCATCGCGCACGCGGGTGATCGAAATGCCCACGTTGGGCTTGCCGCTGCGCATGCTCAGGCTGTTGACTTCGGCAAAGCCGTCTTCGATGGTGGCCACTTGCGCCAGGCGCACGATTTCCTCGCCGCGGCGCTTGATCACCACCTTCTCGAAGTCGGCTGGTGATTCGATGCGGCCCACGAGGCGGATGCTTTTCTCATCCAGGGTGCCGCGCACCTTGCCCACAGGGGCATTCGTGTTCTGGTTGCGCAGGGCGGTGACGACGTCGCTGACGGAAACATTATATTCACGCAATTTTTCCGCCCGCAGCAGCACGGACAGTTCGCGCTTGAGCGAACCGCCCACGTTGACCAGCGCCACGCCATCGACGGTGCGGAAGCGGTCCGACAGCACGTCCTCGGCCAGGCGCGAAATTTCCGCATGGCTTTGCGAATTCGACGACAGCGCCAGCTGCATGATGGGCTCGGCGGCCGGGTCGATGCGCTGCAGGATAGGCTCGCGCATTTCCGTCGGCAACTTGTAGCGCACGGCGGCAATCGCATTGCGGATATTGTCGGACGCCTCGATCAGATTGGTATTGAAGGAAAACTTCAGGAAGATGCTGGCCGAACCTTCATTCGAGTCGCTGTTGACTTCGGTCACGCCGGAAATGCTCTGCAAGGACTTTTCCAGGCGGTTTACCACTTCGCGCTCGACCGTATCGGGCGATGCGCCAGGGTAGGGAATGCTGACGACGATGAACGGCACTTCGACGTCCGGGTTCTGGTTGACGCGCAGTTTCTTGAGCGCCAGCAAGCCGACGCACATCATGGCCAGGATCAGGACGATGGTGGCGGTGGGCCGCTTGATACTGAAATCGGAAAGGAACATGGCTTAGTTTCCTTTACCGGCAACGGCGGTGCTGCTGCTGGCCACGGCGGCGGCGGGCACGGCCTTGGCGGCCGTCAGCTCCACTTTCTGCCCATCCTTGAAGGTCGAGCCCGGCGTGCGCAGAACGGTATCGCCGCTGGCCAGGCCGCTTTGCACTTCCCACTGGCCCGTGCGCACGTCGCGCGCGCCGATGCGCAAGTTAACTTTATGCAAGGCCTTGTCCTTGACTTTCCACGTGTACGTGACGTCGCCGGCCTTGACCAGGGCCGAGTCGGGGATCATCAGCGCGCTGACGGTTTCCGTCTCGATGCGCCCTTCCGCGTACAGGCCCGCCACGCGCGGCTGTTGCTTGTCATTGAAATCGACCAGCACGGCCACCTGGCGCGTGACGGCGTTGGCGGCAGGATCGACGCGGCGCACCTTGCCCGCGAAATCCTGGCCAGGATAGCCATTGATGCGGAACAGCACGGGCTGACCCACCTTGACGACGCCGATCTTGTCGGCCGACACCAGGCCTTCGAGGCGCATGCTGGTCGGATCGATGACCTTGATCAATTCCTTGCCGATTTGCGCCGTATCGCCATTCGATACCTTGCGCTCGCTCACGATGCCGTCGAACGGGGCGCGCACGAGGGTGCGCTGCAACTGCTGGCGCGCCTGGGCGGCGCGGCTTTTCGCGGCGGACAGATCGCTTTGCGCATTGTTGCGGCGGATTTCCGCGTCTTCCAGCGCCTGCGTCGACGTCATGCCCGAGGCGCGCAGGGTTTTCATGCGCTGGAACATGCGTTCGGATTGCTCCAGCACCTGGCTCGAGGCGCGGCTGGCTTCCTCGGCCGAATTGAGGCTGTCGCGGATGGCCGTTTCGTCCAGGCGCACGAGCACGTCGCCCCGTTTGACGATCTCGCCGTTTTCCTTCAGTACCTGGATCACCACGGCCGACACTTCGGCGCGCAAGTCCGCGTTGCGTTCGGGCTGCACGGAACCGGTGATGACAGGGCCCGACGCCAGCGCATTGCTCTGGATGGTCAGCAAGTCTTCCGGGGACACCAGCAGATTAACGCTAGCGCCCGCCTGTTCCTTGCCATCCTTGCCGCCCTTGCCGGGATCTTTGGACTCTTTGCCGCAGGCGGCCAGGGCAGAAGCGATTGCCAGAACAAACAGGGTTTTGCGCAACATGGGTAATTCTCCGGATAGATAGCGCCACGGCCGTCCCGGCGGCCCGGATAGGACTGCAGGCGATGGCAGGCATATATTTTTATTAAAACCACAAGCGCCAAAGTATCCATGAGCGCATCCGGGCATGTCAATCGGCCGTTTCCTGTAATGCTTTAATCAGTGGATGAAACGTAGTTTTTGCGCCCTGAAACGCAAAACCCCGCCTTCAGGCGGGGTTTGTACGGGAGGAAACGAGTGCTTAGCGGGCAAACACGGTATGGATCAGGAAACCGATGGCCACGCCCGTGCACAGGCCGCCGGCGATTTCCACCAAGGTATGGCCCATGCGCTCGCGCAAGGTCTTGTGTGCGGCGCTGGCCGATTCCCCCGCCAGGCGGTTGATGGCGGCCGCCTGCTTGCCCACGTGCTGGCGCAGGCTGTTGGCGTCGATGATGACGATGAAGGCCAAGGTCACGGCCACGCCGAAGGCGGGATGGCCTATGCCTTCGCGCAAGGCGATCAGGGTGGCCATGCTGGACACGACGGCGCTATGGTTGCTGGGAAAGCCGCCATTGCCGACCAGGCCGAACGCCCATTGCCGTGTGCGGACACTGTTGATCAGGAATTTGATCGGTCCGACCAGGATCCAGGTGATCAGGGGCGTGACGAGGTAAGCGATATCCACGGGGTATTCCTTCTTATATGTGTCTGTAAAGTGTGTGAGGGACTGCGGCAGCCGGATGGGCGCGCCGCAATTATCGCAGATCGCCCGCGCCAGCAGAACTGTCTGTCGTCCGTCTATAAAACGCCGCCCCGGACGGCAACTAATATAAAATCATGGCATATACAACAATTGACGTATATCAACACTGAGCGCGGCGCGCACGGCGGCGCGGATAATCAAACGTCTTTCATACTTGCAACGGGGTACTCATGCGGCATTTCAGAATTTCCTTTTTAGTCACCTTTATCCTGATGGCGGTGTCGGGCTGGTGGGGTTACAGCCATGGCGGCATGCCCGGCCTGATCAATGCCCTGTGGATCACGGGCGTGCTGGGCGTCATGGAAGTGTCGCTGTCGTTCGACAATGCCGTGGTGAATGCCTCCGTCTTGCGCCACTGGAATGAATTCTGGCAAAAACTGTTCCTCACGGTCGGTATCCTCGTGGCCGTTTTCGGCATGCGGCTGCTATTCCCGCTCGTCATCGTTTCCGTCGCCACGGGCCTGGGCCTGGTCGACGTGTGGACCATGGCCACCACCACGCCGGACGTGTACGCCAAGCACCTGACGGACAACCATGCGCAAGTGGCGGCCTTCGGCGGCGCCTTTTTGCTGCTGGTGTTCCTCAACTTCCTGTTCGACGACGAGAAGGAATTGCACTGGCTGGGCTGGGCCGAGGAAAAAGTCAACGCGCTGGGCACGGAAAGCCTGGCCGTCCTGATCACCATGGGCGCCGTGGCCGCCTGCGTGGCCATGGGCCCGGCGGAAGCCAAATACAGCGTGCTCGCGTCGGGCATCGTCGGCATCGCCGTCTACATCGGCGTGAACTGGATCAGCGGCTTGCTGGAAGAAGGCGAGCCGGACTTGCAGGATGACGCCGAGGAAGGCGCCGCGCCAGCCAGGAACGGCAATGGCGACCTGGTGAAAACCGTGGCGCGCGGCAGTATCGGCGGCTTCCTGTACCTGGAAGTGCTGGACGCCTCGTTCAGCTTTGACGGCGTGATCGGCGCCTTTGCCATTACCAACGACGTCGTCATCATCATGCTGGGCCTGGCCATCGGCGCCATGTTCGTGCGCTCGATGACGGTGTACCTCGTGCACAAGGGCACGCTGGACGAGTTCGTCTACCTCGAGCACGGCGCCCACTATGCGATCGGCATCCTTGCCTTGATCATGCTGGCGTCCGTCAAGTACCATATTCCGGAGTGGTTCACGGGCCTGTCGGGCGTGGCCTTCATCCTGGTCTCGCTATGGTCGTCCCTGCGCTATCGCAAACGGCACGCGGCACAAGCTTGAAATCGGGGGTTCCGCCCCCAATTGAGAGAGTGATGGCACGAGCGCCTTGCGCTCATCCCATGCAGGCATGATCAAGTTTACTTATTTAAGGAGCACCACATGGCAATCAGTTTGCAAAAAGGCGGCAACGTCAACCTGAGCAAGGAAGCACCGAACCTGAAGAAGATCATCGTCGGCCTCGGCTGGGATCCTCGTTCGACGGACGGCGCCACCTTCGACCTTGACGGCAGCGCTTTCCTCCTGAAAAACGACGGTAAAGTCCGTGGCGACTCTGACTTTATCTTCTACAACAACCTGAAGTCGACCGACGGTTCCGTCGTGCACACGGGCGACAACACCACGGGCGAAGGCGAAGGCGACGATGAGCGCATCGAAATCGACCTGACCCGCGTGCCAGCCGACATCGACCGCATCAGCATCACCGTCACCATCCACGACGCCGACGCGCGCCGCCAGAACTTCGGCATGGTCTCGAAAGCCTTCATCCGCTGCCTGAACGCGGAAGGCGAAAAAGAAATCGCCCGCTACGACCTGTCCGAAGACAGCTCGACGGAAACGGCGATGATCTTTGGCGAAATCTACCGCTACAACGGCGAATGGAAGTTCAAGGCCATCGGCCAGGGCTTCAACGGCGGCCTCGGCCCCCTCGCCCGTTCTTTCGGCGTGAACGCTTAAATTCACACGCGTTAAACCTGCTGCGCCGCGCATGGAGCGTGCGCGCGGCGGTTTTCCAAGGTGAATTGCACTTTTGTCATATCATTACTGCCGCCTGCACAAATCAGGCGGCTTTTTTTTGGAGATTTATCATGCCAGTATTTAGTGTCACGGGCGACGTCGATCCCTTCCTCCACGTCAGCATGAAACAGGGCGAAACCATCTATTGCGAATCGGATGCGATGGTGATGATGGAAACGGCGCTGGATTTGAAGGGCAAGATGACGGGCGGCCTGGGCAGCGCCATCATGCGCCGCTTCGCCAACGGCGAATCGTTCTTCCAGCAGCATATCGAAGCGGTGCGCGGCAGCGGCGACTGCCTGCTCTCGCCCACCCTGCCGGGCGCCATCGAAGTGGTCGACGTGGGCGCGCGCCAGTACCTGCTCAACGACGGCGCCTTTGTCGCCGCCACCTCGGGCACGGAAATGAAGGTGCGCACGCAAAGCATCGGCAACGCCTTGTTCGCCCAGTCGGGCGGCTTCTTCGTCATGGAGACTGCCGGCACGGGGCAAGTGGTGGTGTCGGGCTTCGGCTCCATGTTCCAGCTCGACGTCGAGCCAGGCAAGGATGTCGTGATCGACAATTCCCACGTGGTGTGCTGGGACAACAGCCTGAAATACGAGATTTCCGTGACCACAGGCGGCGGCTCGGGCGGCGGCGGCATCGGCGGCTTCCTCGGCAATATCGTCAACAGCGTGACCAGCGGCGAAGGCATCGTGCTGCGCTTTTCCGGCTCGGGCAAGGTGTTCATCTGCTCGCGCAACCGCGACGCCTTCCTCAAATGGACGGCGTCCGGCAAAGCCGGCTGATTCCCCCTCCTCTATAAGGCCAGGTTAAGTCTGGCCACTTAGAATCCCCGCGCGCGCACCTGCGCGCGGCTTTCCCTATTTCCACCCGGTCCCCGTACATGCAAAGAGTCTGGTTCAACAAAACATTTTCCTCGGTCGGCACGGCGATGCGCCTGATCCGCGAAGCCGATATGGCCGCGACCAGTGGCGCGCCCCGCTATCACATCGTGTGCAGCAATACGAACGCGCATGCGGCGGCCTTCCTGTCGGCCCACGAGTATGCGGTCGAACCGTCGGGCCTGACGGGCCACAACTATGTCGAGTGGTGCCTGGAATTTTGCCGCGACCGGGGTATCACGATTTTCTGGCCCGGCAAGGAAGCTGGCCTGATCGGCAGCGCCAGCGCGCGCTTCGCCGCCATCGGCACGCGCGTGCTCAGCGTGGCCAGCGAAGACACCCTGGCCCTGATGCACGACAAGGCGCGCTTCTGCGAGGGCCTCGACCTGCCCATGGCGCGCCCGGCCGACTACCGCGCCGTGACCACCATTGCACAATACGACGCCGCCTACGCCGAGCTGCGCCCTCGCTACCCCAAGCTGTGCATCAAGCCGTCCGAATCCGTGTATGCCCTGGGCTTTGCCATACTCGATGAAGAGCGCAGCACCGCCCAGCTGCTGCTGGCCGGCGCCGCCTACCAGGTCAATGCGCAAGAGCTGCGCAACGGCCTGGCGCAGATGGAAACGTTCAAGACCCTGCTGCTGATGGAATACCTCGACGGTCACGAATACAGCGCCGACTGCGTCGCCGACCAGGGCCAGCTCATTTGCGCCGTGCCGCGCAAGAAGCTGCATGGGGGCGGCAGCGGACAGCTGATCGAACTGCGCGCCGACCTGCTGGCGGCCTGCGACAAACTGGCGCGCGACTACCGCCTGAATGGCGTCTTCAACATCCAGTTCCGTGAAGGCGCGAACGGCCTGGCACTGCTGGAGATCAACCCGCGCATGTCGGGCGGCATCGGCATGGCTTGCGCGGCCGGTCCCAACCTGCCCTACCTGGCGCTGGCCGGCTTCGACCAGGGCTTTGACAAGCTCACCGTGCCCGCCATGCGCGATGGCATGCGCGTGGGGGAAGCCGCCTGCGCCGTGGAGCTGCCATGAACCTCGTCAAGCAGCAGATGCCCACGGGCGAACTGACCCTGAAAGTGGACGAGGCGCGCTTTCCGCTGGACTGGCTGATCGGCTTTGCCGCGCGCGCCAACGCCAAGCGCGGCTTTTTGTTCCTCTCGAAGGTGCTGGGCAAGCACTGGCCCGTCACGCCGCGCGCCATGCAAACCATCCACGACGACCTGGCCGCGCAGATCCCCCCCAGCCTGCCCGGTCCCGTGGTCTTCATCGCCATGGCGGAAACGGCCGTCGGCCTCGGCCAGGGCGTGTTCGAGGCGTGGCTGCGCGCCAATCCGAATGGCAAGGCGCTGTTCCTACACAGTTCGCGCTACCGCGTAGGCACGGTGCCCTTCTTCGAATTCGAGGAATCGCACAGCCACGCGCCGCGCCAGTTCCTGCACCTGTCGGACGCGGCCAGCGCCCTGTTTTCCACGGCGCGCAGCCTGGTGCTGATCGACGATGAAGCATCGACCGGCAACACCTTCGCCAATCTGGTGCAAGTGTGCCGCGCGCGCTATCCGCAGCTGGAAAAACTGCACCTGGGCGTGATCACCAATTTCATGGGCCAGGCCGCCAACGCGGGCTTGAGTGAGCGTTTCGGCCTGCCCACGACCATCGGCGCGGCGCTGTCCGGCCAGTACGCCTTCCAGGCCGGCGACGCGCCGGCTCCCGTGGCGGCCAGCGCGCAGCGCTTCGAGGCGAATGCGGAACGTGGCGCCAGCCCCGCGTTCGGGCGCATCGGCGTGGGCCGCGCCCTGGCGCCGCCGCAAGGCCTGGCGGTGCAGCTGGCGCAGGAAATCGGCGCCGGCGACTCCGTGCTGGTGCTGGGCACGGGCGAATTCATGCACCCGTCGTTCCTGCTGGCGCGCGAACTCGAAGCGCTGGGCAAGAACGTCGTGGTGCAGTCGACCACGCGCTCGCCGATTTTGTCGTGGGGCTCCGTCGGCCATATCGTCCGCTGCGACGACAATTACGGCGAAGGCATCGCCAACTACCTGTACAACGTGGCGCCTGGCCAGTACCAGCACGTTTTCATCTGCCATGAAACCCCGGCCAGCCCCGCCCTCATGCAACTCGCCGGCCAGTTGAACGGCCGCCTGTTCCACTTTCAGTCAGAGACCAAAATTGAAGAAATTCCTGTTTGTTGATCTGGACGACACACTGTTCCAGACCCCGAAAAAATGCCTTGGCGAGACCGACCTGCAGCCGGCCGCCTATCTGAAAAATGGCGACGCCTGCTCGTTTACGACGGCGCGCCAGCGCGCCTTCTTTGAATTCGCGCAAAGCGGCATGACCCTGATTCCCGCCACGGCGAGAAACGGCGACGCCTTCCGCAGGGTCGACCTGCCGTTTACCAGCTATAGCGTGCTCGATTACGGCGGCATCGTGCTGCAGCCGGGCGGCGCGCTCGACGCTGGCTGGCTGGCCCTGATGCAGGACGACATGCAGACGGCCCTGCCCGGCCTGCGGGACGCCATGCGCATCATCGACGATTTCCAGATCAAAACAGGCATGCCCTCGCGCGCGCGCCTGATCGAAGACTACAACACGCCGTTCTACATCGTCGTCAAGGACCATGAAGCGCGCGGCGAGCGCCTGGCCGACATAGAAGAACAGGTGCTGCAACAGTGGATCGCCACCGAAGGCGCCGACTACTTCATCCACCGCAACGGCAACAACCTGGCCGTGCTGCCCAAGACCCTGAACAAGGCGCGCGCCGTGGCCTACCTGCGCGCGGAACTGGAAGCCGAACACGGCCCCATCGTCAGCTTCGGCATGGGCGACAGCCGTTCGGACGCCCGCTTCATGGCCGCCTGCGACTACGCCATCATCCCCAACGGCACCCAGCTGGCGGCACTCACGGTGGCGGCGCTATGACCGACAGCACGCAGCATTTCAGCGGCAGCTACCGGCAGGAAGACGTCCAATTTCTTCTCACGCCGATGGCGCTCGAACCCATCCTCGACCTGGCCGAAAAAGAGCGGCTGATCCAGTCTGGCCAGCGCCACTACAGCGAAATGCTGTCGCCGGAATCCCTGCCCTCGCCCGCCTACCTGGCCCTGTTCCGGAGCGCGTTCGCGGCCAACCGCCTGCAGATGGCGCGCGACTGCCTGCGCCTGGCGGCCCTGATCGCGGCGCGCCGCACGGGGCCCGTCACGCTGGTGTCGCTGGCGCGCGCCGGCACGCCCGTGGGCGTCATTCTGGGCCATTTGCTGCGCCAGGTGTTCCAGCGCGAGTGCAGCCATTATTCCGTTTCCATCATCCGCGACCGCGGCATCGATGCGAACGCCTTGAAGCACATCCTGGCGCAGGGCCATGCTGCCGAATCCATCGTCTTCGTCGACGGCTGGACGGGCAAGGGCGTGATCTCGCGCGAGCTGCGCCAGACGGTGAACGATTTCAACGCGGCGCATGGCACGGCGATCGACGGCGGCCTGTTCGTGCTGTCCGACCTGGCAGGCACGGCCGCCTGCGCCGCCTCGTCGGGCGACTACCTGATTCCGTCGAGCATCCTGAACGCCACCGTGTCGGGCCTCGTCAGCCGCTCCGTGTTGAATGATGCCATCGGTCCGGACGACTTCCACGGCTGCGTGTACTACGCGCAGTTCGAGCAGCACGACCAGTCGCGCGCCTTCGCCGACGGCCTGGTGGCCGACGCCATGGCGATTGCCGCCAGCAGCGGCATCCCGCTGGCCGAAGCGAGCGATGCGCCAGCCATGGCGGCCCGCTCGCAAGCCTACATGGCCGCGGCGCAGCAGCAATACGGCATCAGCGACATCAACCTGATCAAGCCGGGCATCGGCGAAGCGACGCGCGTGCTGCTGCGCCGCGTGCCCGAACGCCTGATCGTGCGCGACACGAATGCGCCGGACGTGGCACATTTGCTGCTTCTGGCGCAGGAAAAAGCCATACCCGTCACAGTAGAACCGGCGCTGCCTTACCAGGCGGTCGCCCTTATCAGGAGCGCAGTCGATGGATAACAACTCCCTACACCCGCAAAGCGAACATAAAGCGGCGCTGGGCGCCTCCATGTATGTGCCGACCACGCACAAGGACTTGCTGGCGATCGCCAATGGCGACAAATTCAGCCATTTGCGCTCGGTCATCCTTTGCACCGAAGACGCCATCGCCGAACGCGACCTCAGTTACGCGCTGTTCAACCTGTCGCTGGCGCTGCAAAACATGGCCGACGAATCGGACACCTTGCGCTTCGTGCGCGTGCGTAATCTCGAGGTGCTGGCGCGCGTGCTGGCCATGCCGGGCGCCGACAAATTGAGCGGCTTCGTGCTGCCGAAATCCACGCGCCACAACTTCGCCGCGTATTTCGAGCTGGTGCGCCACACGCATCACCTCTTGATGCCGACCCTGGAAACGGCGGAAGTATTCGACGACGAGGAAATGAAGCAGTTCCGCATCATCCTGTCCGCGCCGGAAGTGCGCCGCCGCATCCTGGCCCTGCGCATCGGCGGCAACGATTTATTAGCCCTGCTGGGCTTGCGCCGCCCCACCAGCGGCACGATTTATTCAACGCCGCTGGGCCAGGTCATCGGCCGCCTGGTCACCATCTTCAAGCCGCACGGCTTCCAGCTGACGGCGCCCGTCTTCGAGCACCTGTCGCAGGGCAGCTGGCTGGACGCCGAAGTGGCGCAGGACATGGCGCATGGCATGATCGCCAAGACGGCCATCCACCCCGACCAGGTGCCGCAGATCGAGCGCCACTACCAGGTGGCGCAGTCGGACATCGAACTGGCGCTGCGCATCATCGACCCGGACAGCCCGGCCGTGTTCCGCATGCAGGAATCGATGTGCGAAGTGGCCACGCACAGCAGCTGGGCCCTGCGCATCATCGAGCAGGCGCGCCTGTTCGGCATCCGCCATGCGCCCGACAACGCCGCCGCACACCATTCGAATACCTCATTGACTCAACTCTCAAGCGACGAAGGGATTGCACGACCATGACCAATTTCACACGCGGACAAAAAGGCAAACTGGCAGACCTGGGCTTGAACGGCCCGTTTGCCGTCACGCTCGATATCGTATCGGGTTCGATGGAAGTGGACGTCAGCTGCTTCGGCGTCGATGCGGCCGGCAAGCTGTCGGACGACCGCTACATGGTGTTCTACAACCAGAAAAGCGCGCCGGACAACGCCGTCACGGTAGAGCTGAACGGCCCCCGCTCCGTCTTCCAGGTGGACCTTTCCCGCCTGCCCGCCTCGATCGACAAGCTGGTCTTCACGGCGGCGACGGAACAGGGCAGCATGCGCGCGCTGGGCAACTCCAGCATGGCGCTGGGCCAGGCGGCCACGTTCGCCTTCACGGGCAATGACTTCCAGGATGAAAAAGCCGTCATCATCGGCGAACTGTATCGCCGCGACGGCAGCTGGCGCTTCGGCGCCGTGGGCCAGGGTTTCGCGGGCGGCCTTGCGGCGCTGCTGAAGCACTTCGGCGGCAGCGAGGCGGCGCAATCGGCCCCGGCGCCAGCACCCACGCCGGCGGCCCCGCCGGCGGCGAATAAAATCTCGCTGTCGAAGATTCGCCTGGAAAAACGCGGCGACAAGATCTCGCTCGACAAGCGCGACAGCGGCGGCTACGGCCGCATCCGCGTCAACCTGAACTGGAACCAGAACGCGTCGCAAGGCCAGGCGCCCGCCTCCAAGCTCGACACGGGCTTCCTGGGCAAGCTGTTCAACAAGCCGGCCGGCCGCGCGGGCGGCATCGACCTCGACATCGGCTGCCTGTTCGAGATGAGCAATGGCAGCAAGAGCGCCGTGCAGGCGCTGGGCAACAGCTGGGGCGCCTACGACCGTCCGCCGTACATCCACCTGGAAGGCGACGACCGCACGGGCAGCGTCAGCAGCGGCGAAAACATCTTCATCAACGGCACCCATTTCGACCAGATCAAGCGCGTGCTCGTGTACGCCTTCATCTACGAAGGCGTGCCGAACTGGGCCGCCACGGATGGCGTCGTGACGATCGAGATTCCCGGCCAGCCGACGGTGGAAGTGCGCCTCGACAGCGACAGCCAGCACGCCATGTGCGCCATCGCCATGCTGGAAAACCACGGCGGCAACCTGCAAGTGACAAAATTGGTGGAATACTTCGGCGGCCAAGGTAAAATCACGGCGCACCAGGCCATGGACGAACGCTACAATTTCGGCTTGAACTGGAAAGCCGGACGGAAAGACTAACTCTTTCTCCACCTAAACAATTCACCCCTTAACATGACCCCTACGACCAAAAAAGTCACCTTCGCCTTCGTCATCTTCCTCGTGGCCGGCTTCCTGCTGCTGGCCGCCTATACGTGGATGGCCCTCAGCTTCTCGTACTCGGAAGGCGAACGGGCGGGTTACCTGCAAAAGTTTTCCAAGCGAGGCTGGATCTGCAAGACCTGGGAAGGTGAATTGCTGCTGACGGCGCTGCCGGGCACCATCCCGGAAAAATTCCAGTTCAGCGTGCGCGACGAGGAAGTGGCGAAGCAGCTGACGGCCGCCGCCGGCAAGCGCATCCTCGTCACCTACAGCCAGCACAAGGGCGTGCCCACGCAATGCTTCGGCGAGACGGAATATTTTGCCGATAAAGTGGTGTTGAGCCAGTAATAGAGACAGTAATAGGACCGCAAGTCCAGCAATCCCGCGCCGGCCAGCCATACTCGTGCCGGCGCCCTCCGTCCTCCGCTCCCGCCGCCGGCCCGCTTCAGCAAGCAATGCATGGCGCGCCTCACACATTCTCACTTTCTTATACACTCGCAATTAGTTCTGACTGGAACTTTTCATTGCTGTAGTAAAAATGCACGATGCTTGCGCTAACGCAGCACATCCAGCCAGCCCACCATTAGCGTGTATCACCACTATCGGAAATACCATGCGCATATGCCCCGCCGCCCTGGCCTTGCTGGCCGCCTCGCTCGCCCTGTCCGCCCATGCACAGGATATTTCCGGCATGGCCGGCGCCCTGAAGGTCAACACGACCAATGAGCGTACCTTTGTCGCCGCCATCAGCTACACGCAGCCGGTGGGCGACTACAGCGCCGTCAGCCTGTCGTACATCAACGAGGGACACCCGGAAGACCACCACCGCGACGGCATGGCGGGCCAGGTCTGGCTGCGCACGAAAAAAGTGGAGCAAGGCCTGATGCTGGGCGCCGGCGCGGGCCGCTATTTTTTCTTCGATACGGCCAGGACCGACGACGGCCTGCACAATTTCGACAATGACCATGGCTGGGGTTCCATCGTCAGCCTGCAGGCGCGCTGGCAGTTCGACAACCGCTGGTATGCGCAAGCGCAGCTCAACCGCATCAAGCCGGACGGCAAGGACAACACCACGCACCTGCTGATCGGCGCAGGCTATCGCTACGATGGCGTGCCCGGCGCCAAGCTGCACTTGCAGAACTGGGCCCACGACGATACCTTGACCCTGTCGACGGGCCATACCATCGTCAACAGCTTGCGCTCGGAGTCCTCGCGCCCGTTCACGCTGGAATACCGGCGCGCGGCGGGAAAATACGTGGACTGGACGGTCACCGCCCTCGACGAGGGCGACACGGACCTGGCGCACCGGCGCGGCGTGGCCGCCCAGCTGTGGCTGATCCGCTCGCTCAATGAAAAGGTGGAATTCGGCATGGGCGGCGGCCCCTACCTGGCGTGGGACGGCCGCGACACCCAGGGCCACAGCACGCGCCTGACCGGCTTGCTGTCAGCCGTGGCCCGCTACCACGTCAACCGCCGCTGGGTGGCGCACGTGGCGTGGAACCGGGTGGTGACGGATTACCACCGCGATGCGGATGTCTTGCTGGTGGGGGTGGGCAGGAAGTTTTAAACGTTCCTGCCTAGCGCGAACGCCAGACGGCGCCGGCCGACTCATTCGGCTGCGTCAGGCGCTCGATCACTTCGCGCGTCAAGCTGGCCGAGCTGACCTGTCCGGCTTTCGCGCGGGCGGCGGTCAAGGAGCTGGAAAACGCGCTTTGCGGCTGCTCCAGGCTGGCGCGCAGGGCGGCCAGTTCGCGCTCCTGCTGCTGGGCGCGGGCCGTGTCCCGTTCCAGCAGCAGCTGTTTGGCCTCGGCCATCGCGCGCGTGGTCTCGGCCGCCTTGCGCTGCAGGGCGGCGTGGGCCTGGGCGCTGGCCAGCAAGGCTTGCTGCGCATCGAGTTTTTCGCTGGCTGCCTGCTGCGCGGCCAGTTCCAGCTGCTCGCGCTGGCGCATGGCGTCGAGCGCCTGCTGTTCCACGGCGGCGCGCGCCTCGGCTGCCGCCGTCGCCTGTTTTTCCGCTTCAAGGCGGCCGGCGATGGCTTGCGAGGCACGCTCTTCGGCGCTGCTGGTCTGGCGCTGCTGCACCAGTTTTTGCGCGATCAGGGCCAGCGATTCGCGTTCGGCCGCGACGAAATCGCGTTCGGACGCCAGCAGCGCTTCGGCGGCTTGCGCCTTGTCTTCTTCCACGCGGGCGCGCTCGCTATGCACTTGTCCCAGTTCCACGGCCAGGCGCGCCTGCGCCTGCACGGCTTGGGCGGCAGCGGCTTTTTGCTCGCCTTCGACCAGGGCCTGGTCCATCAGGATGCGGATGGCGTCCGCTTCCTTCTGCGCCGCTTCCTGCAAGGCCAGTTCGGCAGCATGCTGGCGGCGCAGCAGTTCCGCTTGCGCGCCTTCGGCAGCGACGCGTTCCTGCGCCGCGTTGCACGCCAGCGCTTCCGCTGCCAGTTTTTCTTTCAAGGCGACGATGGCGGCTTGTTCGGCGGCCAGGCGCTCCTGCTCCGCCTGCAGCAGCTGCTCGGCCTGCAAGGCTTTTTCCTGCGCCAGTTGCGCTGCCTGTTCCTGCGCGGCTAAAGTTGCTTTTCCGGCATCGACCTCGGCCTGCTCGGCGTCGTTCTGGCTGGCGGCCAGTTCCGCCGCCTGGCGCGCCAGCTCGGCCCGTTCCTGCGCCAGGCTGGCGGCGCGCTGCTGCTCTTCCAGTTCGCGGGCGGCCGCCACGGCGGCCGCCTGCTCGGCCGCTTCGCGTGCCCTGGTTTCTTCGAGAGCCGCCGTTTCCGCTTCCAGCTTGGCATGGCCGGCGATTTCCGCATCCTGTTCCGCGGTGACGCGGGCCAGCGCCACGGCGCGCAGCTGGCGGTCCACCTCGATGCGCGCCTCGGTGGCGGCCAGGATGCGCACGTCGGCGTCGCGGCGTGCCTGCGCGCTGGCTACGGCGACCATTTCCAGGCGCTCGCGGTGGATGGCCGCGTCGCGTAATTCCTTTTCCGTCTGCAGGCGCAAACGCAGGGATTGCGCCGCATGGCGCTCCGATTCCGCCTGCGCCAGCGCGATGGCTTCGCGTTCCTGTTCCAGGTGCGCCAGCGCGCGCGCCTCTTCCAGCGCGCGCACTTCGGCGGCGGCGCGGTTGAAGGCCGATTCCAGCGCGATCTGGTCGGCGCGCTCGCGCTGCACCGTCAAATCCAGCGCTTCGCTTTCCGCTTCGGCCAGCATCTGCGCCGTCTGGCGCGCGCCGTGGGCATGGCGCTCGCGTTCGCGCGCCAGCACGGCGACGCGGGCATCGGCCGAGGCGATGCCCACCATTTCTTCCTTGGCCGCCTGCACGGCGGCGACGCGCTCGACGGCTTGCAGGCGCGCCTGCTCCGTCTGCACCTGCAATTCCTCGGCGGCGCGGGCGGCCTGCTCGGCCAGTTCCGATTGCACGGCCACCTGCTCGCTGGCGCGCAGCCGGCTTTCCTGCTCGGCGCGCGCGCGCTGCTCGGCGGCCAGGCGGATGGCATTGTCGGACTCCACGCGGGCGCGCAGTTCGGCCGTCTCCTGCTTGACGGCTTCCAGGCGGGCCACGCTCGCTTGCGCGGCGGCGCGCATGGTGTCGAGACGTTCGCGGTTGGCGGCAATCGCCTCTTCGGCAGCCTGCGCATTTTGCTGTGCGGCGGCGGCGGCGGCCGCGTCGATGGCGGCGCGGTCCTCGGCCAGCGAGCGCACGCGCGCCTCGGCCAAGGCCCGGCTTTCGGCGGCGCAGGTGGCTTTCGCTTCCGCTTCCACGCGGGCGATCGCCTCGTGGATGGCTTTCAATTCCATTTTCTGACGTTCGGCGGCGGGCGCCTTGGCGTCGGTTTCCGCTGCCGGTTCGGCTTGCGGTTCGGGCATCGCGGCGACGGGAGCGGCAGGGACAGGCACTGGCGCAGGTACGTCAGCCTTGCGCTCCAGGTCCTTGAAATCATGCAGCGAAACGATGCTGTCCTGGTCGAACTCGTCGTCGGCGGAATACGCGACGGTGAGGGAGGCGGCCTGGCGCTGATTTTGCTGTGCTTGCATGATTTCTCGCTTATTCGGGTGAATTCCGTTGCTTATGGGAATTTATTAGCACCATTATCGAGTAAGCACATGCAAATCAGCACTGCAAGAAGAGCGACTTTTACCACGCTTTTCGGGCGTTTAGGTCAAATGGGCCAGAGCGGCGCCTCATCCATCAGGGCAACCTGCTCCCTGAGTTCCAGGATACGGTCCTGCCAGTAGCGCTGCGTGTTAAACCACGGGAAGGCGACGGGGAAGGCGGGGTCGTCCCAGCGACGCGCCAGCCAGGCGGAATAATGGATCAGGCGCAGGGTGCGCAGCGCTTCGACCAGGTACAGCTGGCGCGGGTCGAAATCGCAGAAATCCTCGTAGCCGGCCAGGATGTCGCTCATCTGGCGCACCTGGTCGCCGCGTTCGCCCGACAGCATCATCCACAGATCCTGGATGGCCGGGCCCATGCGGCTATCGTCGAAATCGACGAAATGGGGGCCGGCGTCCGTCCACAGCACGTTGCCGCCATGGCAATCGCCATGCGTGCGCAGCACGGCCACGTCGCCCGCGCGGTCGTAGCAGCGCTTGACGCCGTCGAGCGCCTGCTGCGCCACGCTGGAATAGGCTGCCAGCAGCTCGGGCGGCAGGAAATTACCCTCCAACAAGAACTCACGCGGTTCGACGCCGAACGTCTGGTGGTCGAGCGCCGGGCGTTCCTGGTACGCGGACAGCGCGCCGACGGCGTGGATGCGGCCGATGAAGCGCCCTATCCATTCCAGGGTCGCCGGGTCGTCCAGCTCGGGCGCGCGGCCGCCGTGGCGGGGGAAGACGGCAAAGCGGAAGCCCTGGTACTGGTGCAGGGTGCTGCCGTTGATTTCCAGCGCCGGCACCACCTGGATTTCGCGCTCGACCAGTTCCGAGACGAACGCATGCTCCTCCAGGATGGCCGTGTCGCTCCAGCGCGCGGGACGGTAAAACTTGGCCACCAGGGGCGCGCCGTCTTCGATGCCCACCTGGTAGACGCGGTTTTCATAGCTGTTCAGGGCCAGCAGACGGCCATCGCCGCGCAAGCCCACGCTGCCGAGGGCGTCGAGCACGCAGTCGGGGCTCAGGGCGGAAAAGGGATGGACGGGCCGGTCGTCCTCGTGCGGCTGGTTTTCATTGTGCATAAGCGACATTGTAAGGCGCGCGCGGGCCGCCGGTGCAAACACTTCGGTGATGAAGCGCCGCAAGGCGTATACTGGCGGCTTACATTCAATACAAAGAGCAAGCCATGCAACTCGAACAGCCATTATCAGAAAAAGAATTCGACGAATTAGACCAATTCCTGTTGTCGGAGCGCTGCTCCGAAGACGCGATGACCATGGATATGCTGCACGGCTATCTGACGGCCGTCGCCATCGGCCCGGAACCGATCATGCCGGCCGAGTGGTTGCCGCGCGTGTGGGGCGAAGATGCCGAAGATGCGCCGAAATTCAAGAACAGCAAGGAAGAAGAACGCATCGTCAACCTGATCATGCGCTTCATGAACGAAGTGCTGGTGACGTTTGAAGTGGCGCCGAAAGAGTTCGAAGCCCTGTTCGTCGAGCACGACTACGAAGGCCAGACCCTGATCGACGCCGAAGCCTGGTGCTGGGGCTTCTGGGACGGCATGGAGCTGCGTCCGGGCTCGTGGAACGAGATCTGGGATTCCGAAGTGGCCGAGCTGATGCAGCCGATCTACCTGCTGGGCGCCGACGAAATCAAGGAAGAAGAACTGAAGCTGGTGGAAGATCCGGTCAAGGCGCACAAGCTGGCGCAGGAACTGGAAGCGAACCTGCCGGCCATCCACCGTTTCTGGGTCCCGCGCCGCAAGGCTCCCGTGCAAACCATGAAGCGCGAAGAGCCGAAAGTGGGCCGCAACGACGACTGCCCTTGCGGCAGCGGCAAGAAGTTCAAGAAATGCTGCGGCGCCGAGCCGGCAGCCGAGTAATACCGCAGTAGCATCCATCTGCGCCGGCGTCCTGCCGGCGCAGCGCCGACGTTGGCCCACCGGCTATAATCGCCGCATGAAACTCCCCGACCTGAACCTGCTCGTCGCCCTCGACATCCTGCTCGAGGAAGGCAGCGCCGTGGCCGCGGCGCGGCGCATGAACCTGAGCGCGCCAGCCATGAGCCGCACCCTGGCGCGCATCCGCGACGCCATCGGCGACCCCGTCTTCGTGCGCTCCGGGCGCGGCCTGGCGCCCACCCCGCGCGCGCTGGAATTGCGCGAGCAGGTGCGCGGCGTGGTGGAGCAGGCGCACGCCATCTTCACCTCCGGCCGCGAAGTGGACTTGCGCACCCTGGAACGCACCTTCAGCCTGTGCGCCAACGACGTGTTTGTCGGCGCCTACGGCGGCAAGCTGCGCGACCTGCTGGCCATCCATGCGCCGCACACGGTGCTGCGCTTCGTGCCCGAGGGCGATGGCGCCACGGAAAACGACGCCCTGCACGCGGGCCGTATCGACCTGTACATCAGCGCGCGGCGCGCCTTTGCGCCCGACATCAAGCTGCAGCAGCTGTTTACCAGCGGCTTTGTCGGCATCGCCCGCAGCGACCACCCGCTCTTCGACGGCCCCATCAATCTGGACAGCTTTACCGAATACGAACATATCAGCGTGTCGCGGCGCGGCCTGGCGCGTGGCCCTTTCGACACGGCGCTGGCCGAGCGCGGCTACACGCGCAGAGTGTCCCTGATCAGCCCCAACTTCCAGTCCGCCATCTTCGCCGTGGCCGATTCGCGCCTGCTGCTGCCGCTGATGCCCACGCCCCTGCTGGCCATCGTCGAGCGCCTGGGCTTGAAGCTGCGCACCTTCCAGCTGCCGATCCCCGTCGACAGCGTGGAAGTATTCCAGGCCTGGCACCCGCGCCTCGATCACGACCATGCGCACCGCTGGCTGCGCCGCATGATCAAGGACTTGTGCACGGGGTCAGACCCTTGCGGGTCTGACCCCAGCTGAACCCACCCGCCAGACGCCAAACCCAACGACTAAGAGAGACCGGGGGCCGCCCCCATTCATCATTGCACCAGACGCAATTCAAAGTTCATTAATTATCAATTTTCACAAGATTAACGGCTACCTATACTGCGTGGACTGATTCTCATCCACGGAGTTCCCTGTGTCCGCTGTACTGCTACCCGGCGCCGTCCCGACGGTGCCGCCTCCCCCTTCACCGCCCGCTCCCCCAGTTTTCGGCCTGCGCCTGGCCACGGGCCTGGCCGGCGTGCTGCTGGCCGTGCTGGTGTCCGGCCTGAATGAAAACATCACCAAGGTCGCGCTGGCCGACATCCGCGGCGCTATGGGCATCGCGCGCGACGACGCCAGCTGGCTCGTCGCCCTGTATGCGGCCGCCTCGGTATCGGCCATGGCGTTCGCGCCGTGGTGCTCCGTCACCTTTTCGCTGCGCCGCCTGACGGCCGCCGCCATCATCGTCTGCATGACCGCCGGCGTGCTATGCCCGTTCGCGCCGAACCTGTCCGCGCTGATGGTCCTGCGCGTGGTGCAGGGCGCGGCCGGCGGCGCCCTGCCGCCCATGCTGATGACGGTGGCGCTGCGCTTCCTGCCGCCGAACATCAAGCTGTATGGCCTGGGCGGCTATGCGCTGAGCGCCACTTTCGGTCCCAGCCTGGGCACGCCGCTGGCCGCCTTCTGGACCGAGTACCTGGGCTGGCAATGGGCCTTCTGGCAAGTCGTCCCGGGCAGCATCGCCGCCCTGCTGATGGTGTCGTGGGGCTTGCCGCAAGACCCGCTGCGCCTCGAACGCTTGCGCCAGTTCGACTGGCGCGGCCTGCTGCTTGGCCTGCCCGCCATCTGCATGCTGGTGGTGGGATTGCTGCAGGGCGAGCGCCTGGCGTGGTTCGCGTCGCCGCTGATCTGCGTGCTGCTGGGCGGCGGCCTGTTGCTGCTGGTGCTGTTCTTCATCCACGAATGGTCGCATCCGCTGCCGTTCTTCAAGCTGCAGCTGCTATCGCGGCGCAACCTCAGCCACGCCCTGCTGACCTTGGGCGGCGTGCTCTTCGTGCTGCTGGCCGTGATCCTGATTCCCTCGTCCTACCTGGCGCAGGTGCACGCCTACCGCCCGCTGCAGACGGCGCCCGTGATGCTGATGGTGGCGCTGCCGCAGTTGATCGCCCTGCCGCTGGTGGCCGCCCTGTGCAATCTCCGCGCCGTCGACTGCCGCTGGGTGCTGGCCATCGGCCTGGCCCTGCTGGCCCTGTCCTGCGTGCTCGGCGCGCGCATGTCGCCCGACTGGATACGCACGCATTTCTACCTGCTGCAGGCGGTGCAGATCTTTGCGCAACCGATGGCCGTGATTCCCTTGCTGCTGCTGGCCACGACGGGCCTGGCGCCGCAAGATGGCCCTTTCGCCTCGGCCTGGTTCAACACCATCAAGGGCATGTCGGCCGTCGTCGCCACCGGCGTGCTCGATGCGCTGATCACGCGCCGCAACCATTTTCATTCGACGGTGCTCAGCGAACGCCTGGGCAACCTGCCAGCCAGCGTGGACATGGCGGGAATTGCGCAGCGCATGCATGCGCAAGTCGTCACCCTGACCTCGTCCGACCTGTACCTCATTGTCGCCGCCATCGCGCTGGCCATGATTGTGATCATTCCCATCCTGCCGACGCGCGTCTATCCGCCGCGCGCCGCCTGACTTTTACTTCAAGAAAGAGCTTCACCATGCAAACACCCATACTGCGCTCGCGCGCCTTTCTTCTCGGCCTGGCCCTGCTGGCCTGCGCCCTCGCCTTTTGTGCCTGGCAACTGCTGTTCGCCCGTGGCGACGAACAAGCCACCGACGACGCCTTTGTCAGCGCCGACTACACCGTGCTTTCCCCCAAGGTGGGCGGCATCGTGCGGGAAGTGCTGGTGGAAGACAACCAGACTGTCAAGGCGGGTCAGCTGCTGGCGCGCATCGACGACCGCGATTACCAGGCCGCCGCCGCCTCGGCCCGCGCCGAGGTAGCCGGCGCCGAGGCGCAGCTGGACTATGCCCGCGCCACCTTGCAGCGCCAGCAATCGGTGATCGAACAAGCCAGCACCCTGGTCGACGCCAACCAGGCGGAAGACAAACTGGCGCAGCAGGAACTGGCCCGCTCGACGCACCTGGCCGGCCAGGGCGCGGGCAGCGTGCAAAACGCGCAGCAGGCGCAGTCGCGCTTCGACGTGAGCCGCGCGCGCCTGGCGCAAAACCGCGCCGCCCTCGTCGCCACCCGCAAGCAGACGGACATTTTGCAGGCGCAGCAAGGCGCGACCGAAGCGGCCCTGCTGCGGGCCCGCGCCAGCCTGCAACGGGCCGAACTGGACCTGTCGCATACGCAGCTGCGCGCCCCCATCGACGGCATCGTCGGACGCCGCGCCGTGCGCGTCGGCGCCCTGGTGGCGCCCGGAGCCAGCCTGATGGCCGTGGTGCCCCTGAACCGCAGCTTCGTCGTCGCCAACCTGCAGGAAACCCAGCTGACGCACGTGCGCCAGGGCCAGCGCGCCAGCATCGCCGTCGACGCCTATCCGGACGTGCTCCTGCGCGGCACGGTGCACAGCATCGCCCCCGCCACGGGCGTGACGTTCGCCGCCATCGCGCCGGAAAACGCCACCGGCAACTTCACCAAGGTGGTGCAGCGCATCCCCGTCAGGATCGCGCTCGATCCCGGCCAGGATGGCGACGCCCGCCTGCGCGTGGGCATGTCGGCCGAGGTGCGCATCGATACGGCCATGCGTCGTCAAGAACTGAAGCAGGTGAGCGCGCGATGAAAGCACTGATACTCTTCACGGCCCTGGGCCTGGCCGGCTGCGCCAGCGTCGGCAGCGACTTCCAGCGCCCACTCAACGACCTGGGACAGCAATGGCGCCAGGCGGAGCATGCCCGCTTCGCCGCAAGCGAGGATGGCGCCATCGAGCAGCGCTGGTGGGACAGCTTTGGCGACGCCACCCTGTCGTCGCTGCTGCAGCGCGCCGCCGGCGCCAACCTCGACGTATTGGCGGCGGCCAGCCGTCTCGAGCAAAGCCGTGCCGCGCGCGGCGTGGCCGGCGCCGCGCAAGGCCCGTCGCTGGGTGCGAATGGCAGCTATGGCCGCGCGCGCAACAGCGAGCAAGGGCTGAGCGACCCGTCGCGCCACAACGGCCAGTCCGCCTACAACCTGTGGCAAGGCAACCTCGATGCGGCCTGGGAGCTGGACTTGTGGGGCCGCGTGCGGCGCGAAGTGGAAGCGGCCGACGCGCGGGTCGACGCGGCCGTGGAAACCCAGCGCGGCGTGCTGCTGGCCGTGCTGGCCGAGACGGCGCGCGACTACATCGAGCTGCGCGGCGCGCAGCAGACCCTGGCCATCACGCAGCAGCTGCTCGATATCGCCCGCCATACCTTGGAACTGACGCACATCCGCCTGCGCGAAGGCGCGGCGACGCAGCTCGACGAAGCCGAGGCGGCGGCCCACGTGGCCACCATCGAGGCGCGCCTGCCGCCGCTGCAGCAGCGCGAAGCGCGCCTGGGCAATGCCCTCGCCCTTTTGCTGGCGCTGCCGCCGCAATCCCTGCAGACGGAACTGGCGGCGGGCAAGGACATTCCCGCTGTGGCCATGCAGGTGCAGCTGGGCGTGCCGAGCAGCCTGGCCGAGCGGCGTCCCGACATCCGCCGCGCCGAAGCGCAGCTGCACGCGGCCACGGCCGCCATCGGCGTGGCGCAAGGCGATTTTTATCCGCGCATCACGCTCTCGGGCAGCGTCGGCCTGCAGGCGATGCAGCTGTCCGACATCGGCTGGGACGCCAAGCGCTTCGCCTTCGGCCCCGGCTTCAGCGTGCCCCTGTTCGATGGCGGCCGCCTGCGCGGCAACCTGCAATTGCGCGAGGCGCAGCAGCAGGAAGCGGCCATCGCCTACCGCCAGACGGTGCTGGCCGCCTGGCACGAGGTAGAAGATGCGCTCTCGGGCTACCAGGCCAACGCCCGCCGCCAGGCCAGCCTCGACGCAGCCGTCAAGCAGGGACGGCGCGCGCTGGGCAGCGCGGAACTGCAGTACCGCCAGGGCGGCACGGACCTGATCAACGTGCTGCATGTGCAAAACACCTTATTGAACAACGAAGCGGCGCTGGTCGACAGCCGCGCCACCGCCTCGCTGTCGCTGGTCCAGGTCTACAAGGCGCTGGGCGGCGGCTGGCAAGCCTTCTCAACCCCATCGCAAGGAAGCACGCCATGAAACCGAATCCCGCACATTTTTCCATCCACGACGTCAGCGACTTTCCCATCGTGCGCTTTCGCCCTGAAACGGCCGTCGACGGCTATGCCCCGCTGTGGGAAAACGACATGGACGCCCTGCTGCGCCATGGCGAACCGTTCGTCATGCTGTTCGAAGAGGAACGCGGCGATGAAGCGCACATCGACCGCAGGCGCCGCGGCCTGTGGCTCAAGCATAACAAGGCAGCGCTGGCCGCCCTGTGCCGTGGCCTGGTATCGGTCGAGGAAGATGCGGAACAGCGCGCGCGCCTGCAGGCCATGGCGGCCGGCGCCATGAAGGCCTTCGGCATCCTGCAGGAAGTGGCCGCCACGCGGGAACAGGCCGATGCCCTGATGGTGTGGCTGCTGGGCAGCGGCCAGATGGCGCGGCCGCGCGCGGCGGACGTGTGGTGATGAATTGATTGAGCGAGTGAGTCCGTCAGGCTGCCCTGCGCACGGCGCTTCTCGCGGGAATGACGCACACGTGGCCCTCGCTGCTGGTCGCCGTCGTCAGGGCGATGCCGTACAGCGCGGCCAGGGCGGGCACGGCGCCCGCATCGCTGGCGATATCGGCGACCAGCTGGCCCGAACGCACCAGCAGCAGCCGCTCGAAACCGAGCAAGGCGTGATTGATGTCGTGCAGGATGGCGATGACGGCATGGCCGCGCGCGGCGCAAAACTGCTGCAGGCTGTCGAGCAAATCGAATTGCAGGCCGGGATCGAGCGCCGCCAGCGGTTCGTCGACGAGGATCAAGCCATCCTGTACGTCCCACATCTGCGCGAAGATGCGCGCCAGCTGTACCCGCGCCTGTTCGCCGCCGGACAGGGTGTCGAGGCGCCGCCCCAGCAGATGCGCGGCGTGCGCCAGGGCGGCCGCGTCCTGCACGATACGCCCCAGCTGCGGGTCGGCCAGCCGCGCCACCCGCCCCAGGCCGATCACCAGCTCGCACTGCAGCCCGAAGGCCACGTTCGAGCCTTGCGGCAGGACGGCGCGGCGCAGGGCCAGTTCGGCCAGCGGCCACCGCGCCAGCGGCCGGCTGGCGAATACCACCTGGCCCGCCTGCGGATGCAGTTCGCGCGCCATCAGTTTCAACAGGGTCGACTTGCCCGCGCCGCTGGGGCCGAGGATGGCGACGCGCTCGCCGGGTGCCACCTGCAGATTGAAGGGGCCGAAATACTGCTGGCCCATTTGCGTGGTGGCGAAGGAGAGTTCCAGTATCGGCGTCATGTTCACCTCTAGGCGGTGCCGTGGCGGAAGCGCCGCAACAGCATCAGGAAAAATGGCCCGCCCAGCAAGGCCGTGAAAATGCCGACGGGGACTTCCGCGGGAATGGCGACCGTGCGCGCCAGGGTATCGGCCAACAGCAACAGCAAGCCTCCCATCAGCATCGCCAGCGGCAGTACCTTGCGCTGGTCGGCGCCCAGCCAGGTGCGCACCAGGTGTGGCGCGATCAGGCCGATGAAACCGATGCCGCCGCACCAGGCGACGGCAAACCCGGTCAGCACGGCCACCAGTACGATCACCTGCGTGCGCAGCCGGCCCACGTCGATGCCCACGTGCAGCGCCTGCGCCTCGCCCAGCGCCAGCGCGTTCAATGAGCGCATCAGGAAGCGCGTGGCCCACAGCGCGCCGGCCAGCACCAGCAGCAAGGCCGCCACCTGGCGCCAGCTGCCGGCCGACAGCGAGCCGAGAGTCCAGAAAGTCAGGGTGCGCAGCTGGTCGTCGCTGGCCAGGTAGATGCACAGGCCCATGACGGCCACCGTGATGGCGTTCAGCGCCACGCCCGTCAGCAGCAGGCCGACGATGGAACCGGGCGTGGCCCAGCGGGCGACACGGTCGAGCAGCACGCAGATCAGCATGGCGCCGCCGAACGCGGCGGCGGGCAGCAGCCACACGCGCAGTTCGGGCGCCACGTGCAGGCTGGCCGCGAAAACGATGGTGGCCGCGCCCGCGCAGGCGGCGCCGCTGCTCACGCCCAGCAAGCCCGGATCGGCCAGCGGATTGCGGAACAGCCCTTGCGTCAGGCCGCCGGCCAGCGCCAGCGCGGCGCCGATCAGGGCGGCGAACAGGGCGCGCGGCAAACGGATATGCCACAGCACATACGCGCCGCCGGACAGCGCCTCGTCGCCCGCTTGAAACGGCGCCAGCCAGTCCGCCAGGGTCACCGGCACGGCGCCCGCCTGCACGGCGACGAGCAAGCCGCCAGCCAACGCGGCGGCCAGCAGACCGCCGGCGCCCCAGCGAGGCCAGCGCCAGGGCGCGGCGGAGACCAGGGCCGCCACGTTCATGCGGCCATGGCTTGGGAGAACGCGGCGTCGAGTTCGGCCAGCGCCTGCGGCATGCGCGGGCCAAAGCCCAGCAGCAGCATGGCTTCCTGCGAGACGATGCGGTGCCTGCGCCCGGCCGGCGTCTGCGCCAGTCCTGGCAATTTCAAGATGCCGTCCACGCCGCCCGAGGCTTTCAAGCCCTGGTCGGTGACCAGCACGATGTCCGGCCGCGCGGCGATCACGGCTTCCGGCGTGAGCGGCTTGTAGCCGGCGAATCCGCCCTGCCCGCCCATCACGTTGACGGCGCCCGCATACGCGAGCATGGCGTCGGCGCCCGTCTCGCGCCCGCCCACCATCACCTGGTTCGGGGCATGAGCGAGGATGAACAGCACGCGCACGGGCGCATGCTGCCGCTGGCGCACCTTGCCCAGCGCGCCGTCCCACTGCTGCTGCAAGGCTTGCGCCAGGCGCGCGGCCGGATCGGCGCGGCCCGTGATCCGGCCCACCTGTTTTACCCGGTCCAGCAAGCCTTCGAACCGGTTGTTCGCATTCAGTACCGCCACCGGCACGCCCGCGTCACGCACCTGGCGCAGCACCGCTTGCGGCCCCGCTTCCTCGGTGGCGATCAGCTGCGTGGGGGCCAGCGACAGCACGCCCTCGGCCGACAGGGTGCGCGCATAACCGACCTGCGGCAGTTGCTGCGCCACAGCCGGATACAGCGAGGTGGTATCGACGCCCACCAGTTCGCCCTGCGCCTCGAGCGCATAGACGATTTCCGTCAGGGCGCCGCCCACGCTGACGATGCGCCGCGCTTTCGCCACAGGCTTGCCCGCGTCGGCCACGGCCGCCAGCACCTGCATCGGCGCGGCCAGGGCCAGCGCGCCCGCCCCCATTTTTTTCAGCGCGATGCGGCGCGCCACGCTGGCGGCGATCATGCGGCGCATAGCTCGCCCTCCTGCGCCACCCTGTCGACGATGTGGCGCCATTCGCACAATTCATGCACGCCCGGCTTGCGTTCGCCGAAGAACATGACGATGGTGTCGCCCTTCGCATCGAACAGTTCCACGGAGGTCACCAGGCCATCGACGGTCGGCTTTTTCACCACCCAGGCGCTGGCGATATGGTCTTCGCGCAAATGCAGATTGAAGCGCTGGTCGAGCACATTGATCCACGGCCCCATCACGGCGATCTTGTGCACGGGTCCCGAATGGATCTGGATCATGCCGGCATTGCCGACGAAGGCCATGATGGAGACTTTTTCAAGGGCCGCATCGTTGAGCAGGTCGAGCACGCAGGATTTATCGATCTGCTGCACGAAGCGCGCCTCGGCCAGGCGCAGGCCTTGCAGGCGCGACACCGCATATTTTTTCAGCACGGTGAAAAATTCGTGCGTGTCGCGCAAGTCGGCCCAGGCGGCGCGAAAACCGGCCACGTCGATCTGCGCGTCGGGCAGTTCCGCCGCCGGCGGCGCCGGCGCCGTCACCGCGATGCCGGCCGACTGGTCCGCGTCGGCAAAATGCGTCACCAACGCGTCGTAGGCGGCCAGGTCGCTGTGCGGCTTGAGGAAAATCTTGTGCACGGCATGGCCGGCCGCATCGAAAAACTGCAGGCTGCGCTGCACTTCCTTCTCGCCCGCGTTCACCTCGCGCACGGCAAAGCCATGCGCCCACTGGCGGTAAAACACGCGCAGGTCGATGTCGCCGCCCAGCACCAGGCCCACATGGTTGTTGTGGCTGGCCTTGCGGTAGACGCCCGTCTTTTCATGCACGCACGAGGCGTTGCGCGTCAGCGCCATGACTTCGCCCAGCGGCTCCAGCGCGGCGATGATGGCGGGCCAGTCGGCCTGCAGGCGCACGGCGCCCAGCAAGGCGCCATTGGCCAGCGACAAGCCCGCATGCGCGGCGATCAGCTCGCCTTCGGCTATGCCCAGCTCCTCGGCGATGTCGCGGTGGCGGGCCTTCTTTTCGCGGCGCAGGCGGGAAAAATCGCTGGCGACCAGCTCGGTATTGCAAATGGGGAACGTGCTCGACACGGTGTCTCCTTTCAAGGCGAACACTGGCTGGCACGGGCTGGCTGGTGAGGGGGGAATCTTGCAGTCAATTATAAATGAGAATCATTCGCAATCAAGGCTTATTTGCGTGAAATAAATGGCGCGCAAAAAAAAGCGCCGCGACAGGAAACCCGTCGCGGCGCAAAGGAGACCGATCGGTATTGCCGATCAGTTCGGAAAAAAAAGGTCAGGCACTGGCCTGCACGCCCGGCATGGACGCCGCCTTGGGTGCGGGCCGCTGCGCCAGCAAGACCACGGCGGCCAGCACCATGGCGCCGCCCAGCAATTGCGTGCCGCTGACGGATTCCTTCAGCAAGGTCACGCCGAAGGCCATCGTGATGACGGGTTCAAACGTGGAAATGATGGACGCCTTGGCCGCGCCGATCTGCGCCACGCCGGCAAAGAAGGCGGCAATGGCGATGGCCGTCGAGAACAGGGCGATGGCGCTGACGGCCAGCCAGCCCGTCGCCGTGCCCGGCAAGGACACGCCTTGCCACAAGGCAATCGCGCTGTTCGACAGGCCGGCGGTGCCCAGAATCACCACGCAGGCGGCCAATGGGTGAATATTCTCGCGGCTTTTCGACAGGCTGTTGCCAAACAGGATGTACACGGCGTACACGCCGGCGGCCATCAAGGCCAGGGCGATGCCGATGGGCTGGCCCTGCAGCTTGCCGCCCAGGGTGATGGCCATGCCGGCGATGGCCAGCGCCATCAGCACCAGCATGCGCCGGTCCAGCTTTTCCCAGCCCAGCGCCAGCGCCAGGATGGTGACCAGCACCGGATACACATACAGCAGCATGCCGCACAGGCCGCTGCTGGCATACATCAGGGCATTGAAATAGCCTTGCGACTGGGCCGTGTACATCAGGCCCATCAGCATGTAGCCTGCCAGCAGGCGGCCACGCGGCAAGCGCCAGCCGCCCAGCCACACGAGCGGCAACAACAGCATGGCAGCGATAACGAAACGCAAGGCCAGCATGGTCGACGGGTTGACCCCGGACGCATAGGCCGCCTTGGCAAACACTGCGGAACTGCCGAAACCGGCGGCCGACAGCAACACCAGCGCAACGGCGCGGCGATCAGACATGACTAAACCTCTTAGAGTACACCTGGGCAAACCTGCTGCGCGTCGCGCTTTGCGGCCGGCGATGCTCACCGTACTGAAGTACGGTTGCGCTTCTCAGCCACAAATCACTGCCGCTCGCGACGGTTTTCCCAGGCGTTGTAAATATTAATACCAAGCAAGGCTGGAAGGTGATGCGTGCGTGAAATGCATGCGTGAATCCTATTGCGGGTCACTTCACGCAGTGACGGCATCATATTCGCTTGCGCAAAACGAAACAAACCAATATTCTTCACGGATAGGCCGAATATTACTGAGGCTCAATTCTCTTAAGAACGCCATGTCACGTCCCTTGCCACCGCTCGCCGCCCTGCACGCCTTCGAGGCGGCCGCCCGCCATGAAGGCTTCCAGCGCGCGGGCGAAGAATTGCACGTCTCGGCCGGCGCCATCGGCCATCATGTGAAGCAGCTCGAAGCGTGGCTGGGCATCGTGCTGTTCCAGCGTCTGCCGCGCGGCGTGGTGCTGACCAGCGCCGGTCAGCGCTATGCTGCCTCGCTGGGCCCCATCCTCAACCAGCTGGCCGACGTCTCCGAGCAGGCACGGCGCCAGGGCGACGACAAGGTGGTGACGGTGACGGCCACCAGCTCGCTCGTCTCGCGCTGGCTGATGCCGCGCCTGGGACGCTTGCGCGACCGCTATCCGCAGATCGAACTGCGCGTGCTGGCCTCGATGCACCCGGTCGACCTGGCGCGCGATGGCGTGGACGTGGCCATCCGCCTGGGACCGGGCCGCTATCCGGGCCTGAAAGTCGATTTATTGATGGAGGAATGGTTTTCCGCCGTCTGCAGCCCCGGTTTCCGCGCCAACGCGGCCAGCCTGCGCCAGCCGGCCGACCTGCTGCGCTATCCGCTGCTGCACGACGAGCCGGAAGTACACCTGCCCGGCGAAATCGACTGGGCGCGCTGGCTGCACAGCTGCGGCGTGCATTACAGCGGCAATAGCGGCAACAGCGGCGCGCGCTTTTCGCACACGTATCTGTGCCTGGACGCGGCCGCCAGCGGCCAGGGCGTGGCCATTGCCGCCAGCCCCCTGATCGGCGACGACCTGCGCTCGGGCCGCCTGGTGCGCGTGTTCGAACACGCCGTGCGCGGCCCCCACTGCTATTATCTGCTGCGTTCGCCCCAGGCGGAAACGCGGCCCCTCGTGCACGCGTTTTGCGAATGGCTGATCGCCGAAGCGCGCGCCGACCAGGAAACCGTCTGGCCTACCGTGGAGACAGCATGACGACACACGAACTGGCGCGCAGCGCCGACTATATTGTCCAGCACGAATACGAACAGGCCAGGGTGACGGCCGTCGATGGGCGTCACGCCAGCCTGGGCGAATTCTATGGCGACCCGGCCGTGGCCTTGATCGACTTCAATGAGCAATGGTGCGCCGTGGCGGGCGAGGGATTGGTGCTGTGCCGGCTGGAGCAGCCGTTCGGCCGGTGCGAAGAATATTTCCGCCAGCCAGGCGAAGTGCGCTGGATCACGGCTTTAAGGCAAACGGGAGCGTTTGCGCTGGAGTGGCGGGACGAGGATGAGGTTTGGCACAGCCTCGATTTCGACTTTGAAACGATTGTAACGGAAACTTCGCGACGCCCCGCAAAACCGTAGCGAGCGGAAGGGAGAGGTGGCTAAGAAGCGCAACCGTACGAAGGTACGGTGAGCATCGCAGGCCGCCTATACCGACGCGCAGTAGGTTTTGCGAGGCGTCTTCACATCACAGCTTAATAAAGTGCTCGCGGTAGTACTTCAGCTCTTCGATCGATTCGAGGATATCGGCCAGCGCCGTGTGCTTCTGGTGCTTCTTGAAACCGGTGGCGATTTCCGGCTTCCAGCGCTTGCACAGCTCTTTCAATGTCGATACGTCAACATTGCGATAGTGGAAGAACGCTTCCAGCTTCGGCATGCCGCGCACCATGAAGCGGCGGTCCTGGCCGATGGTGTTGCCGCACATGGGCGACTTGCCGGCAGGCACGTATTTCTTCAGGAACGCGATCAGTTCCGCTTCCGCCTGGGCTTCCGTCACGGTCGACGCCTTGACCTTGTCGATCAGGCCCGAGCGGCCGTGCGTGCCCTTGTTCCAGGCATCCATCTTGTTCAGGGTTTCATCCGACTGGTGAATCACGAACACGGGGCCTTCGGCCAGCAGGTTCAAGTGCATGTCCGTCACCACCACCGCCACCTCGATGATGCGGTCGGTATCGGGCTCCAGGCCCGTCATTTCCATGTCGACCCAGACCAGGTTCATCTCGTTGGGACGTGCCGGCACGGCGGGTGCGGGGGTGGATGCGGTTAAGTCGGTCGCTTGTGACATAATTCTCTCTTGGCCTAATCAAACTAAATAATCAGCCATTTTCTCACAGGCACAGAATGTATTCACTCGCGTTTTCGATTTTGTTTGTATCCGTCCTCGTTTTGACCCTGGCCGTGCGCTTCTGGCTCGCTTCGCGGCAGATCCGCCACGTGCTGGCGCACCGCGCGGCAGTCCCGTCCGAATTCGCGGAAAAAATCCCGCTGGCCGCGCACCAGAAGGCGGCCGACTACACGGTGGCCAAGACCAAGTTCGGCTTGCTGACCTTGCTGGTCAACTATGCCGTGCTGATCGGTTTTACCTTGCTGGGCGGCCTGCAATGGCTGGCGCTGTACCTGCATGAATTGACGGGAGCGGCGGGATCGCCCATGCTGTACCAGCTGGGCCTGATGGTCGCCTTTGCCGCCATTTCCGGCCTGATCGACCTGCCTTTCGAGTACTACCAGCAGTTTGTGCTGGAGCAGCGTTTCGGCTTCAACATGATGAGCAAGAAGCTGTTTTTCACGGATTTGCTCAAGAACATAGGCATCACGGCGGTACTGGGCCTGCCGCTGCTTTGGGTCATTCTTGTCTTGATGGCGAAAAGTGGCGACCTGTGGTGGTTCTATGCCTGGATCGTCTGGAGCGCGTTCTCCTTGCTGATGATGATCATCTATCCGAACTTTATTCAACCGCTGTTCAACAAATTCACGCCGCTGGCCGACGAATCCTTGAAAAGCCGCATCGAAGGCTTGATGCAGCGCGTCGGCTTCGCCTCGAAAGGCCTGTTCGTGATGGATGGCTCGAAGCGCAGCGCCCACGGCAACGCGTACTTTTCGGGCTTTGGCGCCAACAAGCGCATCGTCTTCTTCGACACCCTGCTGTCGCGCCTGGCGCCGCAGGAAATCGAAGCCGTGCTGGCGCATGAACTGGGCCATTTCAAGCTCAAGCACATCGTCAAGCGCATCGCCATGATGTTCGTCATCTCGCTGGGCTTTCTGGCGCTGCTGGGCTTCCTGAAGACGCAGCCATGGTTCTATGCGGGCCTGGGCGTCGACCCTGTCGCCCTGGCCCTGACGGGCCAGCCGACGGATGCGCTGGCCCTGCTGCTGTTCATGCTGGCCTTGCCCGTCTTCACCTTCCTGCTGGGACCGCTGACGTCGCTGAGCTCGCGCAAGCATGAATTCGAGGCCGACGCCTTTGCCGCCACGCATACGCAGGCGGACGACCTGGTCTCTGCCCTCGTCAAAATGTATGAAGACAATGCGTCGACCCTGACGCCCGACCCGCTGCACTCGGCCTTTTACGACAGCCACCCGCCGGCCAGCGTGCGCATCCGCCACCTGAAAGGAGCTACAGCATGAGTACGCCATCCACACTGCAGGAACTGGCCCAACTGTCCTGCGCGCCGCGCCAGCAGGCGTTGGACGACACCGGCGTCGCCACCCTGCACGCGCTGCTGCCGCAATGGACAGTACAAAACGGCAAGCTGTGCCGCGACTTCGGCTTCAAGAATTACTACCAGACCCTGGCGTTCGTGAACGCCCTGGCCTATATGACCCATACGCAAGACCACCATCCGGAGCTCATCATTACTTACAAAACCTGCGCCGTGCGCTACGACACGCACTCGGTCAACCAAGGCGCCGGCGGCCTGTCCGAAAACGACTTCATCTGCGCCGCCAAGGCCAACCTCATTTACCAGAGCAGCCAGGTGGCCCCATGAGCGAAGGCAAGTTGACGGGCGTCATCATCGCCGCCCACGGTCGCCATTACCTGGCCGACGTGGACGGCGCCAAGCTGCAATGCGTGACACGCGGCAAGAAAACCAACGTGGCCGTGGGCGACATCGTGCACCTGACGCGCACCTCGAACGACCAGGCCGTCATTGACCGCATCGAGGAACGCAAGACCCTGCTGTATCGCTCGGACCAGTACAAATCGAAGCTGCTGGCCGCCAACCTGACGCAGCTGTTCATCGTCGTGGCGACGGAACCGGGCTTTGCCGACGACCTGATCTCGCGCTCGCTGGTGGCGGCCGACGCGGCCGGCATCGAGGCGCGCATCATCCTGAATAAAACGGACGTGACCGCTTCGCTGGAGCGCGCCCGCGAACGCCTGCTGCCGTATTCATCGATGGGCTATCCCGTCGATGAAGTGTCGGCGCGCGCCGAGCCGGAGCACGCCGTGGCCACCCTGGCGCCCCTGCTGGCGGGACAGTCGTCGATCCTGATCGGCCAGTCGGGCATGGGCAAGTCGTCGCTGATCAACCTGCTGGTGCCGGACGCGGACATCGCCGTGCGCGAAATCTCGGCCGCACTCGACACGGGCAAACACACGACGACCTTTACGCGCCTGTACAAGCTCGATGAACTGGGCCCGAACAGTTCCATCATCGACTCGCCCGGCTTTCAGGAGTTCGGCCTGTATCACTTGTCCGAAGGCATGCTCGAGCGCGCCTTCCGCGAATTCCAGCCCTACCTGGGCGGCTGCAAGTTCTATAACTGCCGCCACCTGATCGAGCCGCAATGCGCCATCCTGCAAGCCTTGTCTGAAGGCAAGATCGCCAAGATGCGCCATACCCTGTACGGCCAGCTGCTGCACGAGTCGGCGCAGACGCTGTATTAACCATAGGCCGCAGCACCAATAAAGCAATAAGAAAAGCTCGGCCGGAAAAATTTAATTTTGCGGCCGATCTTGCTTTCCGATTTTAATCCCAAAACCGTTCATCCGCCGTGCTAGGCATTTCAGCGCGTAAACCTGCCGTCCGTCGCCTGCCGCTGGCGATGGCCAGGCGCGTTTGCTAACTTGACACCAGTCCCTGCCGGAAACCTGCCAGCGACCACACGATCTAACTGTAACCAATCCCGTCATCCTGATCGAAGGTGAATGTCATGCTGACCAAACGCTTACTCCCCCTCCTCCTCGCTATCTTTGCCCTTGCCGGCGGCACGGCCCAGGCCCAAACCGCGATGGCGCCGCAAGCCGCAGACAGCGTGCACGTCGCCTCCGGCACCTACTATCACGTCACGACACAGGAAGCCTCTGACATCGAACAGCAATACCGTCTGTCAAATGGACAACGGCTGGAAGTCCACCAGCAGGACACCCATTTCTTTGGCCGCCTGATCGACGACAGGGAATTGCATGCAAAGCCCAGCGTGGAAATCTATCCCACCGGGCCGGGCCAGTTTGTCAGCAAAAAGGGCTCGACCTTCGTTTTCAGCAATACGGGCGAGCGCGTGGTGATCGACGACGCCCAGTTCCTGCCCGGCTTGCGCATGCCTGCCGACATGCGCAGCGCCAGCACCGTGGACGGCAGCGCCGCCATCCGCCTCGTTTCACGCTAGACGCCTGCGGCCGGCCGAAGCGCGGCCGGGTGGCCAGGAAAACACCCTGTCGCGGCGCCCCGGCGCGACGCATAATTCTGCCCTGCGGACTGAACAATTCGCCTGAATGCAGCTTACAATGCGATGACACATGGCCTGTGCGGTCGCAGGCTGGCGCCACTGTTTGCGGGGAGAATGCTTGAATGGAAATGTTCGCGCTCGAACATGACGTAGCGCAGTGGGAAAGCGCATTGCCGCCGTTGCGCGGCGCCGGGCGCGTACCGCTGCTGCTGTTGCTAGCCTGGCATTTGCGCCAGCGCAACTGCGCACAGGCTCTGCACCATGCAGCCGAAGCGGCAGCCTTGTTGCCCCAAGCCCAACTGCCGCCTCCCGCCTTGGCCAGCGCCCAAGCGCGTCTGCAACTGGTGCAGGCGGAAGTGGCATGGCTGCAAGGCGCACTCGATACGGCCGAAAGCCTGGCCATGGCGGCGCACGCCATCCTGTACGCGCATGGCGACGGCGCCGGCTGCGCCGACGCCCACTGGCTACTGTCCTCGATCGCCGTCGACCGGGGCGACCATGCCCGCTGCGATGCCGAACTGCTGGCCGCGGCGCAGCAAGCACGTAGCGCCGGCGATGCGATGCGCGCCGGCCTGGCCGACGCGGCCACGGCGCGCTGGGCCGTCCTGCACGACGCGCCGGCCGCCCAGGTCCGATGGGGCGGCCACTTCCAGACCGACGGCGCCAGCGGCAATCCGCCCGCGCCGCTGGCCGCCTGGGTGCACGATTTTCGCGGCTTGCTGGCCCACACTTCGCGCGACCTGGGCACGGCCGCCGGCCACTACATGCAAAGCTATGAGGCGGCCCTGGAAAGCGGCCAGCTGCGCGGCGCGATCACGGCCGCCATCAATATCGGCGACTGTTTCTCCAGCCTCAACGACAACGAATCGGCCCTCGAATGGATGCAGTGCGCGCTGGACCTGGCGCGTCCCACCGGCTGGCCGCGCAGCATCGGCGCCTGCCAGACGCATACGGCCGAGACCATGCGCAAGCTGGGGCGCCTGGCCGACGCCGAAGCACTGCTGCGCGAAGCGCTGCACATCCTGGCCCCCGTAGCGGGCGCGCGCACCTATGCCAACGCCCTGTTCCACCTGGGCGAACTGAGCCTGGACAAGGGCGACTACGACACGGCGCTCGACGCCTTCAGCCGCCTGGCGCAGCGCGCCGAAGCACTGGGACAGGCCGATTTCCGCAGCCTGGCGCAGCGCGGCAGCGCTCACGCGCTGTCTTACCTGGACCGGCCGGACGAGGCGCTGCAGGCGGCCGAGCGGGCATGCCAGCTGGCCACCGCGCAGGGCGACGCCATGCACCAGGTGGCGGCGCTGCGCGTGCTGGCCATGCTGCATGCGCGCCACGACTTGCCGCCGCCCGCAGGCATGCAGGAACGCAATCCCGCCCTGCATTTCCTGCACCGGGCACTGCAGGTGGCCTCCTCCATCGACGGCTATGTGCCGCCGGGCGAACTGCTCGATGCGCTGGCGCGCGAGTACGCGCATGCGGGCGACTACGCGCGCGCCTACGATATCGCCCTCGCGGCGGGCGTGGCGCGCGAAAAAAGCCACACCCAGCAGGCGAGCAACCGCGCCACGGCCATGCAGGTCTACCACCAGACGGAACATGCGCGCTCGGAAGGCTATCACCACCGCGAGCTGGCCGCCTCCGAAGCGCGCCGCGCCGAAGTGCTGCAGCAAACCAGCGATACGCTGGAGCGCCTGTCGGCCATCGGCCAGGAAATCACCACCCACCTCGACGCCAGCGCCGTGTTCCAGGTGCTCGACCGCCACGTGCATGCCTTGCTGCCAGTCAACACCTTCGCCGTCTACATGCTCGATCCGGCGGGCACGGCGCTGCGCCGCGCGCATGGCATGGAAGCGGGCAGGCCCTTGTCCGACAACGCCATTCCACTAAGCAACCCGCGCGCCTACTCCGTGCGCTGCCTGCTGGGCCGGCGCGAGGTGTATATCGACCAGGTGCCGCCCAAGCGCCACGCCTACACCGTGCCCGGCACCCTGCATAACCAGAGCGTACTGTACGTGCCGCTGATGGTGGGCGAGCGCGTGCTGGGCGTGATGACGGTGCAAGCTTGCCATGCCCACGCCTACGGCGAACGCGAACGCCTGATCTTCCGCACCTTGTGCGCGTATGGCGCCATCGCGCTCGACAATGCCAATGCCTACCGGCAACTGCAAGACGCCCAGGCGCAACTGGTATCGCAGGAAAAGCTGGCCGCCCTCGGTTCGCTGATGGCCGGCGTGGCGCATGAACTCAACACCCCGATCGGCAACAGCCTGCTGATCGCCAGCACCATGCTGCAAAAGACGGAAGACGTGGAACGCCTGATGAACGGCCCCGGCCTGCGCCGCTCGGACCTGGCCGCCTACATCGACGATGCGGGCAAGGCATCGGCGCTGGTCATGCGCGGCCTGCACAGCGCGGCCGACCTGGTCAACAGCTTCAAGCAGGTGGCCGTCGACCGCACCACCGAACAACGGCGCCAGTTCGACCTGCAGCAGGTGAGCAATGAAATCATCGCCACGGTCATGAACCGCATCCGCGGCTCGGGCCATCGCATCGAGACGGATATCGCGTTCGGCATCTCACTGGACAGCTATCCGGGCCCGTTCGGCCAGGTGATCACCAATCTGATCAACAACGCCCTGCTGCACGCCTTCGCTCCCGCGCCCAACGACGGCGCCGCCGGCAAGGGCTGCATGCGTTTGTCCGCCACGCCCGATGGCGCGCGCGTGCGGATCGTCTTCGCCGACAATGGCGGCGGTATCGCCGAACAGCATTTGTCGCGCATCTTCGACCCTTTCTTTACCACCAAGCTGGGCCAGGGCGGCAGCGGCCTGGGACTGTCGATCAGCTACAACATCGTCACGGCCCTGCTGGGCGGCACCATCCAGGTGGCCAGCAGCTCCGCCGGCACGCATTTCACGCTGGACTTGCCCCTGGTGGCGCCGCAGATCGATGCGGCCAGCCCGGCCAGCATCTATTGAGCCGGCAAGCCCCAGGCTGGACGCGGGTACTTGTCTACACAAGTACCCGTCCGGCCAGTCTTTCCAATCTAAAAGCAAAACCCTTATAATTGAATGGCTGAAGTCCCTGCCATTGCATGTTTTACAACTTGGCAAACCGCATCGACCCGCGCGACAAACCGGCGCGGGCACCGATCAACACAGCAGCGCGCCGGGCGAGGCAGTCATCAGACGAGATGTTGTACGCTGATGCAACCCGGCGGGAAAGGCACGCCGCCGGCGGCCTGCGCATCTTCAAGTGGTCATTATGTCGACAAAAAAACCGATCAAGCACTACCTCCAGTTCTCCGATTTCACGTTGGAAGAGTATGAATATGTGATCGAACGCGCCCATCTGATCAAGCGCAAGTTCAAGAATTACGAAATCTACCATCCACTGATCGACCGCACCCTGGTGATGGTCTTTGAAAAGAACTCCACCCGCACGCGATTGTCGTTCGAAGCCGGCATGCACCAGCTGGGCGGCGCCGCCATCTACCTGAACACGCGCGACTCTCAGCTGGGCCGCGGCGAGCCGGTGGAAGACGCGGGCCAGGTCATGTCGCGCATGTGCGACATCATCATGGTGCGCACCTTCGGCCAGGAAATCATCGAGCGTTTCGCCGCCAATTCGCGCGTGCCGGTGATCAATGGCCTGACCAATGAACACCACCCGTGCCAGGTCTTTGCCGACATCTTTACCTACATCGAACACCGCGGCTCCATCGCCGGCAAGGTCGTCGCCTGGATCGGCGACGCCAACAACATGCTGTACTCGTGGCTGCAGGCGGCCGAAGTGTTCGGCTTCCACGTCAACGTCTCGACGCCGAAGGGCTACGACATCGACCTGTCGCAAGTCAAGACCGAGCGCTACACCTTCTTCGCCAATCCATCGGACGCCTGCGCAGGCGCGCACCTGGTCAACACGGACGTGTGGACCAGCATGGGCTACGAAGCGGAAAACGCTGCCCGCATCGCCGCCTTCGACGGCTGGATCGTCGATGGCGCGAAGATGGCCCGCGCCGCGCCCGACGCCCTGTTCATGCACTGCCTGCCCGCCCACCGCGGCGAGGAAGTGGCCGCCGAAGTGATCGACGGCCCGCAATCGGTGGTGTGGGACGAGGCGGAAAACCGCCTGCACGTGCAAAAAGCGCTGATCGAATACCTGTTACTCGGTAAAATCCAATAATTCGCCCGGCACTGCATAAAACCTGGCAGCATCGCAACACATACATCGACAACGACAACTGGAAGCAATATGAGCGACATTAAAAAAGTAGTCCTGGCCTATTCGGGCGGACTCGACACCTCCGTCATCCTGAAATGGCTGCAAGATAACTACCAGTGCGAAATCGTCACCTTCACGGCCGACCTGGGCCAGGGCGAAGAACTGGAACCGGCGCGCGCCAAGGCCATCAAATTCGGCATCAAGCCGGAAAACATCCATATCGAGGACGTGCGCGAAGAATTCGTGCGCGATTTCGTCTTCCCGATGTTCCGCGCCAATACCGTCTACGAAGGCGAATACCTGCTGGGCACCTCGATCGCCCGTCCTTTGATCGCCAAGCGCCTGATCGAAATCGCCAACGCCACGGGCGCCGACGCCATCTCGCACGGCGCGACCGGCAAGGGCAACGACCAGGTGCGCTTCGAACTGGGCGCCTACGCGCTGAAACCAGGCGTGAAGATCATCGCCCCATGGCGCGAGTGGGATCTGCTGTCGCGCGAAAAACTGCTGAAGTACGCGGAAGACGCCGGCATCGAAATCGACATGAAGCACAAGAACGGCGGCGCGCCGTACTCGATGGACGCCAACTTGCTGCACATCAGCTTTGAAGGCCGCCACCTGGAAAACCCGAGCGCCGAAGCGGAAGAAACCATGTGGCGCTGGACCGTCAGCCCTGAAAAGGCGCCGGACGAAGCGGAATACCTGGACATCGAATACGAAAAAGGCGATATCGTCGCCATCAACGGCGTGCGCATGTCGCCCGCCACCGTGCTGGCCGAACTGAACAAGGTTGGCGGCAAGCATGGCGTGGGACGCCTGGACCTGGTGGAAAACCGCTACGTCGGCATGAAATCGCGCGGCTGCTATGAAACCCCGGGCGGCACCATCATGCTCAAAGCCCACCGCGCCATCGAATCGATCACCCTGGACCGCGAAGTGGCCCACCTGAAAGATGACCTGATGCCGCGCTACGCGTCGATGATCTACAACGGCTACTGGTGGGCGCCCGAGCGCGTTGCCCTGCAAACCCTGATCGACCACACGCAGGAAACCGTGAACGGCTGGGTACGCATCAAGCTGTACAAGGGCAATGTCATCGTCGTGTCGCGCGACTCGAAGACCGATTCGCTGTTCGACATGAACATCGCCACCTTCGACGAAGACGGCGGCGCCTACAACCAGGCCGACGCCGGCGGCTTCATCAAGCTGAACGCCTTGCGCATGCGCATCGCCGCCATCGCCCGCGAAAAGCGCGGCCAGAAGTAAGCAGGACGGGAGCGGCAGCGCTTCCTTTCCTCCCAGCAAAAGCCGCCCACGGGCGGCTTTTTTACGTCTGGAGCGCACTCGGCCGCGATTTACCCCACCGCACGTTCCGCCACCGCCCCCATTTTGCTGTCCACGTGGCAAAATGCTACAGTGCAATTGTGCTGACCTTCCCGCTTCCGGAGCCCTCCCATGTTCAAAGACCTGAGTATCAAGAATAAACTGTACCTGGGCTTCGGCTCGATTGTGGCCATCATCCTGATCCTGCTGGGCGTTGCCTACAACAGCTTTTCGCGCCTGTCGGAAGCCAATGCATGGGACCGCCATACGATGGAAGTGCTGGTCGAGATCGACAAGATCCACAATTCCATCCTGCAAATCCAGGTGGAAGTGCGCGGCTACATACTGACCGGCAACGACGCCTCGCTGACGCCGGAAACCGATGAAACGGGGGTGTTAAGCCAGCACACGCAAAAAGCCATCGCCATGACAGCCGATAACAAGGTGCAGTCGGAGCGCTTCCGCAAGATCGACCAGCTGACCGCCACCTGGGTCAAGGACTGGATCACGCCCCTGATCGAGAAGCGGCGCGCGCTGGGCAATGTGCCGGGCGCCACGGAAGCGGTGGCGCGCACCATGCCGCCTTCCGGCTATCCCGCCGTGGCCCAGGCGAACAAGCTGCTCGACGAGGTGGCTGCGGAAGAGTCGCGCCTGCTGGCCGAACGCACGGCCACCACGGCAAAATTGCAGGAAACTATGATGTTGACGCTGGCCCTGGGCGGCCTGCTGTGCGTGGTGTTGGCGCTGGGTATTTCCTACCTGCTGGGCCGCTCCATCCTCGGCCCGCTGAACAGCCTGACGGACGCCGTCGGGCGCATCGCCGGCGGCGAGCAAAGCGCGCGCGCCGCCATCATTTCACGCGACGAACTGGGCAAGGTAACGGAAGAGTTCAACCGCATGGCGCAAACCATCCAGGACAACCAGGCCAATGAACTGGCCGCCACCAATACCTTGCGGGCCAAGGTCGATTCGCTGCTGGAAGTGGTGTCCAAGGCAGCCTCGGGCGACCTGACCGGCAAGGTCGGCATCACGGGCAGCGACGCCATCGGCCAGCTGGGCAACGGCCTGGCGAAGATGTTCGAAAACCTGCGCAGCCTGCTCAATAACGTGCAAAAAGCCGGCATCCAGGTCACCACGTCCGCCACGGAAATCGCCGCCTCGGCGCGCCAGCAGGAAGCCACGGGCATCGAACAGGCGCAAACGAGCGTGGAAATTCTCAGCACCACCAAGGAAATCTCGGCCAACACGAGCCAGTTGCTCAAAACCATGGAAGACGCCACCGCCGTGGCCGACTACACGACGAATGCGACGGCCGAAGCGCAAAATAACCTCAAGCGCATGGATTCGACCATGCAGCACATGGTCTCGGCCACCGATTCCATCAACGCCAAGCTGGCGGCCCTGTCGGAAAAAGCCAGCAATATCAATAGCGTGCTGATCACCATCACGAAGGTAGCGGACCAGACCAACATCCTGTCGCTGAACGCCGCCATCGAGGCGGAAAAGGCGGGCGAGGCGGGCCGCGGCTTTTCCGTGGTGGCGACGGAAATCCGCCGCCTGGCCGACCAGACCTCCGTGTCCACCTGGGATATCGAGCAAATGCTCAAGGAAATGCAGTCGGCCGTGTCCGCCAGCGTGATGGGCATGGATAAATTCTCGGAAGAAATTCGCCGCAGCGTGGGCGAAGTGCGGCAAGTCGCCGAGCAGCTGTCGTCCGTGATGGACCAGGTGCAGAAACTCACGCCGCAATTCGACGCCGTGCTGCAAGGCATGCAGTCGCAAGCCATCGGCGCCTCGCAGATTTCCGACACCATGATGCAGCTCAACGACGCCACCCAGCAGACGGTGGAATCGCTGAAAGCCACCAGCGAAGCGGTGCACCAGCTGCAATATGCGGCGGGCGACCTGCAGTCGAGCGTGTCGACCTTCGCCGTCACCATCTGACCCCCATGAAAGTGCTGCTCTTTCACATCGGACGCGACCGCTATGGCCTGCCCCTGGCCGGCATCGTGCGCGTGCTGCCGCTGCTGGAGCTGAAACAGTTGCCGCTCACGCCAGACTACGTGGCCGGCCTGATGGACTTGCACGGCACGCCCGTGCCCGTGATCGACCTGTCGCGCCTGGCTGGGCTGCCGGCCGCCGCCGCGCAGTTCGACACGCGCATCGTCATCGTCGACTACCGCGCACCGGGCGGCGGGAAGACGCACGCGTTGGGCTTGCTGGCCTCGCAGGTGCGCGGCATCGCCGACATCGACCCGCTCCAGCTTGAGGACAGCGGCGTGGCGACGGCGCCCTTCCTGGGCCAGGTGGCCAGCGACGCCGACGGCATCGTGCAGCTGGTCGAACTGGAACATCTGCTGCCGCCGGACGTGCGCGCGCTGCTGTTTCAAGACGCGAGCGCGGCATGACGGCGCAAGCGCTGCTGCGCCGCGCGACCGGCCTGTCCGTCTCCAAATCCGTGGCCGAGCGGGCCGTCAATCAGCGCATGGAGCAAACGGGTTTTACCGATAGCGCAGCCTATCTGCAGGCGCTCACGCCGGCCGAAATGACGCAATTGATCGAACTGGTGGTGGTGCCCGAATCGTGGCTGTTCCGCGATCCGCAGGCGTTCTATGCCACCGTCGAACTGGTGCAGGAACGCTGGGCGCGCGGGCGCGCCACGCGCATCCTGTCGATTCCGTGCGCGGGCGGCGAGGAACCGTATTCGATGGCCATGGCGCTGCGCGACGGCGGCGTGCCGAAACAGGCGTTCAGCATCGACGCGTATGACCTGAGCCCCGGCTGCATCGAGCGGGCGCAGGCCGGCGTGTATGGCCGCAACGCCTTCCGCGCGCAGGACGTGGCCTTCCGCGAACGCTATTTCACGCACGTGGCCGACGACGCCTACCGCATCATCGACGCCTTGCGCGAACAGGTCACCTTCAGGCAGGGCAACCTGCTGCAGTTCGATACCGCCAGCTACAGCAAGCATTACGACGTCATCTTCTGCCGCAACCTGCTGATCTATTTCGACAAACCGACCACGCGCGCGGCCATCCAGAATCTGTCGGCCCTGCTGGCCGACGACGGCATGCTGCTGGCCGGCTATGCGGAAGTGCCCTCGTTCTGCCAGAACGGCTTTGCGCCGCTGCAGTTCCGCCAGGCCTTCGCCCTGAAAAAGGACAGCACGCCGCCGGCCGCCGTCATCCAGGCGGCGCCGCTGCCGGCCCTGCGCACCTTGCGCAGCGTGCCGCCCGCGCCAGGGCGCGCTATCCCTCCCGCCACTTCCATCGCACAGACGGTGCCGCGCACGCGTCCCGTGTCCGTGCCGTCGCCGGCACCAGCCGCGCAGGCCGATTTGCTGGCCGAGGTGCGCCTGCTGGCCGACCGCGGCCAGTTGCGCGAGGCCGGCGACAAATGCCACGCGCACCTGGCGACAGTGCCCGAGGCGGCGGAAGCGTATTTCATGCTGGGCATCATCAACGAACTGGCCGGCAAGATGGACCTGGCCGACGACTACTGGCGCCGCTGCATCTACCTGCAGCCCGACCATTACGAGGCGCTGTGCCATCTGGCCCTGCTGGCCGAACGCAATGGCAACCACACGGCCGCCGCCACCCTGAAGGCGCGCGCGGCACGCATTTACGAGCGCCGCCAGGCGTCCAACTAAGGGGCAAGCATGACAAATCTCATCGCCACCGAGTCCCCCGCCACCATCGACGACTGCTGGAACCATATCGGCGTGGTCGGCGACCAGAGCTGCCCAAAGCTGCCAGCCAACGTGCATTGCCGCAACTGCGACGTGTATGCGGGCGCCGCCCAGCGCAACCTGCAGCGGCCCGTGGACGAACACTACCGGCGCGACTGGGCCAGCCACTTCCGCCAGCTCGATGCGGGCGGCGAAGTGCACGACAGTTCCGCGCTGGTGTTTCGCATCGGCCGCGAATGGCTGGCGCTGCCCACGCGCGTGTTCGACGCCGTGGCGCCGCAGGCCAGGCCGCACGTGCTGCCGCACCGCGGCGGGCGCGGCCTGGCGGGCATCGTCAATATCGGCGGCAAGCTGTATCCGTGCATGTCGCTGGCGCACCTGCTGGGCATTGACGAACAGGGCGCGCCGCCGGCCAAGGGCCGCCACACGTTTGCGCGCCTGCTGCTGATGCGCTGGGAAGAACAGGCCTATGCGCTGCCCGTGGCCGACCTGCACGGCATCGTGCGCTACGCCTCAAGCGCCGTGCAGGCGCCGGCGGCCACCATCAACAAGGGCCTGTCGCGCTTTCTGTCCGGGGTCATCACCGAGGGCGACATGCGCATCGGCTGCCTCGACACGGCGCTGATCGGCTTTCAACTTGCGAGACTATTACGATGAGCCAGGACCAGCACGGCGACCTGAGTGCCTTTTCCATGCTGGACCTGTTCCGCATGGAGGCGGACAGCCAGACCCAGATTCTCACCGACGGCTTGCTGGCCATGGAGCGCCATGCGGGCGACGCGGCCGCCGTCGAGGCAATGATGCGCGCGGCGCATTCGATCAAGGGCGCCGCCGCCATCGTCGGCCTGCAGGTGGTGGTGCAGCTGGCGCACGGCATGGAAGACAGCTTTGTCGCCGCCCAGCATGGGCGACTGAAACTCACGCCGGAGCGGGTCGACGTGCTGCTGTCGGGCGTCGACCTGATCGTGCAGCTGTCGCGCCTGGACGACGCGGGCGCCGAGGCATGGCTGGCCGCCAACGCGGCGCAAATCGACCAGACCCTGAACGCCATCGCCGGCATCGCCGATCTGCCCGAATTGCCGGCCCTGCCCGCGTTGCCTGCATCTGCTCCCGCCCCCTTGCCGCAGGAAGCGCCCAACCCGACCGAATTGCAGGCTCCCGTGGCCAGCGGCCTGGCGGGCGAGGAAGCGGCAGAGGCGGCTGCGCCTGCGCCGCGCGCCGGTGCCGCACCGGCCAAGGCCCAGGCGCAGAATTTCGACAAGCTGCTGTCGCTGGCCAGCGAATCGCGCATCAATGCGCACCAGATGCACCCGTTCGTCGGCGCCCTGCAGCGCTTCAAGCGCAACCAGAGCAGCCTGTTTTCCGCCATCGAGCACCTGCACGAAGCCATTGCCCGTTCCGCCGACCCGGGCCTGATGGAAAAATCCCTGCTGGCGCTGCAAAAGACGCAACCGCTGAAGCAGTTCATGCTCGAGCACATCGCCGACATCGAAACCTATGAACGGCGCTTGCTGGCCGTCTCGCAGGGCATGGTCGACGAAGTGCTGGCCCTGCGCATGCGCCCTTTCCGCGACGGCATCCACGCGTTTCCCCGCATGGTGCGCGACCTGGCGCGCAGTCTGGGCAAGGAAGTGCAGCTGGAGATCGAAGGCGAGGACACCCTGGTCGACCGCGACATCCTGGCGAAGATCGAAAGCCCGCTGAACCACATGCTCAGGAATGCCATCGACCATGGCATGGAAGGCCCGTACGAGCGCATCGACGCGGGCAAGGAAGCGATGGGCACGATACGCATGGAGGCGCGCCACCGCGCCGGCATGCTGAGCATCGAGATCAGCGACGACGGACGCGGCGTCGACCTGGAAAAAATCCGCCAGTCCGTCATCGAGCGCAAGATGGCCAGCCCCGCCATGGCCGCCGCGCTGTCGCCGGGCGAGCTGCTGGAATTCCTGTTCCTGCCCGCCTTCAGCCTGAAGGCGACGGCCAATCAATTGTCCGGACGCGGCGTGGGCCTGGACATCGTGCACGAAACGATACGCCAGCAAAACGGCACGGTGCGTCTGGAATCGGAACCGGGCCGCGGTTTCCGCGCCCTGATCACCCTGCCGTTGACGCAATCGATCGTGCGCGCGCTGGTGGTCGACGTGCAAGGCGAAGCCTATGCCATCCCCATCGTCAAGGTGGAAAGCGTGGTGCGCGTGCCGCAAGCGGCCATCCATACCCTGGAAAACAAGCAGTTCTTCGAACTCAAGGGCGAGCATCTGGGCCTCGTGTCGGCGGCGCAGGTGCTGGAACTGGGCGAAGCGGCCAACCAGGCCGAGGACTTGCCGGTGGTGGTGATCGGGCGCGGCAAGCAAAGCTATGCGCTGGTAGTCGACGCCATCCGCGGCGAGCAAAGCCTGGCCGTGCAGGCCATCGATCCGATCTTCGGCAAGATGCGCGACATTTCCGCCGCCGCCCTGCTCGACGACGGCGAGCCGGTGCTGATCCTCGACGTGCCCGACCTGCTGCTGTCGATCGACAAGCTGCTGCACGAAGGCGGCCTGCACCAGCTGGCGCAGGCCGGCCACGCGCAGCAGCGCCGCGCCAAGCGCATCCTCGTCGTCGACGATTCGCTGACGGTGCGCGAGATGGAGCGCAAGCTGCTGCTGGCGCGCGGCTTCGACGTCGATGTGGCCATCGACGGCATCGACGGCTGGAACGTGGTGCGCAGCGGCGAGTACGACCTGGTGATCACCGATGTGGACATGCCGCGCATGGATGGCATCGAGCTGGTTTCGCTGATCAAGAAGGACCTGCACCTGCACAAGCTGCCGGTGATGATCGTCTCGTACAAGGACCGCCCGGAAGACCGCGCGCGCGGCCTGTCCGCCGGCGCCGATTATTATCTGACCAAAGGCAGCTTCCACGACGAGACCTTGCTCGACGCGGTGGCCGACCTGATAGGAGATGCCCGCTTATGAGCTGTCATTCATGAAAATTGCCATTGCCAACGATGTCGCCATGGCCGCCGAGGCCCTGCGCCGGGTGGTCGCCAGTACGCAGGAACACCAGGTGCTGTGGATCGCCCGCACGGGGCTCGAGGCCGTGCGCATGTGCGAGGGCAACCGCCCCGACCTGATCCTGATGGATCTGAACATGCCGGAGATGGATGGCGTGGAAGCGACGCGCCTGATCATGGAGCAGAGCCCGTGCGCCATCCTCGTCGTCACGGGGCGGCCGCAGGACAATGTCAACCAGGTCTTCCGCGCGCTGGGCGCGGGCGCGCTCGACGTCACGGCCACGCCCGTGCTGCAGGGGGAAGTGGGCGGCGACAGCGAACTGCTGGCCAAGATCAAGACCATCGGCAAGCTGATACGCCACAGCGCCGAAGCGCCGCCGCCGCGCCCGGCGAACGGCAATGGCGGTGAACGGGGCGACGGCCAGGTATCGACCCTGGTGGCCATCGGCGCCTCGACGGGCGGCCCCTCGGCCGTGGCCAAGGTGCTGGCCGGCTGGACGGCGCCGCCCGGCTGCGCCATCGTGGTGGTGCAGCATATCGATGAAACCTTCGCCTCGCACTTCGCCAAATGGCTCGACGACCAGCTGAGCATGCCCGTGCGCGTGATCGGCGAAGGCGATGAACTGGTGTCCGGCACGGTACTGATCGCCAAGACCAATGACCACTTGCTGCTAGATCAAAATTATCGTTTGGGTTACGATGCAGCACCGCGCGACTATGTTTATCGCCCGTCCGTCGATGTCTTCTTCAACTGCGTGGCGCAGCACTGGCGCGGCGACGCCATCGGCGTATTGCTCACAGGCATGGGGCGCGATGGCGGCGACGGCTTGCTGGCCATGCGCCGCGCAGGCAAGACGACGATTGCGCAAGACCAGGCCAGCAGTGCCGTGTATGGCATGCCGCGCGCTGCGGCCGAACTCGATGCGGCGCAGCAAATCCTGCCATTGGATAGAATAGGCGCCAGCCTGCGCAGCCGCCTGGGCGCCAAACTCAACAATGGGTGGGAGCCCTCCCCTAACATCTGAAAAGAATGCAATGCCAGAATTCTCCTCCAGCTTCACCCAGCATGAGCCCGCATTGACCGAATTCAAGGTCAGCGTGCTGCTGGTGGACGACCAGTTGATCATTGCCGAGGCAGTCCGCCGCATGCTCAACGACCAGCAGGATATCGAATTTCATTATGTGACCGACGCCACGCAGGCGCTGGACACGGCGCTGCGTTTACAACCGACCGTCATCCTGCAAGACCTGGTGATGCCGGGCATCGACGGCTTCGCCTTGATCCAGCAGTACCGCGAAAATGAGGCGCTCGCGCACGTGCCCGTGATCGTGATGTCGGCCAAGGACGATCCGAAGCTCAAAGCCCACAGCTTTGCCGTCGGCGCCAACGATTATGTGGTGAAACTGCCGGACCGCCTCGAGTTGCTGGCGCGCATACGCTACCATTCCAACGCACACATCAGCCGCCTGCAGCGCGACCAGGCTTTTCGTTTCCTGCGTGAAAGCCAAAAGAACCTGGCCGACGCGAATATTGAATTGCAGAAACTGGCCGCCCTCGATGGCTTGACGGGCATCGCCAACCGCCGCCGTTTCGATGAAACCTTGCATTTTGAATGGCAGCGGGGCCAGCGCGACAAAGCACCGCTGAGCCTGCTGTTCTGCGATATCGACCATTTCAAAAGCTATAACGACCATTTCGGCCATCTGGCGGGCGACCTGTGCCTGAAAAAAGTCGCCGCCGTGCTGACGGAACATTTGAAACGCCCGGCCGATCTGGCCGCCCGCTATGGGGGCGAAGAGTTCGCCCTGATCCTGCCGGAAACGGAAGCGGCCGGCGCGCTGCTGATCGCCCAAGCATGCCGGCGCCACCTGGAAGGCTTGCAGATCGAAAACCCGGCGACAGGCAAGGGCATTGTCACCATCTCGATCGGCGTGGCCACCGTCGAGCCTTCGCCCGACTCGACGGTCGAGCAACTGATCAACCGCGCCGACCAGGCCCTGTATGCGGCCAAGCGCGGCGGACGCAACAGCGTGCTGAGCGCCGATGACCTCCAGAACTGATTTTTAACAGCAAGGAAAGTGAAACATGAACACACAACTGGACAATGTCAGCGTCGTCAAGAAGTCGAATATCTACTTTGACGGCAAATGCGTCTCGCACAACGTCGTCCTCGCCGATGGCACGAAGAAAAGCGTGGGCGTGATTTTCCCGTCATCGTTGCGTTTCAACACGGGCGCGCCGGAAACGATGGAAATCGTCGCCGGCCTGTGCAAGGTGCGCCTGGCCGACGCGACGGACTGGAACAGCTATGGCGCGGGCACGGAATTCAAAATCCCGGGCAATAGCTATTTTGATATTGAAACGCTGGAGACGCTCGATTACGTCTGCCATTTTGCTTAATTAAACAAACACAGGCTCGGGCGACAGGCGTACGCCATATTTCGCCTCTACATCATCCTGTATCGCTTCCGCCAGCCGGGTAATGTCCGCGCCACGAGCGCCGCCATTATTCACCAGAACCAGCGCCTGCTTGGGATACACTCCCGCGGGCCCCAGGTTTTTCCCCTTCCAGCCGCACTGATCGATCAGCCAGCCGGCCGCCAGCTTTTCCGTGCCATCGGGCTGCGCATGGTGCACCAACGCGGGGAAACGTTCCAGCAAGGCAAGACATTGCTCGCGTGACACCACAGGATTCTTGAAGAAGCTGCCCGCATTGCCTATGACGGCCGGGTCCGGCAATTTTCTCCGGCGGATCGCCATCACCGTGTCGGCCACCTGCTGCGGCGTCGGTTCGGCAAGATGGCGCTCGGCCACCGCCTGCGCCAGTTCCGCATAGCGCAGGTTCGGCTGCCACTCGGCGGGCAAGGCAAACGTCACTTCCAGCACGATCAGGTCGCGCCCGTCCACTTGCTTGAAGATGCTGTCGCGGTAAGCGAAGCGGCAGGCATCGCGGTCCATGTCGAAGACGATGCCGCTGGCGCTGTGCATGACGCTTACCTTATGCAGATAATCCTTGATTTCCACGCCATACGCGCCGATATTCTGGATAGGCGCCGCGCCCACCGTGCCGGGGATCAGGGACAGGTTTTCCAGTCCGCCCACGCCTTGCGCCAGGGTCCACTGCACGAAGTCGTGCCAGTTTTCGCCGGCCGCGGCCGTGACGAGTATCGTCTCGAAGTCCGCCTGCGCCAGGCGCATGCCGCGCGTGGCCATGTGCAGCACGGCGCCGGAAAAATCGCCCGTCAGCACGATGTTGCTGCCGCCGCCCAATATCAGGCGCGGCATGGCGGACAGGGCGGGGTCTTGCAGCGCGGCCTGCAGCTGAGCCTGCGAAGTGATGCGTACGTAGGCGGCAGCATGGGCCGCGATGCCGAAGGTATTCAGGCGCTGGAGGTTGTAATTGTGTTCGATGGTGAGCTCTGGATGCATGAGATAGGGAAATTTTGCTCGATTATAGAGCGAAAGCGACAAAAAACCACCTCAGGACAAGGGCGACTTGCTCGTTGTCCGTTAAAATGTCGCATCTTTAACAGGGCCGTCCCATGGCGTAGAATCAGCCGCCAAGGCCCAGTGCGCCGAGCGCGCGCTCGCTTTAACAAGAAAAGGAACAGACCATGCCGTCATTTGATGTAGTCTCCGAAGCCGATATGATCGAAGTCAAGAATGCCGTCGAGCAATCCAACAAGGAAATCACGACCCGCTTCGACTTCAAGGGCAGCGATGCCCGCGTCGAACACAAGGAAAACGAATTGACCGCATTCGCGGATTCGGAATTCCAACTCAGCCAGGTGCGCGACGTGCTGACCAATAAATTGACCAAACGCAAGGTCGATGTGCGCTTCCTCGATGAAGGCGACATCAAGAAGATCGGCGGCGACAAGGTCAAGCAGATCATCAAGATCAAGAATGGCATCGAATCGGATGATGCCAAGAAAATCGTGCGCGTCATCAAGGACAGCAAGATGAAAGTGCAAGCGAGCATCCAGGGTGAAGCCGTGCGCGTCACGGGCGCCAAGCGCGACGACCTGCAAGCGGCCATGGCCATGCTGCGCAAGGACGTGCCCGACATGCCGCTGGAATTTAACAATTTCCGCGATTAATTTCGATGAGGCGCACGCTCCGGCCTGCGCTTGCACCGGCATGGCGGCAAGCTGCCTCGGAGCACCTGCCCGCTTGGGGTAGAATTGAAGCTGCGCACAGCTACATGCGCCCGCGCGCCTGACCGGCAGCGGGCTTGACCGTACATCTGGCTCAGTGATAACCACGGTAGTCTAAGGATAGCAATGAAACGTGTTGATGATTTCCGCCTGCGATTTGGCAAAAAAGAATATGTGCCCATCATGATAGGCGGAATGGGTGTGGATATTTCCACGTCGGAGCTGGCCCTGGAAGCGGCACGGCTGAACGGTATCGGGCATATCTCCGATGCCATGGTGGAAGACGTGTCGGATCGCCGTTTCGACACCACCTTCGTCAAAGACAAGACGAAACTGTACAAATTCAACATCAATAACAGCGACAAGGCCGTGGTGCAGTTCGATCTGGGCCGCCTGGCGGAAGCGCAGCGCCTGCATATCGGCCGCACCATGGAAGCGAAAAAAGGCGATGGTTTGATCTTCGTCAATTGCATGGAAAAGCTGACCATGAACGGCCCGCGCGAAACCTTGCGCGTGCGCCTGAATGCGGCATTGGACGCCGGCATCGACGGCATCACGCTGTCCGCCGGTTTGCACTTCGGCTCGTTCGCCTTGATGGCCGACCATCCGCGTTTCCGTGACGCCAAGCTGGGCATCATCGTCTCGTCCGTGCGCGCCCTGCAGATTTTCCTGCGCAAGAACGCCAAGCTGGACCGTTTGCCCGACTTCATCATCGTCGAAGGACCCTTGGCCGGCGGCCACCTGGGTTTCGGCATGGACTGGGCCAATTACGACCTGCACACGATCACGGCTGAACTGCTGGCCTACCTGAAAGCGGAACAGCTGGACATCCCGCTGATCGCCGCGGGCGGCATTTTCACGGGCAGCGATGCCGTTTCCTTCCTGGAAGCGGGCGCGGCTGGCGTGCAAGTGGCGACGCGCTTTACCGTCACCCAGGAATGCGGCTTGCCAAACAAGGTCAAGCAGGAATACTACAAGGCCTCGGAAGAAGACATCATCGTCAACGGCGTCTCGCCGACCGGTTACCCGATGCGCATGCTGAAGAACACGCCCGCCATCGGCGCCGGCATCCGTCCAGGCTGCGAATCGTATGGCTACCTGCTCGACGCGACGGGCAACTGCGCGTACATCAACTCGTACAACCGCGAAGTGGCGGCCCATCCGGAACAAAAAACCGTCGTCGTGATGGACAAGACTTGCCTGTGCACGCATATGCGCAACTTCAACTGCTGGACCTGCGGCCATTACACGTACCGCCTGAAGGACACCACGCATAAGCTCGACAACGGCGAATACCAGATCCTGACGGCCGAACACGTCTTCAAGGATTACCAGTTCAGCGTCGACAACCAGATCGCCCTGCCGGAAAAAGAAATCCTGGTAGCAGGCTGAATCTTGCCAGCCTGACATAAAAATGGCGCAGCCTGCGAAGGCTGCGCCATTTTTTTATGCGGGAAGCATCTGCCGCAAGGCCCGTTCAATCACGTCAAACTTGGGCCGCCGCAATACTTCTTCCTGCAGGCAAGCATCCAGCAAGGTCTGCAGGCCGGGCAAGGGTGTCGCACAATGCGCGATCAACTCGCCCAGCAGCACGCCAAAGGCGCGCGCCTCTATACCCTGCAGCAAGTCCCCTTGCTGCGAACCGGGCGCAAACATGGACGCCGCCCCAAAGTCGCCCAGCAGGCAGGCGCCGGCGTCCGCATGCAGGATGTTATGTGCATACAGGTCGCCGTGCACGATCCCGCGCGCATGCAGCTGACATACGGCCGAGGCGATGCCCTGGGCGATGGCCAGCGCTTGCGGCGCCTCAAAGCGCACGCCCTCGGCATACACATCGCGCGTACACGATTCCAGGCTCGGCGGCCCTGCCAGGTTGCGATAGGCCGCGTCGATCAGCGGCATGACCAGTCCCAGCGCCCCTTGCGGATGCGCATCGAGCGTCCCCAGGATGGGAATCAGGCCCGTATGGGCGCCAGCGTCGACACAGGCGGCCATTTCGCTGCGCGGCAAGCCGTCGCTGGTCATCGCCCCCTTGAACACTTTGACGGCAACATCCTCAACACCATCCAGGCGCGCGCGGTAAATCACGCCGGAGGCACCCTCGCCCAGTTGCTGCGCCAGTTCCAGGCGCTGCCATGCCACTCCCGCCGCAGCTGTATCAGCCAGGGCCGCCAGCTCACGCGCTTCCGTGCAGGGATTGCCCGCATACGCGAGCCAGCTCAGGCGTGGCAGGGCAAACAGGCAGTCAGGCAGCGCCATATAACGGTTGGCGGCAATGCGCACCAGTTCCAGGCGGCGGCAATTCGCCAAAGTGGCCGGCAAACTGTCCAGGCAATTTCCCGCCAGCATGAGCTTCTGCAATTGCCCGCACTTGCCGAGTTCATCGGGCAAGACTTCGATGGCATTGTCGGTCAGCGTCAGCCAGCGTAGTGCTGACGGCAAGGCTGCGGCCGGCACGTGGCGGATCCGGTTCGCCTTGAAACCGATCATTTCCAGCGCAGGACAGGAACCGAGCACGGCCGGCAAGGTGGTGAACAGATTATCCGAGCAAAAAATGATGCGCAACTTGTGCAGACGCGGCAAATCGTCGGGCAAGGTGGACAGTGCATTACCGGACAAATCGAGGATTTCCAGGCTGTCGGCCAGGTCGAAGATTTCGCGGGGAAATGCCGTCAAGCCGCAGGACAGCTTCAGGCGGCGCAGGCCGGCCAGTTGGCCAGTGCGTAATTGTTCCAGCGTATGCATAGCAGACAAGATATCCCTTTCAAAAACCCGGCAATCGCTGGTGTAGTTAAAACCAGCGGACGTAAAAAAACCCCAACCGGATCACCGGAAGGGGTTTTTTCGAATAACAAGCCTGACGATAACCTACTTTCACACTGGTTGCAGCACTATCATCGGCGCAAAGTTGTTTCACGGTCCTGTTCGGGATGGGAAGGGGTGGGACCAACTTGCTATGGTC
>NZ_JBNYXP010000015.1:0-104833 GCF_051380725.1 Janthinobacterium glycogeni | reverse complement strand
GACAACGCTCAATTTAAAAGCCAGGCTGTAATCTCGCTGACTGCGTCGAAACCCTTGTTCCATCGGACACTCCTTCTCTGTAACGAAAAAGTGTCAACTTATTCCAGGACGGGTCAGCAGGCAAAAAAAAGCCTGCGCGGGACGGCGCAGGCTTTTTTCGCCCTACGTTGACAAGGACCGCTTACGCGAAGTTCTTGGCAACGAAGTCCCAGTTGACCAGGCCCCAGAACGTTTCCACGTACTTGGCGCGCAGGTTGCGGTAGTCGATGTAGTAGGCGTGTTCCCACACGTCGCAGGTCAGCAGCGGCTTGTCGCCGGTGGTCAGCGGGCAGCCGGCGTTCGAGGTGTTGACGATGTCGACGGAGCCGTCGGCTTTTTGCACCAGCCAGGTCCAGCCCGAACCGAAATTGCCCACGCACGATTTCGTGAATTCTTCCTTGAACTTGTCGAACGACGACCATTTGGCGTTGATCGCGTCAGCCACGGCACCCGTAGGCGCGCCGCCGCCGGCCGGCTTCATGCCGTTCCAGTAGAAGGTGTGGTTCCATACTTGCGCCGCATTGTTGAAGATGCCGCCCGACGATTTCTTGATGATGTCTTCCAGCGACAGGTTCTCGAACTCGGTGCCCTTGATCAGGTTGTTCAAGTTGGTGACATACGCCTGGTGATGCTTGGCATAGTGGTATTCCAGGGTTTCTTTCGAAATATGCGGCGCCAGAGCGTCCATTTCATACGGCAGTGGTGGCAGAGTATGTTCCATGTGATGTCCCTTTATGGTGAGTATTCGGAGTCTACCGGCCTGCGGCCGGAGGGTTGAGCCAAGCTTGCTTGAAGCAGGCATTCTTGCTGAACGAGCCACTATTGTAAAGCGGATGCGCCATTGCTGCAGATTCCCGCATGCGTTGCGGATACTGGTAGCGTATTGATTCTCGTTCAGGAAAATAGTGGTATGGTGAAGCGTCAGCACCTTGAGAAACCGTAGCGAGCAAGCCCGATATCGGGTTGAGTAGCGCAGCTGTACAAAAAGTACAGCGAGCAACGCCGACCCGAGAGTGGGCTGCGCAGTAGGTTTATCATGCTGCAATCCTTAGCGGATGCGGCGCGTAGTCTCGCGTACGATCAGTTCCAGCGGCGGGATGGCCGCCTGCACGGCTTCACCGTTGATCAGTCCCAGCAGCGCTTCCGTGGCGATGCGGCCGATGTCGTACAGGGGCTGGTGGATGGTCGTCAGCGGCGGCGTCGTGTAGGACGAGCCGGGCAAGTCATCGAAACCGACGAGCGAGATGTCGTCAGGCACGCGGATACCCTTGCGGTACAAACACAGGCGCACGCCATAGGCGGACAGGTCGTTGGCGGCGAAGACGGCGCTGAATTGCTGCTGCGTATCAAATAAGTGGTTCATGGCCAGCATCCCGCTTGCCTCGTGGAAATCGCCTTCGACCATCAGCTTCGGATCGATGGCGATGTCCGCTTCGCGCAGCGCGCGCTGGTAGCCCGTCAGGCGCTCGGCCGCATCCGTGTTGTTGGCCGGGCCGGCCACGAAGGCGATGCGCCGGTGGCCCAGTTCGATCAAGTGGCGCACGGCCAGGTAGGCGCCGTATTCGTTGTCGAGCTTGAAGCCGATGGCGCTTTTTGTGGCCAGCAGGCGGCCGGTCGAGACGATGGGCCGCTGCTGCGAGAAATCGAGCACGCTCTCGTCCGAGATGCGCCCGGACAGCAGGATGATGCCGTCGACCTTTCTCGCCAGCAGCAGACGGATGCGGTCCGCTTCTTCCTGCGCATTCCAGTGCCCGCTGACGATGACGGACGCGTAGCCCGTGTCCTTCAGCCCATCGTCGACGCCGCGCAGGCTTTCATCGAAGAAGGGGCTGGAAATATCCTGCACCACGATGCCGATGGTCATCGAGCGGCCCTTCTTCAAGCCCTGCGCCATCTGGTTCGGCGCGAATTTCATGTGTGCAATGGCCGCCAGCACGGCGTCGCGCTTGTCGTCGGACACTTTAGCCGTGCCATTGAGGATGCGCGAGACGGTGCTGGGCGACACGCCGGCCTGGCGGGCCACGTCGAGTAGGGTGGAAGGGGGAGCAGCGTGGGCGCTATCGTTCAAGGTGATTCCTGGGTATCAAGATGGCTGGTCGTCAGTGCTCTGAAAACCTTTTCATCGAAAGATTACCATAAATGCCCACGGGGGGCCGTAGGTCGGGGCAGGTCGGGGTAGGTCGGGTTAGCCCGCAGGGCGTAAGCCGACATATTGTTGGCCGTTCACGTCGGATGACGCGCTTGCGCATCTCGGCGGCCCCGCTAACCCGACCTACGCTTGAAAACGTTTTCACAAAAAACAACGGCAGCCCAAATGATGAATTTGTGCGCTTTTTCATAGGAGAACACGCACCACGGCGGCCCGCTTGCCACGCTGCCCTCAATAAAAATGACAACTTTTTCGGTTGACTTGATTTTCTTTGCGGTGTTAAATGGATACATGTTGTGAAAACGTTTTCAAGATAGAAGACGCTCAATAAACGGAGATGAAATAATGAAGTCAAGCATCCTTGGCGCCGCCCCTTTGGCAGCGCTGACCCTGGCCGCCAGTGTGAGCGCCGCGCCCGCCGCCGTTCCGCCGGCCGCACCGTTGCCGGCGCTTGCCCCCGCCACGATTACCGTCGCCTCGTTTCCCGACCTGGACCGCGCCGTCAAGACGGCCTTGCCCCTGTGGGAAAAGCTGTATCCGCAGGTGAAGGTCAAGCTGGTCAGCCTGCAGATCGACGACCACCATAACTCGATGACGACGGCGCTGGCGGCAGGCGCGCGCCTACCCGACGTGATGGCCATCGACTTCCGCTATGTGGGCAGCTTCGCCGAATCAAAGGGGATGGAAGATTTGCTGCAGCCGCCATACGGGGCAGGGCAGTACCGCAGCCAGTTCGTGCCGTTCACCTTCGTGCAGGCGACCAGTTCGCGCGGCACCTTGGGCGCCATGCCGGCCGACCTGGGACCGGGTACCCTGTTCTACCGCAAGGACTTGATGGACAAGGCGGGCATCAAGGAAGCCGATCTGACGGCTTCGTGGGAGTCCTACATCGCCGCCGGCAAGAAGCTCAAGGCCGCCACCGGCACCTATCTGCTGGCCGGCGCCAGCGACCTGGCCGACATCGTCATCCGCGCCAATTTGAAGGATGGCGAAGGCATTTATTTCGGCGACAAGGGCCAGGTGCTGGTCGACTCGCCCCGCTTCGTCAAGGCGTTCGAACTGGCCAAGGCGGCGCGGGTGGCCGGCATCGATGCGCGCACCGTGGCCTGGACGGGCGAGTGGGCCGAAGGTTTTAAACGCGACAAGGTGGCCAGCCAGATGATGGGTTCCTGGCTCAGCGGCCACCTGGCCAAGTGGCTGGCGCCCGATTCCAAGGGCCAGTGGCGCGCGGCGAACCTGCCGGCCGGCGCGCTGGCTTCCTACGGCGGCTCCTTCTACGGCATCCCGAAAAAGGCGGCCAACAAGGCGCAAGCGTGGGAATTCATCAAGTTCATGACCATCAACAAGGATATCCAGCTGCATTCGCTCAAGGAGATCGGCGCCTTCCCCGCCCTGAAGGCGGCGTATGCGGACCCGATGATGGACGAGCCGCAAGCGTATTTCGGCGGCCAGAAGACGCGCCTGCTGGCGCGCGACACGGCGGCGAAGATTCCCGTCATCCGCGTCGACAAGTTCGACGCCGTGGCGCGCGACATCGTCAACATGGAACTGGAAAGCGTGCTGGCGCAAAACAAGGATATCAAGACGGCGCTGGCCGACGCCAAGGCCCTGATCACCCACCGCGCGCGGCGCTAGGAGCAGCATGACTACCTCCATGCCTTGTACCGAGGGCGCGCCCGCTGCTGCTGCGGCGCGGCCCGCAAAAAAACGCTACAACATGAAGCAGTGGGCGCCGTACATCTTCATCAGCCCCTTCTTCATCCTGTTCGCCGTCTTCAGCCTGTTCCCGCTGCTGTTTTCCATCTATTTGTCGTTCAACCAGTGGGAAGCGGCCAGCGGCGTGGAAGCCATGCAGTGGGTGGGTCTGGACAACTACAAATATGCCTTGAGCGACCCGTGGTTCTTGCGCTCGCTGGGCAATACCGTATGGCTGGCGCTGGCCTCGGGCGTGCCGCAGCACCTGGTCGCCATTCCGCTGGCGGCGTTTATCCACAACAGCTTCAAGCGCTCGCGCAACCTGGTGATCGGCATTTACTTCTTGCCGTTCATCACCTCCAGCGTAGCCATCGCCATGGTCTTCAACACCCTGTTCTCGCGCGACTACGGCCAGATCAATGTGCTGCTCCAGTGGTGCGCCAGCCTGCCGCTGGTGGGCGGCCTGTTCCCGGCGGAATCGATCGACTGGCTGGGCAGCTCGCTGTTCATCAAGCCGGCCGTCGCCTTCGTGATTTTCTGGCGCTATCTGGGCTGGAACCTGGTGCTGTACCTGTCCGCGCTGCAGGTCATCCCCAAGGATTTATATGAAGCGGCGACCATCGACGGCGCCTCGAAACGCCAGCAATTCTGGTACATCACCCTGCCGCAGCTGCGCCCCATGATCTACTTGGCCGTGACCCTCACCATCATGGGCAATCTGCAGCTGTTCGAGGAACCGTTCGTGCTGGTGGCCGAATCGAGCGGCGTAAGCCAGTCGGTGATGACAACGGCCATCTTCGTCTACAAGACGGCGTTTTCCTCGGGCGACTTCGGCACGGCATCGGCCATTTCCTGGCTGCTGTTCCTCATTATCGCCAGCACCACCTGGGTGAACAACCGCATCTTCAGCCGCAATGAACGTCATGAACGCAAGGAGGCCAAATGAAAACCACCCGCTGGACGGCCTACGCCATGGTGGCCATCGGCGCCCTGATCATGGTCGCGCCGTTCTACTTCATGTTCGTCTTTGCCACGCACACGAGCGCCGAGATCTACAGCCTGCCGCCGCCGCGCTGGTTCGGCACGGCCCTGCTGAACAACCTGGAACTGCTGCAGGAGCGCCTGCCGTTCTGGCGCAATATCGGCATCAGCCTGTACGTGGCCCTGATGACGACGGCGCTGACCCTGTTCTTTTGCTCGCTGGGCGGCTATGCCTTCGCCATGTACGAGTTTCGCTTCAAGCGGCCCCTGTTCACCCTGGTGATGGCCTCGATGATCATTCCGTCGTTCATGAACATGATTCCCACCTTCATGCTGATGGATTTCCTCGGATGGCTGGACCAGCCGCGCGCCCTGTATGTGCCGGGAGCGGCCGGCGCGCTGGGCATCTTCCTGATGCGCCAGTACATCGGCACGGCGATACCGAAGGACCTGATCGAGGCGGCGCGCATCGACGGCTGCGGCGAATTCGCCATCTACTGGCGGGTCGTGCTGCCGCTGATCGGCCCCGCCATGGGCACCCTGGGCCTGATCACTTTCATCAACTCGTGGAACAATTTCATTACGCCGCTGGTCGTCATGCGCTCGGTCGAGAACTACACGATCCCGCTGGCCCTGCGTAGCATGCAGGCGCCGAACAACACGGAGTGGGGCGCGCTGATGACGGGCGCCGCCATCGCCGTGCTGCCGCTGCTGCTGATGTTTTTTGTCGCCTCGAAGCGCCTGATCGAAGGCCTGACCCAGGGCGCCGTCAAAGGCTGATCCACACATTTATCTCAACCCCTCACACTGACATGACCACCATGCATAACGACGACATCGACACCAACTTCCCCGCCACGTTCACCTGGGGCGTGGCCACCAGCGCCTACCAGATCGAGGGCGCTGCCGCCATCGACGGCCGCGGCCCGTCCATCTGGGATACCTTCAGCCACACGGACGGCAAGATCATCGACGGCAGCAATGGCGACGTGGCTTGCGACCATTACCACCGCTATGCCGAGGACGTGGAGCTGATCGCCAGCCTGGGCGTAAACGCCTACCGCTTTTCCATGTCCTGGTCGCGCGTGCAGCCCACGGGTTCCGGCGCCTGGAACGAGGCTGGCTTTGCCTTTTATGCGCGCCTGCTCGACGCCCTGGCCGCCAAGGGTCTCGACGCGCATCTGACCTTGTACCACTGGGACTTGCCGCAAGCCTTGCAGGACGAGGGCGGCTGGCTCAATCGCGCCACCTGCTACCACTTCGCCGCCTACGCGGCCGAGGTGGCGCGCCGCTTCGGCCACAAGGTCGCCAGCATCGCCACGCACAACGAACCGTGGTGCACGGCCGTGCTGGGCCACGGCACAGGGCAGTTCGCGCCCGGCATGGCCGATCCGGCCGCCGCCGTGCAAGTGTCGCACCACCTGCTGCTGTCGCATGGCCTGGCCATGCAGGCGATGCGCGCCGTGAACGCGCCGGCCAAGCTGGGCATCGTGCTCAATCAATGGACGGCCACGCCTGCCACCGACAGCGCCCAGGACCGCGAACTGGCCGAACTCGAATATGCGCGCTCGGTGCAGTGGTATATGGACGCCATCTTCAAGGGGCGCTACCCGGCGCTGGCCCTGAAACACGCCGACGCTTCTGCTTTGTCCATCTTTGAAAACGATTTCACGGATATCAAACAGCCCATCGATTTCCTCGGCGTGAACTATTACACACGCGCTTACGTGAGCGCCGAGACGCCGCCGCGCAAGCCCGAATGCAAGCTCGGTGTCAACGACATGGGCTGGGAAACCTATCCACAGGGCTTGACGGAGCTGCTGGTGGGCCTGCATCGCGAGTACCGGCTGCCGCCCGTCTACATCACGGAAAACGGCATGGCCGTGGCCGACAAGCCGGTCGACGGCAAGATCCACGACGAGCCTCGCATCGAGTACGTGCGGCTGCACCTGGACGCCTTGCGCGCGGTGATCGCGCAGGGCATCGACGTGCGCGGCTATTTCTACTGGAGCCTGATGGACAACTTCGAGTGGAACTCGGGCTACGCCAAGCGCTTCGGCATGCTGTACGTCGATTACGCCACGCAGCAGCGCAGCTTCAAGGACAGCGCCCTGTGGTACCGCGACTTTATCGCCGCGCAGCGCGCATCCCATGCACCGGCCCAGCTGGTCCTGGCCGGGGAGCACTGACATGGCCGCCATTTCGCTGCGCGGCATCCGCAAGACCTATGGCGACGGCCCGGAAATCGTCAAGGGCCTCGATCTCGATATCCATGACGGCGAATTCATGGTCTTCGTGGGACCGTCCGGCTGCGGCAAGTCGACCCTGCTGCGCATGATCGCGGGACTGGAAGACATCAGCGCGGGCCAGCTGCGCATCGGCGACTTGCTGGCCAACGACGTGGCGCCGGCCGAGCGGGGCATCGCCATGGTGTTCCAGAGCTACGCCCTGTATCCGCACATGACGGCGCGCGACAACATGGGCTTTGCCCTCAAATTGGCGGGCAGACCGGAAGCGGAAGTGCGCGCGGCCGTCGGCAAGGTGGCCGAGATCTTGCAGATCACGCACCTGCTCGACCGCAAGCCCAAGGCCTTGTCGGGCGGCGAACGCCAGCGCGTGGCCATCGGCCGCTCCATCGTGCGCCAGCCCAAGGTGTTCCTGTTCGACGAGCCGCTGTCCAACCTCGATGCGTCCCTGCGCGTGCAGACGCGCATCGAGCTGGCCAAGCTGCACCAGGAACTGGGCACGACGATGATCTACGTCACGCATGACCAGGTCGAAGCCATGACCCTCGGCGACAGGGTCGCCGTTTTCCACGGCGGGCACCTGGAGCAGGTGGGCGCGCCTTTGGACCTGTACCGCCATCCGGCCAGCCAGTTCGTGGCCGGCTTCATCGGCGCGCTGCGCATGAACTTCCTGCCGTGCGCCGCCGTCCCCGCGCTGGCCAGCCAGCTCGGCGGCGAGGCGGGCATGCTGGTCGGCATACGCCCCGAGCACCTGCGCCTGGTGCCGCGCAATGAAGGCTATGGCGCCAGCGTGACCCTGATCGAGCAGCTGGGCGATGCGCAGATCATCCACGCGACGCTCGACGATCGCAGCGACGGCGGCCCGCATGCGGTGGCCATCAAGCTGCACGGCGAAGCGCGCCACGCGCTGGCGCAGGGCAGCGCCATCGGCTTCGCGCCGGAGGAGGGCCATGCCTTTCTGTTCGACACGGCCGGGCGCGCCGTGGCCACCCATTGACCCGGCACGGAGGCGACATGACTTCAGATTGACACCCAAAAAATGTGCAGCAGTAGCCAAAGAGCTATGTGATCATCATTCAACCAGCGGTACAGGAGACAACAACAATGCAACAGCTCAAACGCAATACCATCGCCCTCAGCCTGGCGCATGCGACCTTCGCCCAGTTCATCTTGCTGGGCAGCGGCGCCGCCATGGCCCAGGAAGCGGCCAGCACCACGGCGGCCACGGATGCGGCAAAACCGGCAGCCGAACAGATGGACCGCATCGTCGTCACGGCCACGCGCCGCAACACCTTCGTGCAGGAGACGCCGCTGGCCGTCACCGCCTTCAACCAGGACACCCTGCAAAACAACCAGGTCAAGGATCTGGCGTCGCTGGCCACCATGGTGCCGAGCCTCGTCGTCGAACAGCATGGCGACTCGGGCGGCGTGCACGTCTACATGCGCGGCGTCGGATCGGCCAACCACACGGAGCTGGGCGACCCGGCCGTCGCCTTCTATGTCGACGGCGTGTATTCGCCGCGTCCCCAGGGCGCCACGGCGCTGATGTATGATTTGAGCCACGTCGAGGTGGCGCGCGGACCGCAGGGCACCCTGAACGGCCGCAATTCGACGGCCGGCGCCGTCAATCTCGTCTCGGCCGCGCCGAGCACGGCCAAGTTCATGGGCTCGGCCGGCATCACCGTGGGCGACTACCGCCACCTGCAGACGCAGGGCATGATCAATATCCCGTTCTCTGACGACGTGGCGCTGCGCATCGCCGCCATCAAGGATAGCCACGACGGCACGGTGGACTTCCGCCGCGGCTCGAACGTCATGCCGGGCACGGCCAAGTATGGCGCCGGCGACCAGATGGGCGTGCGCGCCTCGCTGCTGTGGAAGTTCACGCCGCAGCTGCGAGGCACCTTCATCGCCGACTACTTCCTCGACCAGGGCGCCGGCAACGTCTACCTGGCGGCCGAGCCGAAGCCGGGCGAGAAGCTGCGCTCGGCCCTGATCGACACGCCGGGCACCCTGGATCAGTCCATTTTGACCTACAAGGGCAAGCTCAATTACAAGCCGACCGATGCGCTGGACTTCACGTACCTGGGCAGCTGGAGCCGCTACAAGCGCCAGAACAGCAACGATGCCGATGCGGGCCTGTTCCCCGGCTTCAAGTCGGAAAACCGCACCGACTGGGCGCAGTTCGACAGTTATTCGCACGAGCTGCAGGCGCGCTCGGACGACGATGCGCCGTTCCAGTGGGTGGCCGGCCTGTTCCTGTTCAATGAAAAGAACAAGGTGCGCTTCGATATCGACCGCAGCCAGATTTCGCAGGCGGCCGTGCAGCAGGATATCGCCAACGGCGCCGTGATCTTCGTGCAGCCGACCGTGGGCCAGTATGCCTCGTCCATGTCCTTCATCCAGGGCGACCGCCAGCTCAAATCGAAGGCCGTGTTCGGGCAGGTCAGCCAGCAAGTGACGGACCAGATCAAGCTGACGGCCGGTGCGCGCTACACGAAGGACCATAAATTCGACATCGGCGGCAAGAACTGGGCTTGCCCGAACTGGCCCGCGAACACGCCGCTGGGCACCACCGTGCTCACCGCCGACCAGCTGCGCCAGCTGGTCACGCCGGGCACGGGCCTGGCCAACACGCACAATATCGGCCCGGGCGGCGCCATCACGGCCGCCGCCTGCGGCAATACGCCAGGCGACAATACGGCCGACCTGAAATACGGCCAGGCCACCTGGCTGGGCCGCATCGAGTACAAGCTGCGTCCGGACATTTTGCTGTTCGGCTCCGTGACGACGGGCTTTCATTCGCCGGCCATCGGCGACGGCGGCGCCACCACCAAGCCGGAAAAGCTGACCAGCTATGAAATCGGCTTCAAGTCGGACTTGCTGAATCGCGAACTGACCCTGAACCTCGATGCCTTCCTGATGAAGTACAAGGACAAGCTCGAATCGCAGGTGGTCAACAGCGTGCTGGCCAACTTCAACGCGGCCGGCGCCACCGTCAAGGGCCTGGAAGCGGAATGGGTGTGGCGGCCGACGAAGGTCGACCGCCTGACGGGCAACGCCACCTGGCTCAAAGCCGTGTACGACGACTTCATGTCGTGCGACGTCGATGCGGCGCGCGCGAATGGCCAGTCCTGCGGTTCGACGGCGCCATTGGTGAATGTGGGCGGCAGCACCATGAAGCACGCGCCGAAGTTTTCCACCACCGTCCAGTACGAGCATGATTTCACGGTGGGCGGCGGCCAGCTCACGCCGCGCGCCTCGGTGCATTATGAAACCATGTCGTACGTGGGCGCGGGCGCGTTCAACGGTGACGTGCCGGGCCATGCGGGCGTCAAGCGCCAGGAAGCCTACACGACCCTGGACCTGAGCCTGCGCTTCCAGCCGGCGAACAAGGCGTACACGGTGGAAGCGTTCGTGCAGAACGCCACCGACAAGGCGGTCAAGCTGGACGTCAATGAAATCTGCACGGACGTGGGCATGCCATGCCAGCCGACGCAGCAGATCTACGGCGCCTTCTACAACGCGCCGCGCACGTTTGGCGCGCGCGTGTCGATGAAGTTTTAAATGGAGTAGTGTGAAAGAGCAGTTGCAGTCGCAGTCCACTCAGTAGGGGAAGGTGTTGGGCCGGGGAGCTTCCCCGGCCTTTTTTATTCCAGGGTCGCCTGCACGCTGGCGATGCCGATCTGCGCGCTGCCTTCGGCCAGGCGCACGTTGACGTTCTGGCGCGCCTGCAGCTGCGCCGGCGAGCGCACGATGGCGCCTTTTTCGTCGCGCAGGATGGCGTAGCCGCGCTCCAGGGTACGCTGCGGATTCAACAGTTCCAGCTGCGCCGCCAGGCCGTCGAGGCGGTGGCGCCGCTGGCTGAGCATCTGCGCCATGGCGGCGCCGCCGCGCCGCTGCGCTTCCACCAGGCGCGCGCGCGGCGCCGTGACGTCGGGCCGCAAGGCGGCCCAGCGGCTGCGCAGGCGTTCCAGTGCATATTGCGACTGGTTCACGGGCGCGCGCGCTGCATGCGTCATGGCCGTCGACAGGGCCAGCAGCTGCAGGCGCTGCTGCCGCAGCTGCGCCTTCGGGTTGAGCAGGCGGCGGCTGTGGCGGTCCAGCGTCTGCGCCGCGTCGTCGAGGCGGCGGCGCATGGCGCGGCGCAGGTCGGCCGCATCGGCGCGCAGGGACGCCATCCAGTCCGCGCGCGGCGTGGCCGCCAGTTCGGCCGCGGCCGTCGGCGTGGCCGCGCGCAGGTCGGCCGCGAAGTCGGCGATGGTGAAATCCGTCTCGTGGCCCACGCCGCTGATCACGGGCATGGAGCAGTCGGCGATCGCATGGGCCACGGCTTCATCGTTGAACGACCATAAATCCTCGATGCTGCCGCCGCCACGGCACACCAGCAGCACGTCGCATTCGGCCCGTGTTGATGCCGTGCGGATGGCGTGCGCGATCTTTTCCGGCGCCTGCTGGCCTTGCACGGGCGTCGGGTACAGGATGATATTGACGTGCGGGGCGCGGCGCTGGAGCGCGATCAGCACGTCGTGCAGGGCGGCCGCCTGCGGGCTGGTGACGATGCCGATGCTGCGCGCGAACATGGGGATGGCGCGCTTGCGTTCCTGGTCGAACAGTCCCTGCGCGGCCAGCTTTTCCTTCAGGCGCTGGAACGCTTCGTACAGGGCGCCCACGCCGGCGCGGCGGATGGCTTCGACGTTGATCTGGTAATCGCCGCGCGCGCCGTACAGGGTGACGAGGGCGCGCACTTCGACCTTGTCGCCTTCGCGCGGCGTGAAGCCGGCGTACTGGGCGCGGCCACGGAACATCACGGCGCGCACCTGGGCGCCGTCATCCTTCAGGGTGAAATACCAGTGGCCGGAGGCGGCGCGCGTGAAGTTGGAAATCTCGCCGGCGATCCAGGTCAGAGGGAACGAGCGCTCGAGCAGGCGCGCGACGGCCTGATTCAGGGCGCTGACGGTCAGCACGGGCGGGGCGGCAAAGCCGCTGTCAGTCGGGTTGTCTGTCATCATAAAGCTGGGAGCGGGAAGGGAACTGTCCACATATTATCGGCGAGGTCATGCTTATGTCATACATCGTGCAAAACAACAAGATCTATTTCTAAGTAATTGATTTCATGATGAATTCCCGTATGCCTGATTTGCGTGCACAGGGAAAAAATCCTTTAATATCAAGCACATCAGTGCAGCCCCTTCCACTTACGCACAAAGTTATCCACAGAAAGTGTGCGGAACTTTTTGCCTTGGACAAACGTTGGCCGTCAAACCTATATTGACCGGTAAAAGTACCTTGCTACATTTTTGCGCATGGAAATAAAGTGCATAGGAATCAATCGCTTAGTATGCCATGCATGGCCTTGCGCACAATCTTATCCACAAAAAATGTGCAGAACTCTGGCGCGGTGCCTGATTTATCCACCGGAACGTGCATGGCATGGCTTGCCTGCATTTTACGCAGCATAAAAATAGCCATATAAATCAAGTATTTAGCATGAAGCTGTACGCCTTGCTCACAATCTTATCCACAGAATATGTGCAAAACCGCATAAATCGTTTCGTCTTTTCCGGTACTTTTCCACGGCGCGAGCAGGCGCTCGCGCTGCCTTATTTTTCAGCATCGAAAAAAACTCCTTTAAAATCAATGCTCTTGCATGGAGTCAATCGGCTTGCTCACAATCTTATCCACACTTTATGTGTGGAACTGCGCTGACGGTGGAAAAGTGCCGTCTGGACGTACAATCGGACGCCGAAAACCCCGCTTTTGCGGCCTTGCTGCATTTTTATGCATGGCAATAAAAACGATATAAATCAATGCACTTAGCGCCTATCTTTGCGCTTGCACACAATCTTGTCCACAGATTGTGTGCAGAACTTTGACTGCCTATCTGCCGCCGATTGCGCGCTGGCTGCCACTTTTTTACTCATTGAGTTAATTTCCTTTAAAATCAAAGACTTGATTGAATTTCCTGGGTTTGCGCACAATCTTGTCCACAGTAAATGTGCAGAACTCTTCAAGTATTAATTTATTGACATTGACTACTGTCGATAAGCTGCTATGCCTGTATTTTGCGCAGCACGATAATCTTCATGTAAATCAATCACTTGCATGCTGGACTTCATGCTTGCTCACAATCTTATCCACATAAAGTGTGCAAAACTGTGCCGCAGTGGCAGCTGCTCGCCGCGCGGTGGGGACAAGTGCCATGCAGGCACCACTTGCCGCCGGCGCGGCAACGCGCTACATTGCGCCATCCCTGCGCGCACGTACCATCGGTCTTCGGCGCTCGGTACAATACAGGCTGTCCGGGCGGTCCATCGCCTTCCCTTTACCAGGAGTTTCTTTTGCTCGCTATATTTCAAGCCGCTGGCTGGCCCATCTGGCTGTTGTTGATCGCTTCCATCGTCGCCCTGGCCCTGATCATCGAGCGTCTGCTGTATTTGCGACGCGGCAAGATACTGCCCCGCAAGCTGTTCGATGAAGTGGTGCAGGTATATCGCAGCGGCAAGATCACGCCGGACACGGTGGCCAAGCTGGAAGGCAATTCGCCGCTGGGCGTGGTGCTGGCCGCCGCCCTGCGCAATGTCGACGCGCCGCGCGAGGTGATGAAGGAATCGATCGAAGAGGCGGGCAGCGGCGTGGCCCACACGCTGGAACGTTTCCTGACGACTTTGGGCACCATCGCCACCCTGGCCCCGCTGATGGGCCTGTTCGGCACGGTGGTGGGCATGATCGAAATCTTCGGCTCGCAAAACGCCAGCGGCTCGAATCCCGCACAATTGGCCCACGGTATCTCGGTGGCCCTGTATAACACCGGCTTCGGCTTGGCCATCGCCATGCCGACTCTCGTCTTCTACCGCCATTTCCGCGCCCTCGTCGACAGTTTCGTCATTGACATGGAGCAGCAAGCGGTCAAGTTCGTCGACATCGTCCACAGTGGCCGCAAATGAACTTCCGCAAAGGCAAGGGGCGTGAAGACCCCGAAATCAACCTGATCCCGTTCATCGACGTGCTGCTGGTGATCCTGATCTTCCTGATGGTCAGCACCACCTACAGCAAGTTTACGGAACTGCAGATCACCTTGCCGACGGCCGACGCCGAGCAGGCCAAGGAGAAGCCGCAGCAGATCGACGTCACCATCGATGCCAAAGGCAATTACACGGTCAACCGCGAACCCATATCGTTCCGCGACGTGGCCGGCCTGGCCGACGCCCTGCAAAACGCGGCCAAGGCTGCCAACGGCGGCAAGCCGCCCGCGCAGACGCCCGTGGTCGTGGTCAACGCCGACCAGTTCGCCATGCACCAGATGGTCATCCACGTGATGGAAGCGGCGCGCCTGGCCGGCTATGAAAAGCTGACGTTTGCGGCGCAGGCGGGCGGCAGCAAGTAGGTCGGCTTAGCCGGAACCGCGTAAGCCGACACAAGCCGCAGCCGAGCATGTCGGATGACGCTGCGCCTGGCGGCGCGGCTAATCCGACCTACACCATTTTTACGTCTTCCTTCATGCCCACATCCTCCCCCGCCAAGCTTGAAACCACATTGACTCGCGCCTGGCTGACACGCGGTCCGCTGGCGTGCGCGCTATGGCCCGTCTCGCTGCTGTTCGGCGCCCTGAGCGCCGTGCGGCGCGTTTTGTACCGCGCCAACATCCTGCAATCGGCGCGCCTGCCCGTGCCCGTCGTCGTCGTCGGCAATATCTTTATCGGCGGCACGGGCAAGACGCCGCTGACGATCTGGCTGGTGCAAGCCTTGCGCGAGGCGGGCATGCGCCCGGGCGTGATCTCGCGCGGCCATGGCAGCGCCGACCGGCTGCCGCGCGCCGTGACGGGCGAGTCCACGCCGCAGCAGGTGGGCGACGAGCCGCTGCTGATCTTCCAGCGCGGCGGCTGCCCCGTGATGGTGGGGCGCGACCGCGCGCAGGCGGGCAGGGCGCTGCTGGCCGCGCACCCGGAAGTCGACGTGCTGGTCACGGACGACGGCTTGCAGCATTACGCCTTGCAGCGGGATGTGGAAATCGTGCTGTTCGACGGCCGCGGCGCGGGCAATGGCTGGCTGCTGCCGGCCGGTCCCTTGCGCGAATCGCCGCGCCGCCGGCGCGACGTGACGGTGATCAATGTGCCTGAGCTGGCGCCGGCGCTGGTGGACAAGGTCGCGCCCAAGGGCTCCCTGGTGGTGCAGATGCGGCTCGATGGCGGCGTGGCCGAACGCCTTGCCGACCGCACGCAACGCATGGCGCTAGCCGACCTGGCGACCGGCGGCCAGCGCATCGTGGCGGCGGCCGGCATCGGCAACCCGCAGCGTTTCTTTGCCATGCTGCGCGCGGCCGGATTGGACTTCGCGGAACTGCCCTTGCCCGACCATCACGACTTCCTCGACCAGCCATTTGCGGCACTCGACACGGATGTGATCTTGATCACCGAGAAGGATGCAGTAAAATGTGCGCAAATTGAATATCTCAAAGATGACCCGAGACTGTGGGTCGTCCCCGTCAGTGCGCGCATCGATAGCGCGCTGGCCCAACAAATTGTGGAGAAATGTCGTGGACGCTCGACTGCTTGATATCCTGGTCTGCCCTGTTTGCAAGGGTCCGCTTGAACACGATAAGAAGGCGCAGGAACTGATTTGCCGCGCCGACCGCCTCGCCTATCCTATCCGCGATGGCATCCCCATCATGTGGGCGGACGAAGCGCGCACCCTGCAAGACGCAGTGGAATAACGATGGCGTTCATCGTCATCATCCCGGCCCGCCTGGCTTCGACCCGCCTGCCGGGCAAGCCGCTGGCCGACCTGGGCGGCAAACCCATGGTGGTGCGCGTGGCCGAGCAGGCAGCCCTGTCCGGCGCCGCGCGCGTCATCGTCGCCACCGACCATGAATCCATCCGCGCCGCCTGCGCGGCGCATGGCGTGGAAGTGTGCATGACGCGCGCCGACCATCCGTCGGGCACGGACCGCATCGCCGAAGTGGCGCGCACGCTCGAGCTGCCGCCGGACGCCGTCGTCGTCAACCTGCAGGGCGATGAACCGCTGATCGATCCATCCCTGCTGGCCGCCTGCGCCGCGCAGATCAGCAGTGCCGTTCCGATGGCCACCTGCGCCCATCCGCTGCACGAGGTAGCCGATGCGTTCAACCCAAACGTGGTGAAGGTCGTGCTGGACAAGAACGGCCGCGCCTTGTATTTTTCGCGCGCCACCATCCCCTGGCACCGCGACGGCTTCGCGCAGTCGAAAGACAGCTTGCCGGCAGGTTACGTGCCCCTGCGCCATATCGGCCTGTATGCGTACAGCAATGCGTTTTTGCAAGAATACCCGCAATTGTCCGCCTCGCCGCTGGAAGCCATCGAGGCGCTGGAGCAGTTGCGCGTGCTGTGGCACGGTGTCGCCATCGCCGTGCACGTCACGGACTCGGCCCCGGCCGCCGGTGTCGACACGCCGGAAGATCTTGCCAGAGTACAGGCGCACTACCGCCACGTCACCTGAGAAAACGTCCATGGCTGCCTTGCCCTGAACGTGTTTCAGACGCCGTGCGTGCGCGAGAAAAACTTTATGCGGGGCCTGCCACAAAAAACCACATTTTGAAACGTCCGCCTCGCTAATTGCTGGCTTTGATCAATCAGGGCATAGCAATTCGATAGCAAACTGGCGTTCCGGGGATTTTTTGTGGTAAGTTTCGTAGGGAAAGATAGCCATAGCAACATCATCTAAAAATAATTACACATACCACCATCCAAAATCTGTTTTTTAGGAACTTTTCAATGCGTCTGATACTTTTAGGAGCACCCGGTGCCGGCAAGGGCACCCAAGCTAACTTCATCAAAGAAAAATACAACATTCCACAAATCTCCACGGGCGACATGCTGCGCGCGGCGATCAAGGAAGGCTCCGAACTGGGCCTGGCAGCGAAAAAAGTCATGGATGCGGGCGGCCTCGTGTCGGACGACATCATGATCGGCCTGGTCAAGAACCGCCTGCAGGAAGCCGATTGCGCCAATGGCTACCTGTTCGACGGCTTCCCGCGCACCATCGCGCAGGCGGACGCCATGAAGGATGCCGGCATCAATGTCGACTACGTGCTGGAAATCGACGTGCCCGATGCGTCCATCATCGAGCGCATGGACGGCCGCCGCAGCCACCCGGGTTCGGGCCGCGTCTACCACGTCAAATTCAATCCGCCCAAGGTCGACGGCGTCGACGATATCACGGGCGAGCCGCTGATCCAGCGCGACGACGACAAGGCGGAAACCGTCGAGAAGCGTCTGGACGTGTACCACAACCAGACCAAGGTCTTGCTCGGTTACTACAACGACTGGGCCAAGTCCGGCCTGCCAGGCGCGCCGAAGTACCGCCGCATCGCCGGCGTCGGTCCGGTCGAGCAAATCCGCGACAGCGCATTTGCCGCCCTGGCGGAATAAGCAGTTTTGAAAAGCGGACCTGAGTGTCCGCTTTTTTTGTGCCCGCGCTTCAGGCGGGCGCCGTGTCGTTTTCGTGGTTCAGGTTTTTTGCAGGTCGTGTTTTCCTGGCTGCGCGTGCCTACCCGGTGCGGTCTGCAGCTGTCGGCAATGACGTCGGATAAAAACAGAAGGGGACGATATGGCAGCCAGTTTGTGGTTTGCGGTAGCCTGCGGCGTGATCGCAGTCATCTATGGTTTGGTGTCGCGTAGCTGGATCCTGCGGCAGGATCCCGGCAACGCGCGCATGCAGGAAATCGCCCTGGCCATCCAGCAGGGCGCGGCCGCCTACCTGGCGCGCCAGTACCGCACCATCGCCATCGTCGGCGTGGTGCTGCTGATCGCCATCTACGTGCTGCTGGGCCTGCATACGGCGCTGGGCTTTCTGATTGGCGCCGTGCTGTCGGGGGCCTGCGGCTTCATCGGCATGAATGTCTCGGTGCGGGCCAATGTGCGCACGGCGCAGGCGGCGACCCTGGGCATCAACCAGGCGCTGAACGTGGCCTTCAAGGGCGGGGCGATCACCGGCATGCTGGTCGTGGGACTGGGCCTGCTGGGCGTGACCCTGTTCTACTGGCTGCTGATGAAGACGGGCGCGCCCGGCCTGACCCAGCATGACCTGATCAAGCCTCTGATCGGCCTGGCCTTCGGCGCCTCGCTCATCTCCATCTTCGCGCGGCTCGGCGGCGGCATCTTCACCAAGGGCGCCGACGTGGGCGCGGACCTGGTGGGCAAGGTGGAGGCGGGCATTCCCGAGGACGATCCGCGCAACCCGGCCGTCATCGCCGACAACGTGGGCGACAACGTGGGCGACTGCGCCGGCATGGCGGCCGACCTGTTCGAAACCTATGTCGTGACCTTGATCGCCACCATGCTGCTGGGCGCCTTGCTGATGGCAGAGGCGAGCGGCACGGCCATCATCTATCCGCTGCTGCTGGGCGCCGTTTCCATCCTCGCCTCCATCGTCGGCTGCTCGATGGTCAGGACGGCCCCCGGCAAGAAGATCATGTCGGCCCTGTACACGGGCCTGTGGTGGGCGGCCGGCCTGTCCCTGGTCGGCTTTGCCGTGGTGACGTGGCTGCTGTGGCCCGACGACGCCATGCGCTACAAGATGCTGGGCGCCACCGTCGTCGGCATCGTCCTCACGGGCCTGATGGTGTACATCACCGAGTACTACACGGGCACGGATTTCAAGCCCGTGCGCCACATCGCCGAAGCGTCGACGACGGGCCACGGCACGAATATCATCGCCGGCCTGGGCGTGTCGATGAAGTCGACCGCGTACCCGGTGCTGGCCGTCTGCGTCGCCATCCTCGTCTCGTACCAGCTGGCGGGCCTGTACGGCATCGCCATCGCGGCCACCTCGATGCTGTCGATGGCTGGCATCATCGTCGCGCTCGACGCGTACGGCCCCATCACCGATAACGCGGGCGGCATCGCGGAAATGTCGGGCCTGCCCGACTCCGTGCGCGCCATTACCGATCCTTTGGACGCCGTCGGCAACACGACCAAGGCCGTCACCAAGGGCTATGCCATCGGTTCGGCCGGGCTGGCCGCGCTGGTGCTGTTCGCCGACTACACGCATGCGCTCGAATCCGTGGGCCAGCACATCACCTTCGATTTGTCGAACCCCATGGTCATCGTCGGCCTGTTCATCGGCGGCCTGATACCGTATCTGTTCGGCGCCATGGCGATGGAAGCCGTGGGCCGCGCGGCCGGCGCCGTGGTGGTCGAGGTGCGGCGCCAGTTCCGCGACATCAAGGGCATCATGGAAGGCACGGCGCGGCCCGAATACGACAAGGCCGTCGACATGCTGACGGCGTCGGCCATCCGCGAAATGATCGTGCCGTCCTTGCTGCCGGTGGTGGTGCCCATCGTCGTGGGCATGCTGCTGGGGCCGGCGGCGCTCGGTGGCTTGCTGATGGGGACCATCGTCACGGGCCTGTTCGTGGCCATTTCCATGACCACGGGCGGCGGCGCCTGGGATAATGCGAAGAAATACATCGAGGATGGCCATTTTGGCGGCAAAGGGTCGGACGCGCACAAGGCGGCCGTCACGGGCGACACGGTGGGCGACCCGTACAAGGACACGGCCGGACCGGCCGTCAATCCCTTGATCAAGATCATCAATATCGTGGCCCTGCTGCTGGTGCCGCTGCTGCCGGCCACGGGCTGGCTGGCTGTCAAGGCGCCGGCACCCATCCACGCGCCCGTGCCGCCCATCCTGGCGCCGGCGACACCCGTGCAAAGCTTGCCGGCGCAATAGACTGCGCCACTCCATGCAGCCCCGCGGCCCGCGCTGCGGGGCTGTTTGCGTTTGTATCAGTGAAACTTTCCTGCCGTCCATATCCCCAGCGTATCAAAGGTGAGCAATTGTTACGGCGCCTTTGCTTGTGCTGGCTCTCTGTCAATAATGAAACGAGCGTCACAGTCTGGCATGGAAGGCGGGAGGATGTCATGGACAGCATCAGCAGGAAGGGCGGCGCGCTGGCGGCGCTGCTGGTATTGGCGGTCACGGCGGGAGTAGCTCAGGCGGCGCCGGGCCGGCACGGCGGTTTTCACGACGGCCACGGCCATCACGGCCACTTCCATGGCCGTTCGCACGTGGGCGTCTGGGTGGGATCTCCCTGGTGGTATGGCTATGGGCCTGGCTGGTATGGCGACCCGTGGTATGGCTACCCCTATCCATATGGGCGCACCCTGATCGTGCAGCCGCCGCCCGTGTACATCGAGCAGGGCGGCGAGCAGACGGTGCAGATGTGGTATTACTGCGCCCGCCCGCAGGGCTATTATCCCTACGTGAAAAATTGCAGTACGGCATGGCGTGCCGTATTGCCGAGCAGCGTGCGCTGACCGGGGAGGTTAACATGAACACGAAAGCGTTGATGGGGTATGCCGGCTTGCTGGCGCCCCTGTTGCTGGCGGCATGCACGGTGATGCCGGAAGGCCCGTCGGCCACGGCCTTGCCCGGTACGGGCAAGAGTTTCGCGCAATTTCAGGGGGATGATGCCAGTTGCCGCGGTCATGCGCAGGTGCAACTGGCCGGCACCGCCGCGGACCACACTTCCTCGCATGGCATGCAGCGCCGCTACGATGATGCCTACCAGCAATGCATGTATGCGAGCGGCCACAAGGTCCCGGCCGCCGGGCAGCTGCTGGGCAGCGTGCCGGCCAATGCCGCCACGCCGCCGCCCGATACGCCGCCGCCCCGCTATTAGAAGCGCGACGTCAGGCCGACGAACATGCGCCGTCCCGGCACGTAATAGTCGACCAGGCCGTCGGCCATCGGGCCCTTCTTGAACAGGTTTTGCACGCCGCCGCGCACGGTCCATTGCGGCGTGACCTTGTACGACACGACGGTGTCGACGATGGTGTAGGCCTTGTCGGCCAGCTTGCCCGCGTCGAGTTCCTTGCCCGTGTACTGGGCCGACACTTCGCCGAACAGCTGGTCGTTGACTTGCCAGCCCAGCGCCGAGTACCACGACAGCTTCGGCGTCGACAGCAGGTTGGCGCCCGTGGTGAGGTTTTTCGCCTCGGCCATGTAGGTCACGTTGTTACGCCAGTTCAGGTTTTTCGTCAGCGGGATGGTGGCCGTCGCTTCCAGGCCGCTGGTGCGCGCTTTCTGGATATTCGTCATCTTGGTCCACCACTGCTTCTGGTAAAAACCCAGCGGCGCATAGTCGATCTTGTTCTTGAAATCCGTGTGGAAGTACGTCAGGCCCACGTCCCAGCCATTCTGTTCCCACGCCACGCCGATCTCGCCGGCCGTGCTCGTTTCCGGCTTCAAGTCCGCATTGCCGGCCATGTAGCAGCCGCCCGTGATGTAGCCCAGCGGTTTGAGGCTGCCGCAACCGCGTCCGCCCGACTGCGTGGCCGCCGCCGGCGAGTTTTCCTTCAGGCTGGGGGCGCGGAAGCCTTGCGACACGCCGCCCTTGATGGTCCAGGCGGGGGCAGGGTGGTACACGAGGTACAGGCGCGGGCTGTAGTGGTTGCCGAACTTGCTGTGGTGATCGAGACGCAGGCCGGCCGTCGCCGTCAGGTTGTCGCGCAGGAAAAGCTGGTCTTCCGCAAACAGGGCCGAGGTGGTGCCGGAGAGGGTGGCGCCGCTCACGGGGTTGCCCAGGTAATCGGTGGGCACGGTGCCGATGGTGTCCCTGTTCGTCAGTTCCTGGTGCTTCCACTGGCCGCCCATCACCAGCATCTGCTCGATGCCGCCCCAGCCGACCCGTTTTTCCAGGCTGGCGTCGAGTGTGCTGTCCTTGGATTTGGCCACTGTGCCGACGACTTCGTTGTCGAAATCGTTGTGATACAGGTTGACCATGACCTTGCCGAAGTCCCAGCGGCCTTCATAGCCGATGCTGGCGCTCTTGCGTATCAGCTTGCTCGCGCCCCAGGCGCCGAACAGCGGGTAGCCGTCCGCGTCGAGCGTGGTCGAATCCGTCGATTGCTGCTTGCCGTAGCTGGCGTCCAGCGACAGGTTCTGCTTCTTGTCCAGCGCCCAGTTCAGCTGGCCCGAGACAGTCTGGTTGCGTTCGCCGCCGATGCCGCCCGATTTGCCGATCGCTTTTTCATCGGGATTCTGGCGCGTCTGGCCCACGCCCAGGCGCATGCCCACCGTGTCCGACAAGGGGCCAGCCAGGTTCACGCCCAGCTGGTGCGCCGTGCCGCGGCCGCTGTCCTGCGGCTGCGTGTAGTTGGCCGTGGCCGAACCGTTCCATTTGCCCGGCACCTTGCGCGTGATGATGTTGATCACGCCGCCCATGGCGTCCGAACCGTACAGCGACGACATGGGTCCGCGCACCACTTCGATGCGCTCGATCATGTCGGGCGAGATCCAGTTCAAGTCCTGGCGGCCCAGGTCGGGACGGTAGGCCGTGTCGGCTGAACTGCCCACGCGCTTGCCGTCGACGAGGATCAGGGTGTATTTGTCGGGCAGGCCGCGCAGCTTGATCTTCGATTCCTCGCCCACGGGGCTGGTGCCGCCCGTCACGCCGGGAATGCGGCGCAACAGGGTATTCAAGTCATACACGGGCTGGCGCTCGATTTCCTCGCGCGTGATGACGCTGATGCTGGCCGGCGCATCCTTGATGTCGATGGCCGTACCGGACGCGGTGACGACGACCGTGTTCATGGTCGGATCGGCGGCCGCATTGCCTTCGGCCCAGGCGCTGCTGACGGCCAGCGACAGCAGGCAGGGCAGGACGATGGCGGCGCAATGGCGGGAACGGGCGGGAGTGGCGGCGGGGGCTGCGAAGGTTGCGAAGGCGGGACTGCGCTTGGTCATGGTGAACTTTCCGGATGTTGTTTTTTCCTGGCTGCCTTCCGGGTGGCTCGGGCATGAATGATTGAAAATGCAATAAACTGCGCTCCTATTTCACGAATGAGAATAAGAATCGTTCTTATTGTAATGCTATCCTGGCAAGAAGGAAAGTGCTGAAAGGAAATAAAACGCCGTTGCAGCATGTGTCTGGCGGCTGCCAGCGTGTGCGTGTTACTCGTGCTGGCATCTGGCGCCGTGTGTGCCAATAATGAAAGCGGTATGATCGATTTTTGGGGAGGGGGCATGACGACGATGACAAAAACCGTGCTGGCGCTGGCCGGCGCCCTGCTGCTCGCTGGCGGCCATGCCTGGGCGCAGGAACAGTCGGTGCCCGCCGAGTCCTTGACTGAGCCTTTGCCCGTGTGCCGGCTCGATCCGCATGACAGCGGCAAGCTGGCGGTGGAGCCGTGTCGTCCGGCGTCGCCCGTGCAGCCGCGCCGCGCCGTGGCGCAGGTGATCGGCCGCATGCCGGCGCAGCCCGCACCGCCCGTCGTGCCCATGGCGCCCCTGCCGCCCAGCCCGGCCGTGCCCATGCCGCGCGCGCCGCAGCCCATCGGTTCATGCGACACGGGCGGTTGCCGCGACGCGGCCGGCGCGCGCTACAACGGCGCGGGCAACGCAACGCTCGATGCCAATGGGCGCATCTGCCACCGCAATGGGGCGTTCTTGCAGTGTTTCTAGGAAGTCGGCGCCAGCGTAGGACGCTGCCATGCCGGAAGAATTAGACGGACCCGGCGCGTTGCCGGTGGGCATTATCCGTGCATGCCCCGCCTCTCCATTTCAGAAGTATTAATAAATAAATAAACTTTCAGAATGGATGGCTGGAATTTAATTATTGCTTTTTTGTATATATCATGAAACAATAACAATAAATATTTAATAATTTATTGTTGTCATCGTACTGTTGTTAATTTACAATGAAATCAGCCCATCTCCGTCTCTTGTTCGTCACGTTTTCCATCTGTGCCCTGGCGGTATTTTCCTGGTATTTTTTGGCAGGACATGCACTGGTGGAGGCAGCCTATGACGGGCGCTCATGGTCAGTGCTCAATCGGGTATTGGGGCATGCGGACCGCCACCCGCTGGCATTTTATCTCCAGAAAATGGATGCTTTGGTGAGCTTTTTCCTGCTGCTTTGGCTGGCCTTCACCGTCACTGCGGCTGTGTTCCTGCATCGCTTGCACCGGCCCGCAGCCAAGAGCGACGATGGGCTCGATTACCTGCTGTTCGCCAGTTACACCGCCGTGTTTGCGGGCATGCTCCTGCGTTTCGGCACGCAGGAAAGCTGGTACCTGATCGATGACATCATGGCATTCAAGGGTACGCCGCCGTTCCAGCACCGCGTCATGTTCATTTTCCCGGCACAGGTCCTGCAGCATCTGTTCCCCCGCCTGGGTGCCATCGAGTGTTATCTCTGGTCCCAGGTCCTGGCCGTGGTGCTGATGCTGTGGTCGGTCAGGCGTTTTGCCGCGCTGTTCATCCGCCGCGACCTGGCCTTCGTGGCGCAGTTTCTGGTGCTGTGCATGTGGGCGCCCACGGTCACCTATTACACGTTTTACGATATCGGCATTATTTTTGTCTATTCCTTTTGCCTCTACCATCTGCTGCGCCGCGAAATGCTGCCCTACGTGGCGATGCTGGTGGCGGGAACGTTCAATCACGAGATCACGCTCTTTCTGATCGTGACGAGTGGCTTTGTCTTGCTTGGACAGATGAAACTGCGCTCGCTGGCAGGCTGGATCTTGCTGCAACTGCTGCTGTATGGCCTGGTGCGCGTACTGATGTTTTATGTGTTGCCAGCCCATCAGGCATGGGAAGGGGGCAAGTTTGCCAATAATATCAATCTCTTCCTGCACCATCCGCGTACGCTGGTACAGAATCTGGGTCCTATATTGCTGTGGTATCTCGTGGCCGCCTCCGGCTGGCGCTATGCGTCGGCGCCGCTGCGCCGCTGCCTGATTATCCTGCCGTGTTTGCTGACCATGACCTTGATGGTGGGACAGTTCAATGAAGGGCGCCAGTTTGACGCCTTCATCCCCGTTGCCGTGGCATTCATGTTGTGCGCTCTGAGCGCGCGTGTCGGTGCGCCAGCCATGCCCACGCCGGATCGGGACAGCGCCTGGTTGCTGTCACGCATGCCGGCATCCGGCAAGGGAAGGTAATATCATGGCCGAATCCATGTTGCGCGCGCAGGGCGAGCAGAAGAGTGTACCGCTGGTGGTCGATCTCGACGGTACGCTGATCCATTCGGACTTGCTGTGGGAAGCGATTCTCATCTTTATCAAAATACGCTTCTTGCAGCTCTGGCGATTGCCGTTCTGGCTATTTTCCGGTAAGGCTGGCTTCAAGGAAAAAATGGCGGACATGGTGGAGATCGATCCACAAGCCTTGCCGTATGATCAGATTTTGCTGGCCGACCTGGCGCGTCAGCGCAGCGAAGGGCGCCAGATCGTTCTGGCGACAGGTTCGCAGCGCCGTTTCGCCGACGCCATCGCCGTCCACCTGGGCCTGTTTGACCGCGTGCTGGCCACCGAGGACGGGATCAATCTCACTTCGCACAACAAGGCGCATCAGCTGAGCGAGCTGTTTGGCGCCAAGGGGTTTGATTACATAGGCAATGCCAGTGTTGACGTCGCGGTATGGAATGCCAGCAACGCGGCGTTTTCCGTCACGCGCACGCCGTTCCGTCTGGCCGGTGGCGGCGCCACGCAGGCGGCGGGGACGCCGCGCGCCGGGTGGGGCGCGCCCCTGCTCAAGGCAATGCGGCCCCGCCAGTGGCTGAAGAATCTGCTCGTCTTCGTGCCGATGCTGGCCGGCCATGCGATAAATTTGCCGACCTTCCTGCAGGCGCTGGTGGCGTTTGTCGCTTTTTCGCTGTGCGCCTCCAGCGCCTATCTGCTCAATGATGCGCTCGATGCGCCCGATGACCGGCGCCACCCCAGCAAGTGCCGCCGGCCGATAGCCGCCGGCAGCCTGCCGCTGCCCGTTGCCTTGCTGGCCAGTCCGCTGCTGGCCATCCTGGCGCTGGCCATTTGCGCACTGTTCGATCCCCTGCTGTTGCTGGCCGTGGCGATTTACTTCGCCAGCACACTGGCGTACTCGATTTACCTGAAGCGCTTGCTGATGGTCGATATCGTCACCCTCGCCATCCTGTATACCTTGCGCATCCTGGGGGGCAGCGCGGCGACGCATATCGAACCGTCGTTCTGGCTGCTGGCCTTTTCGTTCTTTATTTTCCTCAGCCTGGCGCTGCTCAAGCGCTATAGCGAGTTATTCAATCTGGAGCGCCAAGGCAAGGAAAAGACGCGCGGCCGCAGTTATACGACGGCCGATAAGGCACCGATCGGCATCATGGGCGTGAACAGCGGATTCATTTCGCTGCTGGTGTTCATGCTGTACTTTAATTCCCAAAACATCCTGGTACTGTATGCGCGTCCCTACCTGTTGCTGGGGATCGTGCCCCTGCTGGTGTTCTGGCTTGGGCGACTGTGGACGCTGACCTTCCGGGGCGAGGTCAACGAGGATCCCGTGCTGTATGTGAGCAAGGATCCTGTCAGCCTCGTGGTCATCGCCGCCTGCATGGCGCTGGCGGTCGGCGCCAGCCTGTAGAATGTCGCACCCTCTCCCGCAACCGTACCCGAACCATTACCGATGATAACTTCCGCTTCCGCCGGCTTCCTATGGTGCGCGCTTGCCTCTGTGGCCAGCGCGGCCGCCACCTTGCTGATCAAAATGTCCAGCCAGTATGGCAGCGGCCTGAATGTCGTCCGCCTGCTGTGGCTGGGCGGCGCGGGGGGCGCCTATGCCCTGGGCTTCATCTGTTATGCGGTGGCGCTGGAAAAGCTGCAAATCAGCCTGGCCTATCCCGTCATGACGGCCATCACGATGGCGCTGGTGACCCTGATCGGCTGCTGCGTGCTGCAGGAAGCGCTCACCATGCCGAAAGTGATCGGCATTGTGCTGATCACGGCGGGCGCTTTCGTCCTGTCCCGCTGAGCGCTCCAGCACCGGCCTGCTCCGTTCATCCATAACTTTTGGCTACGCCGCGCAAAAAATGGCTACAATTGTCGCCGACATTACGTTTACGTAAACGTAATGATGGCATCATGCATCCACCATCAGGCGCCGGGAACACGGCCCTTATCACTCAGGAGATTTCATGCAGATTCAGGACAATGTATTCATCATCACGGGCGGCGCTTCGGGCCTGGGCGCGGCCACGGCGCGCATGCTGACGGCGGCGGGCGGCAAGGTCGTGCTGGCCGACGTGCAGACCGAGGCGGGCCAGGCGCTGGCCGCTGAACTGAACGGTGTGTTCGTGCAGTGCGACGTCACGTCGGAAGAAGACGGCCTGGCCGTGGTGGCCGCGGCGACCAAGCTGGGCACCTTGCGCGGCCTGGTCAACTGCGCCGGCGTGGCGCCGGCCGTGAAAACCGTGGGCAAGGATGGCCCGCATCCGCTGGCCCTGTTCCAGAAGGTCGTCAACATCAACCTGGTCGGCACCTTCAATATGTGCCGCCTGGCGGCCGACGCCATGGCGAAACACGAGGCGACGGCCGAAGGCGAGCGCGGCATCATCATCAACACGGCGTCCGTGGCGGCCTACGATGGCCAGATCGGCCAGGCCGCGTACGCCTCGTCGAAGGCGGCCGTGGTGGGACTGACCCTGCCGATGGCGCGCGACCTGTCGCGCAACGGCATCCGCGTCATGACGGTGGCGCCCGGCATTTTCGAGACGCCGATGCTGCTCGGCATGCCGGCCGAAGTGCAGGATGCGCTGGGCAAGATGGTGCCGTTCCCTTCGCGCCTGGGCAAGCCGGGCGAATACGCGCAACTGGTGAAGGCCATCGTGGAAAACGTCATGCTCAATGGCGAGACCATCCGCCTGGACGGCGCCATCCGCATGCAGCCCAAATAAGCCCGGCGTGATTTGATGTAGGATATCCCCGTATGGGGCGTACAGCCTTGCCTGGCTGTGCGCCCTTTTTTTATCGGAGAATCCATGATCGCATTGAAGCCGCTGGCGCTGAGCCTGACCTTGCTGGGGGCTTTGGCCGCCAGTCCCGTATTTGCCGAAGTGCCGCAGAAGGCGCCGGAAATCGCCACCGCGTATGCGGAAAAAAACGGCTGGGCGGCGCAGAAATTCATGGTCGCCGCCGCCAATCCGCTGGCCGCCGATGCCGGCTACCAGATGCTGAAAAAGGGCGGCAGCGCCATCGACGCGGCCATCGCCACGCAGCTGGTGCTCACCCTGGTCGAACCGCAATCGTCGGGCATCGGCGGCGGCGCCTTCCTGCTGTATTCCACCGCCAAGGGCGTGCAGGCGTTTGACGGGCGCGAAACGGCGCCTGCCGCGGCGGACGAACACCTGTTCCAGAATGCCGACGGCAGTCCCGTCTCGCGCGCCACGGGCGTGGTGGGCGGGCGTTCCGTGGGCGCGCCGGGCGTGCTGCGCATGCTGGAACTGGCGCACAAGGAACACGGCAAGCTGCCGTGGGCGACCCTGTTCGGTCCCGCCATCAGGCTGGCGCACGGCGGTTTTCCCGTCAGCCAACGCCTCAACGGCTTGCTGAACTGGGACCAGGCCCTGAAGCGCGACCCGGTCGCCGCCGCGTATTTCTATGACGGCGAGGGCAAGGCCTGGCCCGTCGGCCACGTGCTGAAAAATCCGGAACTGGCGCGCACCCTGCGCGAGATCGCCCGCGGCGGCGCCGACGCGTTCTACAACGGCCGCATCGCGCGCGACATCGCCGCCAAGGTGGCGGCGCACCCGAGCAATCCGGGCAAGCTGACGGCGCAGGACATCGCCGGCTACCGCGCCAAGGTGCGCGAACCCGTCTGCAGCGACTACAAGGCATGGACCGTGTGCGGCATGCCGCCACCGTCGTCGGGCGGCATCGCCATCGCGCAGATGCTGGGCATATTGGAGGTCAAGGATATCCGCCCGTATCCACCCGTCGACGGCGTGCTCGATGCGCAGGCGATTCACCTGTTCTCGGAAGCGGGGCGCCTGGCCTACGCGGACCGCAACCGCTACGTGGCCGACACGGACTTCGTGCCGCTGCCGGGCAAGGGCGTCGCCTCGATGCTCGATAAAACCTACCTGGCGCAGCGTGCATCCCTGATCGGCGAGAAATCCATGGGCAAAGCCTTGCCCGGCACGCCGCCCGGCATGCAGGTGGCGTGGGGCATGGACAACGCCTTGCAGCGTCCGTCGACGTCGCACCTGGTGGCGGTGGACGCTTTTGGGGGCGGCCTGTCGATGACCACCAGCGTGGAAGACGCGTTCGGCTCGCGCCAGATGGTCGACGGCTTCCTGCTGAATAACCAGCTGACAGATTTCTCGTTCGATTCGCGCGATGCCGACGGCCCGATCGCCAACCGGGTCGAGGCGGGCAAGCGTCCGCGCAGCGCCATGTCGCCCACCCTCGTGTTCGAAAAGGGCACGCACAAGCTGGTGCTGGCGACGGGGTCGCCCGGTGGCTCGTCCATCATCAACTATGTCGCCAAGGTGCTGGTCGGCACCATGGACTGGGGCCTGAACGTGCAGCAGGCGATCAGCCTGCCGAACTTCGGCAGCCGCAACGGCCCGACGGAACTGGAAAAGGGCCGCGCGCCGGCCGCCCAGGTCGAGGCGCTGCAGGCCATGGGCCACGAAGTGCGCGTGATCGAGCAGAATTCCGGCTTGCAGGGCATCATGCGCCTGAATGCGCACGGCAAGGATTTCTGGTTTGGCGGCGCCGATCCGAGAAGAGAAGGCATGGTTCGGGGCGATTGATTTTTTGATTACTACTGTTTAGGCCAAAGGAAAAAGCTGGGGTCAGACCCAACGGGTCTGACCCCGAAACTTTTCCACAAAGTATCAAGACCCTGCTAATCTGCCGGCATGGGAATGCAAAATAAAACAGGCTTGATACTCACGGGAGGGGGCGCCCGTGCCGCCTACCAGGTGGGCGTGCTGCAGGCGATTTCGGCGATTCTGTGGGAAGCGGGCTGGGCGCCGGCGCGCAACCCGTTCGACATCATCTGCGGCACCTCGGCCGGCGCCATCAACGCCACGGCGCTGGCCTGCCGCGCGGATAACTTCGGCGAAGGCGTGCAAAAGCTGCTCGACGTGTGGCAGCACATCGAAGTCGAGCAAGTGTACCGCGCCGACTCGCTGGGCGTGATCCGCTCGGGCGCGCGCTGGCTGTCCTTGCTGTCGTTCGGCTGGCTGCTGCGCCAGTGGCATGCGTCGCCGCCCAATTCACTGCTCGACAATACCCCGCTGGTCAGCCTGCTGCACCGCATGCTCGACCTGCCGCGCCTGGACGCGGCCCTGGCCGACGGCTTGCTGCACGCGCTGGCCGTGACGGCGTCGTCGTACTCGGGCAGCCGCCACATGACGTTTTACCAGACGGCCGGCGATATCGCGCCCTGGGTGCGCACGCAGCGCCTGGCGCTGCCGGACCAGATCGGCGTGGAACACTTGCTCGCCTCGGCCGCCATCCCGTTCATCTTTCCCGCCGTGCCCTTGTACGTGGGCGGCCAGCGCGAATACTGCGGCGACGGTTCCATGCGCCAGCTGGCGCCGATCTCGCCGGCCATCCACCTGGGCGCGAACAAGGTGCTGGTGGTGGGGGCGGGGCGCATGACGGAACCGGCGCCCGCCGCGTCCGAAGCGGCGCGCTACCCGAGCCTGGCGCAGATCGCCGGCCATGCGCTGTCGTCGATCTTCCTCGACGGCCTGGCCGTCGACATCGAACGCCTGAACCGCATCAACCTGACCCTGTCGATGCTGCCGCCCGAGTTGCTGGGCAAGACGGCCTTGCGGCCGGTGGAATTGCTGGTCATCGCGCCGTCCGAGCGGCTCGACGCCATCGCCAGCCGGCATATCGGCAGTTTGCCGCGTCCCATCCGCACCATGTTGTCGGGCATCGGCGCGGCTGAAGCGCGCGGCGCGGCGCTGGCATCGTATTTATTGTTCGAATCGACGTATACTAACGAGCTGATCCGTCTTGGACAGCGCGATACGCAGGCCCGCAAGGACGATGTACTGGCGTTTTTTGGTTCTTGAGACGGCCCCCGGAACAGTTGCCGGAGTTTCGCGTTTTTTTTGACAGGACGATTGTGCTGGTATTTCGACGTGTTTGCGATGTTGCCTCACTGCTAATTTTACTGCTGGGCGGCTGGGCCATGGCGGCACCTGCGCCCACCCTGCGTTTCGATCAGCTCAGCGTCGACCAGGGCCTGGCGCAGGAATCGGTGCTGGCCATCGCCCAGGACCGGCAGGGCTATATGTGGTTCGGCAGCCAGTCCGGCCTGAGCCGCTACGACGGCTACCGCATGGTCGTCTACAAGAATATCGAGGGCGACAAGACCAGCCTGGCCGACAACTGGGTCGGCGAGCTGCATGTCGATAGCCAGGGCCGCCTGTGGGTGGGCACGGACAATGGCCTGGACCGCTTCGACGCCGCCAGCCAGACCTTCATCCATTATGGCCCGGCCGAAAAGAGCAAGCGCGGCAACGGCAACCGGCATATCCACGCCATCCTCGACGATGGCGCGCGCGGCTTCTGGATCGCCACCTCGGACGGCTTGCAGCATTTCGACCCCGCCACGGGCGCCTTCCGCACCTGGCACCATGAAGAAGGCAACCCGCACAGCCTGGGCGACAATGAAATCAAGGCGCTGGCGCTGGACGCGCAACAGCGCCTGTGGATCGGCACGGTCACGGGCCTGGACATGCTGGCGCCGGGCAGCGAGCGCTTCGAGCATTTCGCCGTCGACACGCAACCGGGCTCGAAGTACAACGTCATCCAGTCGCTGCTGATCGACCGCCAGCAGAACCTGTGGATCGGCACCATGGCCGGCGCCGAGCGCTGGCGGCTGGGCGGCGCCGGCCAGCCGCCGCAGGCGCGCGTGCGCTTCGGCGAGAAACATGGCTTTTCCGCCATCCGCGTGGCCAGCCTGTATCAGGATGTCGACGCCACCGTCTGGCTGGGCAGCAATGCCGACGGCCTGTTCCGCTGGCTGCCCGACAGCGACACCTTCCTGCAGTACCGGCACCAGACGGGCGACAAATTCAGCGTCGCCGACAACCAGCTGTCGTCCTTGTACCGCGACCGCGCCGGCACCTTCTGGGTCGGTTCCTGGTACAACGGCGTGAGCCGGGTCGACCTGGGCAGCGGCGGTTTTTCGCGCATGGCGCGCGCCCCCGGCGACGTGGGGGCGCTGGCGGACAAGAAGGTGCGCGCCGTGGCCGACGCGGGCAATGGCAAGCTGTGGCTGGCCACCAAGGGCGGCTTGAAACTGTACGACACGCGCAACGGCAGCTCGCGCCTGTTCGACCTGCGCAGCGCACCCGGCATGTCGCGCGACGAGCAGGTCACCACCCTGTACAAGGCGCCGGACGGCGTGCTGTGGGTGGGCGGCTCGACGGGCTTGCACCGCTTCGATCCGGCGCTGGGGCGCTTCTTTACCATGCGCTTTGCCGCCGGCGACCCCAACAGCGACACCATCCGCAATGTCGTGAGTGACCGCAGCGGCATGCTGTGGGTGTCGACGCGGGGCGGCGTGCACCGCTTCGACCCGGCCAGCAAGCGTTTTACCACCTACCGCCACGATCCCGCCGACCCGAACAGCCTGTCCGACAACATGGTGCGGCCCGTGCTGGAAGACGGTAAGGGGCGGTTGTGGATAGGCTCCTTCCACGGCCTGGACTTGCTGGACCGCGCCAGCGGCCGCTTCCGCCATTTCCGCCACGATCCGCAAAACCCGCATAGCTTGAGCCACGATGAAGTGCATTTCCTGCACGAAGACAAGCGCGGCGTGCTGTGGGTGGGCACGGCCAATGGCTTGAACCGCATGGACGTCGATGCGAAAGGCGAGATCCGCTTCCGGCGCTTCCTGCGCAAGGATGGCATGGCCGACGACGCCGTCGCCAGCATCCTCGGCGACGACAACGAGCAGCTGTGGCTGAGCACCAACAGCGGTATCACGCGGCTCGACATGCGCAGCGGCCTGTTTCGCAACTACGACAGCGCCGACGGCACGGTGGAAGGCTCGTACTTCGATGGCGCGGCGCTGCGCGCGGCGGACGGCACCATGTATTTCGGCGGCTTCAACGGCATGACGGCATTCGTGCCGCAGGATATCCACGACAACCGCGTGCCGCCGCTGGTGGCCGTGACGGAACTGCAGATATTCAACAAGCCGGTGGCCATTGGCCGCGGCGAGTTCGCGCATGTGCTCAAGAAGGCCATCGACCATACGCGCGAGCTGGTGCTGACCAGCCGCGAAAGCGTCTTTTCGCTGGAATTCGCGGCCCTGCATTTCGCCGCGCCCCAGCGCAATATGTTCGCCTACCGGCTCGAAGGCTTCGACCAGGACTGGGTCATGACGGATGCGGGGCGGCGGTTTGCCACCTACACCAACCTCGACGCGGGCAACTACGTGTTCCGCGTCAAGGCGGCCAACAAGGACGGCGTGTGGAACGAGAGCGGCGCCACCCTGGCCATCACGATTTTGCCGCCGTTCTGGAAGACCTGGTGGTTCCGCACCCTGATGGCGCTGTTGCTGCTGGGCGCCGTGTATGGCGCGTACCGGCAGCGTGTGCGCGCGCTGCGGCGCCAGCAGAACGAGCTGGAAAAACTGGTCGGCGAACGCACGGCCGAGTTGCAGAGCAAGGAAATCGAGGTGCTGGCCCAGTCGGAAAAGCTGGCGCAAGTGAACAGCAGCCTGACGAAAAACGAGGAGAGCCTGCGCCAGGCCAAGCGCAAGGCCGAGGACGCGACGCGCCAGAAGTCGGAATTTTTGGCCAACATGAGCCACGAGATGCGCACGCCGCTGGCCGGTGTGATCGGCATGCTGGGCTTTGCCCTGCGCGACGAACAGCTGCACGACGCCACGCGCGAGCAAATCCTGCGCGGCCAGGCCAATGCACAGTCGCTGCTGGTGATCATCAATGACTTGCTCGATTTTTCCAAGATCGAGGCGGGCAAGCTGAGTATCGAAAACATCGACTTCGCGCTCGGCGCGGCCATCGAGACGGTCGTGACCCTGTTCGAGGAGCAGGCGGCCGCGCGCAGCATCGGTTTCTCCATCGATTTCGCGCCCGACCTGCCGCCCTTCGTGGTGGGCGACCCGACCCGCTTGCGCCAGGTACTGGTCAACCTGGTCGGCAATGCCTTCAAGTTTACCCAGCGCGGCGGCGTCAGCGTGTGCGTCGAGCGGGCCGGCGTGGCCAGCGGCAGCGGCGGGCGCAAGGTTAACCTGATCCGCTTTACCGTCAGCGACAGCGGCATCGGCATCGATGCGGACGCGATGGCGCGCCTGTTCCAGAAGTTCGAGCAGGCCGACGCCAGCACCACGCGGCGCTACGGCGGCACGGGCCTGGGCCTGGCGATCTGCCGCCAGCTGGTCGAACTGATGGATGGCGAGATCGAGGTGGCCAGCACGCCGGGGCAGGGCAGCACGTTTGCCTTCACCCTGCCGCTGGCCGACGGCGTGGCGCCGCCGCTGGTGCCGCAGGTGGCGCTGGCGCCGCACAGCCACCAGCTGCGCGTGCTGTGCGCGGAAGACTTCCCCACCAATCAGATCATCATCCGCGTCATGCTCGAAGAACTGGGACACCGGGTCGACGTGGTCGCCAACGGCATGCTGGCGGTGGCGGCCTGCGTGCATACGCGCTATGACCTGATCCTGATGGACGGGCGCATGCCGGAGATGGACGGCGCCACGGCGACGCGGTTGATCCGCGTGGGCGGCTGGCCGGACCAGCCCGTGCGCGACCAGGAACTGATGATCGTGGCCCTGACGGCGAATGCCAGCGAAGAGGACCGCAGCCGCTATCTGGGCGTCGGCATGGATGATTTCCTCAGCAAGCCGGTGGACGAGGCGGCGCTGCATGGCTTGCTGGCGCGCGCCATCGAGCGCCAGCTGCAGCGCGGTTTCATGTTGCCGCGCATGCCGTCGAACGCGCCGCGCGGCGTGGCGCGGGGGCAGGCCGAACTCGACGCCCTGTTCGGCATCGCGCCGGCCATCCCCGCTGCACCGCCATCCCAGTCCCTCCGCAGCGGCGAACTGCAACGACGCATCCGCGTCGCCTTCGTCGCCGATCTGGAGGGACGCCTGCGCGAACTCGACACCGCCCTGGCGGCACAGGACCGGGACAACGCCGGGCGCCTGCTGCACGGTTTGAAGGGCAGCGCCGCCTATCTCGATGAAACGCAGCTGCACATGCTGTGTACGGAAATGGAAGAAGCGGCGGACGGCGGGCGCTGGACGCAAGTGGCCCTGCATTTGCCGCAATTGCGCGCACTGTTGGCGCAAATAGCCGTTTCCGGCAAGGAAATGTAAAATAGGCAATTCCAGCCGTGGAGCGCGCGGCGAAAGTGGGTAGAATACGGCCAGGCACCCTGACGCCGCCGGCAATGGAGAGAGCAATGAAAGTACTGGTGGTTGACGATGATGTCGTGTCGCGCATGGTATTGATGCATCTGATCGACAGTTGCGGCGTGCACGACATCGTGGAAGCCGAAGATGGCGCGGCGGCGTGGGAGCAGCTCGAAGGCGGCTTGCGCCCCGCGCTGTGCTTTTGCGACTTGCGCATGCCGCGCCTGTCCGGCATGGAGCTGCTGCAGAAAATCCGCTCCGACAGCGCGCTTGACGCCATGCCGCTGGTGCTGGTCTCGTCGGCCAATGACCAGGACACGGTGCGCGACGCCGTGCAGGCCGGCGCCGCCGGCTACATCGTCAAGCCCTTCCAGCCGGAGCAGGTGCGCCAGCATATCGACGCCTGCTTCGACGTCTCCGCCTTGCCGGCCGAGGCGCCGCGCGACACCTTGCAGCGGCTCTGCATCGACGGCGAACGGTTGCTGGCCTATCTGACGGGCTTCCAGGGGCAGATCGTCGCCGCCGGCGAACAGGTCGACGCCTTGCTGGCGCGCGGCGAACCGGCCCAGGCGCGCCAGCAGCTCGAACGGCTGCACCTCGGTTGCCGCACCCTGGGCCTGCATGGCGCGGAAGCCGGCATGAGCGCGCTGCTGCAGTCGGCGGTGCTCGACGGCGAGCAGATGCAGGCGGCACTGGCCGCGCTGGCGCGCAGCGCGGCGCAGCAGGCGCGTGTGCTGCGGCAGGACGGCGCCGACTGAATCTGCTGTTTTCCGCTTGCTGGAAAAATACTTTAGGTTTAAAGTATCTGCTTCCGGGCCTTGTGCACGCGCCCGCCACCAGCCAGGATGAGCATGAGCAGCGACCCTTCGCCTACCACCGCATCTCCCCAGGACGACTTTGCGCGCGCGCACCTGCCGCCGCGCGCACTCTGGCCGCAGCTGTGCCTTGACTTGCCCGAGCTGCAGTACCCGCCGCGCCTCAATTGCGTCGCCGCGCTGCTCGATGCGGCCGTGGCCAACGGCGGCGGCGAGCGCACCGCCATCCTTGCCGACGGCCAGCGCTGGAGCTACGCCGATCTGGCGCGGCAGGTCGACCGCATCGCCCCCGTGCTGCGCGCCGACCTGGGCCTGATCCCCGGCAATCGCGTGCTGCTGCGCGGCGCGAATACGCCCATGATGGCCGCCTGCCTGCTGGCCGTGCTGAAGGCCGGCTGCATCGCCGTGCCCACCATGCCGCTGCTGCGCGCGCGCGAACTGTCCACCATCCTGGCCAAGGCGCAAGTGAACGCCGTGCTGTGCGCGCAGGGCTTGCGAAGCGAGCTCGATGCGGTGCCGGGCCTGCCGGCCATGCTGTGCTTTGGCGCCGACGGCGCGGCACTGGAACAGCGCATGGCCGCCCACGATGCGTCCTTTGCCGCATGCGACACGGCGGCCGACGACGTCTGCCTGATCAGCTTTACCTCGGGCACGACGGGCGTCCCCAAAGGCACCATGCACATGCACCGCGACCTGCTGGCCATCTGCGACTGCTTTCCCCGCTCCATGCTGCAGGTGCGCGCCGACGATATCTTCATCGGCACGCCGCCGCTGGCGTTCACCTTCGGCCTCGGCGGCTTGCTGCTGTTCCCCCTGCGCTTCGGCGCTTGCGCCGTGCTGCTGGAAAAACTCACGCCCGACAGCCTGCTGCGCGCCATCGCGGCCTACGGCGCCACCATCTGCTTCACGGCGCCCACCTTTTACCGCCAGATGGCGCCCCTGGCCGCACAGCACGACTTGCGCAGCCTGCGCCTGTCCGTTTCGGCCGGCGAGGCGCTGCCGCTGGCCACGCGCGACGCCTGGCAGGCGGCGACGGGTCTGGCCATGACGGACGGCATCGGCGCCACCGAGATGCTGCACATCTTCATTTCCGCCACGGGCGAGGGCATCCGCCGCGGCGCCATCGGCAAGGCCATCCCCGGCTACCAGGCGTGCATCGTCGACGATGCGGGCGCGCCGCAGCCGCCCGGCGTGACGGGCCGCCTGGCCGTGAAAGGCCCCACCGGTTGCCGCTACCTGTCCGACCCGCGCCAGCGCGAGTACGTGCAGAACGGCTGGAACCTGACGGGCGACACCTTCGAGATGGATGCCGACGGCTATTTCTATTACCGATCGCGCAGCGACGACATGATCGTCTCGGCCGGCTACAACATCGCCGGCCCGGAAGTGGAAGAGGCGCTGCTGCGCCACCCGGCCGTGGCCGAGTGCGGCGTGGTCGGACGCGCCGACGCCGAGCGCGGCCAGATCGTCGAGGCGCACATCGTGCTCAAGGACGGTTTCCAGCCCGGCGACGTGCTGGCGGCCGAATTGCAGGACTTCGTGCGCCAACAGATCGCCCCGTATAAATATCCGCGCGCCATCCGTTTCCTGCCTGCGCTGCCGCGCACGGAAACGGGCAAGCTCCAGCGCTTCAAACTTCGCACGGACACCCCATGAATATCGTCTGCATCGGCGGCGGCCCCGCCGGCCTGTATTTCAGCCTGCTCATGAAAAAGCAGAACCCGGATCACCGCATCACCGTCATCGAGCGCAACCGCCCGTACGACACGTTTGGCTGGGGGGTCGTGTTTTCCGACCAGACCCTGGGCAACCTGGCCAATGCGGACGAGCCGACGGCGCGCGCCATCCTGCAGGCGTTCAACCACTGGGACGATATCGAGATCCACTTCAAGGGCGAGACCGTGCGTTCGGGCGGCCATGGCTTTTGCGGCATCGGCCGCAAGCGCCTGCTCAACATCCTGCAGGCGCGCTGCGAGGAACTCGGCGTGCAGCTGGTGTTCGAGACGGAGGTGCGGGACGACCAGGCCATCGCGCGCCAGTACGGCGCCGATCTGGTGATCGCCAGCGATGGCTTGAACAGCCGCATCCGCACGCGCTATGCGGCCAGCTACCAGCCCGAGATCGAGCAGCGCCATTGCCGCTTCGTCTGGCTGGGCACGCGCAAGAAATTCGAGGCGTTCACGTTTGCCTTCCGCCAGACGCCGCACGGCTGGTTCCAGGCGCATATCTACCAGTACGACGGCGACACCTCGACCTTCATCGTCGAAACGCCCGAACACGTGTGGCGCGCCGCGGGACTCGATTTCATGAGCCAGGAGGAGGGCATCGCCTTTTGCGCAGCGCTGTTCGCCGAGGAACTCGACGGCCATGAATTGCTGAGCAATTCGCCGCACTTGCGCGGCTCGGCGCAGTGGATCACCTTCCCGCGTATCGTTTGCCGGCAATGGGTGCACCGCCAGGATGGCGTGCCCGTCGTGCTGATGGGAGACGCGGCCCACACGGCGCATTATTCGATCGGCTCGGGCACCAAGCTGGCGCTGGAAGACGCGATCGAGCTGGCGCGCTGCTTCGGCCGGCATGCCGACGTCGCTGCCGGTGCCGATGCTGCGCTGGACGCCTATCAGCAGCTGCGCGCCGTCGAGGTGCTGAAAATCCAGAGTGCGGCGCGCAATTCCATGGAGTGGTTTGAAAACGTCGAGCGCTACAGCGCCATGGAAGCGCCGCAATTCGCCTATTCCATGCTCACGCGCAGCCAGCGCATCTCGCATGAAAACCTGCGCCTGCGCGATCCCGCCTATGTGGCCGATTACGAGCAGTGGCTGGCGCGCCGCGCCGCCGGGCAGGCGGGCGAGGAGGCGCCGGACGGCCCGCTGCCACCCATGCTGACGCCCTTCCGGCTGCGCGGCGTGCTGCTGAAAAACCGCATCGCCGTCTCGCCGATGGCGCAGTACAGCGCCGTCGGCGGCGTGGCGGGCGACTACCATCTGATGCACCTGGGCGCGCGCGCCATGGGCGGCGCGGGCCTCGTGTTTGCCGAGATGACGTGCGTGTCGGCCGATGCGCGCATCACGCCCGCCTGCCCCGGCATGTACAGCGAAGCGCATACGCAGGCGTGGCGGCGCATCGTCGATTTCGTGCACGCGAACAGCGATGCGAAGATCGCCCTGCAGCTGGGCCACGCGGGGGCGAAAGGCTCGACGCGCCCCATGTGGGACGGCATCGACCAGCCGCTCAGGGAGGGCAACTGGCCGCTGATCTCGGCCTCGGAACAGCAATACCTGGCCGGCGTGTCGCAGGTGGCGCGCGCGGCGACGGAAAGCGACCTGGCGCGCGTCGAACAGGATTTCGTGCGCGCCACCCTGGCCGCGGCCGTCGCCGGTTTCGACTGGCTGGAACTGCATTGCGCGCACGGCTATCTGCTGTCGAGTTTTATTTCGCCGCTGACCAACCGCCGCGCGGACGAATATGGCGGCAGCCTGGAAAACCGCTGCCGCTATCCGCTGCGCGTGTTCCGCGCCATGCGCGCCGCATGGCCGCAGGATAAACCGATGAGCGTGCGCATCTCGGCCCACGACTGGGTCGAAGGCGGCATCACGCCAGACGATGCGGTCGTCATCGCGCGCCTGTTCAAGCAGGCCGGCGCGGACCTGATCGACTGTTCCTCGGGCCAGGTCAGCAAGCTCGAGCAGCCAGTCTATGGGCGCATGTTCCAGGCGCCGTTCGCCGACCGCGTGCGCAACGAGGCGGGCATCGCCAGCATGGCCGTCGGCTCGATTTTCGAAGCCGACCACGCCAACAGCATCATCGCCGCCGGGCGCGCCGACCTGTGCGCCGTGGGCCGTCCGCACCTGGCCAATCCGGCCTGGACACTGACGGAAATGGCGCGCATCGGCTACAGCGGCGCAGGCGCTGGCGCGATTTGGCCGAAACAGTACCGGCCGGGCCAGCAGCAGCTGGAGCGCAATCTGCAGCGCGAGCGCCAGCTGGCCGCCGCCAATACGGGCCTCACCCCGCAACAGGTGGCCGCGCGGCTGCTGGAAGGATGACATGAGCAAGGAAGCATCGATGGACGCATTATCAGGAAAACACGCGCTGGTGACGGGCGCCGGCAGCGGCATCGGCTTCGCCTGCGCGGGTGCCTTGCTGGACGCGGGCGCCCGCGTCACCCTGGCCGGGCGCGACGGCGCGCGGCTGGCGCGCGCGCGCATGCAGCTGGAAGAGGCGGGCCATGCGGGCAGGGTGGCCATCTGCGTGCTCGACGTGGCCGTGGAAGCGGCGGTGCAGGCGGGCTTCGCGCAGGCCGCCGCGCATTTCGGCCGCATCGATATATTGATCAATAACGCGGGCCAGGCGCATGCGGCGCCCTTTGCCAAGACGGACGCCGCCATCTGGCAGCGGATGCTGGCCGTGAACCTGACGGGTGTGTTCCACTGCTGCCAGGCGGCCATGCCGGCCATGCTGGAAGCGGGCTGGGGGCGCATCGTCAATGTGGCGTCGACGGCGGGCCTGAAGGGCTATCGTTACGTCAGCGCCTATGTCGCCGCCAAGCACGGCGTGATCGGCCTGACGCGCGCGCTGGCGCTGGAAGCGGCACCGCGCGGCGTCACCGTCAACGCCGTCTGCCCCGGCTACACGGAAACGGAGATGGTAGCGCAGGCCGTGCAAAATATCGTGCGCAAGACGGGACGCGGCGAAGACGCGGCGCGCGCGGAACTGGCGGCAGCCAATCCGCAGCAGCGGCTGGTGCAGCCGCGCGAAGTGGCCGATGCGGTGGCCTGGCTTTGCCTGCCCGCGTCCTCCGCCATGAATGGACAATCGATCGCCGTCGCCGGCGGCGAAGTCATGTAACCGAATGAAGACCATGGATAAAGAAACCGAGAATGTGCAATACGAACCCGTGCTGGACCTGGCCAGCCGGTTGACGCAGGACCACCACCAGTCGCTCAAGCTGTGGCTGCGCATGCTCTCGTGCACGGTGAAAATCGAAAACGAGGTGCGCACGCGCCTGCGCGCCAGCTTCGGCATCACCTTGCCCCGCTTCGACTTGATGGCGCAGCTCGAACGCTTTCCCGATGGTTTGCGCATGGGCGAACTGTCCAAGCGCATGATGGTCACGGGCGGCAATATCACGGGCATCACCGACCAGCTGGAGCAGGAAAAACTGGTGGCGCGCGTGGTCGACCCGAAGGACCGCCGCTCCTACAGCGTCAAGCTGACGCCGGCCGGCCGGCGCGCGTTCGACGAGATGGCGCGCGTGCACGAAGGCTGGATCGCCGAACTGCTGCACGGCGTGACGCCGGAAGACAAAACCCGCTTGATCGACCTGCTGTCGCACATGAAGCAGCAACTGAATGACACCTCCATAAAGTACTGACCATGCGCCATCTACCCGGCCAGCCGCAAGACCTGCCAGGCAACCGCGCCAGCCTGGCCGCTTACGCCGCGCGGCATTTTCTGTTTGCCGTCGAAGGCGGCGTCGCCACATTGACCTTGCACCGGCCCGAGCGCAAGAATCCGCTCACCTTCGATTCGTATGCGGAATTGCGCGAGCTGTTTCGCGCGCTGGCGCATGCGGATGACGTCAAGGCCGTGGTGATCACCGGCAGCGGCGATAACTTTTGTTCGGGCGGCGACGTGCACGACATCATCGGCCCGCTGACGCAGCTCGACATGCCCGGCCTGCTGGCGTTTACCCGCATGACGGGCGACGTGGTGAAAGCCATGCGCGCCTGCCCGCAACCGATCATCGCGGCCATCGACGGCATTTGCGCCGGCGCCGGCGCCATGCTGGCGCTGGCTTCCGACATCCGCATCGGCACGGCGCGCAGCAAGACGGCCTTCCTGTTTACCCGCGTGGGCCTGGCTGGTTGCGACATGGGCGCCTGCGCCTTGCTGCCGCGCGTGATCGGCCAGGGCCGCGCCGCCGAACTGCTGTACACGGGGCGCTCCCTGGCCGGAGCCGAGGCCGAACGCTGGGGCTGGCTCAACCGCCTGGTCGAGCCGGAAGAACTGGCCGAGGCGGCGCGGCTGTTCGCCGCCGGCCTGGCCAGCGGCCCCACCTTCGCGCACGGCATGACGAAAAAAATGCTGCAGCAGGAGTGGAACATGGGCGTCGATGAAGCCATCGAGGCGGAAGCGCAGGCGCAGGCCATCTGCATGGCCACCAACGATTTCCACCGCGCCTATCACGCCTTCGTGGCGAAGGAAAAACCCCGGTTCGAGGGCGACTAAGAAGATGAACAATACACGCGACACGACTTACCTGGACTGGCCGTTTTTCGACGCGCGCCATGCCGAACTTGAACGGCAGCTCGATGCCTGGGCGACGCTGCACCTGGACGACGACCATGGCGCGGACGTCGATGCGGCCTGCCGCGCGCTGGTGGCGCAACTGGGGCAGGGCGGCTGGCTGACATACGCCACCGGCACCGATGGCAGGATCGACACGCGCGCCATTTGCCTGATGCGCGAAACCCTGGCGCGCCACAACGGCCTGGCCGATTTCGCCTTCGCCATGCAGGGTCTCGGTTCCGGCGCCATCGGCCTGTTCGGCAGTGCGCAGAACAAGGCGCGCTATCTGCCCGACGTGGCCAGCGGCAAGCGCATCGCCGCCTTTGCCCTGTCCGAGCCGCAGGCTGGCTCCGACGTGGCGGCCATGGCGTGCGCGGCGCGGCGCGATGGCGACGAGTATGTGCTCGACGGCGAAAAGACGTGGATATCGAACGGCGGCATCGCCGACTTTTACGTGGTGTTCGCCCGCACGGGCGAGGCGCCCGGTGCGCGCGGCATCAGCGCCTTCATCGTCGACGCCGACAATCCGGGCCTGGAAATCGCCGAGCGCATCGCCGTCATCGCGCCGCATCCGCTGGCGCGCCTGCGCTTCAGCCAGTGCCGCGTGCCCGCGTCGCAGCGCCTGGGCGAGGCGGCGCAGGGTTTCAAGGTGGCGATGGCGACACTCGACGTGTTCCGCACCTCGGTGGCCGCCGCCGCACTGGGTTTCGCGCGGCGCGCGTTTGACGAGGCGCTGCGCCACGCGACAAAGCGCCAGATGTTCGGCCAGACCCTGGCAGATTTTCAATTGACGCAAGCGAAGCTGGCGCAGATGGCCACCGGCATCGACGCGGCTGCCTTGCTCACCTACCGCGCCGCCTGGCAGCGCGACTAGGGCCGCAAGGTGACGAAGGAAGCGGCCATCGCCAAGCTGACGGCCACGGAAACGGCGCAGCAGGTGATCGACGCGGCGGTGCAGCTGTTCGGCGGCATGGGCGTGGTCAGCGGGCACCCGGTCGAGCGCCTGTACCGCGAAATCCGCGCCTTGCGCATCTACGAGGGCGCCAGCGAAGTGCAGCAATTGATCATCGCGCGCGAACTGCTGCGCGAGGCGGGACACGCATGAACGGCAACAACAAGGAGAACACGATGCAAGTGCTGCAACCGGCGGGATGGGCCAGGCCGCGCGGCTATGCGAACGGCGTGGCCGCCAGCGGACGCACGGTGTATGTCAGCGGCATGATAGGCTGGGATGCGCAGGGCCAGTTTCATACGGACGACTTCGCGGGACAGGTGCGCCAGGCGCTGCAGAACGTCGTCGCCGTGCTGGCCGAGGCGGGCGCCTTGCCCGAGCACATCGTGCGCATGAACTGGTATGTGCTGGACAAGAAGGAATATGTGGCGGCATATCCACACATTGGCGTTGCCTACAGGGAAATCATCGGCAAGCATTTTCCGGCCATGACGGCGGTGCAGGTGGCGGGACTGATCGAGGACAGAGCGAAGGTCGAGATCGAAGTGACGGCGGTGTTGCCTAAATGAATTATTTTGTCAAAATTATATTTTTGCGCTAAAATAAGAAATATAAAAACAATATCTACTATGTTATATTTGGCAACCGGAAAATACGCCGGCTTCAAATACTGACAGTCGAGGCAGATGATGCACAATAATTTTAAGGCGGTAAGAAGTGTGGTACTGGCCCTGGCCGGTATGGGTGTTTGCCTGGGCGCGCAGGCCGGATCCGGCACGTCGCTACTCTCTCCCGGCTATCAAACGCAACTGGAAAGCTGGCTTGGCGAAGGCCGCCTGGCGCTGACGAATATCTACAGCAAAGCGGCGGGCGACACTTCGCTGGATTTTCACAAGGCCTCCGATGGCAAGGGGCGCACGTTTTCCGTCATGGAAGCGACCAATGCCTCGGGGCAAACCTGGCTCGTCGGTGGCTATAACCCGCAAAGCTGGAGTTCGACCGACGGCATGCATGTGACCATGGAAGATAGCCAGCGCACAGGTTTCCTGTTCAATCTGACAGCGGGTTTCATGCTGCCGCAATTGAAGCAGTATTTTAGCGGCGATAGCATCGGCAAGGATCAGACCTACAATCAGGAAAATTATGGTCCCACCTTTGGTGTCGGCCATGATCTGTATGTGCCGCAGGACTTGACGCACGGCGGCTATTCTTCCCTTTACACCTACAATTACCGTGGACACCCGGCGAGCGGGATCAGCCTGATCGATGGTTCCAGTTTTACGGTACCGAACATTACGTACGGCGCGATACAGGTGTTTACCATCAGTGCGGTGCCGGAGCCTGCCACTTATGGCGTGCTGCTGGCGGGGCTGATCTTGCTCGCTGGCATGCATTTGCGTCAGCAGTGGACAAGCTTGCGCGCCCGCGGCTGAATGCTGCAGTCGCGCCGATATCGGATACGCTTGCGCGTGCCGCGGGAGCGGTGCGCCATGTCGCCTGCCGCGCCCTCGTTGCCGGAAAAATGATTGATGGCCATTAGCTCATCGGCAGTCGCCGAGGCTTGATGTTGTCGTATGAGCAACCACCCACGCTTGGGATTTTGTAGTGTTATTTAATACCTTTTCATTTTTCCTCATTTTCCTTCCGCTGGCACTGCTGGGCTACTTTGTCCTGTCACGCTATTCGCTGCGCCTGTCCATCATCTTTCTATTGCTGGCATCGGTTGCATTCTATTGTTACTGGGATATCGCCTTCCTGCCCTTGCTGGCCTTGTCGATCTGCACCAACTTTGCCGTCGGGCGCGCCATTTCGCTGCACCATGGACAGGGCCGCCTGCGCCGGGCAAAGCTGTGGCTGATCGGCGGACTCGTCTTTAACCTGTCCCTGCTCGTCTTTTTCAAGTACTTTGACTTCCTGCTGAGCAATATTGCCGCGCTCACGGGGGCGCCGATAGAGCCCATCGGGATTACCTTGCCCATCGGTATTTCCTTCTTCACCTTCACGCAGATCGCCTATCTCGTCGATTGCCACGCGGGCAAGGTGAAGGATTATCAACCCGAAAGCTACGGCTTGTTCGTCACGTATTTCCCCCACCTGATTGCCGGCCCCATCCTGCATCACAAGGAAATGATGCCGCAGTTTTCGGAGCCGGCCCGGCATGTCTTTCACCGCGGGCGGCTGGTAGTGGGCCTGAGTTTCTTTACCATCGGCCTGTTCAAGAAAGTCGTCCTGGCCGATGGCGTGGCCCGCTTCGTGGGGCCCGTCTTCGATTTGCACTACCAGCATCTGAGCATGCTTGAAGCGTGGGCCGGCGCGCTGGCCTATACCTTCCAGTTGTATTTCGATTTCTCGGCGTATTCCGATATGGCCTATGGCTTGTCCTATATGTTCGGCATCGTCCTGCCCATCAATTTCAACTCGCCATACAAGGCGGCGTCCATCATCGAATTCTGGCGCCGCTGGCATATCACGCTGTCCAATTTCCTGCGCGATTACCTGTACATTCCGCTGGGCGGCAATCGCCACAGCGCGTTTCAGCGCTACCGCAATCTGCTGCTGACGATGCTGTTAGGCGGGCTGTGGCATGGTGCAAACTGGACATTCTTGTTATGGGGCATGTTACACGGCATTTATCTGATCATTAACCATGCCTTGCGGCATCTGCTGGGAGGGCGCAGCAATCGGGCGCTGCGCCTGGGCGGCATGTGCGCCACGTTCCTGGCCGTGGTCGTGGCCTGGGTCTTTTTCCGCGCCACCTCCGTGGGCGTGGCGCTGGATGTGCTTCAAGCGATGTGGGGCGGCACCCTGACGCCGGCCATGCGCGAGACCGTGCTGGGCATGAACCGCATCATGGAACTGGGCACATGCCTGTGGTGGCTGGCCGCCTGCGCCGCGATCGCGTTCCTTTTGCCGAATGCCTATGACCTGCTGGGCCGGGGCTTGCGCCTGGAGCAGGAAAACCGCCTGGAGGGACGGCGCGGCAACCTGTTGCTGGGCGCCTTGCTGCTGCTGTGCTTGTTCTTGCTGTCGATCAGCGAGACCCGCGGCGTGTCCGAATTTCTGTACTTTAACTTTTAGATCATCATGCGTTCATCCATTACGATAGGAATCGGTGTGCTGCTGATGGCGCTGGCGCTCGAGGCTGTGTTGCAGTGCCTGCCGGTGTCGTCCGGCTTGCGCCTCGCGCAAAGCAGTGCAAGCGTGCCGCTCAGCCGTTACTTGCCCCGGCAGGAGTATGTGTATTCGCATGGTTGGGCATTGTCGAACGCGCGCCGCGGTGTCACCAACGGGCAGGGTTTTGCCAATTCCGCCGAGTTCAAGCCGGATCCCGCCGTGCTGTTGCTGGGCGACAGCTTTGTCGAAAGCCTGATGCTCGACTACCCCGACACCCTGCAGGGGGAGCTGGACCGCATGCTGGGCGGGGCCGTGGTGTCGGCCGCCAGTTCGGGCAACGGCCTGGCCGATACGCTCGAGATGCTGCGCCATTATGCGCCGCGCCTGCATCCACGCAACGTGGTCGTTCTGATCGATTCGGGAAATCTGAACAACCTGCTGTTACCCGCACCACGCAGCCACAACCAGTTCGTGGCCGGCCCTGATGGCGTGCGGACGGTCCATGTCGACTATGTCGAATCAAAGCTCAAGCGCTGGCTGGCGCACTCGGCCCTTGTGCGCTATACCTATTACAACCTGAAGCTGCCGGACTGGATATCGTCGCTGCGACGCGAAGCTCATGCGCCAGTGGCCGACGATACCGGGGCGGCGGCGCGCGACCAGATGCTGGCCTACTATTTCGCGCAGATCAAGGCGCTTCCCGGCGCCGCCGACAGGCAAATGGTCTTTGTGGTCGATGGGGAGCGCAACACTTTGTATGAGCCAAAGAAGGGCAAACCGTCGTGGCACGGCGATGACCGCCAAGTTTTCATGGCGCAGGCGAGGCAACATGGCCACGTCGTGGTCGACATGCAGCCCGTGTTCGAGGAGCATTGGCGCCAGCGTGGCGAACGGCTCGATTTTCTGCCGATGGATGGCCACTGGAACAAGGTGGCGCATGGCTTGGCGGCGCAGCATGTCATGCCCTTGCTATTGCCTGGCGGGCAGCCATAGCAGGGAATCGCGCGCCACGCCTGCAGGATTTTCCGTCGCGCACCAGCGTCCGCTATGTCCACGGTGCGCGCCACCCTGTATAATGCCGCTGCGCGTGTCGCCATCGTACAATGGATAGTACAAGGTCCTCCTAAGACTTAAATGCAGGTTCGATTCCTGCTGGCGACACCAAAACCCATTTTCAGGTCATGCATCGCGTTACTGCGTGCGTAGGGCGGCGTTTATATGCCCTAACATCACGGCCCGTTTACGGAAATGGCCGGCCTTCTTTCGCAACAAGATCATGGCTCCATTCCCATGACATCTCAACTGGCGCTTGCATACTTGATGCCAAGCGCCCCCTCTCCTGGACGTTATTGAATTCACGCTGGCCCCCGCCAGAAAGTGCCATGATCTCCATTCTTGTAGTGCCGCAATGCCATCCATTGCCAATGGCAGTTACTTTTTTTGGGCTATGTCAATGCCAAGTGTGGGAATTCACTCAGCGTGCCTTCAATAATGTTTTTTGAAGAGTGGACGCGCTCGCTATTGGGATAGCGCCTGCTTTTTTAGCGCTCGGGCCGTAGAGGCAGGGCTGCCACTGCCGTATGTCTCAGCATGGTTTGATCAAGATAAGTGACCTTGCTGCGGCTATACGCGGGCCGCATATGCACTGAATCCGTGTAAAGCGGCATGCCGGCGCTATCCGTCACAGGACAGACATTTCCTGTGCATAGATAGTCGAGTGGCTCTATGGTGATTGCACCACTTTGCTCCGCAATGCGTTTCAGTTTGTCGCGCACTTTCATGTGTTCGTTCATGAAAGCGTCGCGCGCCAGGTCTTTAATCACGGGAAGCGGGCGTATATCCCTGAAACGCGAGCCGGAATACATGGTGCGTGGGTCAAAAAGAGGACCGCTTGGCGGTTGCAGGATGAGATAGACCTTTTTTCCCTTCTTGACCAGTTGTGTCATGCTGTCACGCAAGGAGTTGTAGCTACTTTCCATTGCATATTCGGATGGGAAGGTCTGGCTGGACTTGCCATCGTCAAAGAGTAATTCACTGAACGATGGATTGAAGTACCCATACCAGGCAGCGCCGATTACGACACTATCGACATTCGCTCCGCTGGCCAAATCGTAAGCGGCCTTGATCGCTGCCGGACACAGGGGGAATTTAAAGCGCGGCATGCGGATAGTGTGGAGAATCGGCGGGCATCCTGCTGCCGTTGCGAAGATTACCGAATTGAAACGTGTTGGCTCGCTGGCAATTGCGAATTCTATGCGCGGGCCATATTGCTGTACCGTCGAGTCGCCAAGAAAAACCGTCAACTGCTCGCTTTGACTGTTCATCTTATGGAAAACAATATCCTGATGCCGTATGGGTGTCAATGTTGGGCCGGGAAAGGCGCTGTCATTGAGTGCCTGTAAGTAAATTTCTGCCCCATGCACATCGATTCGCTCGCGTAAATTGCCATTCGCCATGAACAAGCCTATGACTACGAGACTTGCCATGGCGATAGTTAATCTTTTTGCCACGCGCGTGTCGTCATGATTACGTCTGAGCGGCATCTCAAGCAGGCGATAGGTCGCATATGCCAGTATAAAAGTGGCTACGATCAAACTGATTTTAATGGAAAGCGGTGTCTTTTCACCATAGATGATATGGCTATAAGATAATAACGGCCAATGCCACAAGTAAAGCGGGTAGCTGATCAAGCCTATGCCTACCATCACTTTATTGCTTAGCAGATAGCGATTGATGGTCTGCGCCGGGCCGGCCATGATGAGTAAAAAAACGCCTGCGACAGGCAGGGCGGCCCACCAGCCAGGGAAGAGATCTTCTGGTTTGATGATGATAAATCCTGCCGCCAGGAGTAAGGTGCCGGCGATTGAACTAAATTGACGCGCGCTCTTCCCCCAAGTCGGGCGATATAAATGGAGATAGGCGGCCGCCCCCCCGCTCAGGAGTTCCCAGAAGCGCGTTACTGGTGAGTAAAATGCGGCGGACGGATTCGTCTCCACCGTCATGATATTGATGCCCATGGATAGGCAAAAAATGATCGCCAAGATGAAGGGCAGATGCCAGCGCCGACTAGTTGCAAGCCATAAAATCAGAGGCCACAGCAGGTAAAATTGCTCTTCCACCCCCAGCGACCAGAGGTGCAGCAGCGGCTTGGATGTGCTGGAGTTGTCAAAATAGCCGGATTCTGACCAGAATACCAAGTTCGATACGAAACTACCTCCCGCCGCTATGTGCTTGCCCACTTGGCGAAACTCATCGTGTAGCAACACTACCCAGCCAAAAAGCAAGGTGCATATCAAGACCAGCACCAGAGCCGGGAAAATACGCCGAACGCGCCGCACATAAAATTCGATGATGCTAAACCTGCCAGCATTCAGTTGAGACAGGATGATGGAGGAAATCAGGAAGCCGGAAATGACAAAAAAGATATCGACACCGATGAAGCCACCGACAAACCAGTTCGGCCAGGCGTGATGCAAAATTACCGCAACGACGGCCACCGTACGCAAGCCGTCAATGTCTGGGCGGTATTTGGTGCCGCTTGCATGAGTCGGCGTAACTGTTGAAGTCAGAATAATCTCCTCTTGATATGGTGTAAATTATCTCTGCACTGGGCCGTTCTGTGGGGAAGAACACGAGTATAAATGTTTTTATTTTAACATCTGATGTTATTTAAGTAGCGTGTTCTTTTGGCTTATTTGCAAGCGTGGAGGGCAGCCCGAGCTTGCATATGGTCTTCAAGACGGCAGGATGGCACCGCCACCGCGCATCAGTTTGCCAAGATATACCTATGCTGGCGCGAGTATCGGTACAATGCGTGCTTCATTCATCCAATCGGCGGCTGTTTTGCGCACCACACGGTGTGCAGGAGACGGCGCCCGAGCACCTTTACTCATTATGGCTGTCATTTCTCTTTCATCGGCGCAACTTGCGTTCGGTCACGTCGCGCTGCTCGATCACGCGGAATTTTCACTGGAAACCTCGGAGCGGGTCGGCTTGATCGGCCGCAACGGTACGGGCAAATCCTCCTTACTGAAAGTCATTTCGGGCAAGTTCAAGCTCGATGACGGCTTGTTGGTGATGCAGCAAGGCATCAAGATCGCCTATGTGGAGCAGGAACCGCAATTCGACCCGGACATGTCCGTGTTCGACGCCGTCGCTTCCGGCATGGGCGAATCGCAGGCATGGCTGAAGGAATACGATGCGCTGACGGGCCAGTTTGGCCAGGGAAATGACGACGAGTTGATGGAGCGCATGCACGACATCCAGGTCAAACTCGATGCGGCCGATGCGTGGAGCTTGCCGAACAAGGTGGAAACCGTGCTCGACCGTTTGAACCTGACGGGCGACATGCTGATGAAAACCCTGTCCGGAGGGATGCAGAAGCGCGTGGCGCTGGCGCGCGCGCTGGTGTCGGCGCCCGACGTGCTGCTGCTCGATGAGCCGACCAACCATCTGGACTTCAGCTCCATCCTGTGGCTGGAAGGATTGTTGCGCGACTTCAAGGGTAGCGTGCTGTTCATTACCCATGACCGCTCCTTCCTCGACAATGTCGCCACGCGCATCATCGAGCTCGACCGCGGCCGTTTGCTGTCGTACCCGGGCAACTTCACGGCTTACCAGACCCGCAAGGCGGAGCAGCTGGAAATCGAGGAAGTGGAAAATGCCAAGTTCGACAAGTTCCTGGCGCAGGAAGAAGTGTGGATACGCAAGGGCGTCAAGGCCCGCCGCGTGCGCGATGAAGGCCGCGTGCGCCGCCTGGAAGCGCTGCGCCTGACGCGCAATGCGCGCCGCGAGCAGCAGGGACAGGTCAAGCTGGATGTCTCTGCCGGCGAACGCTCGGGCAAGATCGTGGCGGACCTGGAAAACGTCTCGAAGATCTATGGCGACAAGGTCATCGTCAAGGATTTTAGCGCCACCATCCTGCGTGGCGACAAGGTCGGCCTGATCGGCGCCAACGGCGCCGGCAAGACCACTTTGCTGAAGATGATCCTGGGCCAGGAAGAGTCGGACACGGGCACCATTCGCCTGGGCACCAAGCTGCAGGTTGCGTATTTCGACCAGATGCGCACGCAGCTGAACGAAGAGGCGAACCTGATGGAAACCATCGCGCCTGGCAGCGACTGGGTCGAGATCAATGGCCAGCGCCGCCACGTGATGACGTATTTGAACGACTTCCTGTTCGCGCCGGAACGTGCGCGTTCGCCCGTCAAGTCCCTGTCCGGTGGCGAGCGCAACCGTTTGCTGCTGGCGCGCCTGTTCGCCAAGCCGGCCAACGTGCTGGTGCTCGATGAGCCGACCAACGACTTGGATATCGATACCCTGGAATTGCTGGAAGAGTTGCTGGAAGAATACACCGGCACCGTGTTCCTCGTCAGCCATGACCGTACCTTCCTCGACAACGTCGTCACGCAGGTGATCGTCGCTGAAGGCGAGGGCAAGTGGCGCGAATTCGTCGGCGGCTACACGGACTGGGAGCGCGTGCGCACCTTGCCGATCGCCACGGCGCCCGCCAGCAAGCCGGCCGTGAAGGTCGAAGCTGCCGTACCTGTTGCCAAGCAGAAAAAGCTCAGCTACAAGGAGCAGCGCGAACTGGAAGAGTTGCCGAAATTGATCGCCAAGCTGGAAGACGAGCAATCGGTGCTGGCCGCCGAACTGTCGCATCCGGACTTCTACAAGAAGACGCCGGCCGAAGGCAAGCGCCTGAATGCTCGCGTGGCAGAGATCGAAGGCGAACTGCTGGAAGCGCTGGAAAAGTGGGAGCAGATCGAGGCGCGCAGCAATGCCTGATTAGTTTCTTGCATTCCCTGTTGTAATTTAAGTTAGGATTACTTGCCACGGCAACGGTTCTGCTTGATATAATTATATAATTATATTTTTTACATCGGGGGATGCATGTTTGTTATCAAAAACACGCGCTCCGGACCATCGCGTCCGGCGCGTGGTTCCACCTCCGGTGCGCATCAACATGTTTGACCGCGCCGCCTTGCCCCGGGTAGCGCCATTCCTGGCCTACCTCTCCTTTATCTTTATCGCCGACATGCTCGGCCGGGCCGGCTTCGCCGCACAGGACTTGCGCTGGCTGTACGCCGTCAAGATCGGCGTCGTGCTGGGCATGTTGTTGTACTGGCGCCGCAGCTATACGGAACTGGCCTGGACAGGACTGGGTGCGCGCGCTATTGCGGTCGCCATTTCCTCCGGACTTGTTGTTTTTTTGCTGTGGATTAATTTGAATGCGGGCTGGATGAGTATCGGCAGCGCCGACGGCTTCGATCCCCGCAATGACGGCAGCATCGAGTGGACGCTGGTGGTGCTGCGCATCGCCGGCGCGGCGCTCGTGGTACCTGTGATGGAAGAGCTGTTCTGGCGCTCCTTCCTGCTGCGCTGGATCGATGCCCCGGACTTTCTGAAATTCAACCCGCGTCTGGCGAGTGCAAAGGCCTTTGTTGTCAGCGTGGTGCTGTTTGGCTTCGAACACAATTTGTGGCTGGCTGGGATCGTTGCCGGTGCCGCTTATAGCTTGCTGTACATGCGCAGCCAGAACCTGTGGTCGCCCATCCTCGCCCATGGCGTGACAAATGGCGTGCTGGGCCTCTGGATTGTTTCCGGTGGACACTGGACTTACTGGTAATATTGCCAACTAACTGTTTGCTCTTTCAAAGACAATGCCCATGTTGAATTCCCCGCCAAAAAGTCTCCGTAGCCCCCCATGTCTGCCGCCTGGCATGCCGCTCATGTCTATCTTGCGTGCCGCTTGCGTGCTCGTGGTCGGAGGTGTGGCCAGCTCGTCGGCAATGGCCGCCTGGAGCGATACCATTTCCCCGTTCCTGGCGACCACGTATTCCTATGACGACAATCTGTTGCGCCTCGACGACAATGTTCCCGGCTATAACGGTCCCCGTTCCGATACGTCGCGCCAGATACAGGCGGGTTTTCTCGTCAACCGGCCGATCGGGCGCCAGGTGCTGACGGGACAGGCCAAGTGGTCGCGCGTGTCGTTCCAGCATTTTGACCAGTTCAACTACAGCGGCAAGGATTTCCTGACCGATCTTGAATGGCATCTAGGCAATCATCTCGATGGCCATGCGGGCGCCCTGTATTCGCAAACCCTGACGCCGTTCAGCGATTTCCAGAGTACTGAACGCAATTTGCGTACGCGTCAGCGAGAGTACGTCGATGGCGGCTGGCGTTTCCATCCGAGCTGGCGCGTGCGTGGCGCTTACAGCCGTGAGCGCTACTCTTATGACTTGCTGTCGCAGCGCGTGTCCAACCGTGAAGAAAAAGCGACGGAACTGGGGCTTGATTATTTGCCTGCAAGTAATAGTCGTGTTGGCGTGCAGTTGCGGCATGTCAATGGCAGCTATCCGAATCGTCTCAACGGCGGCCAGTTGGGCGTCGACGATGGCTATACCCAAGATGAGATCAAGGCGAATATTTATTGGAATTACAGTGCGATTACCCAAGTGCAACTCTTGGGTGGATGGGTGCGCCGCAGCCATTCCTTTTATTCGGGGCGCAATTCGAGCGGCGCCAACGGACGCATCGTGGTGAACTGGGCACCGCTGGGCAAGGTGCGTTTCACCGGTTCCCTGTGGCATGAGTATGGAGTAGTGGAAAATGCGCTGATTTCGAGCAGCCTGAATAATGGCGCCAGTGTTGCCGCCGCCTGGGATATCACGTCCAAGGTGCGCATGGATGCGCAACTGCGCCGCGAGAAGCGCGACTTTTCGGCCGCCAGCGGCCTGGTATTGCCCGTCGATGTCAGCGACACCTCGCATACCGAATCTCTGGGACTAACCTATGCTCCGCAGCCGAATATCCAGCTGGGTCTGAACGCCTTCCGCGACACGCGCAAGGGCGCACCTATTATTAATACTGGCAGTTTCCGCGCCAAAGGCGTGTCGTTCAGCGCCAGTGTCCAGTTTTGAAGAGCACTATGACGGTTAATGATATACCCTTGATTTCGTTCTTTCAGCGCATACTCGACCCATTGATTATCATGGGCACGCTGTATCTGTTGTCCGCCTTGTCAGGTTCCCCCTTTACTGGCTATTCGCTGGTATTGATGATCCTTGCGTTCTTTATTTCCTCGTCCGTATTCCAGTATGTCGATCCCTATCGTACCTGGCGCAGCGGTCGCATGCTGGCCTATACCCGCGATATTTTTGTCAGCTGGGGCATCACAGCCCTGATTCTGGTATTCCTGGGTTCGGCGACAGGACTGGCTTTTCATTTCGACCGCGAACTGGTGCTGGCCTGGTTTCTGCTGACGCCATTCATATTGCTGCTCAGCCATCTGGCTGCGCGGCGCATGGTGGCCGATCCCGGGCGCGACAGCGAAGTGCGCTCGGTCGTCATCATTGGGGCCAATGATGCCAGCCTGAAATTTGCCGCCACCGTCGAGCGCAATCCGAATCTGTTCATGAGCGTACGGGGCTTTTTTGACGACCGTACCGATGACCGCTGGCCCGAGAAAATGCGTGAGCCCATGCTGGGCAAGATGGCCGATATCGCCGCCTATGTGCGCGAACATAATATCAAGATGATATTCATCAGCCAGCCCATTTCGGCGCAGCCGCGCATCCGTAAAATGCTCGATGAACTGCAGGATACGACGGCATCCGTGTACTTCTTGCCGGATATTTATATCTTCGACCTGATGCAGGCGCGTTTCGACAATGTGGGCGGCATGCCGGTGATCGCCATCCGCGAGTCGCCGTTTACCGGTTTTAACAGCATGGTCAAGCGTGGCAGTGACATCGTGCTGGGCTTGCTGATCCAGATCATGCTGTTGCCAGTGATGTTGGTCATCGCCATTGCAGTCAAGGTAACATCGAAAGGCCCCGTGATCTTCCGCCAGCGCCGCTACGGCCTGTATGGCGAGGAAATCATCGTCTATAAATTCCGTTCGATGACGGTGAGCGAGGATGGCGACAAGGTGGTGCAGGCCACCAAGAACGACCAGCGCGTGACGCGCGTGGGCGGCTTCTTGCGCCGCAGTTCACTCGATGAGCTGCCGCAGTTCATTAACGTGCTGCAGGGACGCATGAGCATTGTCGGGCCCCGTCCGCACGCCGTGGCGCACAACGAGCAGTACCGCAAGCTGATCAAGGGCTACATGCTGCGCCACAAGGTCAAGCCGGGCATTACCGGCTGGGCGCAGGTGAATGGCTTGCGCGGCGAGACGGAAACGCTCGACAAGATGGAAGCGCGCATCCATTTCGACCTCGACTACCTGCGCAACTGGTCGCTGTGGCTGGACCTGTGGATCATTTTGCGTACCGTCAAGGTGGTGCTGAAGCGCGACAACGCGCATTGAACACAGACCGATGGCAGGGCGCCACACCGGACTTGAATATTTTTTGTAGGGAATTAATACGCGTTAAAATGGCGCAATCATGCGAGATGTCCAATAGCCGGTTCCTGGAGCCGGCCGAACAGTGATTCGATGAGCCAGACGACCCTATGAGGCAAGCACGGCGACATGATGTGGGTGACATGCTCCGCCTGCTTGGCGGCGGGGCAGCTTGTGGCCCGTGGCATGCGCGCCATACCCGCAAGCGTCCCGCCCGGCCCGTATGGCGCAAGGCGGCTGCTCAACACATGCTTTCCCTAAAGCAACGGCCCCATCCCTGCCGCTATCCGGTGTTGGCCCGCTTCCCATTATCGTGCGGCGTAATGCAAGTGCCTGTCGCCGCGCGAGAAATATTGCCGTGTGAAAACTATTTACTGGGATGCATCCAATTCAAAGCTTGTGTTTCTGATGAAACAGTTGTTTTTAAGATCTTTTAATAGTTTTTTAAGCAAATATTTCCCTAGTAAGCTAGTACACTGTGTATCATATTTATAATATTGACAATCATGTGGTCGAAAGCCCATAATTTCAATCGAAATCTGCTTTTTTTGACAATGTTTTGTTGTTAAGTGAGTTATCATCACGTTCACAAAATTATCAGCGGATTTCCTTACCTGAACTGAAGGAGTCATTTTGAACCAAGTGCAAATCGCCCGTGTGTCTTCGAGCACGTCCGCCATGCCTTCCCGTCTGCTGTGCGCAGGCCTGGTTGTGCTGGCCGTCGCAGGATTGTCTGCTTGTGGCAATAAAGAAAAAAAGCCCGGCCAGGCGCTGGCGAGTGTAAATGGGGAAGAAATCACCGTCCTGCAGCTCAATGAAGAGATGCAGCGCGCCAATGTCCAGGCGCCGCAGCAGGAAGCGGCGAGCAAACAGTTGCTCGAATCGCTGATCGACCGCCAGTTGCTGCAGAACGAGGCGGCCAAGGACAAGACGGACCGCGATCCCAAGGTGGTGCAAGCGATCGAACGCGCCAAGGCGCTGATCGTCGCGCAAGCCTATATGCAAAAGCGCATCGGTACGATCGCCCGCCCCACCAAGCAGGAAGTGGAAGAGTACTTCCAGAAGAACCCGCAATTTTTCAGCGAGCGCAAGCAATTCGACATGCGCGAACTGGTGATTGCCAGCGCGGACATGAACGACCAGTTGAAGGCGGCGATGGATAGCGCCAAGACGCTCGACGACGTGGCTGCCTGGCTCGAGGCGCATAAGGTCAAGTTTGCCCGTACACAGTTGTCGCGCACCAGCGCCGACCTGGCGCCCGAGCTGAGCGCGAAATTGCTGTCGATGCCGAAGGGCCAGTTGTTCATCATCCGCGAAGGGGACCGCACCTTGCTCATTTCCCTGGCCGATATCCGCGACAATCCCGCGACCCTGGCACAGGCTGCGCCGCAGATCGAACAATTTTTGTTCAACAAGAAAAACAAGGATGCCGCCGACGCCGAACTGAAGCGTCTGCGTGCCGCCGCCAAGATCGAATACCTGGGCAAGGACGGCCCTCCGGCCGTCGCATCGGCAGCGGCCAGCGCCGCGGCTCCGGTACCTGCACCTGCTTCGGCGGCCCAGGCAGCACCGGCGAAGAGTTCCTCGGAAGCAAATGATCGTGGCGTTGCTGGCTTGAAGTAAGTCGCAGCATTTTAGGTAAGTAACTCTATCAATGGAATAAGCGAATCATGAAACGACTTCTCATGTGGTGCATGGCCACCCTGTTGGCCCTGAGCGCCGGTTTTGCCGGCGCTGCCGATGTACAGCTGGGTGCCGGCGACGTATTGAAAATTTCCGTCTATGGCAATCCCGACCTGGCGCTCGAAACGCGCGTCAGCGAAGCGGGCGAAATCACCTTCCCCTTGGTCGGTAACGTGGCGCTGGGCGGCCTGTCCGTATCGGCTGCCGAGAAGAAACTGGGCGGCTTGCTGGAAAGCGGCGGCTACTTGCGCAAGGCGCAGGTCAATATCATCGTCACCCAGCTGCAAAGCCAGCAAGTATCGGTGCTGGGGCAAGTCAACCGTCCCGGCCGCTATCCGATCGAGGGCAAGCGCAGCCTGATGGACATGCTGGCCATGGCCGGCGGCGTTGGTGCCGATGGCGGCGATACGGTCAGCCTGATCCGCAAGCGCAATGGCAAGACCACGCGTGAAATCATCGACATCGTCGACATGGTGCGCTCGGCCGACCTGAACCGCGACCTCGACGTAGCCGGCAACGACGTGATCTTTGTCGAGCGCGCGCCGCGTTTCTATATCTATGGCGAAGTCCAGCGTCCGGGCGCCTTCCGCCTCGAGCGCTCGATGACGGTGCTGCAGGCGCTGTCCGTCGGCGGCGGCCTGACCCAGCGTGGTACCGAACGTGGCATTCGCATCAAGCGCCGCGACGAGGCTGGCAAGTTGCAAATCATCAACGCCAAGCATGACGACCTGCTGCAAGTTGACGATATGGTGTACGTGCAGGAAAGTCTGTTCTAAGCCGCTGTCCGTATCTTTCCGGCGCAAGCCGGATGTTTTTCATTCTGTGTTGAGGTTTCCCCATGAATTTGTCACAGCTCCTACTGATCCTGCGTGCGCACAAGAAGTTGATCTTGATAACGCTGCTGGTCACTGTCCTCGGCACGTTGTCGGTCAGTTTGCTATTGCCTAAAACATACAAGGCGACAAGTTCGTTGCTCTTGAACTACAAAGGTGTCGATCCCCTGACGGGCCTGGCCATGCCGGGCCAGTTGTTGCCCGGTTTCATGGCGACGCAAATCGACATCATCAGCAGCAAGAACGTCGCCTTGCGCGTCGTCGACCATTTGAAACTGGCGGAAAGCCCTGCCGTGATTGCGCAATTCAATGAAGCGACCGAAGGCAAGGGCGGCACCGTGCGCGACTGGCTGGCCGATCTGCTGCTGCGAAAGGTGGAAATCGTGCCGTCGCGCGAGAGCAGCGTGGTCGACATCAGCTTCAAGGGCAGCGACCCGCAGTTCGTCGCTGCCGTGGCGAATGCCTTTGCCGACGAATATCAAAAGACCAGCATCCAGCTGAAGGTCGATCCCATGCGCCGCGTCTCGACGTATTTCAGCGAACAGACCAAATTGCTGCGCGATAATCTGGAAGTGGCGCAAAGCAAACTGTCCAAGTACCAGCAGGACAATGGCATCGTCAGTGTCGACAACCGTCTCGATGTCGAATCGAACCGCCTGAATGACTTGTCGGCCCAGCTGGTCATGGCCCAGGGGCAGTCGATGGAAGCGTCGTCGCGCCAGCGCATGGCGCAGGGCAGCAATGGCCTGGCGTCGCCCGACGTGTCGTCGAATCCGTTGATCCAGAATTTGAAGATTGGCCTGGGCAACGCCGAAGGCAAGCTGGCGGAAATCGCCCAGCGCCTGGGCCGCAATCATCCGCAATACGAGAGCGCCAAGGCGGAAGTCGACAAGCTGCGCGCCGACCTGCGTGAACAGTTGGCCAATACCTCGAGCAGTGTTGGCAACAATGCGCAGATCCTGCAGCAGCGCGAAGCGGCAGTGCGCGCCGCCCTGCAGGCGCAAAAAGCCAAGGTGCTGGAATTGAACCGTACCCGCGACGAGATGGGCGTGCTGATGAAGGATGTCGAGAGCGCCCAGCGCGCCTTTGACGTGACGTCCCAGCGCCTGTCGCAAACGCGCATCGAGGGCCAGGCGGAGCAGTCGGATATTTCCGTGCTCAATCCAGCCGTGCCGCCGATCGATCCGGCCGGTCCACGCGTGCTGCTCAATACCTTGCTGTCGATTTTCCTCGGCACCTTGCTGGGCGTGGGCCTGGCCATCGTGATCGAGATGCTGTATCGCCGCGTGCGTTCGGAAGCTGACTTGCAAGAAACGCTGCAGATTCCCGTCTTCGGCGCCATCGACTGGAATGCCCACAAGTCGCCGCGCAAAAAAGGTGTGTTGAACGGCATTCTGCCGCGCCGCCTGCGCTTACGTTAAACATGGATATGACGATGAACCAAGCCGCGCTCCCCATTTCGATGAACACCGTGCCACGTACCGGCGACTCCAGTATTGGCGGTCTGCTGCTCGAGTCGGGCAAGATCACGCCCGAGAACGCCGAGCGCGTGCTGCGCATGCAAAAGGAACTCGGCATCCGCTTCGGCGAAGCGGCCCTGCGCCTGGGGCTGATCACGGAAGCCGACATCCAGCAAGTGCTGGCGCGCCAGTTCGATTATCCCTACCTGCAAAAAGGCGAGGGCAAGTATTCGCACCTGCTGGTGGCGGCCTACGATCCGTTCACGCCGCAAGTGGAAAAGCTGCGCGCGATTCGCAGCCAGCTCATGCTGCGCTGGTTTGCCCGCGGGCACAAGGCGCTGGTGGTGCTGGGCGGCGCGTCCGGCGACGGCGCCAGCCTGTTTGCCGCCAACCTGGCCGTCGTGTTTTCGCAGCTGGGCGAACGCACCCTGCTGGTCGACGCCAACCTGCGCAATCCGCGCCAGCATGAAATTTTCGACGTCCAGACACGCCAGGGCCTGTCCGACGTGCTCGCCGGCCGTGCCCAGCTCGACGCCATCACCAAGGTCGAATCGTTCGTCGATCTGTCCGTGCTGGGATCCGGCACCTTGCCGCCGAATCCGCAGGAACTGCTGAGCCGCAGCTCGTTCGCCAACCTGAACACGGAACTCGAATCGCTGTTCGACATCGTCATCTATGACGTGGCCGCGTATGCGCTCGGTTCCGACGCCATGGCCATTGCGGCGCGCGCCGGTGGCGTGCTGATCGTAGCGCGCAAGAATCAATCCTTGTTGAGCGACATCAACGCCATGGCCGAGCAGATCGTGCAGAGCGGCGCCAAGGTGGTCGGTTCCGTGATGGTGGATTTCTAAATGAATACGCAAGCCAAGCGGTGGTCGGGCCTGAACTTGCAGCAATGCAAGGAATACTTGCCAGAATGGCTGCCGTTGGCCGTCGGCCTGCTGGCCATGTACATTCCGTCCTTTGCCGGCCTGTTTGGCGGCATCTGGGCTACGGAAGAGCAGGCACATGGCCCCATCATCCTGTTCCTGTCGCTGTGGCTGATCTGGCGCAATTGGCCGGACATGCTGGAAAGAACCCGTGGCAGCGAACCCAGCGCGCTGGGCTGGGGGGTGCTGGCCATCGCCCTGGTGCTGTACGTGCTAGGCCGTTCTCAGCATCTTTTGGCCTTTGAAATCGGCTCCTTCATCTGGATGCTGGCGGCCGTATTGTTGCTGAAGCGGGGCTTGCGTGCCTTGAAAGTGTTGTGGTTCCCGTTCTTCTTCATGCTGTTCATGGTGCCCTTGCCGGCCCAGATTGTCATCATGCTGACGATGCCGATGAAGATGGCCGTGTCGTACGTGGTCGAGCACCTGCTGTTTTTTGCCGGCTATCCGATCGCCCGTACGGGCGTGATCCTGCAGATCGGCCAGTACCAGCTGATGGTGGCGGACGCGTGCGCCGGCCTGCAGACTTTGCTCTCGCTCGAAGCGCTGGGTCTGTTTTACCTGAATGTCGTGCGCCACACGTCGGCGCTGCGCAATATCGCACTGGCTATCCTGATCATCCCGATCTCGTTCTCGGCCAACGTCGTGCGCGTCATCGTGCTGACCCTGATTACCTATTATTTCGGCGATGCCGCGGGGCAGGGTTTCCTGCACGGTTTCGCCGGTATGGTGCTGTTCATTACGGCGCTGATCCTGATCCTTTCTGCCGATAGCCTGTTGCAATGGATCGTTAAATTGCGTGAGCGTAGAGCGTCGGGGAGCCAGGCATGAAATCGATGATCAATTCCGTCAGGGTCAGTGTGCTGGCCGGCATCCTGATGGTGGCGTCGGCCGGGCTGGCCAAGCATTTGACGCCGAGCGTCAAGATCGCCGACAGCAAGAGCCAGTTCCAGCTCGCGGAAATTATTCCCGTGGCCTTTGGTGGCTGGACCATCGATACGAGCATCGTCCCGCTGCAAGTGGATCCAGAAACCCAGGCGCGCCTGGACAAGATATACAACCAGACCCTGTCGCGCACGTATATCGACCCGCAGGGAAACCGCGTGATGCTGTCGATCGCCTATGGCGGCGACCAGAGCAGCAATATGGCCGTGCACTTGCCGGAAGTCTGCTATGGCGCGCAAGGTTTCGAAGTGCAGAAATCGGGGCGCAGCGAGATCCGTACCGATTACGGCACGATACCGGTAAAACACCTGTATGCCACCAATGGCCCGCGCCAGGAACCGATCACCTACTGGATTACCGTGGGTGACAAGGCGCTCACGCCTGGTCTGGACCAGCGCATGCAGGAGCTGCGCTATGGTTTGAATGGCGCGATTCCCGATGCCATGCTTGTGCGCGTATCTAGCATAGACGGCAATATAGACGCCGCTTATGCGGTGCAGCAAGGGTTTGTGCGCGCCATGTTGTCGGGCATGAAGGCGCAGGACCGTGCGCGCATCATAGGCAACTTCCCTGGTTAAGCGGAGCGCACCGGTGCTGCCTGCCCGGCGCCCTGATATTTTGTCGATAGGAATTACCATTAACCCTACGTTGCAGCGCCATTGCGCCTCATCCTGTTCTGCGTCGCGCCATGTCTGCCAGCGCTGACGTCAAGACACGCGCGGTAAGTGCCGTCAAATGGGCGGCGCTTGGCACGGTGACGCGCTTCGTGCTGCAGATGGGGGTGCAGATCGTGTTGGCCCGCCTGCTGGGACCGGAAATCTATGGCCTGTTCGCCATGGGCTTGCTGGTCATGACCCTGAGCACCTTCCTGGCCGACTTCGGTTTTGCCTGGGGGCTCGTGCAAAATCAGGAACTGCATGACGACGATATCCGCTTTGCCTTCACGTGGCAATGCCTGTCCGGCGCGGCCGCCATGCTTGGCCTTTACTTGCTGGCGCCGTGGATCGCCGCCTATTTCAAGGAACCGCGCCTGGAGTCAATCGTCTGCTGGCTGAGCGTGACGTGCTTGCTGAGCGCGATGACGGCGCCGAGCAGCAATCTGCTGCGCCGCCAGCTTAATTTTCGCTGGCTCAATATTGCACAGATTCTCAGCTATGCGCTCGGCTATCTGTGCGTGGGCGTGCCGCTGGCACTGATGGGCGCCGGTGTATGGACCCTGGTCAGCGCCTGGCTGGTACAGGCGCTGAGCTTGCTGGTCCTGACCTATTGCCGCAATCCTCATACGCTGCGGCCATTGCTGTGGTACGCAGGGGCGCGCCGATCGACGAATACGGGCGGCACAGTCTTCATCACCAACCTGAGCAATTGGTTCTTGAACAACCTGGACCGTGTTTTTCTCGGGCGCATGCTCAGTGCGCATGCGGTGGGCGTCTATGCTGTCGGCTATAACCTGGCCAATACGCCCAATTCGCTGTTTCTCAGTGCGCTGCAGCCAGCCTTCCTGGCGGCCGGCGCGCGGCTGCAGGATGATCTTCCGGGCTTGCGGCAGGCTTATCTGTCCGTGATCGCCGCCACCTGGATCGTCATCGGCCCCGTGTTTGTCGTGCTTGCCTGCCTGGCCGGCGACCTGATCGCCACACTGTACGGCGATGCATGGCGCGAATCGAGCCGCGTGCTGACGGTGTTGGCGCTGGGGATGCCCGCCTACGTCACGTGGGGCATGTCGACACCCATTTTGTGGAACACGGGCGGCAAGCACCTGGAAGCGTTGCTGCAGATGCCGCTAATCGTGCTGACGGGTATTGCACTCTGGCAGTTTTCCAGCCTGAGTGTGGTGGTGGTGGCCGCTATCGCGTCCGCCACCTTGCTGGCGCGCGCGCTGGTGATCGGCGTGACGGCGTGCCAGCGCTTGCAGTTGGGCATCGTCGACTTGTGGCCCAGCGTCTGGCGTTCCGTCCTGCTGATGCTGCTGGCGGCGGCCGGCGCCCATGGCGGCTCGCTGCTGGGACATGTCATCGGGTACGGACCGTTGCCTGCCTTGTTGCTCGGCTCGCTAGGTGGCGGCGGCCTGTGTCTGCTGGCCGGCTTGCTGCATCCGCAGCTACTGGGCCGGCGCGTTGTCGACCTGCTTGGACGTTTCAGTCCGCCGGTGCCAGTACGGATCGGTGTTTATCTTCGTAGTAAATGTTCAGTATGATGAGATTGATATGATTGAATTTGTCCTCGGCCTGATGGTGTTGTTGGCAGCAATTTTTTTGGTGATGGGCGTTGCCTTTAGTGCACACTGGGGGCAAAAACGTGAGTTGGGATTGGTTCAATATATCGCTTATCCCATTTTTTTCACCTATGCATTATCCACATTGTTATCCGGACGAGACCTTTCCGGTCCGGATGACATGATGTCTTTAGCAGTCGCCAAGAGTTCTCTTCTTGTCTGGGCAGGCCGGTTTACCTCCATTTTTCTGATCTTTGCCTGTGGTGAGCGCATCGTACGGCGTCTGCTGAACACCAATCCCGTGAAGCCATTACCCGGCACCTTGCTTTTTGCATTTTGGGTATTTTTTATCACCAATACATTGAGCCCGGCGTTTTTTGGTCAGTATTTTTATATGTCTCATGAATTCCTGTATCCCTTGCTTGCTTGTCAAGCGGCATTGTTGGCGCAAACGAAGGCCGAAGTGGATGCGATGACGAAGGTGTTGCGAAATGCTTTATATGCATTTTTGATAGCGAGTGCTATGTGTCTTGTGTGGAAGCATAGTCTTGTCGTGACGACCAATTATCATGGACTGATTCCTGGCCTTAAGCTGCGTTATGCTGGATTGACGAGCCATGCGAACAGCTTGGGATCGCTATGTGTGCTTTTTATGTTGTGCCTATGGTATCAGCCACTGAAAAATCGTTGGTTGATTCGTTTTGGCTGGGTTATTGGTATCGTCAGTCTGGTCCTTACGCAGTCGAAGACTAGCTGGATCGCCTTTGGGTTGTCTGTAATGGTATTGGCCTGGTATAGCCGGCGAGATGAAATCAATGCGCGTATTCAGGACTTCCGGCGTCCACATCTTCCGGTTCTGTTGGTATTGATGTTTATGTTTTGCGGCACTGCAATGTGTGTCATTTTTATGTTCGGCGGCGCTGGTGACAAAATCGCGCGCTTTTTCACCAGCCGTGACGGGAGCGAACTGATGACCTTCATGGGGCGTGATCAGATATGGCAGGTGGCCATCGAAGAATGGCGAAAGTACCCGGTGTTTGGTTATGGTTTGAATATTTTTGATGAGGCATTTCGTAACAGTGTTGGAATGCCATTTGCGGCGCATGCCCATAGCCAGTTTTTTCAGAGCCTGTCGAGTGCTGGTAGCGTTGGCGCCGCCGGATTCGTGTTCTATGCCTGCGCGATCGCGTATTTTGTTGCGAAGACGGTTCGGGCAAGCCAGGGCTTGTCGCTGGCACTGTTCATCTTACTGGTTTGCAAGTCCATCAGCGAAGTGCCATTGTCAATGGCTGGCTTGGGACAGGATTTGCCAATTCACATGTTGCAATTAGCTGTTTTGGTGCGTTATTACGTCCCCGCTGGGCAGGCGCTGCGTGATCATGCCGTGCAGCGCAGCCGCACTGCAGAAGGGGAGTGGTCATAATGTTGTGCACGGTGATTATTCCTTTGTATAACAAGGAAAAATATATCGTCTCGGCGATCAATTCGGTGATAGCGCAAAGCCACCAGGATTTTGAAATCGTCGTCGTTGATGACGGCTCGCGCGATGGCGGCGCGGCACTCGTGGAAGCGATGGCCGATCCGCGTGTACGTCTGATCCGACAAGCCAATGGTGGCGTGTCGCGCGCGCGCAATGCCGGAATCGCCGCGGCGCGCGGTGAGCTTGTATGCTTTCTTGATGCCGATGACTGGTATGGCGTGGCGTTTCTGGAAGTAATGGTGAATATGTATAGGCAGTATCCCGAGGGCAGCTTCTTCTCCAGTTCGTTCTTGTGCATGGAAGAGGCTGTGGATGGGCAACTTGATACTGATGTTGATGCCAATTTTTTCGCGTTGGACAATTTCTATGAATATCAGGCTGCGCATGGCGTCTTTTATTGTACTAATTCGATAGCTGTACCGCGTTCCACTCTACAGGCCATGCCGCAGTGTTTCCCTGAGGACGATCATTTCGGAGAAGATCAGGATTTGTGGTTCAGGTTGGCAGATCGTTTGCAGTTCATTTTTTGCCCAGCCAAGTTGGTGGCATATCGAATGGACGTTGCCGGCAGCCTTTGTGCCGTGCATGATATGCGCACCATGCCCCAGGTATATTCGCGGCTGGAACAGCGGGCTTTGCGGTGGTCCGCCAGCGATCGTTCACGGCGGGCGGCATTGCGTATTGTGGCGTATGCATACGTGGGCGTTGCTCGATATGCCTTGCAGGATGGGCGTCGTGCCGACGCATTCACTGCCTTGCGCCTCGCCGCACGTTACGCAGTTAGCATGCGATGGCTGGCGACGTTGCTTATGTGTGCAATAGGTAACGGGGCGTTGCTTAAGCGTTGGGAATTGTGGCGCGAACAGCGCATGCGCGACTAATCTATAGATTGTAGAAAAGCAAAACGGTATAATCAGCCTTGCACTGACGTATTCATAAAGCAATGCTAAATTTGCGGATGTGTAGGCTTCATGCGCGCCGACGGCCAGTGAAATGCAAAGCTGTGGAAAAATCGGATGCTACCCCCGACAAGATACCATCATTCTCATGAAGGCTACAAGTATGAAAGCCGCTAAACGAACTTTGCTTTGCAGCGTCGTCTGGGTGCTGTTCCCCTACACTCCTTATGCTTATGCCGACTGGGCACAGTCTACGGATGTCTTGGTTGTGCGGCCCAAGCCGGCGGGCATGGAGACGCAGCCGCAGAATCCTCCTAGCTTTACATGGGCTCGGCATCCCACCAATTTTGCATCTTATACTTTGGAAATTCGCCAAGGCGAGACCGTAGTGCGCTCTTACACGAGTACGCGTAATTGGTACCTACCCAGCAAATCATTGCCTAATGGAAATTACACGTGGCGCGTGCGACCTACTAGTAGCCCTACGGAGTGGTCCACTGACCGTGCTTTTGTCATTAGCGCGGCGTCGCTTCCATTTGAATTGGCCGAGAATGACGTGTTGCGTGCGACGATTTTGCGAAAACCCAGGCCACGCGCGTTGCAATTGAACATGCCACTGGCGAGCGAATGGTCGGCAGCCATCAAGACCGAGCGCAGCGCTCCCTTGTTGTCTCTGACGAACGAAGTGGTGCGTCAATCGACGGCGATTGCATATCCTCGCGATAGTGACTGGCCGCTTGTGTTGCCTAGCACCAAAATCGTCACAGCGGCATTTGCCGCTCAGATGACCTCTATCCGCACGTCGATTAATTTGAATACGCGTCAATTGACAGCTGCGAGCTTGTTGTACCGATTGACTGGCGAAGAGCGGTTCTTGACCGAGGCCTTGAAGCGCGGCGACGCCCTCGCTGCGCTTAATCCTGCAGGCCCGACTAGTTACCTTGAACAGAATCAGGGGAGTCGCGCCACTTCGCTGGCGCTGATACGTGCCGTCGATAGTCTGGGCAGCGCGCTCGATGCCACGCGTCGTGCCGCCTGGCTCAACGTCGTCAAATTACGTGTTAAGGATTTTTATAATGATATGTCCGCAAATAACGGTCGTATTGAGAATTATCCGTATGAGTCGAATGCACATACAAATTTGTTCTTCCTGGCCTTGATTTCTGCCTTGTCCGTTGGTGATATTCCCGAAGCGAATACCTGGTTCGATTTTTCTGTGCGCTACATGGCTAGCTCGCTGATGGTCTGGAGCGGTCCGGAAGGGGGCTATTCAGAAGGTACTGCATATGCGGAATACACTGCTGATTACGCTTTGCAAACCTGGCCAAGTCTGGAGCAGGCGACGGGTATCAATCTGTTCGCCAAGCCATGGTCCGCCGGCCTGGCCCGCTTCTTCATGCATTTCGTGCCACCTGGCACGAAAACGCATTTGTTTGGTGATGGCCAGGAAAATGAGCCGGTATATCGCTTTGAGAAAGCATTCGTTTCACGTTTTGCCACCCCGCAGGCAGCCTGGTATGTGCGCAATATGCCAGGTACGGAAGATGCGTTGAGTCTCCTGTTAGCGCCATATCCTTTGCCAGTAAATACTGTCACGGCCACACCGGCACCGCCAGCGAATGCAGCCCTGTATCCGAGCATCGGTTGGGTTGCCATGCATAGCGATCTCAAAAATTTACAGCGTACCTCTGTCTACTTTAAGGCAAGTCCCTACGGCGCTATTTCTCATGGGCATGGTAACCAAAATGGCTTTGTATTGACGAGCGCCGGGGTTCCCTTAATTAGCGAAACGGGGTGGTACGACTGGTTTGGCTCACCAATGCACACGAGCTGGTACCGGCAAACCAAATCTGCGAATGCGCTGACTTATGATGGTGGTGTTGGGCAAGTCGTTGACGGATATCGCGAGCCGTTTCAAAGCACCGGTTACATCAAGGCGTTTTCGACAACACCGCTGGTCGATTATGTGCAGGGTGATTCCACTTTGGCCTATGGTGGTGCGCTCGGGTCCGCAGTACGCCAGGTGTGGTATTTGCGTCAGAGTGATGCCGTGGTTGTGCGAGACAAGGCAAGTTCCGCGACAAAACGTCTCTTCGAGTGGAATTTTCACGCTCTGGCCCCGATTCTGGTGGATACGGCAGGCAAGGTTTCTATCGTAAAAAGCGGACGTTCTGTTTGCGTAACTCCCATTGTTGCAAATGGCTTACGCTTTGAACGTCGCACCGGCCCGCCACCGCAAACGGGTGTCATCGAGGATCATGGGGTGTTTTTGTCGTCAGCGACCTCGAATAACGCGGAATTCCTGATGTTACTGGATGTCGGCTGTAAAAAACCGCTAGTCTCTGTGGCGCCTGCTGCTGGAGGGCGTAACGTTACCGTTGGCACACAGACTATTTTTATTGCCGATTGAGATAGGCATCTTGCTACATATTCATCCAGCCCGCATGCTGCAACAGCAAGCGGGCTTTTTTTCAATATTGCTTATTGGGAGAATCCAAAGCCAGGTTTCTCATGGTATGGGGATGCGCAATGGTGCCATTGACGATATTTGAGACACGGCATAAGCTGGTCGATAAGGCTATTTTTATATCATAATTGCAACAAAAAGCCTGTATGCATGATACTATTTGCATAATTTTAATTTGCAGGATTTTTAATGCGCAAGAAAGTGACGAGTGTCCTGCCTGTAGTTGATCGGTTGAGGGTTCTGCAACTGGTACCTGAGCCGCTACCAACGTTTCGCGTTGATGTCGCGGCATTGTTTGGTAAATATCTTCCACGCATTGGCATTGAGTGTGATCTGGTGGGGAAGCCAGGCGGGGTGGCAGCGGCAGCGGTAACTGGCTTTTCCCGTGTGCGTATGGCAAATCCTGGTGGTGGCAGGTTGCGCCGGGAATGGTCGTTTCTTTGTACCTGTCTAAATGCACTGCTGACAGCTGATAGGCGCTCTTGCGATATTATCCAGGTACGTGACATGGTGTCCATCGGCATTTTGGGAATGGTTATTGCTCGTTGCAAACGCATTCCATACGCCTATTGGGTATCATTCCTGATGTGTGAAGCGCGTATTGCTCGGGCGCGTGCGCAACTGGCTGCAAACGGCGGCTTACGTAATCGTCTGGTTTTGCTCAAGGGATTGGTGGAAGAGCGCATTTTGTACCGCGTATTGTTGCCACGTGCACAGCATGTCTTTGTGCAAAGCGAAGCGATGTTGCAATTAATGCTAGATAAGGGGATTCCACGAGAGCGCCTTACTGCCGTGCCTATGGGGGTTGATACCCAGGAGCTTGCCGCATTCCCGGTGCGTGGTCAACGTCCATTGGACTGGAGCAGCGGCCCTTTGATTGCCTATCTGGGCACTCTTGATGCTAGCCGGCAGATCGAGAGGATGATTGATGCGCTGACGATAATACGTAAAAGCTTTCCTGATGCCCGGTTGTTGTTGATTGGTAGCGCGGCACTGCCGGTAGATACCAGAAAACTGCGGGCGCGCGCGGAGGAGGTGGGACTGGCGGACGCGGTACGCATTACAGGCTGGCTGCCTTCCTCCCAGGCCTGGACTTTGTTGGCTGGCGCCGATGCCGCTGTTTCATACTTTCCAAGAAGCTTGATTCACGATGTGTGTTCACCAACCAAGCTGCTGGAGTATCTTGCGCTTGGTATTCCCGTCGTCGCCAACGACAATCCAGATCAGGTGCGGGTGTTGCGCGACAGCGGTGCTGGCTGGCTGGTAGACAGTTCGACCGAAGCGATGGCGGAAGGTCTGCTGCAGATCCTGCGCGATCTTCCATCGGCCCGCGCACGAGCCGGTCTTGGTCCTGCGTATATTGAAGCGCAGCGTAGCTATGGCGTCATTGCCGAAGGGGTAGGGCAATCTTACCGCCGCATGTTTCCGGGCTGACCGTCCGCCAGCGTCATGTACAGATTTAGCAAGGCATTGCGTACCTGCAGTGCATGGTGATTTTCAGCGACATGCGTGCGGGCGGCTTGAACCAGTCGCTGATGCAGAGCAGCGTCCTCCCACGCTCGCAGCAGTTGGGTCGCAAATGCCGCAGCGTCGTGCGCAGGTGCCAGCAAGCCATGTACTTCATGTTTTATCAAATCGGGGACGCCTCCCACGCTGGTGCTTACGACTGCGGCGCCACAAGCCATGGCTTCGAGTAGCACCATCGGCTGTGCCTCTGTGTGTGATGCCAGGGCCACTACGCGGGCGCGCCGCAGCCAGGCATTTTTTTCATCGGGACCTATCCATCCTGGAAAGCTCACCTGCTCGCTTACTCCAAGCGTGACGGCTTGCGCCTGCAGTTGCGCCAATGCGGGGCCGTTGCCGGCCATGATCAGGCGGGCGTCAGGATTTTTCGCAAACAGGGTGGAAAATGCCTGCAGTAGTTCTGCCACGCCTTTTGCCGGTAGCAAGGCGCCCAGATAGAGCAGCAAGGGAGCGCGCTGAGCCGCCTGTGTTTCCGTATTGGTGCTTTCAAACAGATGGGCGGGTATGGGGTTGGGCCAGAAGCGTAGTGGGACCAAGGGCGCGATCTGGCGTAGCCACGTTGCGGCCGGGGTGGAAAGGCATAGCAACTGATCGCTGTGCCGAATAGTGGCGAGGGCGCAATAACGCTTCCAGGCAGGCAGTGCTTCGATGAAGCGAATAAAGCCACCGCTATGCAGGTGGAATATGATTTTTCGCCGCCACAGTACCGCTAGCCAGATAAACATGGCTTTGCGCCAGAAGCTGGCGTCGGAAGCGACATGCACGTGGAGAACCTCACCCTTGCCGCGTATTAGCAAGCTTGCATAGCTACATAGCGCCTTGGTAGCCGTGATGAGTTTGTATAACTTACTGCCGCCGCTGAAGCTTGGCAACAAGCGTACTTGTCCATTGCTAAACAGGCCAGACTCCGCATACACCTGTATGACGCTCGCCATGCCTCCCTGGGCTTCAGGGGCGGGGCCTACCATAACGCAGAGAGGATTTTTGCTCATGATGTTCCCTTGCACTGAGGTTGTGCTAACAAAAACGAACGTAATTTATGGCAAGTCGGCATAAGGCGCGTCAACAATATTGTCATGGAAAAGATGGATATGACCATGTAAAAAAAGGGGGGGCATGTGCCTGTGCAGACCTTGTAAATTTCTTGGTCTGTACAGGGTGCGGCATGAAGTTGCATTGGAGGTAAGATGTTATATGTGTAATTTTATTGTAAATAGAGACACTCTATGCGCTGCATCAATTGTATTTTATTCTATAATAAGGTCTTCTTTTGCAATATTTTCGTCATGCTCCTGGTTTGCGCGGGACATGTCTTAACTGCTTGAAAGCCGAATATGAACATTATTGCAGTGATTGGCCTGGGCTACGTAGGCCTGCCCTTGGTCGTGGAGTTTGGCAAGTTGGGACGTACCATCGGCTTTGATATTTCCGTCGAGAAGGTTCAGTCCTGCCAGCGCGGCACGGATCCTTCGCGCGAATTGAGTGACCAGCAAATGGCCGCGGCCGTGCACGCCGAGTATTCGTCCGAGCCGCAGATACTGGCCGAGGCCGATATTATCATCGTGGCCGTGCCGACCCCCGTTGACCAGGCGCACAATCCTGACTTCTCTCCCTTGATCGGCGCCAGCCGCACGGTGGGCCAGTATCTGAAAAAAGGCGCCACCGTCGTCTATGAATCGACCGTGTATCCGGGCGCGACCGAAGAGGTGTGCATCCCCGTGCTGGAAGAAGTCTCCGGCTTGAAGTGGAAGCAGGACTTTTTTGTCGGCTATTCCCCCGAGCGTATCAATCCGGGCGACCGCAAGCATATGTTGACGAATGTCATCAAGGTCGTCTCGGGCGACACGCCGCAGACGCTCGAACGCGTTGCCTCCATGTACGAAACCATCGTCGAGCCGGGCGTGCACCGCTGCTCCAGCATCAAGGCGGCGGAAGCGTGCAAGGTGATCGAAAACACCCAGCGCGACCTGAATATCGCGCTGATGAACGAGCTGGCGATCATTTTCGACAAGATCGGCATCGATACGTCGGAAGTGCTGAAGGCGGCCGGCACCAAGTGGAATTTCCTGAAGTTTTCGCCGGGTCTGGTGGGCGGGCACTGCATCGGGGTCGATCCATACTACCTGACGCACAAGGCGGAAATGCTGGGCTATCACCCGCAGGTGATTCTGGCCGGGCGCCGCATCAACGATGGCATGGGCAAGTACATCGCCGAGCAGACCATCAAGAACATGATCGCTTCGGGCAGCTATATCAAGGGCGCCCGCGTCAACGTGCTGGGGCTGACGTTCAAGGAAAACTGCGCCGACCTGCGCAACTCGAAGGTGGGCGACGTGATCCGCGAACTGAAGACCTACGGTGTGGAAGTGTTCGTGCACGATCCATATGCGGAACAGGAAGAGGCGATGCATGAATATGGCGTGCGCCTGTTCAGCTGGGAAGAACTGCCGCGTGCCGACGCCATCGTGGCGGCCGTATCGCACCAGCAATTGCTCGACCTGCCGGTGGAAGAGTTGCAGCGCAAGCTGATCAAGAGCGGCTGTTTCATCGACGTCAAGGCGTGTTTCGACCAGCAGGCGCTGGAAGAGGTCGGCATCAAGGTCTGGCGCCTGTGAGGGCGGCGCCGCGCACCGGCGCGGCATCTTTTTTTATTGTTGCAAGGGTAATTCATGCGTATCTGGTTTGAACTGACCAACTCGCCGCACATCAATATGTTTGCGGCCATGATCCGCGAACTGGAACGCGAACACGAGGTCTTGATCACGTGCCGGCCACTGGCCAACACGGTCGAGCTGCTCGACTTGCATGGCTTCAAGTACACGGTGGTGGGCAAGCATTACGGCGGCCAGCTGTCGGCCAAGCTGTTCGGCTTTCCCGTGCGCGTCTACCAGCTGTGCCGCTTTTTGAGCGGCAAGAAAATCGACGTGGCGATCTCGCAGAGCTCTTTCCATTCGCCGGTGGCGGCACGCCTGATGGGCATCCGCTCCATCTACATGAACGATAACGAGCATGCGGCAGGCAATATCCCCGCGTTCCTGTTTGCCAACCGCATCATGGTGCCGGAGTTTCTCGGCATGGAAAAACTCAAGAAACAGTGGGCCAATCCACGCAAGGTCCTGCATTATCCGGGCGTCAAGGAAGGGATTTACCTGTGGGAGCTGGACCAGCGCCTCGGCGCCAAGGGAGTACAGCAGCGGGCAGGGCGCGCGCGGCCCGTGGTGTATATCCGTCCGGAACCATGGACGGCCCAGTATTACAAGGGCAGCCGCAACTTCCTTGATGAATTGCTGTTGGGCATGAAAGACAGGGTCGATATCGTGTTATTGCCGCGAGGAAAAGAGCAGGGCGTGCATTACCAGGATCCCAAGTTTGCCGGCGTGCGCGTGGTCACCACTGCCCTCGACATCGCCGATATCGCGCCCGATTGCGACCTGTTCATCGGTGCCGGCGGCACCATGACGCGCGAGATGGCCGTGCTGGGCATTCCCACCATCTCCGTTTACCAGGATGCCTTGCTCGACGTCGACCGCCACCTGCTGGAGGTAGGTGCCTTCGAACACCGGCCCGACCTGACGGCTGCGCAGGCGCTGGCCTACCTGGACAGCGCCACACAGCAACCACCGAATCGCAGCTTGCTGGAAAAGGGCCGCGCCGCGTATGACCTGGTCAAGCGGCAGCTCGTCAACGGCTCAATTTGATTAACAACATCCGGGATGATGGCGGCACAGGCCGTCAGCGTCCCGGCAGCGCTAAAGGACAGGACAATATGATACGCCTCGCAGTAGTAGGCTTGGGCAAGATGGGCTTGTCCCATCACTCGATGATCAATGCACATCCCGGTGTCACGCTGGCGGCCGTCTGCGACGCCACCGGCTACATGCTCGACATCCTGGGTAAATATACGGGCGTCAAAACCTATACGGACTTCGACGTCATGCTCAATGAGCTGGAACTCGATGCCGTGATCATCGCGACGCCATCGAGCATGCACGGCAAGATGGTGCTGGCCGCGCTGAACAAGAATATTCACGTGTTTTGCGAAAAGCCGTTCTGCCTCGACACCGAGGAAGGTGAGCAGGCGACCCGTCTGGCTGCGGAAAAAGGCCTGGTCAATCAGGTCGGTTACCACTACCGCTTCGTTGGCGCCTTCCAGGAGGTCAAGCGCCTGCTGGACCTGGGCGTGATCGGCGAAGTGACGCATATGCTGGCCGAGGCCTATGGCCCGGTGGTGCTGAAGCCGAAAGGCTCCACCTGGCGTACCCAGCGTTCGGAAGGCGGCGGTTGCCTGTATGACTACGCGGCCCATCCGCTGAACCTGCTGAACTGGTACTTTGGCGCGCCGCGCGGCGTGGGCGGCTCCGTGCTGAACAAGATTTTCTCGGCTGACACGGACGATGAAGTGTTTTCCACCCTGTATTACCCCGATGGCAAAAGCGCCCAACTGTCCGTCAACTGGAGCGACGAGTCCTACCGCAAGATGTCGACGAAGATCAGCGTGTGGGGCAAGAACGGCCGTATCGCCGCCGACCGCCAGGAAGTCCAGGTCTACCTGCGCGACGCCAGCGGCGCGCCGGAAGGCTATGGCGAGGGCTGGACCGTGCGCAACACCACGGAATTGACGGAACCGGTCGACTTTTACCTGCGCGGCGAGGAATATTCGGCCCAGCTCGATTACTTCGTCCGTTGCATCGTCGACAAGCGCGCGGACGACAATGTCAACTCGTTCGCCTCCGCGCTGGCGACCGACCGCGTCATTTCGATGCTGATCGCCGATGCGGAAAAAGGTCCTGGCGTGCTGTCCGGCGATGCCTTGCCGGAACTGCCGAAAAAGAAAAAAGGTTTCTTTTTCGGCCGCTGATTTGCCGCGCAGCAGGATTTCGCTACGAAATATGAATGGAGCAGGAAATGGATCAACTCGATCGTTTGTTATTTGGTGATAATCAGTTCTTCGGCGTGAACCATATGTCGGAGGAAAAAGCGCGGGCCCAGGCCATGCGTTTCCAGGATATCAAGGCCGTTATCAAGGTGCTCGATAATGCCTACGATGAAGGGGTGAAATCCTTCATGTGCACGACCCATGACCGTATCGCACAGGTGTGCGATCACATGCGCGCCGACCCGGTGCGCTACAAGGACTTCAAATTCATGCCTTGCATGCCGTATGCCCACAAATACGCGAATGCCGTCACGGAAGACGGCATCATGGGCGCGCTCAGGCGTTTTACGCCCGACGAAGGCTTCCTGAATGCCGCCTTGCGTGGCGGCAAGGCCTTGGCGACCAAGGATATCGAAGGCATCATCACGCTGCTGGTGGATGCGGAAATGAAAATGTTCGCCGGCCTGAATACGCCCGTGATCTTCCTGCAGAACGTGGTGGTCGACCTGTTGCTGGGCCTGGGTTTCAAGGATGCCTTCTCGATCTTCGCCAATCACGTGCGCAAGCGCTACAACGCCGAGCCCGGTTTCATCACGATGAACCTGCCGATGCTGCTCGACGTGCTCGAAGAGCAGGGCATCGACAACCCCATCGTCTGTTCGAACATCAACAAGGTGGGCTTCCGCATGTCCGGCGGCTTCGACGCCTACCAGAGCGCTTTGCGCGACCGCAAGTTCCGCGCGATCGCCATGTCCGTCTTCGCCTCTGGCGCCATCGCTCCCGAAGAAGCGATCGAATGGGTGTGCCAGCAGCCGAACATCGAAGCCATCGTCTTTGGCGCCTCCAGCCGCGGCAATATCCGCAACACGCGCGAACTGGTAGACCGCTACTGGCCGGCGGCGCAGGAGCAGGCATCATGAAGACGATCTACCTGGTGGCCGGCGCGCGGCCCAATTTCATGAAGATCGCGCCCATCGTGCGCGCGCTGCAAGGCCATGCGCGACTGGCGTTCAAGATCATCCATACGGGGCAACACTACGACCGCGAGATGAATGACGTATTTTTTGAAGAGCTGGGCATCCCTGAGCCAGACGTCTTCATGGCGGCAGGCGGCGGCACGCACGCGGAACAGACGGGCAAGATCATGCTGGCCTTCGAGCAGCTGTGCCAGGCCGAGCGGCCTGCCGCCGTGCTGGTGGTGGGCGACGTCAATTCCACGCTGGCCTGCTCGATCGCGGCGAAAAAGCTCGGCATTCCCGTGGCGCACGTGGAGGCGGGCCTGCGCAGCGGCGACATGGGCATGCCGGAAGAGATCAACCGTCTCGTGACGGACAGTATCTCGGACTGGTTCTTCGTCACGGAGCCGAGTGCCGTCGAGCATTTGCGGCGTGAAGGCAAGCCGGAGTCAGCCGTGCACTACGTGGGCCATGTGATGGTTGACAACGTCTTGTACCAGGCCGAGAAACTCGGCCGCGAGTCGCCGCAGCAATTCGAAACGTCGCCCTTCAAGGCGGCGCACAGCGGTGCCGGTGCGCGCTACGGCGTGGTGACCCTGCACCGTCCGAGCAATGTCGACAGCGCCGAAGACATGCGCAAGGTGGCGGGCGCGCTGGTCCAGATCGCCGCCGACCTGCCCCTGATCTTTCCCGTGCATCCGCGCACGCGCGCCAACCTCGACAAGTTCGGCATCGACCTGGGGCCGAACATCACGCTGGTGGGGCCGCAGGGCTACATGGCCTTCCTCAACCTGTGGAAGGATGCGGCGCTGGTGCTGACCGACAGCGGCGGCCTGCAGGAAGAAACCACGGCGCTGGGCGTACCCTGCATCACTATCCGCGAGAATACGGAGCGTCCCGTCACCGTCGACGAGGGCAGCAATGTCCTGGCCGGCACGGATCCGCTGCGCATCGTGGCAGAGGCGCGCAAGGTGCTGTGCGGCGAAGGCAAGCAGGGCCGCCGTCCGCATCTTTGGGATGGCCAGGCCGCGCAGCGCATCGTGGCGCAGCTGGACCAGGAATTGGCGTAGGCACTAGCAGGCAAGGGGCAGGCTGAAAGAGGATTGGACTGGTGCACAGGGCGGACAAGGATAGCGCCGCCCATGCGCCGGCAAGACGGCCGACGGCTGGCGAGCGGCCCGCCGGACGCTGCATCCAACCCCAACCATGATGGAAAGCGATCGACGATGAAAGCAATGATACTGGCGGCAGGCAAGGGCACCCGCGTGCGCCCCCTGACCTATGATTTACCGAAACCGATGATACCCATCCTGGGCAAGCCGGTGATGGCTTACCTGGTCGAGCATCTGTCCCGCTACGGCATTACCGAAATCATGGTCAATGTCAGTTATCTGCATGAAAAAATCGAGGAGTATTTCGGCGAGGGGCACCAGTTCGGCGTGCAGATCGGCTATTCCTTCGAAGGCTATACGAATGACGCGGGCGAAGTCGTGCCCGAGCCGCTGGGATCGGCCGGCGGCATGAAGAAGATCCAGGAATTCGGGCACTTCTTTGACGAGACGACCATCGTGCTGTGCGGCGATGCCTTGATCGACCTCGACATCAAGTCGGCCCTGTTCGAACACCGCCGCAAGGGCGCGCTGGCGTCCGTCATTACGCTGGAAGTGCCGTGGGACAAGGTGTCGAGCTATGGCGTGGTGGTCAGCGACGATGACGGCCGTATCCGCGCCTTCCAGGAAAAACCGGCGCAGGCCGAGGCACTGTCCAATTGCGTCAGCACGGGCATCTATATTTTCGAGCCGGAAGTGCTGGACCTGATCCCGAATGACCGGCCATTCGATATCGGCTCGGAACTGTTTCCCCTGCTGGTCGAGAAGGGCTTGCCTTTTTATGCGCAAAAGCGCAACTACAACTGGATCGATATCGGCAGCGTCAAGGATTACTGGGAAGTGCTGCAAAGCGTGCTGATGGGGGAAGTGGCCCAGCTGGACGTGCCCGGCATCCAGATCGATGACGGCCTGTGGGTCGGCTTGAATACCAGTATCGACTGGAGCGGCGGCACGCGCATCGAAGGCCCCGTCTACATCGGTTCCGGCAGCCGCATCGAGGCGGGCGCGACGATCATCGGGCCGACCTGGATCGGCCATGGCAGCCATGTGTGCGCGGGCGCCGAAGTGGTGCGCAGCGTGCTGTTCGAGTACACGCGCGTGCTGCCCGGCGTGGTGCTCGATGAAATGATCGTCTTCAAGGATTACAGCGTCGACCGCTCCGGCGAGATGCGGCACGCTTCGCAGTATGATCCCGACGCCTGGGCGAATGCGCGCGACCGGCGCAATCGCCGGCGCGCCGATGTCCCCATGGAATTGCGCGTAGTCAAATAACCAGGAGCCCCGACATGAACATCTATCCAGTGATCTTGTCGGGAGGCTCCGGTAGCCGCTTGTGGCCGCTGTCGCGCCAGGCGCTGCCCAAACAATTGTTGCCGCTGATTTCGGACCAGACGCTGCTGCAGGAAACCGTGCTGCGCGTGCGCGATCTGGATGACGTTGCGCTGACGGTCATGCCGCCGCTGCTGGTCTGCGGCAATGAGCACCGCTTCATGGTGGCCGAACAGCTGCGCCAGATCGGCGTGGCGCCGCTGGCCATCGTCCTCGAACCGCTGGGTCGCAACACGGCACCGGCCGTGGCCGCCGCCGCGCAGTTTCTGCTGGCGCACGATGCCGATGCCCTGATGCTGGTCTTGCCTGCCGATCACCTGATCGGCGACGTGGCGGCGTTTCACCAGGCCATTGCGCTGGCGGCCCCGCTGGCTGCCACGGCAGCGCTGGCCACCTTCGGCATCTTGCCCACGGCCGCCGAAACGGGCTACGGCTACATTCTTGCCGGCGCGCCCTTGCCTGGGTCGGCGCAAGGGCGGCAAGTCGAGCGCTTCGTGGAAAAGCCTGACCTGGCCACGGCCCGCGCCTTGCTTGCCGACGGGCGCTACCTGTGGAACAGCGGCATGTTCCTGTTCCGCGCGGCGGCCTATCTCGGCGAATTGCGGGAGCTCGAGCCTGCCATGCTGACGGCGTGCGAACTGGCCGTCGCGCATGGCAGCCGCGACCTCGACTTTTTTCGCCTGGAGCCGGCCGCCTTTGCGCGCTGCCGTACCGTCTCGATCGACCATGCGGTGATGGAGCATACGCAGCATGCCGCCGTCGTGCCGGCCGCCATCGGCTGGAGCGATATCGGTTCCTGGTCTGCCCTGTGGGAAGTATTGCCCGGCGATGAGCAGGGCAATGTCGTGCGCGGCGATGCCTATCTCGACGGCGCGCATAATTGCCTGGTGCGGGCCGGCAGCCGCATGCTGGCCGTACTGGGAGTGGCCGACCTGGTGATCGTGGAAACCGACGACGCCGTGCTGGTGGCGCATCGCGACCAGACGCAGCGGGTGCGGCAGGTGGTCGAGCACCTGGAGCGGCATGCGCGCACCGAGCATATCCAGCACCGTCTCGTGTACCGTCCCTGGGGCAGTTACGAATGCATCGATACGGGCGAGCGCTTCCAGGTCAAGCGCATCGTCGTCAATCCGGGCGGGCAGTTGTCGCTGCAGATGCACCATCACCGCGCCGAGCACTGGGTGGTCGTGCGCGGCACGGCCCGCGTCACCTGCGGCGAGAGCGTCAAATTGCTGACGGAAAACGAATCCACCTACATTCCCATCGGCATGACGCACCGCCTGGAAAACCCCGGCAAGCTGCCCCTGCACCTAATTGAAGTACAGACGGGCAGCTATCTGGGGGAGGACGATATCGTGCGCTACGCCGATGCCTACCAGCGTGCCTGAGCGCTACTTCGCGGGTCAAAAAAGAAATGCCATAAAGAAACTATTTATTAAAGAAAAAATAATTGAATAAGTTACTTTATGATATCATTCTGCCTGGCTGTATTTAATCCAATTCCTGTGGGCAACTATTGTCTGCAATTACGTTTGCTGGAGTCGCATGAAGAACAATACCTGCTCGATCCTGGTCGCCTTGGCATGTGCCGGCGCGGCACTGTTTTCCCCGGCCGCTGCGGCTGCCGTGCATGACATCAGCTCCGTGCCCACGGCTATTACCCTGGCACAGGGCGGATCGCTGACTTTCGGCGATAAGTTTAAAGCCGGTAACAAGGACAATGTCTTTGTCGATCACTTCACCTTCAATGTGGCGCAACTGAGCGACTTGAGCCTGGTGCTGACGTCGACCAGCACCAGCGCTGCGAACGGCCTGAACCTGACAGGTTTCGGTTTGTACAATAGCGCCAACAGCAGCCTGTTACAGGGAACGCAAGTGTTGACGGGCAAGGACGACAAGTGGACCTTGTCCTTTGCGAACCTGTCCGCCGGTTCCTACTACGTCAAGGTCAGCGGCAATCTCGCGTCGGGTGCGGGCGCCACGTTCAGCGGCAATGGCAGCCTGATTTCCGCAGTGCCGGAACCGGCAACGTACGGCATGTTGCTGGGCGGCCTGGGTTTGCTGGGCTTCCTCGCGCGTCGCCGTCAAAAGCCGCTCTGATCGCATTGCAATCGATTCTTCCCGCATTTTATCCCGCGGCCAGCCTGCGCCGGCCGCTGTCTTTTTTTGGTGAAAAGTATGAACAACATTCTGAAATCCCTGTTCCTGGCGATCATGCTGGCCGGCAGCAGCCTGGCCGCCCAGGCCTCGCCCGTCGATATCAGCCATGCGCCAGTCGACCTGAGCCAGGATTTGCTCGATTACTCGGGCAGTAACCTGTTTGGCTCCTTCAGCCTGGCTCCAGGCCAGCTGGCAGGTGCGGAGCACAATTTTTTCAGCGACAAGTTTTTGTTCACCTTGACTGGTAGCAATGATTTCAGCGGCCTGGCCACTTCGCTGAAGCCCAGCCTGAACTCGGGTCTGACCTTGACCGGCTTTAATCTGAAAAATGCCGGTGGCATCGTATTGCAAGGTACGCTGGACCTGGTTAACTTCAGCGCCGCGGACCAGGCATGGACCCTGTCGTCTAACCTGGCCCCCTTGGCGGCCGGTAACTACTTCCTGGAGGTCAGCGGTTACGTTGCCTCGGCAACGGGGGGCAGCTACAGTGGCAATGTGTCCGTCAATCCAGTGCCGGAACCGGAAACCTATGCCATGCTGCTGGCAGGCCTGGGTCTCGTTGGTTTCATGGCGCGTCGGCGCAAGTTGCAAGCCTGAAGTCAATTCGGCTGAGTAAAAGATGGGGGCTGCAGCCTCCATTTTTTTTGCCTGCAGATTTTCAAGGCTATAATCGATCCTACGGTGGACGATCGGAATGCGATTGTCCTGATTCTCCCGCCTGTCCTTTTACGGTAAACCCTTGCGTATCTCCTACTGTCTTTCGCTGCTGCTGGCAGCTGGCGCGGTCCATGGCGCCGACCTCGCCATCGCCCGTGGCCTGCAGCCTGCGCAGCTGGCCGTCGTCGTCAATGATGCCGAGCCGAACAGCGTCGAAGTGGGCGAATATTATCGCCAGGCGCATGCCATCCCCGTAGCCAATATCGTGCACGTGAATATTCCGAATCGTCCGCGCAAACTCAGTGCCAGTCAGTTCGCGCAACTGAAGGAGCACATCGATGCTCAGTTGACGCCGGGTATCCAGGCCGTGCTGATGGTGTGGAGCGCTCCCTATGCGGTGGAATGCAATGCCATCACGTCTGCCTACACGCTGGGCTACGACGCGGCACAATGCGCAAAGACCTGTGGCGCCGGCAAGGCCAGCACCTATTTCAACAGTGATGCGAGCCAGCCATTTACGCAACTGGGCATGCGCCTGTCGATGCTGCTCCCCATTGATTTTGTGGAAGAGGCCAAGGCGGTGGTGGACCGTGGCACGGCCAGCGGTTTTTCCGTTCCTTCGGCCACGGCCTACTATCTCAATACCAGCGACGGCGCGCGCAATAGCCGCGCGGCGTTTTTCCCGCCGGCGGGCGTGGTACGCCAGCGCAAGCTGACCATCAAGAACCTGAAGGCGAATGTACTCGAAGGCGCGCAGGACATCATGGTGTACCAGACGGGCATGGCGAAGGTGGACAAGCTGGAAACCTTGCGCTTCCTGCCTGGCGCCCTGGCGGACCATCTGACATCGTTTGGCGGCGACTTGCAAGGTACGGCGCAGATGAGCAGCCAGCGCTGGCTGGAGGCGGGCGCCACCGCCAGTTACGGCACCGTCAGCGAACCGTGTAATTATTGGCAGAAGTTTCCCAACTCTACGGTACTATTGCGCCGCTACCTGTCCGGCATGACGGCGCTGGAGGCATACTGGGGCAGTGTTTCCTGGCCAGCCCAAGGCTTGTTTATCGGCGATCCCCTGGCCGCCCCCTACGCCACTTTCCGTCGCTGACGACCTGCTGGCAGGCGAAAAAAATGGCTCGTATGAGCCATTTTTTTTATGCCTTGCCGTTGCGGCGGCGGCCGATCCAGCTTAGCAGTCCCAAGCCCGCCAGCAGCATTGCATAAGTTTCCGGTTCCGGCACGGGAGGAATCGGCGGTATCACGATGCCATTGCCGCCCGTGTTGATGCCGCCGCCACTGCGGTCGAAGCCGCCGCCAGCGCCGCCACCACCGACACCGCCACCGGCCGGTGGCGCGATGCCGCCGCCCGACGAGGTAATCAGCGGCTCATACACGTCGCCCGCGCGCAAGGCACGGCCAGCTTGATAGCCGCGGCCCTCGATGGCCGGTTCTTCCTGCGCATACACGAAGTCGCGGCTGCCGAAATGGTGCTCACCGGTGCTGGCCAGCAGGCTGGCATTGGCGCCGTAGCCGGCATCCGCAGCCTGGCCCAGGGAGTTGGCCAAGCGGTGATTGTTGCCGGAAAAGGCAGGCGTGCGTAAGACCTGGTCGGACTCGCCGGTGCCGAACTCGGGTGGCGAACCGACGCCGTCATTGGTGCGTGAACCAAAGTTGACGAAACCGTTTGCCAGGCTGCAGGCGCTGCTTGAGCTGTCGGGGTTGAAGTCGCCCGCCTTGCCGCTGCCATCTGCATTGGCCGCTTCACAGCGCTTGCTGTCCGCACTAGCCTGTGGCGCCGTACTTTGTGCCTGTGCCATCCCCGCTGTCATGAACAGGGCTGCCGTCATGGCGGTGCAGAAAATCGTGTATTGCTTGCGTGGTTTGAACATGGTCTATCTCTTCAGAATGCCCCCGAGCGGCGCGCTGCTGCGCGGTTCGTTCGGGATGCGATTAACGTTGCTACCGGTAATGCGACCTTTGCGTGCATGGCCGGATGTGCATTCCAAGAGGCAAGCGAGGCTGGGGCCTGCTCTCATTAGCGCGGTATTGTTGTTGCGAAGCCGGGTGTTGTTAGGAACCAAACTTATTTGCCTTAAATATATCACATTTTTCCTGTCGGCGTCTTTTTGACTTGCTACACGGTGTTGTATGTTGTTCAAAAGATACGTTCCATTGGGCATCAAAAGAGGCTGAGAGGCAAGGTTTTTACTCCGTTCGGCTTAATCAAATGTCATCAAGTCGTCATCCCCGGCCTTTAATATGCAAATAACAAGTCTGAAATACTTTTGTTAATTGTGGCGCGCCGGCCCATCATGCGGGACCGGCGTCATCCATTTACCGACCGGGATCCTCATGCACACCTCGTTTTCCCCCTTGCGCGCGCCCCTGCGCCTGACCGTCATGGCCAGCTTGCTGGCCAGTCTGACCGTGCCGGCCCTGGCGGCTTCCGATATCGTCATCAGCCAGGTATATGGCGGCGGCGGCAATAATGGCGCGCTGTATCGCAACGATTTCATTGAAATCTTCAACCGCGGCGGCAGCCCCGTGAACCTGAGCAACTGGAGCGTGCAGTATGGCGCGGCCGGCAATACCAGCTGGGCCGTGACGGCCTTGCCCGCTATCGATTTGCAACCTGGCCAGTATTTGCTGGTGCAGGAAGCCAAGGGCGCGGGCGGCACGCTCGACTTGCCAGCGCCGGACGCCACGGGCGGCCTGACCATGTCGGGCACGACGGGCAAGGTGTTGTTGAGCAATAGCAGGACGGCACAGGTGGGGGCCGCGCCGACAGGCGCCGCCGTGATCGACCTGGTTGGCTTTGGCACGGCCAACGGCTTTGAAGGCAGCGTGGCGCCCGCGCCGTCGAATACCCTGTCCATCCTGCGCGCGCATGGCGGCTGCAGCGATACGGACGACAATGGCGCCGATTTTGCCGCCGGCAGCGTGACGCCGCGCAACACGGCTTCCGAGCGCCACGTCTGCGGCGGCCCTGTCGTGCATCAGATTATGACCAGCTGCCCCGCCAGCCTGGCCTTGGCCGCGGGCAATGGCGGCAGCGCCGCGATGCGCGCGTCCGATGTCGATGGCGTGGTGAATGCCGCTGCCTTGATCTCGCCGGCCGTGGCCGGCATCAGCCTGGCCAATTTCAGCGCGGCCGGCGTGGCCGGCGAGAGCGCCAGCGTGAGCCTGCTGGTGGCCGCTGGCGTGCCGGTGGGAAATTACCCTGTCATCGTGAATTTCAGCAACGACCAGCAGCAGACGGCATCGTGCAAGGTCGATGTCGCCGTGCAAGGCCTGGCCGCCATCAGCCACACGATCCCGCAAATCCAGGGCAGCGGCGCGGCCAGCCCGTACGCCAATTCCGTGCAGACGACCGAAGGCGTGGTGACCTTGAAAGTGGGCACCGGCTTCTTCATCCAGGATGCGGCCGGCGATGGGGATCCGTCGACGTCGGACGGCATCTTCGTCTACACGGGCGCGACGGCCACGACCGTGCAGCCGGGCGAACTGGTGCGGGTAACGGGCACGGTGGTCGAATACACGCCGACGGGCGCGAAAAATTCCTACACGGAATTCAAGGACGTGACGGCCATCCTCACGCAAAGCGCGGGCCACAGCATCGTGCCGGCGAACGTGACCTTGCCGAATGACAACCTGGCCGCCGTGGAAGGCATGCTGGTGCGCTTCACGCAGCCCCTGACCGTGTCGCAGAACGCCTACCTGGGCGCGCGCGGCGAGCTGACCCTGTCGGCGGGGCGGCGCGAGGTGCCGACCAACCGCCATCCGGCCGGCTCCGCCGAGGCGCAAGCCTTGATCGCGGCCAATGCGAACAACCTGATCGTGCTCGATGATGGCATATTCGTGGCGCCGCCGACGATACCGTACATTGGCCAGGACAACACCGTGCGCAGCGGCGACACGGTGGCCGACCTGACGGGCGTGGTGGATTTCGGCGCCATCGGCGGTGGCGGCGCCGCCTACAAATTGCAGCCGACGCAGACGCCGCAGTTTTCGCGCGACAACCCGCGCACGGGCAGCCCGGAACTGCGGTCTGGTAACGTCAAGGTGGCCAGCGCCAACGTGCTCAATTTCTTCACGACCTTTACGAATGGCAGTAACGTCTTTGGCCAGACGGGGCAGGGCTGCACCGTGGGTGCGTCGACCACCAAGTCGAACTGCCGCGGCGCCGACAATCTGGCCGAGTTCGTGCGCCAGCGCGACAAGATCGTGGCAGAACTCAAGGCCATCGACGCGGACGTGGTGGGCCTGATGGAAATCCAGAACAATGGCGAAACGGCCGTCACTTACCTGGTCGAGCAGCTCAACGCCGCCATCGGCGGCGTCACCTACGCCGTGGTGCCGAAACCGGCCGCCACGGGCACGGACGCCATCCGCGTGGCCATGATCTACAAGCCGGCACGGCTGGGCCTGGTGGGCGGCGCCTTGTCGGACGCCAACGCAATCAACAACCGTCCGCCGATGGCGCAAACGTTCAAGACCGCCAACGGCGAGAAATTCTCGCTCGTCGTCAACCACCTGAAATCGAAGGGCAGCTGCCCGTCGAGCGGGCTCGATGCGGACCAGAACGATAGCCAGAGCTGCTGGAACGCCACCCGCGTGCAGCAGGCCCAGCGCCTGGTGGGCAGCTTCGTGCCGCAGGTGGTGGCCGCCGCCGGCGACGCGGACGTGCTGGTCATCGGCGACTTGAATTCCTATGGCGCGGAAGATCCGATCCAGGTCATCACGGGCGCCGGCTTCGTCAATGAACTCGAGCGTTTCGTGCGGCCGTCCGGCATGCCGTATTCGTATGTGTTCGGCGGCCAGAGCGGCTACCTCGACCATGCCCTGGCCAGCGCTTCGCTGAGCCCGCAAGTGGCCGGCGTGGCCGAATGGCATGTGAATGCGGACGAACCGGAAGTGATCGACTACAACATCGATGCGGCCAAGCCGCAAGACCTGTACAACGCCTTGCCTTACCGCGCCTCGGACCACGATCCCGTCGTCATCAGCCTGGACTTGCAGCCGGCCTACCGCGACATCACGGCCGGCGTGGCGCAGGCCAGCTCGGGCCTGACGTTCAACCGCGCGACGCAAAAGTACACGGGCACGTTCTCGTTCACCAACACGGGCACGGCGGCCATCAGCGGCCCGTTCCAGGTGGCGTTCGGCGGCTTGCCGTCCGGCGTGACCCTGGCCAATGCCACGGGCAGCCATGCGGGTGCGGCTTTTGTCACCGTCAACGCCGCCAGCCTGGCGCCAGGCGCGACGGCCTCGTTCGCCGTCAGTTTCACCAATCCGTCGAAAGTGACGATCACCTACTCGGCCAGCATTTTTGCCGGCAACTTCTAAGGAACATGACCATGTTTGCACCGACATTCAACCTCACCTTGCGCCGCGCCGTGCTGGCCGCCTTGCTCGCTGGCAGTTCCAGCCTGGCGCTGGCCGATCCGCTTGCTTACCGCGTGGAAATTGACACGAGCCAGTTCTCGGGCGCCGGTTTCCTCGATTTCGCCTTTATCGCCGGCAACAGCCCGGCGCCGGGCGCCAGCGCCGTGCTCAGCAATTTCTCGGGCGCGTTCGGCGCGCTGGCGTCGCAGGAAGGCAACGTCAGCGGCAGCGTGCCCGGCACCTTAACCTTCGGCAATGGCGGCGCCTACAACGACTGGTTTCACAACGTGACCCTGGGCGGCAAGTTCGGTTTCAACGTCGTCTTTGGCGGCGACTTCCTGAACACGGCCGGCAACGCGGGCACGACGTTTGGCGTCGGCTTGCTCGACTACACCGGCACGTCCTACCTGGGCAACGCGAATGGCAACCTGCTGCAATTCGAACTGACGCCGCTCAACGGTGGCTTGCCCGCCAGCATCGCCGGCAGCACGTATGCGAGCATCGCGTCGATCTCGGCCGTGCCGGAAGCGTCGGAATGGATGATGCTCACGGGCGGCCTGGCGCTGATCGGTTTTGCCCTGCGCCGCCGCCTGCCCGTCGCACGCGCCTAGTCTTTCCAGCCAAAACACAGCGCGCCTGCGGGCCGCTGTGTTGCGTCTATTTATTTGAAATAGCTATAAATCAGGAAACTAAATTGTATTGGTCACCGTTTTACGCTTGATGCATAGTAAAAAAACTTGTCGGGCAGTCTAGTATTTTCATGGGCGGCCGCCACTTTTTTGGAAGGATGCATCGATGCCTGGCCATATCCTGGTGCTGGACCCTGCGCCTGCCATGCAGGCGCTGCTGGCGCATAACCTGACGGGCGCCGGCTACCGGGTCAGCTGCGCCCCGGATGCGCGCGGCGCGCTGGCGCTGCTGGCGGCCGATCCGCCCGACGTGCTGCTGCTGGAATGGGAATTGCCGGACGCGTCCGGCATCGCGCTGCTGCGCCAGGTGCGCCAGGATGGCGCGCTGTGCGACTTGCCCATCATCATGCTCAGCGCGCGCGACAGCGAACAGGACAAGGTGCTGGCGCTGGAAAGCGGCGCCGACGACTATCTGTGCAAGCCTGTCGGTCCCCGTGAAATGCTGGCCCGCGTGCACGCGCTGCTGCGCCGGCGCACGCCATCGGCATGGCGCGCAGGCGCAAGCACGGCCGGCGCCACCGTCCTGCGCGTCGACCCGCATACCCTGCGCGTGACGGCCGGCAGCGTACCCGTCAGCCTGGGCCGCGTGGAATTCAAACTGCTGCATTTTCTCATGGACCATCCGGGCCGGGTGCATAGCCGCGCGCAGCTGCTGGACCAGGTGTGGGGCCACGCCGCCTATCTCGACGAACGCACGGTCGACGCCCACGTGGGGCGCCTGCGGCAGGCTTTGCAGCCGGGCGGCTGCGGCCACCGCATCGAAACCGTGCGCGGCAGCGGCTACCGCTATCTGGCGTTTGATGCCGCCGCGTGCACATGATGCTGCTGACGGGGCGGGAACAGGAATATCTGCTGCACGCCATCCTCGGCGCGCATGGCATTGCCGTGCCCGGCGATTTCTTTCTGTGGAGCCAGGGGCCGCTGCAAACGCTGTTGCCGCACGACTTATTAATGTGCGCGCAGCTGGGAGCCGACGGGGCCGTGCTGCGCAGCGAAGCCTGGCACACCATCGCGCCCGATCACGCGCAGCTGCGCGAGCGCCAGGGCAAGCTGGCGCACCTGGCGCTGGCCTGGCGCGCGGGCGGCCAGAGGGCGGGCGTCATCGATGGCGTGCTGGTGCATGGCAGCGTGGGCGAGGGGGGCAGCTTTTTTGCCCTGTTCGCCACGGGAACCGTGGACGCGGCGCGCCAGGCCTACGCGCTGGAATTGTTGCTGCCGTATTTGCACGTGCATTGGCTGGCGTTGCCAGTCGGCCGGCCGGCGCGCGTGCCAGGCCCCCCTGCCACGCGCGCGGCCAGTGCGCGCGAGCTCGAAGTGCTGCATTGGGTGCGCGAGGGGAAGAGCAATGACGAGGTGGGGCAAATTCTCGGCATCAGCGGCGCCACCGTGAAAAGCCATTTGCAGCGCATCTATAAATTACTGGGAGTGAGCAACCGCACGCAAGCCGTCTCGCGCGGCATCGCGCTGCGCCTGCTCAGCCATTAGCGCTGGTCCTGTATTTTATGATTGCCATTGCCGCCGCCATCCTGCATGTGTTCGATGGTGCCGGGCGACAACCGCGCCACGTCCGGACTCGCCTGCAGGCGCGCCACTTCGTCCGCCGTCAGCATGGCGGCGAAGCCGTTGAAGGCCACGGTGTAGCGGTATTGCACCGGGGCGTCCGGCACCAGCGCCAGCACGGCGCGCTGCTGCGCTTCCAGCCGGGCCGTGTAGCGCCGCGCGGCGTCGCTGTTCGTATCGAGCCCATGCACGCCATCCGCCTGCGAGGCCAGCGGCGGGGCGCGCAATTGCACCAGATACGATACGCGCGCCGCAGCGGCCTGCGCCGCGACAGGCAGGGCATGGATGCCGGTGATGCCGGCCAGGATGGCAATACTGAGGCGAAATGCGGACATGCTAGCTCCTTTGGCGCATGGCGCCCATGCGCCGATTGTACGCGCGTCGCGCATAAAAAACGCGCCCCGCAGGGCGCGCCGTGTGACTGCCTGGAGCGAGACCGTTACAGCTTGGCATCCACTCTCACGTTGCGCTGGCTGGGGACGGCCAGCGGCAAGGGGGTGTTGGTCTCCACCGACAGCACGGTGGTGGACGCGGCCGCGTTGTTGCCATCAAGGAAGACTACGCCGCCCAGGTAGCGTTTGCCCGTTTCCAGCCCCGACCAGCTGACGCCGGCCGTGGCGCTGCCGCCCACGTACACCTTGCTGGGCACGGTGGCTTTCAGGTTGCCGCCCTTGTCGGCTGTCGTGACGACGGCCGTCGACAGGCCGAAGCCGGTCGACACGCCATTTGCCACTTCGTAGCCGATCACGCATACCTTGTAGCTGCCTGCCGGCGGGGTGGTCACGGTGATGGCCTCGTTCGAGCCGGCCGTGGCCGAGGTGGCGACGGTCGTGCCGGCGCCGTTGAGCAGCAGCAGGTCGAGGTCATTGCCCGCGCCTTCCGTGGTGTCGCGGTCGAAGATTTCGAAGCGCGCCACGACGGTGCTGGCGGGAATGCTGACATTGACCACGCGCACGCCGCTGCCGCCCGCCTTGCACGCGTCGGCCATCTGCGCCAGCGTGTCGACGCTGCCCGGCGCGGCCTGGCTGATGGTTTGCTCGCTGCGCGCCACTTCCTTCAGGCCGCCCGTCGCCGCGCCCACCTTGCCGGCAAAACCGGTGGACAGGGTCAGCGAACGCAGGCCGCTGACCTTGTCGGCCTGCAGCAATGCCGGCGACTGCACCGCGCGGCCCGAGCGGGCGGTGACGGGGCTGCGCACCGTGTGCACGCCGTCGCTCCACACGAGGGCGCCGTACTGCCAGGCATTGTCCGGCGCCGTGGTGCGCGTCAGGGTCACGGTGAAGGACTTGGTTTCGCCAGGCGCGAGCGCCAGGGTGGCAGGCGAAACCGCCACGCTGTAGCCGCTGACCGAGGCGCTGGCCGTATAGGTGGCGCTGCCGCTGCCCACGTTGGTGACGCGGCGCGTCACCGTTTGCGTGCCCAGCACGTTGCCGATGGTGATGGACGGCATGTTCAGGTTGTAGCCGGCCAGGGTGCCGCCAGCGCATTCGGCCGTCATGCCGACGCCGCACATGTATTTCTTGTAGTCGGCCAGGCTGGCGTCATACACGAGGCCGGGATCGGTCGCCTTGTTCGGCGTTACGTGGCCGGCGCCCTGGCCCCATGGCAGGATGCCGCGCGCGTCGCCGGCCTGGATGTCGGGCAGGGTGGTGCTGCCGGTCGTCATCAGGGCCGACTTGATGGCGGCCGGGCTCCAGTCCGGATGCTGCTGGCGCAGCAGGGCGGCCAGACCGGCCACGTGCGGGCTGGCCATCGAGGTGCCTTGCAGGAAGATGTAGGCTTGCGGCGGCACCAGGTTGCCATCCTGCACGGCGTCGCGCTGGGCGCGCGACAGGGCAGGCGTGCCGCCGGCCAGGATGTCCACGCCAGGGGCCGTGACGTCCGGCTTGAGCAGGTTGGCGTCGTACAGGTTCGGGCCGCGCGACGAGAAGTCGGCCACCACGGGCGCGGCGGGGCCGTTGCCGTTGGTGACGAAGCGCGAGATGGCGGCCGTGGCCGCGCCCGTTTGCGCCTGGGCATTGATCAGCGCGCCATCGGCGGCGCTCACGTGCACGGCCGGCAGCACGTGCGGATCGGACACCAGGCCGATGCCCGTGTCGACCAGCACCATGCCGGCGCCGCCGGCTTCGAGCACGGCGACGCCCTTGTCGGTACGCGCCGTCGTGCCGCGCAGGCAGCTGACGACCTTGCCGGCCACCTTGGCCGGGTCCAGCAGGGCCACGCCGCCGTTGTCGCCGGCGCGGTAGCACAGGGCCAGTTTTTGCGCATCGGCGCCGGGCAAGCCCGCATCCTGGGCGCGGATCAAGGTGGTGGCGGGCAGCGGGTTGTAGTTGAGCGAGGCGCCCGTGTACTTGGCGCCATTGCCCAAGGTCACGGTGGCCTGGTTGGCGCGGTTATGCGTCGAGGCGGCCACCGTCGTGATCCATGGGCTGACGTGGGCCACGGTATTGGCCGGTCCCGCATTGCCGGCGGAGGCGGCAACAAAGACGCCCGCGTTCGACGCGTGCAGGAAGGCTTGCTCGACCGGGTCGTTGACGGTGCCGCCGCCGCTGATCGAGTAATTGATGACGTGCACGCCGTCCTGCACGGCTTTTTCGATCGCCGCCACGCTGTCGCCGCCGTAGCAGCCGTTCTTCGCACCGGTCGGCTGGGTGGCGAGGTTGTAGGACCAGCACACCTTGTAGACGGACAGGCGGGCGCGCGGCGCCACGCCGGATATGGCGCCCAGCGGTGTGCCGCTCACGGTGACGGGCACGCCCGCATTGCCGCCCGCGGTGGACGAGGTGTGCGTGCCGTGGCCGCCTTCGCCATTCGGGTCGCCGATGGAATCGCGCGGCGAGGTGAATTCGCTCCAGTGCTGGATCTTGTCCGTCTCGGTCAGGCGCACGGCGTTGAAGTATTGCGCGCCGAGCAGCTTGTTGTTGCAATGGTCTTGCGTAAAGCCTTCGCCCGCCTGGCAGCTGCCTTTCCAGGCGGCCGGCGGGGCGCCGTAGGCCAGGGTGGCGTTCGGATCGAAGGTCGGGGCGCCGTTGGCGTCGACCTTGTCCGCATACGACAGGTTTTCCGGCCACACGCCGCCATCGACGATGCCGATGATGATGTCTTCGCCCGCATGCTGCTTGCCGCCCAGCTGGCTCCACAGGCCGCCCGGCTGGTCCAGGCCCAGGAAGGTGGGCGTGTAGTTCGTCTGCAGGGCGCGCGGCTCGTCAGGGGCGATGCTGGCCACTTCGCCGCTCGCTTGCAGCTGGCGCACTTCGGCGTCCGTCAGCAGGGCGGAGAAACCGTTGAGAACGATCTTGTACTGGTATTGCACGGGCGCGGCGGCGACGAGCGCCTGCACGCGGGCCTGTTTCTGTTCCAGGTAGTCGCCGTACAGCTGCACTTGCGCGCTGGCCAGGTCGAGGCGGCCGCCGGCGGCAGGCTGGGTGGCGCCCAGTCCTTCCACCGAGCCGGTGTAGGAGGCGATCGGTTTGTCGGTCAGTTGCACGATGTAGGGGCGGCGCAGGTCGTCGGCGTGGGCCTGGAAGCTGAGGCTGGCAAACAGGCTCAGCACGGCGAGCGAAATGGGACGCAAGGCGGGACGGAATGTCATGTCGGGTTTCCTGGTGACGGTAGCGGGAATCGAAAAGGGGAGATCAGGCTTGCTGGCGGCGGCGCGCCGCGAAACCGATGCCTGCCAGGCCCAGCAGCAGCATCGCGTAGGTCGATGGCTCCGGTACCGAGGCGACGATATTGTCGAGCGCAAACTGGCCCTTGTTCGTGCTGAAGGCGCTGCAACTGCCAGCCGTGTTGCACGTGAAGCCGAAGAAGGCCAGCGAGGCGAATTGCTGGCTGCCGAAATTGGCGCTGGTGTTGTAGCGTTGGAACTGGAAGTTGCCGCCGACGGGGCCGCCCAGCTGGTAGGTTTCATACAGGGACGAGCCGTCGGCATAGAAGCCTTGCACGCGCAGCAGGCCCGCCACCGCCGGATAGGTGACGCCCTGGGCGTAGCCGATGAAGCTGGCGTCGAAGCCCTGCAGGCTGACGCTGCCGCCCGGGTTCAGCGGATCGAGGTAGACGATGCCGTCGTTGAGCGATGCATAGTAATTGCTCTTATTGTTGGTCGGGCACGCCATGCCGCAGGCGGCCGGGTCCGTGCCGTCGAACACGGCGCCGACCAGGTCGCCATAACTGGCGCCGTTGGCATTCGATGCACCCGTCAGCAGGAATTTGCCGAGTTCCAGGGAGTCGCCGTGGCCGACGAACTGGCTGTCGAGGTTATCAAAGTTGATCACGTCCGCGATGGCGGCGGGAGCCCAGGCGGCGGACAGGGCCAGGATGGCGGCGCCGGTCCACTGCTTGGCCGAGAAAGGACTTGCTGCGGCAGTTGCCTGCGAATGCACAATACGAGTCATGAATTTTCCCTTGGTGATTATGTCGGATGCAATATGTTTTGCGTCTTGGAGCCTCTTTCCCGCGCGGTCGGATAAGACCAATGCGCAGAAAATTGATTTTTACTATAGCAAAATAGGCAATTCCATTGTTTGATATTCTTTCAAATTTAATTTGAAAGTTACAAATAATGAATGAATAAAATTCACGAAATACTATGATTTGCATACTGATAGTTACAAGTTTCCTACGCGAAAATAGTTGGTTCCTGACACGTGCGCGTAGAGTGCAAGTGCCTGTCGTCCCTTTATTGCGCCAGATCGTTTCCTCGGCGATTTGTTGTTCGCCGTACAAAGAAAAGATTGTATTAACCATAACCGGCATGGTAGGCTGGTAAGCATCAGGCAAGCGCGTGTCGCCCGTGCGTGGCCATCCGTTGCGCGCGGCGACGCAATGTATTGAAGGTAGGCAATAAGGAGTTACCGGATGCATGCAGCACACAGGCAGAACCTTGCGGCCGCGCGCCATGCGCGCGGCTTTACCTTGCTCGAACTGCTGGTGGTCATCGTGATCATCGGCTTGCTGGCCGCGTATGTCGGCCCCAAGTATTTCGCCCAGTTGGGCAAATCCGAAGTGACGGTGGCCAAGGCGCAGATCGAGGCGTTTGAAAAATCGCTCGATACCTATCGCCTCGACGTGGGCCGCTATCCGACCACGGAAGAAGGCCTGGCCGCGCTGCTGGCCGCGCCGCCCGCCGCCGGCACGCGCTGGAACGGCCCCTACCTGAAAAAAGCCGTGCCGCTCGACCCGTGGGGCCATGCGTATCAATACCGCGCGCCCGGCAGCAAGGGCGAATATGACATCGTTTCAATGGGCAAGGATGGCCAGCCGGGCGGCAGCGGCGAGAACGCCGACATCAGCTCGCAATAGCGCCAGCGCCAACCTTTTTCCTACGGACAAGCCATCATGCAGTTCGAAGTACGCGCGCTTTCCACGGACCAGGCCGTAGCTACCTTGCAGACGTGCGTGATCGACGGCCGCGACGAAGCCGACGCGCGCCGCCAGGCCGAGGCGCGCGGCCTGTTCGTCAGCGCCATCCGCCCCGTGCGCGCCACGCCGTTTAGCGCGGCAGGGCGCCAGCGCGCGCGGGCCTTGCCCCTGCTGCTGTTCAGCCAGGAATTGCTGGCGCTGCTGCAGGCGGGCCTGGGCATCGTCGAAGCGCTGGAAGCCTTGCTGGAAAAGGAAGCGTCGCCGGCCACGCGCAGCGTGCTCACGCGCCTGCTGGAAGGCTTGCGCGAAGGCAAGCGCTTTTCCGCCGCCCTGGCGGAGCAGGCGGAGCTGTTTCCCCCCTTGTATATCGGCATCGTCAAGGCGGCCGAGGGCACGAGCGACTTGCCGCGAGCGCTGTCGCGCTACATCGACTACCAGCAGCGCATCGATACGGTGCGCGGCAAGATCGTCAGCGCGGCCATCTATCCCACTATTTTGCTGGCGGTGGGCGGCGGCGTCAGCGCCTTCCTGATCAGCTATGTGGTGCCCCGTTTTGCCGAGGTCTACCAGGGTGCCGGACGCAATCTGCCGTGGATGTCGCAAGTGATGCTCAGCTGGGGCCAGTTCGTCACGCAGCATGGCGTGCTGCTGTTGCTCGGACTGCTGATCACCGGCAGCGGCGTGTTCACGGCCGTGCGGCGCGTGCTGCGCAACGGCGGCGTGGCGCGACTGCTGGCGAAGTTGCCGGGCATCGGCGAGCGCGTGCGCATCTATGAACTGTCGCGCCTTTACCTGACCTTGGGCATGCTGGCCGAGGGCGGCATCACGATCGTGCAGGCGATTGCCACCGTGCAGGCGATGGTCTCGCCGGGCATGCAGGCATCCTTGCAAGGCGCGCGCGGCGCCGTCGAGGCGGGCCAGCCGCTGTCGTCGGCCTTCGAGCAGCATCAATTGACGACGCCGATTTCCCTGCGCATGCTGCGCGTGGGCGAGCGCACGGGCGACATGGGCCCCATGCTGACGCAGTCGGCCGCCTTTTACGACGGCGAAATCAGCCGCTGGATCGACCGGTTTACGCGCACCTTCGAACCCTTGTTGATGGCCGCCATCGGCCTGGTCGTGGGCGCCATCGTGATCCTGCTGTACATGCCCATCTTTGACCTTGCCGGCGATATCTCATGATGCCATCCGCAGCCGAATCCACCGCCGCCATCGCGGCCATCGACCCTGCGCTGCTGCAGCATGCGCGCATCCTGAGCCGGCAATCGAAGCGCAGCCTGGTCGAGGAATTGCAGGAACTGAGCGGCATCGAGGCGCGCGCCGTGGTGCGCGCACTGGCGCGCCCGTTCGGCCTGGACGTGCTGGAAACGGCCGACATGCTGGCCTTGTCTCCTGCCTTCGACGTGCTGCCCCTGTCGCAGGCGCTGGCGCGCCACAGCGTGCTGCTGCGCGCGGCCGACGGCCAGCTGCTGGGCGTGATCGCCGATCCCTTTGACCTCGACCTGCAAACCTGGCTCGGCGCGCGCGCGGGGCAGGGCGTTTTGAACGTGCGCCTGGCGCTGCAGGCCGACATTGGCGCCTACCTGTCGAAGCAGGAAGAGTCGGCGCGCGCCGTCGACAGCCTGCTGCCCGGCGCCGCCACCGACGCGCGACGCGATGGCAAGACGGCGGCCGTGCTGTCGTTTGCCAGCGTGTCGGAAGCGGCCAGCCCCGCCGTCAAGCTGGTCAACTCGACCCTGTACGACGCGCTGAAGGCGGGCGCCTCGGACATTCACCTGGAAAGCACGGCCGGCGGCCTGGCCGTCAAGTACCGCGTCGACGGCGTGCTCGATCACGCCACGGCCGTCAATGGCATCGAGGTGGCCGAGCACATCATCTCGCGCCTGAAAGTGCTGGCCGAACTCGATATCGCCGAGCGCCGCGTGCCGCAGGACGGCAGCTTCCGCGTCGAATCGGGCGGGCGCGAAATCGATTTGCGCGTCTCCATCATGCCCAGCATCCATGGCGAGGACGCCGTCATCCGCATTCTCGACAAGCGCGCCATGATCGAGGCGTACGGCGCCCTGACCCTCGAAGCGCTGGGCTTTGACGCGCCCTCGCTCGAAGCCCTGCGCGCGCTGGCGCAGGAAGCCTACGGCATGCTGCTCGTCACGGGCCCCACGGGCTCGGGCAAGACGACGACCCTGTACGCGGCGCTGACGGAAATCCACAACGGGCGCGAAAAGATCATCACCATCGAAGACCCCGTCGAATACCAGCTGCCTGGCATTCTGCAAATCCCCGTGAATGAAAAGAAGGGGCTGACCTTTGCCAAGGGCTTGCGCTCGATCCTGCGCCACGATCCCGACAAGATCATGGTGGGCGAGATCCGCGACCGCGAGACGGCGGAAATCGCCGTGCAGTCGGCACTCACGGGCCATTTGGTGCTCACCACCGTGCATGCGAATAATGTGTTCGACGTGTTTGGCCGCTTTACGCACATGGGCATCGATCCGTATGCCTTCGTCTCGGCCCTGAACGGCATCTGGGCGCAGCGCCTGATCCGCACCAACTGTCCCCATTGCGCCGCCGACTACACGCCCGACGATGCTGAACTGGCCAGCGTGGGCCTGGCGCGCGCCGACGTCGATGCATATCAATTCAAGCAGGGCAAAGGCTGCGGCGACTGCCGCGGCACGGGCTACAAGGGGCGCCGCTCGATCGCCGAGATTCTCGTGCTGACCGATGAAATCCGCGAACTGATCGTCGATAAGAAGCCGATCCGCCAGATCAAGGCGGCCGCGTATGCGAACGGCACGCGCAGCCTGCGCCTGGCGGCGCTGGAACTGGTCAAACGGGGCGCCACCACCATCACGGAAATCAAGAGGGTCACCCTGCATGCGTAGAGCTTACGGACTAGGACTGCGCCTGGGCGTGGCGGCGGGCAAGGTGAGCCTGTGGCGCAGCAGCCGCTGGCGCGCGCCCGCCTGGACGCCGCTGGGCGAAGCGGCGTATGTGCCGGATGACTCCTTGCACGGCGATTTTGCCGCGCTGGGCCAGGCGCTGGCGCAGTTGCTGCCAGAGGGCCAATACGCGGGCTGGCCCCTGTCCGTGGTGCTCGACGATGGCTTGGCGCGCCTGTGGCAGGTGGATCTGCCGCAAGGCGCCGCGCGCCTGGCCGATATCGAGGCCGCCGCCGCGCTGCGTTTCCAGTCGCTGTATGGCGATGCGCCCGGCCTGTGGCACAGCAGCAGCGCCTGGGATGCGCGCGCGCCGTTTTTCTGCGCCGTGCCCCGTGCGCTGCTGGCGCAGCTGACGCGCGTGGCGGCCGCGCGCAAGCTGGCCCTGATCTTCATTACGCCGCAATTCGCGCGCCACTGGAACCGCTGGCATGGGGCGCTGAAACCGGGCGCCTGGTTTGGCCAGCTGCAGGAGAACACCTTGACCCTGGGCGTGCGGCACGATGGACGCCTGCGCGCCGTGCGCGCGCTGCCCGTCCCCGCGGATGCCGGCCATGGCTGGCTGGAACAGACGCTGATGCGCGAAGCGCTGCTGCAAGGACTGCCCGCACCGGCGCTGCTGCAGCTGTGCGGTACGCCGCCGCCAGCATGGCTGGCGCCGGCGCAAGCGTTCCGCTGCCAGCTCTTTGCCACGCCGGACGGGGAAGGCGCCCTGTCGCCGGCCGGCCGGCTGGCCCGCAGCGGAGGCGTGGCATGACGCGTCTCGATATCGATTTCGCTCCGCCAAACTGGCGCCGCAGCCTGCACCGCGTGCCCGTGTGGGCGTGGAGCACGGGCGCGCTGGGCGTGGTGCTGGTCGTCACGGCGGCGTACAGCGGCAGCGCCGCGCTGCAGCGCCGGCAGGCAAGCGAGGCACGCTGGCATCTGGCGCAGCAACGCGTGCTGGCCGCCACGCGAGGCCCGGCGCCTGCGCCGCAAATGATCATCGTACCGGCGCAGGCGGCGGCCGTGAATGCGGCCATCCTGCAATTGAACCTGCCGTGGCGCGACCTGCAGGATGCGCTGGCCAGCGCCACGCCGCCCGCCATCGCGCTGCTGGCGCTGGAGCCGGACGCGCGCAAGCGCGTGCTGAAGATCACGGCCGAAACGACCGGCAGCGACGCCATGGTCGCCTACATCGCGCAACTGAAGCAGCAGGAGCTCTTCGGCGCCAGGGTGCAGCTGCTGCGCCATGAAATCAATGCGCTCGATCCGAACAAACCCTTGCGCTTCCAGCTTGAAGCGCGCTGGGGCACGCCATGATGTCCATCGATTTCAATATCTTGCGCCTGCGCGCGCAACTGCTGCTGCGCCGCCTGGGCGTGCCTGCCTGCCTGGCCGTGGCCCTGCTGGCGCTGGGAATCGCCGCCTGGACGTGGGCCTGGCAGCAGCGCGCCGTGGCGGCGCAGCTGGAAGCGCGGCCCTTGCCGCAGCCAGCGCTGGCCGTGGCTGCCTTGGCGCCGCAGGCGACGGCCAGCGAGAACCTGGCGCGCTTTTATGCCGCCCTGGGGCAGCAGCGCCACGCGGAGCAGCAGGTCAAGCAGCTGTTCGATCTGGCCGCGAAAAACGGCTTGCTGCTGGCGCAGGGCGAATACAAGAGCGGTTACGACAAGGCCAGCAGGGTCGCCACGTACCAGGTGACTTTGCCGCTGAAGGGCAGTTATGCGGCCGTGTGGCAGTTCGCGCTGCAAGCGCTGCGCGCCGTCCCCTTTGCCTCGCTCGATGAATTGAGTTTCCGCCGCGAGCAGATCGCCGACACGCAACTCGAAGCGCGCTTGCGCCTGACCTTTTATCTGACCGATACGCCTGGCGATGCGGGAGCGGCGCCATGACGCCGCGTCACTATCTGCTGCTTGCCGGCGTGCTGGGCGCGGGCGCCTTGCTGTTGTTCGGCGAGCGCCAGCCCGTGGCCGACGTGGCCGAGGCGGTGGAGCGGGCCGTCGCGCCCGCGCGTAAGCCGAGCGGCAAAGCGGAGGCAGCGCAGCCGGCCATCCTGGCGCTGCTGCCGCGCAGCGAGGTGGCGGGCGAGGAGGGCGAGACCTTTGGCGGCGCCGGCGCTGTCTTCCAGAGCCAGAACTGGAATCCGCCGCCGCCGAAAACGGCGGTGACGGCCGCCCCGCCGCCACCGCCGCCGATGGCGCCGCCGCTGCCCTTCGTCTACCTGGGCAAGGCGGCCGCCGACGGCGCCTGGGAAGTGTTTTTGTCGCGCGCCGACAAGACGTATATCGTGCGCGCCAATACCGTCATCGATGGCGCCTACAAGGTCGTGACGATCGCGCCGCCCGTCATGACGCTCACCTATCTGCCGTTGAACCAGGTTCAGCAGCTCAACATTGGAGTACTCGACTGATGTCTCGTTCCTTTTCACCGGCGCCGTTGCTGGCGTTGCTGGTGCTGCTGTCCGGCTGCGCGGGGCAGCAAGCTTACCGCGACGGGCGCGAGCTGATTGCGCAAGATCAGATCCCGGCGGGCCTGCAAAAACTGCAGGAGGCGCTGCAGCAGGACCCCGGCAACGCGCAATACCGCAGCGCGTATCTGCAGGCGCGCGAACGGGCCACCGGCAGCCGCTTGCAGCAGGCCGAGCGCCAGGCGCAGGCGGGACAGGGCGACCAGGCGCGCACCTCCTTCATGAGCGTGCTGGAAATCGATGCGCAGAACGAGCGGGCCAACAGCGGCTTGCGCGCGCTCGAACGCGAGCAGCGCCAGGGCAAGCTGCTGGCCGAAGCGCAGAAGGATCTCGACGCCAAGCGCTACGACCCCGCGCGCCAGCGCCTGAACGCCATCCTCACGGAGCAGCCGAACCACGCCGGCGCGCGCGCGCTGCTGCGCGAGGTCGATGAAAAGACGGCGCCGCCCATCGTCGAATCGGGCCTGGCCAAATCGTACAAGCAGCCGATCACGATCGAATTTCGCGACGCGCCGTTAAAACAGGTGTTCGAGCTGATCGCGCGTCGCTCGGGCCTCAATTTCGTCTTCGACAAGGACGTCAAGGCGGACGCGAAAACCTCGATCTTCCTGAAGAACAGCACGGTGGAATCGGCCGTCTACTTCCTGCTGGTGACGAACCAGCTGGAGCAGCAGGTGATGGATGCGAACACGATCCTGATTTACCCGAACGTGGCGGCAAAGTTGAAGGAGTATCAGGAGGTGCTGGTAAAGACCTTCTTCCTGGCGAACGCGGACGCCAAGCAGGTGGCCAACACGCTCAAGACCATCCTGAAGACGCGCGACGTGGTGGCCGATGAAAAGCTCAACCTCGTCATCGTGCGTGACACGCCCGAGGCGATCCGCCTGGCCGAGCGCCTGATCGCGCTGCAGGACGTGCCCGAGGCGGAAGTGGTGCTGGAGCTGGAAATCCTCGAAGTCAAGCGCAGCCGGCTGATGGAACTGGGCGTGGCCTGGCCATCGAGCCTGACCCTGACGCCGCTTTCCACCTCGGGCGGGATCGGACTGACCGTCAACGACCTGAATAATCTGAACCAGCGCACCATCGGCGTGAGCAACCTGGCCGTGACGGCGAACGCCAACAAGACGGACGGCGACGCGAATATCCTCGCCAACCCGCGCATCCGCGTGCGCAACCGGGAAAAGGCGAAATTCGTCATCGGCGACAGGGTGCCCGTGGTGACCACCACCATTTCGCCGGGCACGGGCGGCTTCGCTTCCGAGTCGATCAGCTACTTGGACGTGGGCCTGACGGTGAACGCCGAGCCGACCATCTATTTGAACAATGAGGTGGGTATCCGCATCTCGCTCGAAGTAAGCAACCTGGGGGCGGCCACCACCACCCGGAGCGGCTCGACCCTGTACCAGATCGGCACGCGCCAGGCCTCGACCATGCTGCAACTGAAGGATGGCGAAAACCAGGTGCTGGCGGGCCTGATCAACAATGAAGAGCGCAGCTCGGGCAACAAGGTGCCGGGCCTGGGCGACATCCCCGTGCTGGGACGCCTGTTCGGCAGCAGCAAGGACGATAGCCAGAAGACGGAAATCGTGCTGTCGATTACGCCGCACCTGGTGCGCACTGTGCAGCGTCCGGAAGCGAAGGAATCGGAATTCTCGGCCGGCACGGAAGGCAGCTTCCGCCGCCGTCCCGACATGGCAGCCAAGGCGCCCACGCAGATGCCGGGCACGGTGATCGTGCGTTCCGGCCCGTCGGCCGTCGGCATGCAGCCGGCGCCGGCGCAGCCGCTGATGACGCATGGCCAGGTACCGGCGGCCTTGCCGCAGAGCGTGCCCGCGCCGGACGTGGCGCCGTCGCCGGAGCCGGCCGCGTCGCCTTTGCCGATATCGGCTGGCCAGCCCGTACCGCTGCAGGCGGCGCCCTTGCCGCTGTCGTCGAGCCAGCCGGTGCCGGTGCCGCCGCCCCCTGCCAAATGAGACTGGCGCATCATGCGCAGGGGGAGCAGGGCGGCTTTACCCTGATCGAGCTGCTGGTGACCCTGGCCATCCTGGGCGTGCTGGCCACCCTAGTGATCCCCGTCACGCAGGTGACGGTGCAGCGGCGCCAGGAGCAGGAATTGCGGCGCGCGCTGCGCGAGATCCGCCAGGGGCTCGATGCCTATAAACGGGCCGGTGACGAGGGCCGGATTGTGCGCGCGCCCGACGCCAGCGGTTATCCGAAAAGCCTGGAACTGCTGGTCGAAGGCGTCCCGGACCAGCGCAATCCGAAGCGCAGCAAGCTGTTTTTTCTGCGCCGCGTGCCGCGCGACCCGTTCAATGCGGACGCGGGATTGAGCGATGCGCAAACGTGGGGCAAGCGCAGCTATGCCAGCGAAGCGACCGAGCCGCGCGAAGGCGACGACGTGTACGACGTGTACTCGACTTCCAGCAAGACCGGCTTGAACAACGTGCCTTACCGTCTATGGTGAACCATGGCTGCTGACATCCTTCCCGCCCGCAGGCGCGGCTTCACCCTGATCGAATTGCTGGTGGTGCTCGGCATCGTGGCGCTGCTGCTGACCCTGGCCGTGCCGCGCTACTTTCCCAGCCTCGACAAGGCGAAGGAAACCGTGCTGGCGGATAACTTGCGCAATCTGCGCACGACCATCGACCAGTTCCACGGCGATACGGGACGCTATCCCGACTCTCTGGAACAACTGGTGGAAAAGAAATACCTGCGCGCCATGCCCATCGATCCCATCACGGAGAGCGACAGCAGCTGGCTTATCGTGCCGCCACCGGACGAGACGCCGGGCCAGGTATATGACGTGAAAAGCGGCGCGCCCGGCAAGGACCGCAGCGGCACGCCGTTCGCCGACTGGTAGCGGCCATGCACCGTCCTGCGCGCCGCCAGCGCGGTTTTACTTACCTGGGCCTGATCATTCTGGTGGCCATTCTGGGCCTGATAGGGGCAGCCGGGCTGAAGATGGGCTCCTTGCTGCAGCGCCAGGCGGCCGAGCAGGAATTGCTCGACATCGGCGCGCAGTTTTCAGACGCCCTGTACAGCTATGCGGCCGCCACGCCGCCCGGCCAGCCGCAACAGCCGCCCACCCTGGCCGCCTTGCTGCGCGATCCCCGCTTTCCGCAAGTGCGCCGCCATTTGCGCAAGCTGTTTGTCGACCCCGTCACGGGCCGCGCCGAGTGGGGCTTGCTGTATCAGCCGGGCAGCAACGGCATCATCGGCGTGTACAGCCTGTCGCAGGCGGCGCCATTAAAAGTTGGCAACTTCGAGGCCCGGTTTGCCGGCTTCGAAGGCAAGGCGCATTTCTCGGAATGGCGCTTCATGGTCGATGCCCGGGTGTCATCCGTGCCGTCTGCGGGACCGGCAGCGGTGCCAGCGAGTGATGAGGCCGGCATCGCGCCCGCCTTGCCCGCGCCACCGTTGTTTTTTCGCCCTGTTACCCCACCGCAAGAACAAACGCCGCCAGAGCCAAATGAACAGCCTGAACCGCAAAATCCCCCTGAAAACATTGCCGAATAGATGTTTTCACCTTAAAACATGGAGAAAGTAAATGTATTCGTCGGCAACTATTTTTTCATGGAAATTCATAGATGCCGGCAAATAGTTCATTTTGAAAATAGTTATCACTGGTGAAACTTAGATAAAAAATTTATAAGTAATTCAATGCAATTATGTTACCATTCCATTCAGTACTTCCGGTACTAATAAACTATTGGTGGCCTGCACATTGCAGCCATAAATTACTTTTTAAGGGATAAGCTATGAAATTGAAATTTATCGCTGCAGGCATCATGGCAGCAGCATCGTTCAACGCGTCGGCAGCAATCTACGACCTGGGCATTCTGGATCCAACCGGTTCCGATACCCTGTCGGGTTTCACGACCAAGTTCGCGATCAATTCGCAGATCAATGATTCGTGGACCTTCCAGTTGCTGGCTCCATCGTCGACCTCGTTCGGTGCATTGCAAACGTTCTCCGTTGCTAACGGCGCGATCAAGGATTTCGCCGCTAACCTGGTCGGCTACGGCGACCTGACCAAGAGCACGTCTAACGGCATTCAGAATCTGAGCTGGGCAGGCCAATTGGCTGCAGGCACCTACACGGTGCAAGTCACGGGCCTGACGCTGGTGAAAAATATTCAGTACGTAGGCACGGTTTCGGCCCTGCCAGTACCAGAACCAGAAACCTATGGCATGCTGCTGGGCGGCCTGGCATTGGTTGGCGCCGTGGCACGCCGCCGCGCCAAGAAAGCTGCTTAAGCTTTCGCTGCAAGGAAAAAACCCGCTCCGGCGGGTTTTTTTTCGTCTGGATCATTTGCGCAAGGCAGTGTGCCGGCAACAACGTCCTGCGCCATCGGGACAAGCTGCGCAGGATCAGGCGCCAAGTCGGAGACAGCACGCGAGTACGTCGAGACATCGGCAACAACGTCCTGCGCCATCGGGACAAGCTGCGCAGGATCAGGCGCCAACTCGAAGACAGCACGCGAGTACGTCGAGACGCCGGCAACAACGTCCTGCGCCATCGGGACAAGCTGCGCAGGATCAGGCGCCAACTCGGAGACAGCACGCGAGTACGCGAGACAGCGGCAACAACGTCCTGCGCCATCGGGACAAGCTGCGCAGGATCAGGCGCCAAGTCGAAGACAGTACGCGAGTACGGCGAGACAGCGGCAACAACGTCCTGCGCAATCGGGACAAGCTGCGCAGGACCAGGCGCCAACTCGAAGACAGTACGCTAGTACGTCGAGACACCGGCAACAACGTCCTGCGCCATCGGGACAAGCTGCGCAGGACCAGGCGCCAACTCGGAGACAGCACGCGAGTACGTCGAGACACCGGCAACAACGTCCTGCGCCATCGGGACAAGCTGCGCAGGATCAGGCGCCAACTCGGAGACCGCACGCGAGTACGCGAGACACCGGCAACAACGTCCTGCGCCATCGGGACAAGCTGCGCAGGACTAGGGTCTCTCTGACTGAACTTAATTAAGGTTGGATGGTCATAGGGCGATGAGCCGAACTGACCTTACTGAAAAGCAGTGGCGCAAACTTGAGCCCCATCTGCCATCCAACCCCCATCACGGTCACGTGTATGTCGAGCATCGGCACGTGATCAATGGCATCCTATGGCGCTTGCGCACAGGCGCCCCTTGGCGCGACATTCCGCCACG
>NZ_JBNYXP010000014.1:0-131955 GCF_051380725.1 Janthinobacterium glycogeni | reverse complement strand
CAACGCTCAATTTAAAAGCCAGGCTGTAATCTCGCTGACTGCGTCGAAACCCTTGTTCCATCGGACACTCCTTCTCTGTAACGAAAAAGTGTCAACTTATTCCAGGACGGGTCAGGCAGTTAAAAAAAGGCGGACCAGATGGTCCGCCTTTTTACTTGTGGGTAACTACGATGTTATCCCCAGCGCTTGATTCAAGCGTTCCAGTTCCGCCCGCCACGCCTGCTGGCTGGCCGGCTTCTGGTGCCGCGGCTTTCTCGCCAGGTCTTCCGCCAGCAATTGCTCCAGTTCGCACAAGCGTTCCAGCTGGACGTCGACGTCGGTTTGTGCTGGCGCAAGCGCAGCCGTTTCCACGCGCGGCGCGGACGCCGGCGCCTGCCCATCCTCAAGACTCAGCCGTGCATACGCGCTGGCCGCGTCCGGCCACTCTTCCAGCTGGCCATCGGCCACCACCCAAAAGCGGTTGCACGCCGTCTCGATCAGGTCGCGGTCGTGCGACACCAGCAAACAGCCGCCTTCAAAGCCGCACAGCGCCTGCCCCAGTTCCGCCTTGCCCTGCATGTCCAGGTGATTGCTGGGCTCGTCCAGCAGCAGCAGGTGGTAGCTGGCCAGCGACAGCCCCAGAAACAGCAGCCGCGCCCGCTCGCCGCCGCTCAGGGTGGCCACCGTCTGGCCATGGCGCGCATACGGGAAACCGGCCGAGATCAACGCCTGCTTGCGCGCCACCTGGCTGCGCGCGGCCTCGTTTTGCACGGCAAACGGGTACAGCGCGTCGGGCAAATCGGCCGTATCGGCCAGTTGCTTGAGCGACTGGTCGTAATAGCCGATGCTGGCGGCGTGGTGCCAGCGCAAGTCCGCACGTTCCTGCTGTTCCTGGATCGCTTGCCAGCACAGGCGCAGCAGCGACGACTTGCCGCTGCCGTTGGCGCCCAGCAAGGCGACCCGGTCGCCCGGTTTCAGCCATAGCTGGCCGGTGTGGAACAGCACGGGGGAAGCGGGCACGGCGCGCACGTCCAGGTCATCGAGCGCCAGCAGCTGGTCGGCCGCCAGCGGCTTGCCGCGCAAACTCAAGCGCCACGGTGCGCCATCGCTGACGAACGACTGCGCATCCTTCAATTTGTCGATGCGCCACTGCATGGTCTTGGCCTTGCGCGCCAGGTCTTCATTGTCATAGGTGCGGCCCCACAGGGCCAGGCGCGCGCTGCTGGCCGACAGGCGGTCGATTTCCTTCTGCTCGGCCGCGTGGCGGGCGGCCGCGGCCACATCCGCTTCGGCCAGCGCCGCCAGGGCGGGGCCGCACGGCAAGTCGAAGTCGTAGAGGCGGCTGTCGCGCAAGATCCAGCTGCGCGTGGCCACGTTGTCGAGCAGGCGCTGGTCGTGCGAGACGAGGATGAAGGCGCCGCGCCAGCGCAGCAGGAATTGCTCCAGCCACAGCAGCGACGGCAAGTCCAGGTGATTGCTCGGTTCGTCAAGCAGCAGCACGTTCGGTTCCTGCAGCAGGGCCCGGCCCAGCAGCAGCCGCGTGTGCTGGCCACCGGACAGCGAGTGCACGGGCACTTGCGCCGTCTCCAGGTCGAAGCCCAGTTCGGCCAGCAGGCTGTCGACGCGCCAATGCAGCTCGGGCTGCTCCAGCACGGGCGCCAGCAAGGCGTCGTACAGGCTCAGGCTGGCAAGGTCCCCCGGCAAGTGCTGCTCCACGTGCTGCAGGCGGCAGGCGCGGGCATAGTGGATGGTGCCGGCGGTGGCTTCCCGAGTGCCGCTGAGCAAGCCCAACAAGGTGGATTTGCCGCAGCCGTTGTGGCCGATCAGGCCGATGCGGTCGCCCTGGCGCAAGGTAAAGGCGAGTTCATTGAAGAGGAAACCGTCGTGGGTATCCAGTTGTAAAGCTTGGGTAGAAATCAGGGTAGTCATGGCTCTTGTCTTTGTGCGGGATGCAAGCATCCGCGTTAACAGGAGCGCTAACGACAACGGAGTACCAGGAAAGGACTCGTGTAGGAGGGTGACTTTGCTCTGGCCAGGTTATCGCAGCGCGATAGAACGTGGGCAAGAGCTGGCAAATGCGCTTAAAGAGCGTGCGCGCCACAAGGCGAGCAACAAGTTTTCTTCCATGATATTTTCCTCCTTTCTGTGCAAGTTAGTCAGAAAGGCAATATAGCATAGGTGGCACTGCACCGGCAGTGCCAGGCATCAACCGCCGTGGCGCTTGTGCGTCAGGAACAGCACGATGCACACGCCCAGCGCAATCAGCAGCACTTGCGGGATGGTTTCGCGCAAGGTAGCGCGGCGCTGCATCTGCGGCATCAGGTCGGACAAGGCGATATAGATGAAGCCGGACGAGGCGAACACGAGCACGTACGGGATCAGATTGCTGGCGCGGTCCAGGGTGAAATAGCCGAGCAGGCCGCCCGCCACCGCCATCAGGCTGCACAGCAGATTGAAGATGTAGGCGCGCAGGCGCGAGAAGCCGGCGTTGAGCAGTACAATAAAATCGCCGATTTCCTGCGGGATTTCATGCGCGATGATGGCCAGGCCCGTGACCAGGCCCAGCTTCGGGTCGGCCAGGAAGGCGGCCGCGATCAAAATGCCGTCCGTAAAGTTGTGCATGCCGTCGCCGACGAGAATCATCCAGCCGGCCTTGCCCGCCTCGTGCTTGTCGTGGCCGTGCGCGTGATGGTGGCCATCGCCTTCGTGGTGGTGCGAATGGCGCAAAATCGCGAATTTTTCCAGCATGAAAAAGGCCAGCAAGCCCGCCAGCAGGGTCGCGAACAGGCTGCGCGGGTCCGCCTGCGACTCGAACGCTTCGGGCAAGGCGTGCAGCAAGGAAGTCGACAGCATGATGCCGACGGACAAGCTGACCATGCGCTCGACCACCTTGGACAGGAATGCAAACGAAAAGATCGCCGCCGCGGTAATGCTGAAGACGCCCGCGATCGTGGTCGCGAGCAAAATGGATATAAGGACGGGATCGATGATTTTCTTACCTCAAAATGGCGCCGGCCTACGGGCGCCCGCAATGCTGGCGTCTGGCTTGATCTGTGTAATATTGCTTATTATTCAATCTTATGCGCGCTTGGCGGCAGCGTGGCGCAGTGAAGATGCAATTGTACTGCATTGACGCGAACCGGGCATTTTACAGCCCGGTGCACTTTTCGCGGCAACTTCCGGAAAATTCAGGTAGTTTGCTGTTGCGGCATTACGCCACGCCGTGGCTTTTGAACCAGGCCAGGCAGCGCGCATAGCCGTCTTTCGCATCGGCCGCCACATAGCTGGGGCGGTAATCGGCATTGAAGGCGTGGCCCGCATCGGGATACACGACAAACTCGGATTGGTTGCCGCCCTTGGCCAGCGCCTCTTTCATCTTGCCGATCGATTCCTGGCTAATGCCCGTATCCTTGCCGCCATACAAGCCCAGCACGGGCACTTTCAAGGTGGCGGCGATGTCGATGGGGTTGCTCGGTTGCAAGGGAGTCGGTTCGCCCACGAGGCGGCCATACCAGGCCACGCCCGCCTTGACGGCCGGATTGTGCGCCGCGTACAGCCACGTGATGCGCCCGCCCCAGCAAAAGCCTGTGATGCCCAGGCGGCTCGTGTCGCCGCCGTTCTGTTTCGCCCACGCAACAACCGCATCGAGGTCCGCCATCACTTGCGCGTCCGGCGTCTTGGCGATGATGCCTTTCATCAATTCCGGGATGCTGGCCACCTTGGTGGGGTCGCCCTGGCGCACAAACAGGTCCGGCGCCAGCGCCAGGTAGCCCTGCTTGGCGAAGCGGCGCGCCATGTCGGCGATATGTTCATGCACGCCAAAAATTTCCGAAATGACCAATACCACGGGCAAACCCGTCTTGCCTTCCGGCTGGGACGCATACACGGGCACGGCCTGGCCATCGACCATCACCGACATGGTGCCCGTGACGAGTCCGGCGGAATCCGTCTTGACGACGTTTTGCGCCGCCACGGGCAGCACGGCCACGGCAAAGCCCGCGCCCAGCGCCACCTTCAGGAAACCACGCCGGCCATCCGGCCCGGACACGCTGCTCTGGCCCAGCAAACTTTCACAATCGGTGATCATGTCGCTCATGCTTTACTCCTGAAAGGGGTGTTGATAAACAATGTCGGCTTACGCTGCGCTAAGCCGACCTACGGTCATTGCTCAAGTAAACATTTGTTCGGCTTACGCTGCGCCAAGCCGACCGGTCATTGCTCAAGTAAACATGTAGGTCGGCTTAGCGGGGCATGCCCCGCGTAAGCCGACGCAGCATCAATGCGCTTCGTCCCAGTTCTTGCCGACTCCCACTTCCGCCGTCAACGGCACTTTCAGCGCGGCCACGCCGGCCATCAGTTCCGGCAGCTTGCGCTTGACCAGTTCCAGCTCGGCATCCGGCACTTCCAGCACCAGTTCATCGTGCACCTGCATGATCATCTTCGTTTGCAAGCCGTCCGTTTCCAGCCAGCCTTGCACGGCGATCATGGCCAGCTTGATCAGGTCTGCGGCCGTACCCTGCATGGGCGCATTGATCGCCGCCCGTTCCGCGCCCTGGCGGCGCGGGCCGTTCGGCGAATTGATTTCCGGCAGCCACAAGCGGCGGCCGAACACGGTTTCCACGTAGCCGCGCGCCTTCGCCTGCTGGCGCGTGTCTTCCATATACTGTTTCACGCCCGAAAAACGGGCAAAGTAGCGGTCGATATAGCTTTGTGCGGCCGTGCGGTCCACGCCCAGGTTACCGGCCAGGCCAAATGCGCTCATGCCGTAGATCAAACCGAAGTTGATGACCTTGGCGTAGCGGCGCTGTTCGCTCTGCACTTCCGCGGCCGGCACGCCAAAGATCTCGGCCGCCGTGGCGCGGTGAATGTCGATGCCGTCGGCAAATGCGCGCAGCATGGCTTCATCGCCCGAGATGTGCGCCATGATGCGCAATTCGATCTGCGAATAGTCGGCCGAAACGATGTGGCTGCCCGGCGGCGCAATAAACGCTTCGCGGATGCGGCGGCCTTCCGCACTGCGGATGGGGATATTCTGCAAGTTCGGGTCGTTCGACGCCAGACGCCCCGTCACGGCCACGGCTTGCGCATAGTTCGTATGCACGCGGCCCGTGGTGACATTGATCATCTTCGGCAATTTGTCCGTGTAGGTCGACTTCAGCTTGGCCATGCCCCGGTATTCCAGCAGGACTTTCGGCAGCGGATAATCCTCGGCCAGCTTTTGCAGCACTTCTTCATCCGTCGACGGCGCGCCCGTCGGGGTCTTCTTGACCACCGGCAGCTTCAATTTCTCGAAGAAGATTTCGCCGATCTGCTTGGGCGAACCCAGGTTGAACGGCTGCTCGGCCAGTTCATACGCCTTCTTTTCCAGCTCCAGGATCTTTACTGCCAGCTCGGCCGACTGGATATTGAGCAGTTCGTCGTCGATCAGCACGCCGTTGCGCTCGATCTTTTGCAAGACCACGGCCGTCGGCATTTCGATCTTTTCATAGATAAACGTGAGTTTTTCATCGTTCGCCACATTGCCCCACATGGCATTGTGCAAACGCAAGGTGACGTCGGCATCCTCGGCCGCATACTTCGCCGCCTGCTCCACCTCGACCTGATTAAAGGTGATCTGCTTGGCGCCCTTGCCGCACACGTCTTCGAACGGGATGGTCGTGTAGTTCAGGTGGCGCAGGGCCAGGCTGTCCATGTCGTGTTTCTTGTGCGATTCGAACACATACGATTCGAGCAAGGTATCGTGGGCGATGCCGCGCAACGTCACGCCATGGTTGGCGAAGATGTGGCTGTCATATTTCAGGTTCTGGCCCAGCTTGGGCTTGGTCGCATCTTCCAGCCACGGGCGCAATTTCGCCAGCACGTGTTCGCGCGTCAACTGTTCCGGCGCGCCCGCATAGTCGTGGGCCAGCGGGATGTAACAGGCCGCGTGTTCGGCCACGGAGAGGGAAATGCCGACCATTTGCGCCGTCATCGGTTCCAGCGAGGTGGTTTCCGTATCGACGGCCGTCAAGGCCGCCGCATCGATCAGGGCGATCCATTTGTCGAGCTGCGCATCCGTCAGCACGGTTTCATACTCGGCCTCAACAGCTGGTGCGACATCGGCAAACATGTCGCCCGTCGTGTTGACGGCGGAAACGCCGGCGGCTGCCGGTGCGCCGACAGGCGACATCGGCGGCGGCGCCGCACCCAGTTCGCGCAGCAGGGCCTTGAAGCCGTAGCGGTTGAAAAAGGCCAGCAGCGCTTCCTTGTCTTCGTGTTTCGCCACCAGCGAGTCGGCGATCGTCGTCATGTGGCCGGACAAATCGCAATCGGTCTTGACGGTGATCAAGGCGCGCGCCTGCGGCAGCCATGGCAAGGCCGTGCGCAGGTTTTCACCGACGGCGCCGCCCACACTGGCCGCGTTTTCCATCACCCCTTCCAGGCTGTCATACAGGGTCAGCCATTTGACGGCCGTTTTCGGGCCGCATTTCGACACGCCCGGCACGTTGTCGACCGTATCGCCGATCAGCGACAGGTAATCGATGATACGGTTGGGCGGCACGCCGAACTTGGCCAGCACGGCCGCTTCGTCGAGCTTTTCGTTGCTCATGGTATTGATCAGCATCACCTGGCTGTTGACCAGCTGCGCCAGGTCCTTGTCTCCCGTGGACACCACCACGTTCATGCCGGCGGCGGCCGCCTGCACGGCCAGGGTGCCGATCACATCGTCCGCTTCCACGCCGTCGACCATCAAAATCGGCCAGCCCATGGCGCGCACGGCTTCGTGGATCGGTTCGATCTGCAGCCGCAGGTCGTCCGGCATCGAGGCGCGCGTGGCCTTGTACTCGGGATACATATCATCGCGGAAAGTTTTACCCTTGGCATCGAACACGCAGGCGATGTAGGCGGCCGGGTAGTCGGCGCGCAGGCGGCGCAGCATGTTGACCATGCCGTGCATGGCGCCCGTGGGGTAACCGTCCGGGCTGCGCAGGTCGGGCAGCGCATGGAAGGCGCGATAAAGGTAACTGGAACCGTCGACTAACAGCAGGGTGTTTTGCATAATGCCAATAAAATAAGGTGAGCCCGCCCGCCCAGGGAGTAGAGCGGCGGGCGGGTGGAATATCGTCCAATTATCGCAGAGTTTAGGGCCGCGCCACCGGCCGCAATGCGTGCCGTTCCTGGCGTTTTTGCCACCCTGGCGGCACCGAACGGGCGTGCGGGCCGCCGCTGCCAGCCATTTCCGCTCATTTAAACAGCATTGCCTATCAGTTTGTTACAATGCCTTATAGATAAATTGACGGCATTACACCACTGCACGCGCTGCAGTCCCACACATGGAAGCGAACCCATCATGATGCGTACATCGACACTCTGGACATTCCTCGCCCTGCCCCTGCTGGCATGTTCAGCCATTGCCAGCGCCCAGACGCCGGCCAAACCGAGCGACGCGCCGCCACAGCTCGAACGTATCGAGGAAATGGGCGAAGCGCCCATCACCGTGGCGCCGGCTGCGGCCAAGCAGCAGATTACCGAGAAACGCGAAGCGGGCGTGACGTCCGAAGTCAAGGTCACCAGCGGCGGCAGTACCTATTACATGAAGCCGGCCGCCGGCGCCGACCAGGCCAACGGCAACGCCCTGCGCGGCCCGCAATGGAAAGTGCTGGAATTCGACCTGGGCAAGAAGAAACAGAAACAACGCGATGAAGAGGCAGCGGACGCGCCAGCACCGCCCGCACCAGCGAAGTAAGCAGCCACTCTCTTCTGCCCTGCCCCGGCCATGCGCGGGGGCAGCCGGCTTTTTTTGACCTTTTAGACCATTCCTCTCTTTCCCATGGCAGTTTTTACCGCGCTACACCTGGACGATATCGGCCAGTGGATCACGCAGTTTCCACTTGGCAAACCTCTGGCGCTCAAGGGCATCGCGTCCGGCATCGAAAACAGCAATTTCTTCCTGAGCACGGAGCGCGGCGAGTTTGTGCTGACGATCTTTGAAAACCTCAGCTTCGAGCAATTGCCGTTCTATCTGCAACTGATGCGCCATTTGGCGGACCGGGGCGTGCTGGTGCCCGCGCCGATCGCCAATACCGATGGCGAGCTCGTGACGGCCCTGCAAGGCAAGCCGGCCGCCATCGTCAGCAAGCTCGACGGCAGCTCGCAAATGGCGCCGCAAGCCGTGCATTGCGCGGCCGTGGGCGCCATGCTGGCGAAGATGCACCTGGCGGCCCAGGACTTCCCCCTGCAGCAGCCGAATTTACGGGGCCTGGACTGGTGGAACGCCACCACGCCGCTGGTCTTGCACCATCTCGACGATGCCAGGGCACACTTGCTGCGCGCGGAAATCCACTTCCAGGACGCCTTTGCTGCCTGCGATACGTATAAAGCCATCCCGCGCGGTCCCGTGCATGCCGACTTGTTCCGCAACAACGTCATGTTTGACGGCGAGCGCCTGACGGGCTTTTTCGACTTTTACTTTGCCGGCTGCGACACCTGGTTGTTCGACGTGGCCGTCACCGTCAACGACTGGTGCGTGGACCTGGCCACGGGCGTGCTCGACAAGGTGCGCGTGCGCGCCCTGCTCGACGCCTACCAGGCCGTGCGTCCGTTTACGCAGGAAGAACAAACGGCATGGCAACCGATGCTGCGCGCCGCCGCGCTGCGTTTCTGGCTGTCGCGCCTGTACGACTATTACCAGCCGCGCGAAGCGGAAATGCTGACCCCGCACGATCCCACGCATTTCGAACGCATTCTGCGCGAACGTATCGCCACACCTGCTCCGGAACTGTTTTAAACATGGAAAAATTACCTGCAAGTACAGGTTGGCAATGGGTGAAACAAGGCTTCGGCCTGTTTCGCAAGCAACCTGGCGGCATGTCGATGCTGTTTCTCGGCTATATGTTCTGCATGCTGGCCGTCAGCATCGTGCCCGTGCTCGGCCAATTGCTGCCCGTCATCCTGGTGCCCGTGTTTTCCGTGGCCTTCGTGCAAGGCTGCCTGCATATCGACCAGGGCAAGCGCGTCCTGCCCAGCCTGTTGATTTCGGGCTTCCGCAAACCCGCGTTTCCTTCCCTGCTCGGCCTGGGCGTGCTGTACATCCTGATGGCCATCGTTGCCATCGGCGCCTCGACCCTGGTGGACGGCGGCTTGCTGTGGAAACTGGTCACAGGGCAACTGACGGAAGAAGCGGCGCGCGCCGCCATCCCCGACTCGCGCCTGGGCCTGGGCATCCTGCTGGCCATCGTGCTGTACGTGCCGGCCGCCATGGCCTTCTGCTTTGCCGCGCCGCTGATCTACTGGAAACAAACCGGCCTGGGCAAGGCGCTGTTCTTCAGCTTTTTCGCCGTCTGGCGTTCGCTGTCGGCCTTCATCGTCTTCGCCGCCACCTGGTTCGCCATCAGCGTCGTCACCAGCCAGTTGCTGGCCGTCATCTTTGGCCGCACGCCGCTGATGATGCAGCTGATGATGCCGCTGTCGATGATACTCACCATCATCATGCATTGCTCGTTCTACGCCGCCTACCGCCAGATCTTCGGCCTGCCCGTCGATGAGGGCAAGACGGTGTCGCTGGATAAGACCGGCGAGTGATCGCCAGCCCGATGTGAAAAGGGCAGCCTGCGCAGGCTGCCCTTTTTTATATGCCGAATGCCTTGCAAGGCCACACGTAGGTCGGATTAGCCGAAGGCGTAATCCGACACCATTGTTGGCCTTGCAGTGTCGGATTACGCGGCGTTCCGCCGCTCATCCGACCTACGTCCATTACCTTCCCAATCGTTCCAGCTTGGCGATACCCAGGTCCAGCACCTTCATGCCGTGCTGTCCGAAGTTGATCTGCGCGCGCGCATTGCCGCCGCCGCCCTCGATATTGACGATCACGCCCTCGCCGAACTTGGCGTGCGCCACGGATTCGCCGATGCGCCAGCCGCCGCCCGTGGCTTTTTGCGCGATCTTCTGTGCGATCGCGTTGTCCGAACCGAGGCTGGCCACCTTCGGCGCCTCGTCCCAGGCCGACTTGCGGTTGCCGAACCAGTTCGCCTGTACTTTCGGCGACAGCCATTTCAAGGACTCTTCCGGCAATTCGTCGAAGAAGCGCGACTTCATGTTATAGCGCGTCTGGCCGTGCAGCATGCGCGTCTGCGAAAAGCTCATGTACAGCCGCTTGCGCGCGCGCGTGATGGCCACGTACATCAGCCGGCGTTCTTCTTCCACGCCATTGTCTTCCTTCGAGCTGCTTTCGTGCGGGAACAGGCCCTCTTCCAGGCCGGTAATGAAGACGTTGTCGAATTCCAGGCCCTTGGCCGAGTGCACGGTCATCATCTGCAGCGCATCCTGGCCCGCCTGCGCCTGGTTATCCCCGGCTTCCAGCGACGCGTGCGATAAAAATGCGGAGAGCGGCGACATCACGGCCGGCAGCGGCGCGTCGGCATCCAGGATTTCGATGCCATCCTGGTTCACGACGGGCGCGCCCGACTGCGCCTGGGCCGCTGGCCCCAAATGCGCGGGTGCGCCCTGGCCAAAACCTTCTTCGGAAATGAACTGGCTGGCCGCGCTGACCATCTGCTCCAAGTTCTCGATGCGGTCGGCGCCTTCCTTTTCATTCTGATAGTGTTGCAGCAAGGTACTCGCCTCCAGCACCACTCTGACCATTTCCGGCAGCGACAGTTGCTGCGTTTCAAAACGCACGCCTTCGATCAGCTTGACGAAGCCGGCCAGCACGCTGCCCGCCTTGCCGGCCACATACGGCACGGAGGCGTAGAGCGAAATGCCGTACTGCTCGGACGCGGCCTGCAATTGCTCGATCGAACGCATGCCGATGCCCCGCGTGGGGAAATTGACCACGCGCAGGAAGGCCGAATCGTTGTGCGGATTGTCCATCAATTGCAAGTAAGCAATCGCGTGCTTGACCTCGGCGCGCTGGAAATAGCGCTGGCCGCCATACACGTGGTACGGAATCGCGGCCGAGAACAGCGCATGTTCGATCACGCGCGACTGCGCATTCGAGCGGTACAGAATGGCGATTTCGCTGCGCGAGGCGCCATCGGCGATCAGGCTTTTTGCCTCTTCGATGATCCACTGCGCTTCCTGCAAGTCGGAACTGGCTTCATACACGCGCACCTGTTCGCCATGGCCCGCGTCCGTGCGCAGATTCTTGCCCAGGCGCTTGCTATTGTTCGCGATCAGCACGTTCGCACTGTCGAGGATGTGGCCGTGCGAGCGGTAGTTCTGCTCCAGCTTGATCAAGTTCTTCACCTGGAACTCGTGCTCGAAGGCGCTCATGTTGCCGACATTCGCACCGCGGAAGGCGTAGATGCTCTGGTCATCGTCGCCGACGGCAAACAGGGCGCCGCCATCGCGGCTGCCGTGGCCGGCCAACAATTTCAACCAGTTGTATTGCAGATTGTTCGTATCCTGGAACTCGTCGACGAGGATGTGGCGGAAGCGCGCCTGATAATGCTCGCGCAACGGTTGATTGCGGCTGAGCAATTCATACGTGCGCAGCAGCAGTTCCGCAAAATCGACGACGCCTTCGCGCTGGCACTGGTCATCGTACAGCTGGTACAACTCGACCATCTTGCGCTCGTGCGCGTCATACGCTTCCACGTCCGTGGCGCGCAAGCCCTGGTCCTTGGCATTGTTGATGAAATACATCACCGTCTTCGGCGGGAATTTTTCATCATCGATATTATTTGCCTTCAGCAAGCGCTTGATCACCGATAACTGATCCTGCGAATCGAGGATCTGGAACGTTTGCGGCAAGGCGGCATCGCGGTAATGCGTGCGCAGCAAGCGGTTGCACAGACCGTGGAAGGTGCCGATCCACATGCCGCGCGTATTGATCGGCAGCATGGCCGACAGGCGCGTGAGCATTTCTTTGGCGGCTTTATTGGTAAACGTCACGGCCAGGATGCCGGGCGGCGATACCTGCTGGGTCTGGATCAGCCACGCGATGCGGGTGGTCAGCACGCGGGTCTTGCCCGAACCGGCGCCGGCCAGGATCAGCGCATGTTGCGCCGGCAAGGTGACGGCAGCCAATTGTTCGGGATTGAGGTTGTGAAGAAGATTTTGCATCCCGTGATTATACCGGCATGGCTAAAAATACTGTGCATTTGTCCAGCGGTCGCGCCGGATTCGCCGCGTGCGCGCTACAATCGGCATCACTGCACAGCTGACGGAAACGATGCCCATGACACCACCCAGCCACCTCGACGGCGCCCGCGTACTGGCCTGGGCCTGGTCCGACCTGCCCTTCGGCCACGTCGCCGATGCGCAGGGCGCCGCTCCCATCGCCATCCACGGCCTGGCCGTGTGCCGCTACGGCGACGAGGCGCGCTTCTACCGTTTCAGCTGCGATGCGCGCTGGGAAACCGTGCAGGATGACGTGTATGCCAGCGCGGACGAGGCCAGGGAGCAGCTGCCGGCGCAATACCGGGCCGTGGCCGCCGCCTGGAAGCAAGCCTAGCGCACCGGCCTGGCCTTGCCTTCGCTGAGCGCCTGGGCGATCACCTGGCGCGTGGTCTTGTCGGCTGCCTTGGCGGCTTTTTCCTGCTGGCGTCCCAGCGCCTCCATTTGCTTGCCCAGGGTTTCCATCGGCTTGCCGCGCTGATCCATCTGGCGCGACAGCGCATCCACCTTGTCCGCCTCGCGCTCGTGCGCGGCGGCAATGCGATCATTGACCTCCTCCATGGCGTCCTGCGCATCTTCCATCTGCTGCTGCAGGCGTTCCACCTCGCGTCCTGCCGCGCGGCGCGCCGTCTCCGTGGTGGCCTGCGCCTGGCGGCGCGCCGCCTCGCCCATCTTGCGGCCCAGTTCCTGCTGCTGGCGGCCCAGCGCGCGCAGCTGTTCCGACTCGCGCGCGCCGCCGTCCGCCTGCGCCGCGCCATGGGCGCCCATCTTGCTGCCCAGTTCGCCCATCGCCTTGCCGTGCTCGCTCATCTGCTTGCCCAGGCCGCTCATCTGCAAGCCCAGATCTTGCGATGGCTTCCAGGCGTCGCGCACGCGGGCCAGCAGCACGGCATCCTGCGTCACGTAGCCCTTGCCCTGGTCGCGGAACCACAGGAACTGTCCCTTGAGCGAACGCTGCAACTGCTTGATCTGCTGGCCATCGACATCGGTGCCGGCCATGGTGACACTGTCCTCGCTGCTGTCGACGAGCGCATAGCCATCGCCGCTGCCCGTGGAAATATTGATCTGCTTGCTCGGTGCGGCCGGTGCGGCTGGCGGCGCGGGCGGCTGCGGCGGCTGCACGGCCAGCGCGCTGCCGCCGATCAGGATACCGGCCAGGCTGAGGATCAAACGGTGGGATGTGGACATGGCTGCCTCGTCGCAAAAGTAGTGGAGCATTGACTGTAGCGGCGGATGGCGCACGGCTCCAGCGCGGTGCGACAGGCTGCAAAAAGGCTGGCCTGGATGGCAGACACGGACGATGGATGGAATGCCGCACAAAAAAACGGAGGCCGCAGCCTCCGCAAAACGCCGTGGTACGGCGTAAATTATTAGTACAGCACGACGGAGCGGATCGATTCGCCGCTCTTCATCAGGTCGAAGCCCTGGTTGATATCGTCGAGCTTCAAGCGGTGCGTGATCAAATCGTCGATATTGAGCTTGCCTTCCATATACCAGTCGACGATCTTCGGCACGTCCGTGCGGCCGCGCGCGCCGCCGAAGGCGGAACCTTTCCACACGCGCCCCGTCACCAGCTGGAACGGACGCGTGGAGATTTCCTGGCCGGCTGCCGCCACGCCGATGATGATGGACTGGCCCCAGCCCTTGTGGCAGCACTCGAGCGACTGGCGCATGGTGGTGGTGTTGCCGATGCATTCAAACGAATAGTCGGCGCCGCCGTCCGTCAGCTGCACGATGGTGTCGACCACGTTTTCCACTTCGTTGGCGTTGACGAAATGCGTCATGCCGAACTTGCGGGCGATAGCCTGGCGTGCCGGGTTGATGTCGACGCCGATGATCTTGTCCGCGCCGACCATCTTGGCCGCCTGGATCACGTTCAAGCCGATGCCGCCCAGGCCGAACACGACGACATTCGCGCCCGCCTCGACCTTGGCCGTAAACAGCACGGCGCCCACGCCCGTCGTCACGCCGCAGCCGATGTAGCAGACTTTATCGAAGGGCGCGTCTTCGCGGATCTTCGCCAGGGCGATTTCCGGCACGACGATGTAGTTCGAGAACGTGGACGTGCCCATGTAGTGGAAGATGGGCTTGCCGTCGATGGAAAAGCGCGACGTCGCGTCCGGCATCAGGCCGCGGCCCTGGGTCGAGCGGATCGACTGGCACAGGTTCGTCTTTTGCGACAGGCAGAATTTGCACTGGCGGCATTCCGGCGTGTACAGGGGGATGACGTGGTCGTCCTTTTTCAGGCTTTTCACGCCCGGGCCCACGTCGACGACGACGCCGGCGCCTTCATGGCCGAGGATGGACGGGAAGATGCCTTCCGGATCGGCACCGGACAAGGTGTAGTAATCGGTGTGGCAAATGCCGGTGGCCTTGATCTCGACCAGTACCTCGCCCTCGCGCGGGCCGGCCAGGTCGACTTCTTCGATGGTCAAAGGCGCGCCCGCCTTCCATGCAATCGCTGCTTTGGTTTTCATGTATGTCCTGTCTATGGTTGAACCAGGCGCGCCAGCGCGCCGTATCGCCACATCATAACAAGGCAGAGGCCGGCGTGCCACGCCGGCGCCGGTGCAACGCTTACTTGAAACACTTACTTGGTTTTCGCCCGATTCAGGAACGCGCCATGCAAGCCGTTCAGAGTTTCCTCGGCCAGCAGCAGCTGGCTGGCGATTTCATTGATCTTGCGGCGGCTGGAACGGGCGTGGTCGCGCAGCACTTCGAAGGCCGTGTTGCGGTCGGTCTGGAATTTTCCCATCAAGAGGCCCACGGCCAGGCTCGTTTCGCGGCCGGCGGCCAAGGCCGCGTTCAGGTTCAGCTCGGTGCGCCGCAGCTGGCGGATCTCATCGGCGCGCGCCAGGCCCGCTTCAAACGCGGGCATCAAACGGCCTTCGTCGACGGGTTTGACGACATAGCCGACGGCGCCGTAGGCGGCCGCCTGCTTGCCCGATTCGCTGTCGCCGCTGCCGGACAGGAACATGAACGGCACGCCCGTCTCGCCATGCAGGCGCTTGGCCAGTTCCAGGCCGGACATGCCCGGCATGTGGATGTCGAGCAAGGCCAAGTCCGGCTCGCGCTGGGCGATCAGCTGCAGCGCCACTTCGGCCGAATGGGCCAGGGCCGTCTCGTAGCCGGCATGGCGCAGGACTTCGCCGAGGAATTCCAACAGCAGCTGGTCATCGTCAACGATCAGGATAAGGCGTTTCGCGGCGGCTGGCTGGCTCATGGGTGGGGGACCTCGGTAATGAATGATGTTCTTATTATATGCCGATTACTGACCCAAATCAGCCCCGTATGTCCATGCGCATGCCGCGAATAATTGATTGAATTGCTGCACCGCAATATTCACATCGTCCGCCTGGTAGACACTGCTGATCGCCGCCACCATGTCGGCGCCGCGCGCCGCCAGCGGCGCCGCGTTCTCCGGCGTCATGCCGCCAATCACCACGCAGGGCAAGGCGATCTCGCGCTTGGCCTGCAGCACGATATCGAGCGGCGTAGTCACCGGATACTTTTTCACCAGCGACGGATAAAAGCCGCCGAAGGCCACATAGCTGGCGCCGCCCGCCTCGGCCGTTCGTGCCAGGGCCAGGTCGCCATAGCAGGAGGCGCCGACGAGCTTGTCCTTGCCCAGGCGCGCGCGCACCTGCGCGACGGACGCATCCGTGCCGCCCACGTGCACGCCATCGGCGTCGAGCTCTTCGCACAGCTCGATAAAATCGTTGATGATGAAGGGCACGCCATACTTGCGGGCCAGGGCCAGCAAGGCGCCCGCCTGCTCGCGCCGCTGGTCCGCCTCGGCGCTCTTGTGGCGGTATTGCAGCAGGGCCACGCCTTCCTGCAAGGCTTGCTCGCTCACGTCGAGCAGGCGGTCGGTGTCGTCCCAGTTCGGGGTAACCAGATACAGTCCACGCATGATGTTTTCCTTATTGAATGAATCGTTGCGGCATCAGCTGGCCTGGCGCAATCGCATACGCGCCGGCCAGGGCCGCATGGCAATAGGCTTGCGCGCCATCGAGCGCTTCAGGCAGCGCCTGTCCCAGCGCCAGCCGGGCCGCGATGGCGGACGCCAAAGTACAGCCGCTGCCGTGAAACTCTCCGGGCAGGCGCGGCCAGCGCCACTCGCGCGCGCCGCCATCGCCGTCCAGCCAGCGGTTAACGATCACCTCGCCTTGCCCATGGCCGCCCGTCACCAGCACGTGCTGGCAGCCTTGCGCACGCAAGGCCGCTTCGCCGCCGAGGGCCAGCGCTTCCGGCCCGTTCGGTACGATGACTGTCGTCAGCGGCAGCAAGGGCGCCAGCGCCAGCACGGCGTCGTCCCGGCTGAGCACGTCGCCATGGCCGCTGGCCAGCACGGGATCGAGCACGACGGGCAAGCTTGGGGCGGCCAGCCGCAATTGCCCGATCAGCTGCGCGATGACGGCCGCGTTCGCGGCGCTGCCCGGGATGCCGATTTTGACGGCGTGAATCGCCATCTTGTCGATCAGCGCCAGCGCCTGCCGGCGCAGCAGCGCCGGCGCCACCGGCTGCACGCCGAAGACCCTGTCGTTGTCCTGCACCGTCAGCGCCGTGATGACGGGCAAGGCATGCGCGCCCTGCGCCGCAATGGCCACGATATCGGCGGCGATGCCGGCGCCGCCCGAGGGGTCGGCGCCGGCAAACACCAGCACCGTCGGACGTTGCTGCGCCATCACGCCAGCCGGCCCGCCATCGGCGACGACGGCGACGCGGCAAATTTACGCGGCATGCGGCCGGCCAGAAACGCTTCGCGCCCGGCCCGCACGGCCAGCTTCATCGCACGCGCCATGCGCACGGGGTCGCGCGCGCCGGCAATGGCCGTATTCATCAGCACGCCATCGCAGCCGAGCTCCATGGCGATGGCCGCATCCGACGCCGTGCCCACGCCGGCATCGACGAGCACGGGCACTTTCGCCTGGTCGATGATCAAGGACAAGTTCCACGGATTCAGGATGCCCATGCCCGAGCCGATCAGGGAGGCCAGCGGCATGACGGCCACGCAGCCGATGTCTTCCAAAATCTTCGCCTGGATGGGGTCGTCGCTGCAGTACACCATCACGTCGAAGCCATCCTTGACCAGCGCCTCGGCCGCGACCAGGGTTTCCGGCATGTGCGGAAACAGCGTCTTTTCATCGCCCAGCACTTCCAGTTTCACCAGATTGCGCCCGCCCAGCAGTTCGCGCGCCAGCTGCAGGGTATAGACGGCGTCTTTCGCGTTGTAGCAGCCGGCCGTGTTCGGCAGTATCGTGTATTGGTCGGGCGGCACGAAATCGAGCAGGCTGGGCGCGTTCGGGTCCTGCCCGATATTCACGCGGCGGATGGCCACCGTGATGATCTGCGCTTCCGCCGCGTCCGTCGCTTCGCGCGTCTGCGGCAAGTCCTTGTACTTGCCGCTGCCCACCAGCAAGCGCGACTGGTACTGTTTGCCTGCGATGGTCAGCAGGTCGTTGTTTGTTGCGGTATACATGTTCTGTTCCTTGTCTTTTCTCAACTTAACCGCCGCCGATGGCGCGGACGATTTCCACCTGGTCCTGCGTTTCCAGGATCCTGTCCTGCCACGCCTTGCGCGGCACGACGTTGCGGTTGACGGCCAGCGCCAGCGCCTGGTTTTCCAGCGACAGCGCGGCGATCAATTGATCGAGGGTTTGCCCGGGCGGCACCTGGTGCGGGGCGCCGTTGAGCGTGATGGATATCAATGCAGGCATCACGCTCTCCTTCAGACCTTGCGATACAGCTCGGCGCCGTTCTTGATGAATTCGATGGCCTTGATTTCCATGCCCTGCTGGAGCGCCTTGTCTTCCGCGATGCCCATGCCGGCCGCGTATTCGCGCACTTCCTGCGTGATCTTCATCGAGCAGAAATGCGGGCCGCACATGGAGCAGAAATGCGCCACCTTGGCCGAATCCTTGGGCAAGGTTTCATCGTGGAATTCGCGCGCCTTGTCCGGGTCCAGGCCGATGTTGAACTGGTCGTCCCAGCGGAATTCGAAACGGGCTTTCGACAGGGCGTTGTCGCGGATTTGCGCGCCCGGATGGCCCTTCGCCAGGTCGGCCGCGTGCGCCGCGATCTTGTAGGTGATGATGCCGTCCTTGACGTCCGCCTTGTTGGGCAAGCCCAGGTGTTCCTTCGGCGTCACGTAGCACAGCATGGCTGTGCCATACCAGCCGATCATGGCCGCGCCGATGCCCGAGGTGATGTGGTCGTAGCCAGGAGCGATGTCGGTCGTCAGCGGTCCCAGGGTGTAGAACGGCGCTTCGCCGCACTGCTCCAGCTGCAAGTCCATGTTTTCCTTGATCAGCTGCATCGGCACGTGGCCCGGGCCTTCGATCATCACTTGCACGTCGTGCTTCCAGGCCACCTGCGTCAGCTCGCCCAGGGTTTTCAGTTCGCCCAGCTGCGCCTCGTCATTGGCGTCGTAGATGGAGCCGGGGCGCAAGCCGTCGCCCAGCGAGAACGACACGTCATACGCCTTCATGATTTCGCAAATTTCTTCGAAATGCGTGTAGAGGAACGATTCCTGGTGGTGCGCCAGACACCATTTGGCCATGATGGAGCCGCCGCGCGAGACGATGCCCGTCAGGCGCTTGGCCGTCATCGGCACGTAGCGCAGCAGCACGCCCGCGTGGATGGTGAAGTAGTCGACGCCCTGCTCGGCCTGCTCAATCAACGTGTCGCGGAAGATTTCCCACGTCAGATCTTCGGCCTTGCCGTTGACCTTTTCCAGCGCCTGGTAGATGGGCACGGTGCCAATCGGCACGGGGCTGTTACGCACGATCCATTCGCGCGTTTCGTGGATGTGCTTGCCGGTGGACAGATCCATCACGTTGTCGCCGCCCCAGCGGATAGCCCAGGTCATCTTTTCCACTTCCTCGCCGATCGACGAGGTGACGGCGGAATTGCCGATGTTCGCGTTGATTTTCACGAGAAAATTGCGGCCGATGATCATCGGCTCGACTTCCGGGTGGTTGATATTGGCGGGAATGATGGCGCGGCCGCGGGCGATTTCCTCGCGCACGAATTCCGGCGTAATTTCCGCCGGGATGCTGGCGCCGAACGACTGGCCCGGATGCTGGCGGCCCATCAGGTCGGCCAGGCGCTCGCCCATGGGGCCGGAAGCTTTCAGTTCACGCAAATATTCCTGGCGGCGCATGTTTTCGCGGATGGCGACGAATTCCATTTCCGGCGTGATGATGCCTTGGCGCGCGTAATGCATTTGCGTCACGTTCTTGCCGGCGATGGCGCGGCGCGGCTTGCGGTGCAGGTTGAAACGCAGCTCGGCCAGCTTCGGGTCCGCCAGGCGGGCGATGCCGTAGTCGGAGGTGGGGCCGGGCAATTCTTCCGTGTCGGCACGCTCCATGATCCATGGCAGGCGCGGCGTATCGAGGCCGGAGCGGATGTCGATCTGCACGTCCGGGTCCGTGTAGGGGCCGGACGTGTCGTAGACGTAGATCGGCGGATTCTTTTCGCCGCCGAACGACGCTTCCGTGTCGGACTGGCTGATCTCGCGCATGGGTACGCGGATGTCGGGACGGCTGCCCTGCACGTAGATCTTGCGCGAATTGGGCAGCGGCGCGATGGCGGCTTCGTCGACCGTGGCGGTGGCGGAGAGGAATTTCGGGTTGGCGTTCATTTTGGCTCCTTGGCTAGACTATTTTTAAGCCTGGAGCCAGCTAAGGAGGTTCGGCTGTGCGCACGCGGAAAGGCGGGGTGCGTTCATCCTAAAGCTTCCCTTCGCTGGCATTATCCAGATCAGGTTCGGAGGGTATTTCTCACCCGCGCTTGCACTGTGTTTCCACAGCGAAAGGCAGGACCCCTAGCGTTTGCCGCCTTGCGGCAGCGAGCCAATTATACGCGGTTCGCGCCGCGTGGCCAGATGATTTCTTGCAGGTGTCGTCTTTGCGCATCTGCTGCAATGCAGCAGATGGCGGCACGATTATTTCTTCTTGCCCCAGCGCCAGGCGGTCGGTTCGCCCTTCAGCTGGCAGATGAAAATGAGCACGGCAACGATGGCCGCTTCATAGACGATGTAGCCGAGCAGCATGGTTTGCGGCGGGAACAGGAAGGCGCCGCAGGCGAACAGGGCCAGCGCAGCGAGGAACACCAGCCAGCCCTGCCAGGTGATGGGCAAGCCCCAGCCCCAGCCCCAGCCATAGGTCTTGGCGGGGAACCAGTATTGCGGTGGTGATTTGTCAGTCATGATTTTTCCTGGTCAATATCAATAACACCAAGTATAAATCACGCTCCCCGCAAGCGCTCCGTGACATCGAGGCCGATGCCGCGGTAGCCGATGAAGCGGCTGCCCGTGTCGAACATCGGTTCGCCGCTGACCTGCAGATACTGCGTGCTGCCGTCGAGGTTGGCGCGGCTGTAGATGAAATCGAGAAACGGTTCGCGCGCGGCAATTTTTGCGTCGAGCAGCGCTCGTTCGGTGGCGTTCCAGCGCTGCGGCTCTTCCTCGCTGCCGATGCCCAGCATTTCAGCCACGGGGCCGGAAAAGCGCGTCAGGTTGCCCTGCGCATCCTGTTCCCAGTACCAGTCGGACGACAGTTCCGTGAAGCGCTGGAAGCGCGCTTCGCTTTCGCGCAGCTCCGCCGTGCGGTCTTCCACCATCTGTTCCAGCGACTTGTTGTATTCGGCCAGCTTCTGGTACAGCAAGCGCACTTCCAGCATGTTGTGGATGCGCGTCTTGACTTCCACCAGGTCGAAGGGCTTGCTGACGAAATCCTTGGCGCCGGCCTGCAGGGCGCGCAGCTTGTGGCCGGGCTGGGCCGTGATCACCAGCACGGGCAGGTAGCTGCCCGCTTCGAGGTCGCGCAAGCCTTCCATGACTTCGAAGCCATCCATTTCCGGCATCTGCAAGTCGAGCAGAATCAGGTCGTAGCGGTGCTGCTGGTGCAGCGCGCGCACGGCTTGCGGGTCCATGGTGGACGTGATGCGCGTGTAGCCGGCATTGCGCAGCACCTGTTCGAGCAGCATGACGTTGGCCTCCTGGTCATCGACGATGAGGATGCTGGCGTTCAGGATCTCGGTGGCTTGAAGCATGGCGGTATTCCTAAAATTGAGTGCTGAATTAGCGTATTGCGTGAGTGTCGTCGGCCAGGCCGTGCGCGGCTGCATGGTGCAGGGCTACATCGAGCGCATCCATGAATTCGACGACCTTGATCGGCTTGGTGAGATAGCGGAAGAATCCCGCTTGCAAGCCTTTTTCGATGTCGCGCGGCACGGCATTGGCCGACAGGGCCATGACGGGAATGTGGCTGGTGAGGGGATCATCATGCAGGATATGCAGCGCGCCATAGCCGCTGATGCCGGGCAGATTGATATCCATCAAGATCACGTCGGGCTGATAGGTGCGCGCCAGGTCGATGCCCAGGTGCGCATCGATGGCCGTCAGCAGTTTCAAGTCGCTGCGGCGGGCGATCAATTGCTCGACCAGCGCCAGGTTGGCGGGATTGTCTTCCACGTACAGCAAGGTGCGCTGGCTTTCCTGCGGTTCCTGCACCTGCGGCAGCGCATCGCCGTCGCCCAGCACCAGTTCCGGCGCGCTGCTGGCGGCCAGCTCGAACCAGAACGTGGTGCCCACGCCGACGGTGCTGTCGACGCCGATGGTGCCGCCCATCAATTCGACCAGTTGCTTGGTGACGACCAGGCCGATGCCCGTGCCCTCTTCCGTGCTGTTTTCCTGTCCCAGGCGGTTGAAGGGCTGGAACAGCTGCGCTACCTGGGCCGCGTCGAGGCCGGCGCCGCTGTCGCGCACGCTCACGCGCACGCGCTCGCCATGCCGGCTGCATTCGACGGTGACGGTGCCCCCCCCCTGGTTGTACTTGATGGCGTTCGACAGCAGGTTGACCATCACCTGTTTCACGCGCGTGCGGTCGGCGTGCACATAAAAAGCCTGGCCGCAGCGGGGAAACTGCATGCGGATGCCGCGCTTTTCCGCCTGCGGCGCGATCATGGCCTGGCAATCCTGCAGCACGTCGAGCAAGGACATCGCTTCCTGCGACAGGGTGACCTTGCCCGACTCGATCATGGCCAGGTCGAGGATTTCATTGATCAAACGCAAGAGATACCAGCCGCCCTTGAGAATTTGCTCGATCGAGCGCTGCTGCGGCACGGTGGGCGGCGGCACGTCGGACGCCATCAGCTGGGCAAAGCCGAGTACGGCATTCAGGGGCGTGCGCAATTCATGGCTCATGCTCGACAGGAATTCGGACTTGGCGCGGTTGGCCTTTTCCGCCACCAGGCGCGCCTTCTTCAGCTCGGCATTGTTGGTCTCGACGAGCGAGCGCGTGTACGCCTGCTGTTCGCGCAGGCGCTGATCCAGCAGCGCCTGTTCCGCCTCGACCTGCTTGCGTGCCGTATTGTCGGTGCCGATCAGCAGGTAGCCGATGACCTTGCTCTGCGCGTCGCGCAAGGCCGTCACGGAGACGATGGCGGGGAAACGGCTGCCATCCTTGCGGATGTAGGTCAGTTCATAAATGTCTTCGATGCCGCGCGTAGCCTTGAAGACGAGCGCTTCCACGCCCGGCGTGATGACGGTGTCGAGTTCGGCACTGAGGGCCGCCGCGCGCGTGACGATTTCTTGCGCGTCGGAAATACCGGCCGGCGTCAGCTTGTCGACCACGTCGCTCGCCGCATAACCGAGCATGCGTTCGGCGCCCACATTAAAAATCTGGATCACGCCCTGCGCATCGGTGGCGATGCACGAGAAATTGGCGCTGTTGAAAATCGCATCCTGCAAGGCGCCCGCCTTGAGCAGCTGGCGCGGCAGGCTGGCCGCCACCGTGCGCCGGTACAGCGCCACGAGCAGCATCAGCAGCAGGAAGACCAGCGCGTCGATGACGCAGGCCGTCTCGAACGGCGCGCGCCAGGCCAGCACGCCGACGGCCAGCAGCGCGACGGCGCTGAAGGAAAAGGCCAGTGCCATGGGCCAGCGCGACGGCGCGCGCGGGGGGATGTTTTCGACAGATTGCATGATGAGCCTGGGCAATGACAACGATAGGAAGGGGGATTGCGGTCTTAGGAACCCTGACGCTGGCGCACGTCCGACAGCAGGCGCGCGAATTCCTTTTTGACCACGCCATAGCATTCGCACACGTGGCCTTCGAGGCCGGCACGGTCCAGCACGGAGATATGGCCGCGCCGGTAACTGATGAAGCCGCGCTGCTGCAGGCGCCCGGCCGCTTCCGTCACGCCCTCGCGGCGCACGCCCAGCATGTTGGCAATCAACTCCTGCGTCATCGTCAGTTCGCGGTTCGGCAGGCGATCCATGGTCAGCAGCAGCCAGCGGCACAGTTGCTGCTCCACCGTATGGTGGCGGTTGCACACGGCCGTCTGCGACATTTGCGTGATCAAGGCTTGCGTATAGCGCAGCAGCAAGCGCATGACGGGACCGGCGCGGTCGAACTCTTCCATCAGCAGGTGGGCCTTGAGGCGATAGCCGACACCGCCCGTCTGCACGACGGCGCGGCTCGGTGTCGAGTTGCCGCCCATGAACAGCGACACGCCCACCATGCCTTCATTGCCGACGCCGGCAATTTCCGACGAGCCGCCGTTTTCCAGCAGGTAGTGAATGGAAACGATGGCCGTGGTGGGGAAATACACATGCTGCAGCTTGTCGCCCGAATCGTAGATCACGTCGCCGAGCAGCATGGAGACTTGCTCCAGGTGGGGAGCCAGGCGCGCGAAATCGGCGTCGAGCATGGCGGCGAGCAAATGGTTTTGATTCGGGTTGTGCAGCTGGGCATGCGGACTCGACATGGGCAGGTTTCCTGGTTTCCAGTCGTCAGCTAGGGGATAGAGGTAAGACGTCCGAACGAGGGGCGCCATATGCGGCAGCGTAACACAGCACTGGCACAGTGACCCGACTATATTTCTTGTCGGCATGGCCGTCCGTTCGCCAGCGAACGGACGGCCATGTGGCGCGCGCCCTACAGTCAATCACTGCCAGGGCTGCCGGATCATGGATCGGCACCGGCGCTGCCACCGGACGTCATCATGCAATCATTCTTCAAACGTATCTCCATTTCCGTTTCCACCTCGGCCCTGATCACCCTGGCGGTCGGACTGTGCCTGACGGCGCTATGCTACGCCTCGGCGCGCCAGATCGAGTCGGAAAGCACCCGGCTGCTGCTGCAGTACCACGCCAGCGGACAGACGCTGCGCGCCGCCCTGCTGCCGGCCAACGGCATGAGCCTGGACGCGAACCATCGCGGCTCGCTGTATGTGCTGCTGGGCGGACTGCTGTCGAGCCTGCTGGCAACGGCGTATGTGTACCAGCTGGTGTCGCGCAATTCCGTGATTGCCCGCATCACGGGCGAGCGCACGGCGGCGCTGCAGTTTGCCAATTTGCGCCTGTCCGAAGACATCGCCGCGCGCATGCACAATGAAAAATCGCTGCGGCTGCGCGAACGCATCATCGAAGTGTCGGCCAATGCCATCATCCTGTGCAGCGCCGACGCGCCCGGCTACCTGATCGAGTACGTCAATCCCGCCTTCGAGCGCATCACCGGCTATGCCGGCAACGAGGTGATCGGACAGCGCCTGGAAGACTTGCAGGGTCCGCAGCAAGGACGGCAAGACATGCACGCCATCACGGCGGCCCTGCGCGAACAGCGCGAAGGCAAGGCCATCGTGCGCAATTTTCGCAAGGATGGCAGCTGCTACTGGAGTGAGCTGTTCGTCGCCCCCGTGCGCGATGATGGCGATGGTGCCGTCAGCCACTTTGTCGTGGCGCAATACGACATCAGCACCGTCATGCGCTTCGAGCAGGAACTGGAATTCCAGGCCCGGCACGATATCCTGACAGGGCTGGCCAACCGCGCCCTGCTGCGCGAACGGCTGGAACAGGCGATGGCCGTCACCCGGCGCAACGGCCTTCCCCTGTGGGTGGTGTTCATCGACCTCGACCGCTTTAAATTCGTCAATGACACGCTGGGCCACGATGCGGGCGACCAGGTGCTGAAAAACGTGGCCGAGCGCCTGCGCGACGCCACGCGCGAAGTCGACACGGTGGCGCGACTGGGCGGCGACGAATTCGTGCTGCTGCTGCCCCAGCATGGCAATGGCGAACCGGGCGCCGCCATCCTGCAGCGCATTCAAGACGCCGTGGCGCAGCCGCTGCAACTGGGCGAATATGAATTTTTTCTCAGCTGCTGCATGGGCGTGGCCGTGTATCCCGACGATGGCCAGAATGCCGACACCTTGATCAAGCACGCCGACATCGCCATGTACCGCGCCAAGGAACAGGGACGGGGGCACTGGCAATTCTATGCGTCGGGCATGAATGCAGGCACCCTGGAACAACTGGGACTGGAGAGCGAATTGCGCCACGCCCTGGAGCGGGGGCAGTTTCACCTCGAATACCAGCCACAGCTGGATCTGGCCAGCGGCGCAGTGGTGGGCATGGAAGCGCTGCTGCGCTGGCAGCATCCGCAACTGGGGCGCATTCCACCTGCCAGCTTCATCGGCCTGGCAGAGGAAATGGGCTTGATCACGCCCATCGGCGACTGGGTCCTGCGCACGGCGTGCGCCCAGACGCGCGCCTGGCAACTGGCCGGCCACGGTCCGCTGCGCCTGGCCGTCAACCTGTCGGCGCGGCAATTCAAGCAAAGAAATCTGCTGCACGCGGTGGCGCAGGCACTGGCCGAGACGGGCCTCGCCGCCGCCCATCTGGAACTGGAATTGACGGAAAGCATGGTCATGCATAACGTGGAGCAAGCCACATCCATCATGGCCAACCTGAAGGCGCTGGGCGTGCAACTGTCCATCGACGACTTCGGCACCGGCTACTCCAGCCTGGCCTACCTGCGCCACTTCCCCATCGATGTATTAAAGATCGACAAAACCTTCGTCAGCGACATCACGCACAGCGACGACGATGCGGCCATCGTGCGCGCCATCATTTCGCTGGCGCACAGTCTGCGCCTGAAAGTGATCGCCGAAGGCGTGGAAACAGAGCAGCAGCTGGCCTTCCTGCGCCAGCACGGCTGCGACCAGATGCAGGGCTATCTGTTCAGCCGCCCCCTGGCCGCGCCCGCCTTCGAAGAACTATTACGCCAAGGCAGCATGTTGCCTGCCTTGGCGATGGGTTGACCATGCGTTAAAACGCGTGGCGCAGGCCGACGTTGAAGGCGCGGTTGCCCGTACCCACTTCCGTGGCGTTGCCCACCATGTAGGCGGCGTCGTTGCGGTTGCGGATGTGCGCGTAGGCAAGATAGACCTTGCTGCGCTTGGACAAGGCATACGTGGCGCCGATGGCCAGCTGCTGCGCATCGCGGTTGGCCGCATCGCGGTCATCCTTGCGCACATACGAGGCCAGCAAGGTCGTCGCACCGAGCGGCACGGAGACGCCAACGATGGCGTCGCGGCTGTCGGTCGACTGGGCCGGCGCCTGCGCCGCGCCGTACGGATTTTCCGCGAAGAACATGGTGCTGCCATCGCCCGTGTTGCGGCCATAGCCCGCAAACGCCGTGGCCACGCCAAAGTTGTAGTTACCGGCCAGAATGGTGTTGTTGACGTCGGCCTTGCCCGGCTCGCCGGCACGGCTCTGGCGCGCCAGGCGCAAAGTCAACGGACCGTTGACATAGCCGAGGGCCAGGCCCAGCGAACGCTGATCTGCCGCAATCCCCGTGTGCTCGCCAGCACCATACATCACCGTCGCCGTCACGCCGCGCAGCTCGGGCGAGGTGTAGCGCACGGTATTGTCGATGCGCGTGGCCGAATAGCCGGCCAGGTTGGTCGCCGCGCCGGCAAAGCCGCCCTCGAAGGGGTCGGCCACGTCGGTCAGCGCCTGGCTTTGCAGGTTGTACTGTCGCCCCACGGTCAGCATGCCCAGCGGACTGTTAAGGCCGACAAAGGCCTGGCGGCCGAACAATTGCCCCGCCTGGTCAGAGCGGCCCGTGTCGCTCAGGACGCCCGCTTCCAGGGTGAACACGGCTTGCCAGCCGTCGCCCAGCGACTCCGTGCCGCGCAGACCCAGGCGCGAGCCGGCCGATATCCCACTGGTGAGCTTGCTGACGCCGCCTTCCTGCACCAGGCCCGCGTCCATCAGCCCATACACGTCGACGGACGACTGGGCGTGGGCGGCGGACATGGCGCCGAGGGTGGTGGCAAGGCCGGCAACGATGGCGATTTTTTTCATGGTGATTTCCTTGTAAAAGCGAAACCAGGAAAGCGGCGGCCACGGCAAGGCCACAGGCGGCAAGGCGCCAAGCGGGGTGTGCCGTGTCAAAAGACGACGCGCCGGACAACAGATCCTGGCTAAGCTGTGGCGGCAGCGGCGTGCAATGACGTGCCGCTTTGATTCCGCCGTGAATGGTGCACCGCTGGCGGTGCGCGTGGCTCAGGCGCCCGGCCCGAAGGGGACGCGCTGAAAGTGGCTGGCATCGCAGATGCGCTGGCCGTGAGACGCGGACGGGTGCTGGATATGAAACGTTGATCCCACCGCGTCTGCTGGCGCCGTCCGCAAGGATGGGGCAGGAGGCGCCGAGGCCGGCATTATAGCATCGGCCGCCCTTTCTCCCCCGTTTTATTGCGCCCTCTGTTGTTGGTTCGCGCCCCGCCAGGCCGCCAAAACACTGAAAAAGGCCGCTTGCCACGCTGCAGGCGTTGCCGCGTCATCTATAATGGTTCCTTTTGCCAATCACACGCCAAATCATGGAATTAGCCAAGTCTTTCGAGCCCGCCGACATTGAACAATTCTGGCGCACCGAGTGGGAACAGCGCGGTTACTTTACCGCCACCCTCGATGCCGGAAAACCTTCCTTCAGCATCCAGTTGCCGCCGCCGAACGTCACCGGCACCCTGCACATGGGCCATGCGTTCAACCAGACCATCATGGATGGCCTGACCCGCTACCACCGCATGCTGGGCCACAACACAGCCTGGATTCCCGGCACCGACCACGCGGGCATCGCCACGCAAATCGTCGTGCAACGCCAGCTGGACGCGCAAAAGATTTCGCGCCATGACCTGGGCCGCGAGAAATTCGTGGAAAAAGTGTGGGAATGGAAAGAAAAATCCGGTTCCATCATCACCGGCCAGATGCGCCGCCTGGGCGCCTCGGCCGACTGGCAGCGCGAATATTTCACGATGGACGAGCCGCGCTCGAAAGTCGTCACCGACGTCTTCGTGCGCCTGTTCGAGCAAGGCTTGATCTACCGCGGCAAGCGCCTCGTCAACTGGGACCCCGTGCTGGGCACGGCTGTGTCCGACCTGGAAGTGGTGTCCGAGGAAGAAGATGGTTCCATGTGGTATATCAAGTACCCGCTGGCCGACGGCAGCGGTTTCCTGACGGTGGCTACCACGCGTCCTGAAACCATGCTGGGCGACGTGGCCGTGGCCGTCGATCCGACGGACGAGCGTTATACGGCACTGGTGGGCAAGATGCTGAAACTGCCGCTGACGGACCGCGAAATCCCCATCATCGCCGACGAGTACGTCGACAAGGAATTCGGCACGGGCTGCGTCAAGATCACCCCGGCGCACGACATGAACGATTACGCCGTCGGCCAGCGCCACAAACTGGCGCAGATCGTCATCCTGACCCTGGACGCGAAGATCACCGACGATGCGCCCGAGGCCTACCGCGGCATGGACCGCTTCGCCGCGCGCAAGCAGATCGTCGCCGACCTCGACGCGCAAGGCTTGCTGGAACAGGTCAAGCCCCACAAACTGATGGTGCCGCGCGGCGACCGCACGGGTGTCGTCATCGAACCGATGCTGACGGACCAGTGGTTTGTCGCCATGAGCAAACCGGCCCCGGAAGGCACGTTCTTCCCGGGCAAGTCGATCGCTGAAACGGCGCTGGACAAGGTCGCCAACGGCGAAATCAAGTTCGTGCCGGAAAACTGGAGCACCACCTACAACCAGTGGCTCAACAACATCCAGGACTGGTGCATCTCGCGCCAGCTGTGGTGGGGCCATCAAATCCCGGCTTGGTACGACGACAAGGGCAATATCTTTGTTGCAAAAACGCAAGCCGAAGCGGAAGCCAAGGCGCTGGCCGCCGGCAGCACGGGTCCCTTGAAGCGCGACGACGACGTGCTCGACACGTGGTTCTCGTCCGCCCTGGTGCCGTTCTCGACCATGGGTTGGCCGGAAGAAACACCGGACATGAAGGCCTTCCTGCCCTCGTCCGTGCTGGTGACGGGTTTCGACATCATCTTCTTCTGGGTCGCGCGCATGGTCATGATGACGGCGCACTTCACGGGCAAGGTGCCGTTTGAAACCGTCTACGTACACGGCCTGGTGCGCGATTCGACAGGGCAGAAGATGTCCAAGTCGAAGGGCAACACGCTGGATCCGATCGACCTGATCGACGGCATCGACCTGGAAGGCTTGATCGTCAAGCGCACCACGGGCCTGATGAACCCGCGCGACGCGGAAAAGATCACCAAGGCGACGCGCAAGGAATTCCCGGAAGGCATTTCGGCCTACGGCACGGACGCCGTGCGCTTCACCATGGCCAGCTATGCCTCGCTGGGCCGCAACATCAATTTCGACCTGGGCCGCTGCGAAGGCTACCGCAACTTCTGCAACAAGATGTGGAACGCCACCCGTTTCGTCATGATGAATACGGAGAACAAGGATTGCAGCCCGAACGAGGCCGACCTGTCGCAGGCGGACAAGTGGATCATCTCGCTGCTGCAAAAGGCGGAACTGGACGTGGCCAAGGGCTTTGAAGACTTCCGTTTCGACAATATCGCCGCGACCATCTATAAATTCGTGTGGGACGAGTATTGCGACTGGTACCTGGAAGTGGCGAAAGTCCAGGTACAGCAGGGCACGGAAGGCCAGCAGCGCGCCACCCGCCACACCCTGCTGCGCGTGCTGGAAGTGGTGCTGCGCCTGGCTCATCCGATCATCCCCTTCGTCACGGAAGCCCTGTGGCAGACAGTGGCGCCGCTGGCCGGCAAGACCCTGAAGCCAGAGGGTGATTCGATCATGATGCAGCCGTATCCGATCGCCAACACCGACAAGATCGACGAGTCGGCCGAAGCGTGGATGCAGCAGCTGAAAGCCTTGACGGACGCCACGCGCAACCTGCGCGGCGAAATGCAGATCTCGCCATCCGTGCGCGTGCCGCTGATCGTCGAGGCAGGCAATGCCAGCGAGAAAGCAGCGCTGGCGTCGTACGCGCCGTACATCCAGTCGCTGGGCAAGCTGGCCGACGTGCAGATCGTCGATGCGCTGCCGGATTCGCCAGCCGCCGTCGCCATCGTCGGCACCACCAAGCTGATGCTGAAAGTGGAAATCGACGTGGCTGCCGAACGCGAGCGGCTGGGCAAGGAAATCGCCCGCATCGAAGCGGAAATTGCCAAAGTAAATAGCAAATTAGGCAATGAAAGCTTCGTCGCGCGCGCCCCGGCCGCCATCGTTGCGCAAGAAAACGAGCGTTTGCTCAGTTTTTCGGCGACAATTGAAAAACTGCGCGAACAGTTTGCTAAACTAGCCAGCGCATAAGGCAGGTTTGGAAGGATTGCGCGGCGTCATCCGTGACGCCGCGCAGGATGGCTGGTCTTGCCTTGGTATATACACTGTTCGTGACCCGATCAAAAAAACCAATGGAGACTAGCGATGCGTACTTTATTCAAAACCACCGTCACAGCAAGCATCATGATGGCCGCCCTGGCCATCGGCGGCAGCGCCATCGCGCGCGACGGCAATTACACCCCCGTCGGCACGTGGAAAACCATCGATGACGCCAGCGGCAAGCCGAAATCCCTCGTCGTCATCACGGAAAGCAACGGCGTCTTGCAAGGCAAGATCGACAAGCTGTTCCGCGCCCCGAATGAAGAGCAAAATCCGAAGTGCGACAAGTGCACGGGCGCCAACAAGGACCAGCCCATCGTCGGCCTGGTGATCCTGTCCGGCCTGAAATATGACGGCAAGGAATGGACGGGCGGCGAAATCATGGACCCGGCCAATGGCAAGACCTACAAGAGCAAGGCCGAACTGATTGAAGGCGGCACCAAGCTGCAAGTGCGCGGCTATGTCGGCGTGCCGATGTTTGGCCGCTCGCAGACGTGGGTGCGCGAAGAGTAAGCACGGCACGCCCTGCCCTGATGAAGCCGGCCCTGCGCCGGCTTTTTTGTGTCTGTTTTTCGCACACGTCCGTTGTTTTCCAGGCCGAATCGCGCGCGTTTGCGGCGATTTCCCGTCAAAGACAAGCTAAGCGCGCCAGCGCACATACCTCCAGTTTCCTAAATGAAATAGTGCATGCCTGTGACGCCATCGCCTGTAGCGAAAAGCGGCATGGCTCTGCCGGATGACCTCATCCGCGGATGCCCGGCAATGATTGCCATGCACAAAGGAACTATATGAACCTCTTCAAGCGATATCTGAATCCGCTGCTCGTCTCGGCAGGTTTGCTGGCCATGGCCGCCATGGCCGGTTGCGGCGGCGGCGACCAGGGACGCGATCCCATCCTCGGCTTGCCGGGCGCCACCTTGTCCAGCCTGGCCGTCACGCCAGCCACGGCGACGGTCGCCATCGGCGCCGGCCAGCAATTCACGGCGATCGCCACGTATAGCGACGGCTCCTCGCAAGACGTCAGCGCCAAGGCGGCCTGGACATCGGCCACGCCGGCCAGTGCCACCGTCAACGCCAGCAGCGGCGTTGCCGCCGGCGTGGCTGCCGGCAACAGCAGCATCAGCGCCGCCTTTGGCGGCAAGAGCGCAGCGGCCCAGTTGACCGTCACGCCAGCGACCTTGCTGGCTATCGCCGTCACGCCGCAAAGCCCCATCGTGCCCGTCGCCGCGACGCGCCAGCTGGCCGTCATTGCCACCTACTCGGACAACAGCACGGCTGACGTCACGGCCGGCAGCAGCTTCCTTGCCGTCACGCCCGCTTTCGCCACCGTCGCCAACGGCGGCCTCGTCACCGGCGTTGCCTTTGGCACCAGCGTCATGAACGCGAGCTTCAACGGCAAGACGGCCAGCACCACCATCACCGTGCCTGCCGCCAGCATCGTCAGCATCGCCGTCACGCCGGCCACCGCCAGCATCGCTGTCGGCGCCACGCAGCAATTCATTGCCACCGCAACGTATTCGGACAGCTCGAACGCCATCATCACCAACAGCGCCGCCTGGACCTCGGGCACCGTTGCCAATGCCACGGTACTGAACACGGGCGTCGCCACCGGTGTTGCCACCGGCACCAGCAGTATCACCGCCACGGCCGGCGGCCAGTCGGGCAGCGCGCTGCTGACCGTCACCGCTGTCGCCATCCCGCCCGTCCTGAACCCGATCGTCCTGGGGCGCGCGGCACCGTTCGGCGTGCTGGCAGGCACCTCGATCACGAACAATTCGGGCGGCACCACGCTGATCACGGGCGACGTCGGCTCACCTTCGCAAACGGTCGATCCGACCCAGGCGGCTGGCTTTACCAACTACAAGTCGGGCGCCATCCTGGCCGGCGCCATGACGGATTTACAAGCGGCGATCACGGATGGCAACAGCCGCACGTGCGACGTCAGCTTTGCCGGCGGCATCGACCTCGGCGGCCAAACCTTCGGCCCCGGCGTGTATTGCTATGCCGGTGCCATCAGCATCACGGGTACGCTGACCCTGAACGGTCCCGGCGTGTACATTTTCCGCACGGCGCTGACCCTGAACTCGACCGTCAACTCGGTGGTTGCCCTGAACAATGGCGCCACGGCCGACAACGTCAGCTGGCTGCCCGTCGGCCCGACCACCCTGGCCGCCAACAGCGTCTTCAAGGGCAATATCCTGGGCCAGTCGGCCGCCATCACGGTGGGCGACAACGCGACCCTGCTCAATGGCCGCGTGCTGACGGCTGCCGCCGTGACCCTGCGCAACAATCAGATCACCAAATAATCGGGACATGACCATGACTATCGCACACACACTGGGCACCCTGAGCGTAATGGCCGGCGCCTTGCTGGCGGCCCAATCGGCGCAGGCGCAGGACAACACCTTCATCAACCCAGACTGGGCCAACAGCGCCTGGTACATCGGCGCGGGCGTGGGCCAGTCGCGCGCCACCATCGACGAGCCGCGCCTGCGCGCCAGCCTTGCCGCCAACGGCGAAACCGTCACCGGTTTTAGCAAGGACCAGCGCGACACCGGCTATAAACTGTTTGTCGGCCGCCAACTGAACCAGTATTTCGCCATGGAAGCCGGTTACTTTGACCTGGGCAAGTTCGATTTCAAGTCGACCACCAGCGGCAACGGCGTGCTCAACGGCCAAGCGGCCTTTCGCGGCGTGAACCTGGACTTGCTGGGCCAGCTGCCGCTGTCGCAGCGCCTGTCCTTGCTGGGCCGTGTCGGCATGCACTACACCAAGACCAACACGGAGTTCAGCGGCAACCGCCTGCTGGGTTCGACCAATACCCATGCCAGCGAGCGCAAGCTCAACGCCAAGCTGGGCCTGGGCCTCGAATACAAGTTCAGCGAAGCGCTGGCCCTGCGCGGCGAAGTCGAGCGTTATCGCTTGAACGACGCCGTCGGCAACCGCGGCGATGCGGACCTGTATTCCGTCAGCCTCGTGTATAAGCTGGGCCGTCCGGCCAGCGCCACGCCGGCCTACCAGCCGGCGCCCGAAGTCGCCCCCGTCGTCGCCATGCCGGCACCGCTGATCGAAGCCAAGCCCGCACCGGTGCCCGTGGCGGAAAAAGTGTCATTTGCTTCCGAAGCGCTGTTTGATTTCGATCAATCGACGCTCAAGCCGCAAGGCAAGGCGGCGCTGGACCAGCTGCTCGGTCAGTTGACGGGCATGGACCTGGAAGTCATCGTCACGGTCGGTCATACGGATGCCGTCGGCTCCGACGCCTACAACCAGAAACTGTCGCAGCGCCGCGCCGAAGCCGTCAAGGCTTACCTGGTGGCGCAAGGCGTGGAAACGAGCCGCGTCTACACGGAAGGCAAGGGAGAAACGCAGCCCGTGGCCGACAACACGACTGCCGCCGGCCGCGCCAAAAACCGCCGCGTGACGGTGGAAGTCGTGGGCACGAGAAAAGTCATGCGTTAAGTTTCATGCGCACAAAAAAACCGGCTTGCGCCGGTTTTTTTTCGCCCACAGTTTTTTCGTCCACCGCTTATAGCGCCGGGGTCCGCTTGCGGTGGTGCTTGCTCAAATGCCGGTCCAGGCTATTCGCAAACTGCTGGCGGTCGGACTGGCTGAAGGCGGCCGGGCCGCCCGTGTCCACGCCGCCGCTGCGCAATTCCTCCATGAAGGCGCGCATCGTCAGTTGCTGGGCGATATTATCCTGCGTGTAGAACTCGCCGCGCGGGTTCAGCGCAAAACCGCCCTTGGCCAGCACGTCGGCGGCCAGCGGGATGTCGCCCGTGATGACGAGGTCGCCGGGGTTGAGCAGGCGCACGATTTCCTGGTCGGCCACGTCGGCGCCGGACGGCACTTGCACGGTGCGGATGAAACGCGACGGCGGCACGCGCAAGCCCTGGTTGGCCACCAGGATGAGCGGCAATTCCAGGCGGTCGGCGACTCTGTATAGAATTTCCTTGATGACGACGGGACAGGCATCGGCGTCGATCCAGATCTGCATGCCCTCGATAGCCTGCTGGCTGCCGTCCGCCATCACAGTTCCCACGCTTCGCCGCCGGGACCCATGCGCGGCGCGCTGACGCCGAAGTGCAGATACGCGGCCGGCGTGGCGACCCGGCCACGCGGCGTGCGCTGCAAAAAGCCTTGCTGGATCAGGTATGGTTCCAGCACGTCTTCGATGGTGTCGGCCGCTTCGCCAATGGCCGCCGCCAGATTCCCGATGCCGACGGGGCCGCCGCCGAACTTGAACAGCACGGCTTCGAGCAGTTTGCGGTCCATCACGTCGAAGCCGGCGGAATCGACGTCGAGCATGGCCAGCGCGCGGTCGGCCACCACCTTGGTGATGTCGCCATTGCTTTTGACTTCCGCGAAATCGCGCACGCGGCGCAATAAGCGGTTGGCGATGCGGGGCGTGCCACGGGCGCGCTGGGCGATTTCATGCGCGCCTTCCGGGTCGATCGGCGCCTTCAGCAAGGCGGCGCTGCGCGTGACGATCTTTGTCAGCTCGCCCGTGTTGTAAAACTCGAGGCGGGCGACGATGCCGAAACGGTCGCGCAGCGGATTGGTCAGCATGCCGGCGCGCGTGGTGGCGCCGACCAATGTGAACGGCTGCAGATCGAGCTTCACGGAACGGGCGGCCGGGCCTTCGCCGATCATGATATCGATCTGATAATCCTCAAGGGCCGGATACAAAATCTCTTCCACGACGGGCGACAGCCGGTGGATTTCATCGATGAACAGGACGTCGTTCGCTTCCAGGTTCGTCAGGATCGCCGCCAGGTCGCCCGGGCGTTCGAGCACGGGCCCGGAGGTCTGGCGCAGATTGACGCCCATTTCACGCGCGATGATGTGCGCCAGCGTCGTCTTGCCCAGGCCTGGCGGGCCGAACAGCAAGGTGTGGTCGAGCGCTTCCTTGCGCTGGCGCGCAGCCGTGATGAAGATCTCGAGCTGGTCGCGGATCTTTTCCTGTCCCACATACTCGTCGAGCTGCTTCGGGCGCAAGGCCCGTTCGATGGCCTCTTCGTTGTGCGAGATGGGGGCCGCATCGATGATGCGCTGTTCCGTGAAGCTGTCGGTCTGGATGCTCATGCCTTATCAGCCTTTCGACAGCGCTTTCAGCGCCAGTTTGATGCCGTCCGAGACGCCGCTGCCGGCCGGCACGTTCTTCACGGCGGCCAGCGCTTCCTTGTCCGAGTAGCCGAGCGCGACCAGCGCATTCAAGATGTCCGATTGGGCGTCCGGCGCCGCATGCGCGCCCAGCGGACCGAGATCCGCACCGATCTTGCCCTTCAATTCCAGTAATAAACGTTCGGCCGTCTTCTTGCCGATGCCCGGCACTTTCACGAGGCGGCCGGAATCCTGCAAGGTGATCGCCTGCGCCAGGTCGGCAATCGTCATGCCGGACAGGATGGACAGCGCCATGCGCGCGCCCACGCCCGTGATCTTGATCAACTGGCGGAACACGGCGCGTTCGGCCGCATTGCCGAAGCCAAACAGCAGATGCGCATCTTCGCGGATTGCCTGGTGCGTGAACAGCACGACTTTTTCGCCCACGTGGGGCAAGTTATAAAAGGTGCTCATCGGCACGTCGACTTCATAGCCGACGCCCTGGCAATCGACCAGCAATTGTGGCGGATTTTTTTCAAGCAAAATACCGGAGAGACGGCCTATCATTGCGTGTTCCTAATGTTGTGTATATATATGAGGGGCATATGGCGCGCCTAGCCTACCAGGCGGCCGCGCTTCATGCGCAAGCCCTGCAGCTGGGGCGCCAGCGCGCCTATCATGGCCAGCGCATCGATGCTGTTGGCGTGGCAAATGGCCACGCCCAGCGCATCGGCCGCATCGGTGCCGGGCAAGCCGGGCAGTGACAACAGCCGGGACACCATGTCCTGCACCTGCTCCTTGGCCGCCTTGCCGTGGCCCGTGACGGCCTGTTTCACTTGCAGGGCCGTGTATTCGGCCACCGACAAGTCGGCGTGGACCAGCGCGCAAATGGCCGCGCCGCGTGCCTGCCCCAGCAGCAAGGTCGATTGGGGATTGACGTTGACAAACACTTTTTCGATGGCCGCGCAATCGGGCTGGTAGGTGCCGACGATTTCGCTCACGCCCTGCAGGATGATCTTCAGGCGCGGCGGCAATTCCCCTTCGGAACCCGTCTTGACGGTCCCCGACGCGATATAGCGCAGCTTGTTGCCGTGTTTTTCAATGACCCCAAAGCCGGTCGTGCGCAAGCCAGGATCGATGCCAAGAATAATCATCGCCAGATTCTATAATGAATACGGCAGGCACCGGTGAATAACCGGTGCCTGCCGTTTAACCACCTTCAAAGAAGATGGGATAAACCGTAGCGAGCGGCGATGCGGCGTGGCAGAGAAGCGCAACTGTGCTGTAGCACAGTGAGCATCGCAGGCCGCGCCCCGCGCCGCGCAGTAGGTTTAGACCGCCTTCTTAATGACGGAAGTGACGCGTTCCGGTATACAACATCACGACGCCGCGCTCGTCCGCCGCATCGATCACTTCCTGGTCGCGCATGGAGCCGCCCGGGTGGATCACGCAGGTCGCGCCCGCGTCGACGACGACGTCGAGGCCGTCGCGGAACGGGAAGAAGGCGTCCGACGCCACCACGGAGCCAGTCAGCGACAGGCCCGCGTTTTGCGCCTTGATGGAAGCGATGCGGGCAGAATCGATACGGCTCATCTGGCCTGCGCCCACGCCCAGGGTCATGTTATTGCCGCAGAAGACAATGGCGTTCGACTTGACGAATTTCGCCACTTTCCAGGCGAACATCAGGTCGGCCAGTTGCTGCGGCGTTGGCTGCAGTTTGCTGACCACGCGCAAGTCGCCGATGCCGACGTTTTTCGCGTCCGGCGATTGCACCAGCAAGCCGCCACCGACGCGCTTGAAGTCCATGGCGTGCACGCCGCTGCCCAGCGGGATTTCCAGCATGCGCACGTTTTGCTTGCTCGACAGAATCTGTTTCGCTTCGGCGGAGAACGATGGGGCGATCAGCACTTCGACGAACAGCTTGGCGATTTCGCCGGCGGTGGCGCCGTCCAGTTCGGTATTAAACGCGATGATGCCGCCAAAGGCCGAAGTCGGGTCCGTCTGCAGGGCGCGCGCGTACGCTTCGGCCGCATTCTTGCCCAGCGCTACGCCGCATGGGTTCGCGTGCTTGACGATGACGCAGGCGGCGCTTTGCTCGAAGCCGCCCATGCTCTTCACGCATTCCCAGGCTGCATCGGCGTCGGCGATGTTGTTGTACGACAATTCCTTGCCTTGCAGTTGGCGGTAGTTGGCCAGCGCGCCATCGGTGGTGACCAGGTCGCGGTAGAAGGCGGCGCTCTGGTGCGGGTTTTCACCGTAACGCATGTCTTGCACTTTCTCAAAGGCCACGTTCAAGATTTGCGGATAGGCGCCGCGCTCGGCGTGCACTTTCGTCGGGCCCAGGCTGGTCAGGTAGTTGGTGATGGCGCCGTCGTATTGCGCCGTGTGCGCAAAGACTTTCTTCGCCAGCATGAACTTGGTGTCATAGCTGACGTCGCCGGCCTGGCCGTCGGCCGAGCGGATTTCCGCCAGCACGGCATCGTAGTCGGTCGGATCGCAGATGACGACCACATCCTTGTGGTTCTTGGCTGCCGAACGCAGCATGGTCGGGCCGCCGATATCGATATTTTCGATCGCGTCTTCCAAGGTGCAATCGGCCTTGGCGACCGTGCCCTGGAACGGGTACAGGTTGACGACCACCATGTCGATGGTCGGCATGTTGTGCTCGACCAGTTTCGACATGTGCTCAGGGAAATCGCGGCGCGCCAGGATACCGCCATGCACTTTCGGGTGCAGGGTTTTCACACGGCCATCGAGCATCTCCGGGAAACCCGTGTAATCGGCGACTTCCGTGACGGGAACACCGTTGTCTGCCAGCAATTTGGCGGTACCACCGGTGGACAGGAGGTTGACGCCGAGGGCAGACAGGGCGCGGGCGAATTCGAGAACGCCGGTCTTGTCGGAAACGGAGAGGAGAGCTTGTTTGATCATGGCTGTGGCTAGGTGGTTAAGTGTTCTTGGCGAATGGCGCAGCGGTCAGCTTCAGGCGAAGCCCGCTGCGGCGGATTCAAATCTTGGCGTCACTTGCATGCCGGCATTACAGCAAACCGTGCTCCTGCAATTTCTTGCGCAGGGTATTGCGGTTGATGCCCAGCATCTGCGCGGCGTGCGACTGGTTGCCATCGGCGCGTGTCATCACGACTTCCAGGATGGGCTTTTCCACGGTCAGCACGACCATGTCGTAGATATTCGATGCTTGCTGTTCGCCCAGGTCATTGAAGTAATCTTCTAGACTTTTCTGTACGACTTCCTGAATGCTTTCTTTGCTCATTTGTATGCTTCAACCGGCTGAACACCTGGCTATCCGACGCCGCGCCGCTCATGCGGTCCGCGTGCTGCCCTCTTGCCTCGGTGTTGTAATTAATATTGCATGACGCTCTGTATAGGCGCTCGCCCTTGTATTACTTATAACTATTGCTTGTAACTTATATCACTACGTTGCTATCTGATCATGCTGCCGTGACCGTAGGTTTGATCACATCGATCAGGCCACTTTCACTGGATTCGGCGAGGCGGTATTGTAACCGTTCGCCAAATTTCCATTGCGACTCAAAAAATTGATCGACGGCCAGCAATTGCGCCTCCGTCGACTCCAGCAAGTTCATTTCCTGGCGGAACGCTTCGCCGCCTTCCAGATCCTTGACATACCAGCCGATGTGCTTGCGCGCCGTCCGCACGCCAAGGAATTCGCCATAAAACGCGTAATGGGCGCGCAAATGCTCATCCATCAGGGTGCGTACTTCATCCACGTACGGCGCCGGCAGCAAGGTGCCGGTGCGCAGGAAATGGTCGATTTCGCGACAAATCCACGGCCGGCCCTGCGCCGCGCGGCCGATCATGACGGCATCGGCGCCCGTTTGATCCAGCACAAAGCGGGCCTTTTCCGGGCTGGTAATGTCGCCATTGGCCACCACGGGGATGCCCACCGATGCTTTCACAGCGGCAATAGTTTCATATTCGGCATCGCCCTTGTAGCCATCGGCGCGCGTGCGGCCGTGCAAGGTCAGCATCTGGATGCCAGCTTGCTCGGCGATGCGGGCGATGGTCAGGGCATTCTTGTTGGACCGGTTCCAGCCCGTGCGAAATTTCAGGGTGACGGGCACGTCGACGGCATTGACGACGGCGTGCAAGATCTTTTCGACCAGGCTTTCATCTTGCAACAGGGCCGAACCGCACCAACTGTTGCACACCTTCTTCACGGGGCAACCCATGTTGATGTCGATGATCTGCGCGCCACGGTCTACGTTGAACCTGGCGCAATCGGCCAGGTCTTGCGGATCGGCGCCGGCGATCTGCACGGCTTTCGGCTCCATTTCGCCGTCGTGGTCCGTGCGGCGTGCGCTTTTTTCCGTTGCCCACAGGCGCGGATTCGACGCCGCCATCTCCGACACGGCGTAGCCGGCACCCAGCTGCTTGCACAACTGGCGGAAAGGCCGATCCGTCACGCCCGCCATGGGAGCGACGAAAACATTGTTGCGCAGAATGTGAGGGCCGATTTGCACTGAAGAACCTGGAATGGACGGAGGAACCTGCTATTTTAACCGATTCCCTGCCTATTTAATAAGCACTATTTTTTTGGATCAGTGCGTCAGAGTGAGGATGGAGCCCTTAACCCAGCTCGTCCATCGCGGGCGCGCTCAGGTGCTCGATATTTCCCCAGTGCACCAAATGCAACTTGCCGTCCGCATACGAGAAGCGGTTGACGCTGGCATTTTTGACCTGGAAGTCGCGCGGACTGTCGAGCGTCATGCCGACCGCCTCGCGGTAAGCGCACTCGAGCACGCCGCCGTGGGCCACGATGGCGATCGTCTGGCCGTCATAGCGTTCGGCCCAGCGGGCGATGGCGCCATTCGCGCGTGCGTAAAACTGGCGAAAGCTCTCCGCATCGCGCTCGCCCGACGGCATCACGGCGTCGATCTGGCGCGATTGCCATTGCGCATACTCGTGCGGATAGCGCGCGGCGATGTCCGCATACAACAAGCCTTCGAACGCGCCATAGCAGCGCTCGCGCAGCAAGGGGTCCGTCTGCACAGGCAAGTCTTTCACGTCGGCCACGGCTTGCGCCGTCTGCTGCGCGCGCTGCAGATCGCTGGCGAGGATGGCGGCCAGCGGTTCATCGGCCAGCGCCTGCCCCAGTGCGGCCGCTTGCGCCAGGCCCGCCTCGTTCAGGGCGATGTCGATATGGCCCTGCAGGCGGCGGCCCGCATTCCAGGCCGTTTCGCCATGGCGTATCAATAAAATCGTGGTGCTCATGCGTTATTTCTTCAGGGTAAGTGCCAACTCGGGATTGAGCGAATAGGCGACGACGAGCTGGGCTTCGTCGAGGATGTGGCCGTAGAGCGCGGCATGGGCTTGCTGCCCCGTGAAACGCTCGGGCAAGATCAATTGCGGCACGTCGAGCGCATACAGGCGGAAAATGTAATGATGGATGCGCTCGTCATTCCACGGCGGGCACGGGCCATCGTAGCCGTAATAGTCGCCAGCCATGTCCGGGTCGGCGGCAAACCAGCCCGTGTAGTCGTTGATGCCCTGGCGCAGCCCAGTAGCGGTCCCGGCGGCCTTGCCGCGCGGCGTGATGCCGCTGGAAAATTCACCGGCGGCAATCGAACGCATGGCCGGCGGCAAGTCGAGCAAGCTCCAATGATAAAAGTCGCCGCGCAGCGCCGTCAGCGGCAGGGACTGGTCGTCGCGGTTGGCCAGGCCGGCGTCCTGCGGCGCATCGGGGTCGATGCAGAACAGGGCCAGCGACTCGGTGCCGTTGGGCACCTCGTCCCAGGCCAGATGGGGATTGCGGTTGCCGGCGAGGCGCACGCGGCTGGCCGGATCGATCTCGGCAAAGGCATACTCGGCCGGCATCAGGCCGCCATCACGAAACGTCTCGCTCCACAATTTCATCACTTGCTCCTTCTATCGTTATTGTTTGGTGCTGACCTGCAACCAGAAGGTGACGGGGCCGTCGTTCGTCAGCGACACCTGCATGTCGGCGCCGAACTGCCCCGTTTGCACGGTCGCATGGCGGCTGCGCGCCTGGTCCACGAAATGCGTGAACAGGCGCAAGCCGTCCTGCGGCGCGGCCGCCGGCGTGAACGACGGGCGCGTGCCGGACTTGGTGTCGGCCGCCAAGGTGAACTGGGGCACCAGCAGCAAGCCGCCGGCCACGTCCGTCACGCTGCGGTTCATCTTGCCGGCGTCATCGGCAAACACGCGATAGCCGAGCAGTTTGGTCAGCAAGGCGTCCGCTTCCTTTTCCGTATCGCCGCGCTCGGCGCACACGAGTACTATCAGGCCGGCGTCGATGGCGCCGACGGTGGCGCCGCCGACGTCGACTTTCGCCTGCGTGACGCGCTGCAGCAGCGCGATCATGCCGTCAGGGTGACGCGCGCGAAACTGCGCTTGCCAACTTGCAAGACGAATTCGCCGGCCGCCACTTGCAAGCCCTTGTCGCTGATGACGGTGCCGTCGATGCGCACGCCGCCCTGGTCGATCTTGCGCATGGCTTCCGACGTCGATGGGCACAGGCCAGCCTGTTTCAGCAGTTGCGGGATGCCCAGCGGCGCGCCGGCCAGGGTCACGGCCGGGATATCGTCGGGAATGCCGCCCTTCGAGCGGTTGACGAAGTCGGCCAGCGCATCTTCGGCCGCCTGCTGCGAATGGAAGCGGGCGACGATTTCTTGCGCCAGAGCAACTTTGGCATCGCGCGGATTGCGGCCCTCCTCGACTTCGCGCTTCAGCTGCGCCAGTTCGGCGATCGAGCGCCACGACAGCAGCTCGTAGTAGCGCCACATCATGACGTCGGAAATGCTCATCAGCTTGGCGAACATGGTGTTGCCCGGTTCCGTGATGCCGATGTAGTTATTCTTCGACTTGGACATTTTTTCCACGCCATCCAAACCTTCCAGCAGCGGCATGGTCAAAATACACTGCTGCTCCTGTCCGTACTGCTTTTGCAGTTCGCGGCCCACCAGCAGGTTGAACTTCTGGTCCGTGCCGCCCAGTTCCAGGTCCGACTTCAGGGCCACCGAGTCATAGCCCTGCATCAGCGGGTACAGGAATTCGTGTACGGAAATAGGAATGCCGCCCTGGAAGCGCTTGGTGAAGTCGTCGCGCTCGATCATGCGCGCCACCGTGTAATGGGAAGCGAGCTGGATGATGCCGCGCGCGCCCAGCGGATCGCACCACTCGGAGTTATAGCGGATTTCGGTCTTGCTGGCATCCAACACTAAAGATGCTTGCGCGAAATACGTCATCGCGTTAATCTCGATCTGTTCGCGGGTCAAAGGCGGGCGCGTGACGTTGCGGCCCGAAGGGTCGCCGATCATGGAAGTAAAATCGCCGATGAGGAAAATGACTTGATGGCCGAGGTTTTGCAGCTGGCGCATCTTGTTCAGCACGACAGTATGGCCCAGATGCAAGTCGGGTGCGGTCGGGTCCAGGCCCAGTTTGATGCGCAGTGGAACACCGGTTTTCTCGGAGCGCGCTAATTTTTGCGCAAATTCGCTTTCGATCAAGAGTTCGTCGACGCCACGCTTGGTAATCGCGAGGGCTTCTTGTACTCTGTCCGACAGTGGAAGCGCGGTCTGAGCGGCGTTAGCCTTTGTAGGCGATGCGGTGGTGTTGATTTCCATAAAATTTGACTGTAGATCTCAAAATGGTAGTAGGTTTGCGGAGTTTGCTATAATGCTCGATCCCATCAATCTTGCCGTATGAAAACGAATCAAAATAACAATAACAAAGAGCGCTAGTTCAGGTATCGTTCAAGGGCAAATTTTAACTGATTGCATGAACCCTATACATAAAATCACAGGCTCACGCTTGTACACACAGCTGACGACGACACGCAAGGCGCGCATTATTGGCGCCTCCGCAGTGCTGCTCGCCGTGGCCGCCTTCGGCGCGGTCGCTGTGTCGCCCATGGCGCCCGACGCATCCGACCTGCCGGTCACGTCCATCGCCCAGAACCTGGAAATGCCGGATCTCGCCTCGCAAATTTCCGCGATGGAACAGGTAGACCAGAATTTCACCCACGAAGAAAAAGTCCGCGCCGGCGATACCCTCGCCACCCTGCTGACCCGTCTCGGCGTGGATGATCCGGCGGCCGCCAATTTCATCAAGACCGACAAGATCGCGCGCGGCGTGATGTTGCTGAAATCGGGCAAGCGCGTGCAAGCGCAAACGACCGAAAACGGCGATCTCAACTGGATGCGCGCCACCCTCGTCGATGGCACCGACAAATCGGTCAAGAACATCCTGATCACCCGCAAGGGCGACAAGTTCGTGGCCACGGAAGTGGCAGCCCAGCTGGAGCGCCGCGTTGAAATGCACGCGCGCAAGATTACCTCCACCCTGTTCGCCGCCACCGACTCCAGCCTGGACGGCACCCGCCTGCCAGACTCGATTTCCGCGCAAATCGTGGAAATGTTCTCGACCAATATCGACTTCCGCTCCGACCTGAAACGCGGCGACTCGTTTAATGTTGTCTACGAAACATTCTGGCAAGACGGCGAATTTGTCCGAGCGGGCCGCATCCTGGCCGGTGAATTCACCAACCGCGGCACGACTTACCAGTCCGTTTGGTTCGAAGACCCAGCCAGCAAGCAAGGCGGCGGTTACTACAGTTTCGACGGCAAGTCCCTCAAAAAAGCCTTCCTGAAATCCCCCCTCGAATTCTCCCGCATCTCGTCCGGCTTCTCCATGCGCGTGCACCCGATTTCCGGCAACTGGAAAGCACACAAGGGCATCGATTTCGCTGCAGCAACGGGCACCCCTATCCGCGCTTCGGGCGACGGCGTGGTCGACTCCGTCGGCACCCAAAACGGTTATGGCAATGTTGTTGTCCTGAAACACTGGGCCAACTACAGCACCGCCTACGCCCACATGAGCCGCTTCGCTTCAGGCCTGAAAAAAGGTCAAAAAGTGAGCCAGGGCGATGTGATCGGCTACGTCGGCACCACCGGCTGGTCGACGGGCGCCCACTTGCACTATGAATTCCGCGTCGGCGGCGTGGCACAAGATCCAAGCAAGCTGAACGTACAAGCCCAGGCGCCATTGACGGCCGCCGAGCTGAGCCGCTTCCGCATGGTCTCCGCCGACATGATGCACCGCTTCACCCTGCTGCGTCCGAACGACACAGCACTGGCGTCGCGCTAAGCAACACTGCCTTCGGGCAACCTATAAAGGCACCGCCCATGCATTGGCCGGTGCCTTTGTTTTTTTCCCGCGTGCTTTTGCGTCCGGCACAAATGCGGCACAATGCACTTCTTCACTGACGCATTCAAGGAAATCCCCATGCTGTATATCGGTTTGATGTCGGGCACCAGCCTGGACGGTGTCGATGGCGCGCTGGTCGACTTTTCCGACGACGGCGGCACGCGCAGCCTGGGCGACGCCTACATTCCCTTTCCCGCCAGCCTGCGCGACGACCTGATGGCCTTGCAAAGTGCCGGCCAGAATGAAATCGAACGCGAAGCGCTGGCGGCCAATCAACTCGTGCGCCACTACGCCGACTGCGTCGCCATGCTTTTAGGCAACGCGGGCATCGGCGCGGACGCCATCGCCGCCATCGGCGCGCATGGCCAGACCATCCGCCACCGCCCCGAACTGGGCTTTACGCGCCAGCTGAACAACCCAGCCCTGCTGGCGGAACTGACGGGCATCGACGTGATCGCCGACTTGCGCAGCCGCGACGTGGCGGCCGGCGGCCAGGGTGCGCCGCTGGTGCCCGCTTTTCACCAGGCCATTTTCAATTTGCCCGGCCACACGCGCGTGCTGGCCAATATCGGCGGCATCGGCAATATCAGCGTGCTGCACGCGGACGGCACGGTGACGGGCTACGACACGGGTCCCGGCAATGCGCTGATGGATGGCTGGGCCTTGCAACACCTGGGTCAGCCCTACGACGCCAACGGCGCCTGGGCCGCCACGGGCCAAGTCTTGCCCGCCCTGCTGGCGGAGTTGCTCAATGAAACCTATTTTGACTTGCCTGCACCGAAAAGCACGGGACGCGACCTGTTCCATGCCGACTGGCTGAGCGCCAAGCTGGCCAGGCATCCGGGCGCCCAGCCTGCCGACGTGCAGGCGACCTTGACGCAGCTGACGGCCGCCAGTCTGGCGCACGCGATCCTGCGCGACGGCGCGCAGGCGGAAACCGTATATGTGTGTGGCGGGGGAGCGCAGAACGCCAGCCTGATGGCGGCCCTGGCCGCTGAATTGCCGGGCATGGCGGTGGCGTCGACGGCAGCGCTGGGCGTGGCGCCCAGCCAGGTCGAAGCCTTGGCGTTCGCCTGGCTGGCCTGGCGTTTTAACCAGCGCAAGCCGGGCAACTTGCCGGCCGTAACGGGTGCGCAGGGCTTACGCGTACTGGGCGCGCTGTACCCGCGCTGAGCAGATGTAGAAACACAAATAGCGGATCATCGATCCGCTATTTTCTTGCTTGCTCAGTTTAGTGCTTAAACGGAGAAAGACGAACCGCAACCGCAGGTGGACGTCGCGGTAGGGTTTTTAATCACGAACTGCGCGCCTTCCAGGTCATCCTTGTAGTCGATTTCCGCGCCGACCAGGTACTGGTAGCTCATGGAATCGATCAACAGCTGGACGCCGTTCTTGACCATGGTGGTGTCATCTTCATTGACGATTTCGTCGAAGGTGAAACCGTACTGGAAGCCGGAACAGCCGCCGCCCTGCACGAAGACACGCAATTTCAGGTCGGGATTGCCTTCTTCTTCGATCAGCTGCGCGACTTTTTCAGCGGCGCTATCGGTAAAGATAATTGGGGAAGGGATCACATCTTGCATTTCAGCGACGGCATTCATATCAGGCACTCCTCAGAAAACATTTAGTCATTATAGACTGTTGGCGCAACTCGCGCTGCGGCCGCCGCTGACACGGCTGGCCGGTGTTGTTCCTGCTCACATTTCCGATACGGCCAGGTGCAGCACGGGGTCGGCGCTGTCGTGACGGCTGAGCTTGCCTTGCACCAGGGCGCCGCTATGCATTTCCAGCACCTTGTAGTAGACCTCTCCTACAATGCGGGCTTTTGGTTGAATTTCAAGCATTTCGGACACATACACGGGGCCATTGATCTCGCCGCTGACAACCAGGCTCGAGCAGCGCACCTCGCCATCGATGCGGCCCGCCTCGCCCAGCACTATATGCGTAGGTTCGCCCGCCTCGCCCGTGACGTTGCCGCGCACATGGCCATCGATGCGCAGGCCGCCGCAAAACAGCAAGTCGCCCTCGATCCGCGTGGAAGCGCCGATCAGGGTGTCGATGGGATTTTTCGCGTTGCGCTCGAACATGAACGTCATCCTGTGGGGGTAGGTGGCAGTCCAATTTATCACAGGTCCGGCAAAAAGGCGCCGGACCTGCGCAAACGCTTGTGCCTATATTTAAGGCATCACGGCGATGTGTTGCAAACCGGCCGTTTCTTTCAAGCCAAACATCAAGTTCATGCATTGCACGGCCTGACCCGCTGCACCCTTGACCAGGTTGTCCTGCACCACCAGCACGATGACGGTATTGCCGCCTTCGGGGCGGTGCAAGGCCAGGCGCAGCATGTTCGAGCCGCGCGTGAAGCGGGTTTCCGGGTGCGAGCCGAATGGCATCACGTCGACGAAAGGCTCGTCCTTGTATTGCTCTTCGAACAAGGCTTGCAATGCTTCATTGCTGACATCCTTGTTCAGTTGCGCGTACAGGGTCGAATGCATGCCGCGGATCATCGGCACGAGGTGCGGCGTGAAGGTCAGCCCCACTTTGTCATCCGTGAAACGCTGCAGTTGCGCCGTCGTTTCCGGCAGGTGGCGGTGACCGGCCACGCCGTAGGCCTTGAAGCTGTCGCTTGCCTCCGAGAACAGGATGCCGATTTCCGCCTTGCGGCCGGCGCCGGACACGCCCGACTTGCAGTCGGCGATCAAACCGCCCGCATTGACGAGGCCCGCCTTGAGCAGCGGGTAAAAGCCCAGCTGCATGGTGGTCGGATAGCAACCGGGGTTGGCGATCAGCTGGGCTTGCTTGATGTCTTCGCGGTTCAGCTCCGGCAAGCCATACACGGCTTGGTCAATCAGCTCGGGGGCCGTGTGGGGAATCTTGTACCACTGCTCGAACTTGGCCTGGTCTTTCAGGCGGAAGTCGGCGGCCAGGTCGATGACTTTCACGCCGGCGGCCAGCAAGGCTGGAGCTTGAGCCATGGCAACACCATGCGGGGTCGCAAAAAAGACCACGTCGCACTGTTCCAGGTTCGCCTTGTCCGGCGAGGAAAACGCCAGCTTTACGTGGCCGCGCAGGGAAGGATACATGTCAGCAACGGGCAAGCCATCTTCCTTGCGCGAAGTAATCGCCGTCAACTCGACATCTGGATGGGTAGCGAGCAAGCGCAGCAACTCCACGCCCGTGTATCCAGTGCCGCCGACGATGCCAACTTTGATCATGTTCTTTCCTTGTGTATAGATTGCATAAAGATGAAGGGAAACGCGCCCCTTGCGGGTTTTCCGCGTATTTTACAGCGCAACGCCGAGTCACGCTGAAATGCAAAAAAGCCGCGGGACCGAAGTCCAGCGGCTTTTCGACCAGCACCCCGGAAGGTGCTGTAGCGTAGAAATTAACGCTTCGAGAATTGCTTTGCGCGACGTGCTTTGCGCAGACCAACTTTTTTACGCTCGACTTCACGTGCATCGCGGGTCACGAAGCCGGCTTTCGCCAGTTCCGGTTTCAACGCTGCATCGTAGTCGATCAGAGCGCGGGTGATGCCGTGACGAACTGCACCAGCCTGGCCCGACTCACCGCCGCCATGGACGTTGACTTTGATGTCGAAACGCTCGACATTGCCGGTCAGTTCCAGAGGTTGACGGATGACCATCAGACCCGTTTCGCGCGAAAAGTATTCGTTTGCTGGTTTGCCGTTAACAACGATCAAGCCTGTGCCAACTTTGATAAAAACCCGAGCCACTGCACTTTTGCGACGGCCGGTTCCATAATTGTAATTACCGATCATGTCAGTTCCTTAGAGAACAAGTGCTTTAGGTTGCTGAGCAGCGTGCGGATGGGAACCTTCCGCGTACACTTTCAGCTTCTTGATCATTGCGTAGCCGAGTGGGCCTTTAGGCAGCATGCCTTTGACCGCTTTCTCAAGCGCGCGACCTGGAAAACGCTGTTGCATTTTCTGGAAGTTGGTTTCGTAGATGCCGCCTGGATAGCCAGAGTGACGGTAGTAAATTTTCTCAGTAGCTTTGGTACCGGTCACACGCAGTTTGCCTGCGTTGATGACGACGATGAAGTCGCCGGTATCGACGTGAGGAGTAAATTCTGGTTTGTGTTTGCCGCGCAGTCGGAGTGCCACTTCGCTGGCAACACGTCCGAGGACTTTGTCCGTCGCGTCAACCACGAACCAATCGCGCTGGACTTCATGTCCTTTAGCGGAAAATGTTTTCATGTTGACTTCCTAATAGATTACACGCTCAAATGGTGGTTCCGCCGATGTTGCTGTGCGGACTCTGCCTTATTTACTTTTCCTGAGCGAACGGAAAGCCGACAAGTATAAGCGGCTTTGCCCTGCCGCGTCAAGCCGCAATGCAGGCCGGCCGCGGGCTGGCGGCCGGCACATGGATGGGCATTCCTCTATTACAATACAAAACGCTTACAATTTTCGGAGAGTACGATGGAATGCAAAGTCAGCTGGAATGGCCCGTCGGGCATGAGTTTTCGGGCAGAAACCGGTTCCGGCCACCTGGTGACCATGGATGGCGCGCCCGATGGCGGCGGCCACAACCTGGCGCCGCGCCCCATGGAAATGGTCTTGCTGGGCACGGGCGGCTGCACCGCCTATGACGTGGTGCTGATCCTGAAACGCGGGCGCGAAGCCGTCAACGGCTGCGAAGTGACCCTGAAGGCCGAGCGCGCCGAGACCGACCCGAAAGTGTTTACCAAGATCCACTTCCACTTTACGGTACGGGGCAAGGCCCTGAAACCGACGGCCGTGGAACGGGCCGTTTCATTGTCGCATGACAAATATTGCTCGGCGTCGATCATGCTGGCCAAGACGGCCGAGATTACCCATTCCTTCGAGATTATCGAAGAGTAGGTCGGATTTGCGCGCCAGCGCGTAATCCGACAACACCAGTAACGTCAACAATATGTCGGATTACGCGCGGCGTTGCCGCGCTAATCCGACCTACAAGTAATACGCGGTTTTCGTCATCACTTTCCCCATGATGCCCATCAACGCCTTCACGGGCGCCGGGGTGTCGATGGCGCCCAGTCGCTGGGCGGCGGCGCCGTGTTCCACTTCGTCGATGGCCATCTGCTTGACGATGGCGCGCGACTTGGCGTCCTGCGGCGGCAATTCCTGCAGGTGGCTGGCCAGGTGCGCTTCCACCTGGCGTTCCGTTTCCACCACAAAACCCAGGCTGCGGCCGTCGCCCATGCGCGCGGCGATGGTGCCCAGCGCAAACGAACCCGCGTACCACAGGGGATTGAGCAGGCTCAGACGCGAGCCCAGCTCCGTCAGGCGCTGCGCCGTCCAGGCCAGGTGGTCTTCCTCTTCGCGTCCCGCCTCGTCGAACTGGGCGCGGATGGCCGGGCTGTGCGCATAGCGCGCCTGCGAGTTGTACAAGGCTTGCGCGCACACTTCGCCCACATGGTTGACACGCATCAGGCCGGCGCTGTGGCGCTGTTCGGCCGGGCTCAGCTCCGCATCGGGCGCATGCGCGGCCGGCGTGGGGCGCGAGGCCGAGGCCACGCCCGCGATGACGCGCAAGGCCTTGTCGGCGCCAACAATCAAACGATCCAGGGGGGCAAAATGGCGGTTCGCGGTCATCGTGGGCTATTCATGTAAGGGAAAACATGAATTATAGGATGATAGCGGCCAGCCGTCCCCACGCCGTGCGCAGGGCGAACGGGGCTTTATTGACCTGTGCGCGCTTTTTCCTGCTCGATCCAGTCCACCACGGGGCCGACGGCATCAAGCCCGGACAGGCTTTTCGCCACGCCCAGGTTCAGTGAAACCAGGAAAGAAATACTGTCGACGGGGATATCCGGGCAGTGCTGGGCAAACGCAGCGCGAAAACGCTCCGATTGCAGCACGCGCAAGACTTTCTCGCCGCTCATGAATTGCAGCACGCTGGCGATGCTGTGCCCGCCACCTAGCGAGTGGTAAATAAAACGGTTGTACTTCGCGTCGATCTGCTTGAAATCGAGGGTTTCCTCCGTCATCAGGCCGGCCAGGTAGTACAGTCCCAGGCTGACGCGGAAGAAACCGATGGCTTCGGCACTGGTCATGCCGGCGCGCGCCACGGCCAATACCTTGTCCTGCATCGCCTGATCGATCGTTTGCATTGCGCTCTCCCGCGCCGTCCGCCGGCGCCCACCGGGCCAGCTTGCATGAAGATGCTGTTTTTTTCAATAGACCAAACGATATTTCCACCTTGCAAGTTACATTTTTTGCATGCTACTCTCGTTGTTCACCGTTGAATGGATCAAACACATGATAGAGGTCAAGCACCTGGCAAAACGTTTCCGCATGCCGCCCCACAAGGGCAAGGGCGTGCACGTCAGCGATCCGCGCGAACACGAGGGCTGGTTCCACGCCGTGCGCGACGTCAGTTTCAGCTGTGCCCCCGGCGAAGTGCTGGGCTTGCTGGGCCCGAATGGCGCCGGCAAGACGACCACCCTGCGCCTGCTGTCGACGGCCTTGCAGGCGGACGCGGGCAGCGCCCACGTCAATGGCGTCGATGTGCTGCGCCAGCCGCTGGTGGCGCGCCAGAGCATCGGTTTCCTGTCCGGTTCGACAGGCTTGTACGGTCGCCTGACGGCGCGCGAGAACGTGGAATACTTTGGCCGCCTGCATGGCATGCCGGCCGACAAGCTGAAACGCCGCTGCGATGAACTGTTTGCCCTGTTGCACATGGAGGAATACGGCAGCAAGCGGGCCGATCAGTTGTCGACGGGCATGAAACAGAAGTGCGCGATCGCCCGCACCGTCGTGCACGAGCCGCAAGTGGTCATCCTCGACGAGCCGACCACGGGCCTGGACGTGATGTCGGCCAAGATCCTGCTCGACTTCATCGCCAGCTACAAGGCGCTGCGCGTGCCGCTGATCTTTTCCACGCACCACCTGCACGAGGTGGAAAAGCTGTGCGACCGCGTCTGCATCATCAACCGCGGCACCACCGCCTTCAATGGCACGGTCGACGAACTGCGCCACCTGGGCGGCAGTACCGATCTGTACGACGCCTTTGTCAGCGTCATCAACCAGGGAGCCTGAGCCATGTGGACCATTTATCTGAAAGAGTTGCTGGAACTCACGCGCGACCGCAAGACGCTGATTTTCACCATCCTCATTCCCATCTTTGCCATGCCGCTGATCTTTGGCGGCTTCGCTTATGTTTCAAGCAATATGTTCAAGAACGCGAAGACGGCGGAGCTGCGCTACGCGCTGTTCGGCAAGGACCATTCGCCGGGCCTGAGCGCGCGGTTTGCGCAGCAGCACAACCTGCGCGAAGTGCCGCTGGCCAGCGAGGGCGACATCCGCCGCGCCATCGGCGACGACACCATCAAGTTTGCCGTCGTCATCCCGCCGCATTTTGAACAATCGCTGAAGCAGCAGGCGCAAGCCAAGGTGACCCTGCACTACAACAGCGCCAGCTCGGTGGACGTGACGCACCAGCGCGTGCGCGAAATCGTCGACGCCTACAACGCCAGCCTGCGCGAAGGCGCCTTGTCCGCCCTGAACCTGAGCCCTGCCCAGCTGGCCTACGCGCTCAATCCCATCGTGCTCGACAAGCAATCGACGGCCAACGAGCGCGAACAGATGGGCGCCATCATCGGCGGCATGGTGCCGTATCTGCTGCTGATGGTGTGCCTGACGGCAGCCATGTATCCGGCCATCGACCTGGGCGCCGGCGAAAAGGAGCGGGGCACCCTGGAAACCCTGCTGCTGGCGCCCGTGCCGCGCAGCGCCATCGTGCTGGCCAAGTTCCTCGTCCTGTTTACGGTGGGCATGACTTCCGCCGTGCTGATGGTGGGCAGCATGGGCGTCCTGCTGGCCATCTTCGGCAGCTCGCTGGAAGGCCACATGGCCATCCTCGTGCACAGCATCGGCTTGCCCGACCTGGCCATGGTGACCCTGATGCTGGTGCCGACGGCCGCCATTTTCGCCTCGCTGCTGCTGTCGATCTCGATCTATGCGAAGAGCTACAAGGAGGCGGCCGGCATGATCACGCCGTTGATGCTGTTTGTCATCCTGCCCACGGTGACGGCCATGCTGCCCGGCGTCGAGCTGAACTGGATATGGGCCATGGTGCCGCTGACGAACGTGTCGCTGGCCATGAAGGAACTGGTCAAGGGCACCATGGATTACCGCATGTTCGGCGTGATCCTGGCCTCGACGACGGTGATCGCCGGTGCGCTGCTGATGCTGTGCCGCTGGTGGTTTAACCGGGAATCGGTTTTGTTCCGCAACTGACACTTTCATGGCGCGGCCGAAAAGACCAGGACCGGCCCGCCATCCGCCCTCGCCAACTGCACTCTGGGCACGCGAAAATGCCGTGTATCGCATGCAACTGCCCAGTGCGTCCTAAATTCAATACAATGCCAGCATAGAGTAGCCCTGTCGCATCGGGCAGCAACGCATGAGTTAGGAGTTGTATGGAATTGCAGATCCGCAAATTGTCGAAGACCTACGCCAATGGCGTGGTGGCGCTGGACAACGTTTCGCTGACGATACCGCCCGGGATGTTTGGCTTGCTGGGCCCGAATGGCGCCGGCAAGTCGACCCTGATGCGCACCCTGGCCACCCTGCAGGAATGCGATTCCGGCTCCATCTTCTTCGGCGACTACGACGTACTCGACGACAAGGACGAAATCCGCCGCATGCTGGGCTATCTGCCGCAAGACTTCGGCCTGTACCCGAAAGTGACGGCCTACGAGCTGCTCGACCACTTTGCCATGTTAAAAGGCTTGTCGCAGCGGGCGCGCCGGCGCGAAGTCGTCGAAGGGCTGTTGCAGCAAACCAATCTGTTCGACGTGCGCCACCAGCGCCTGGGCGGCTTTTCCGGCGGCATGCGCCAGCGCTTCGGCATCGCGCAAGCCCTGCTGGGCGACCCGAAGCTGATCATCGTCGACGAACCGACGGCCGGCCTCGACCCGCAGGAGCGCGTGCGCTTCCACAATCTGCTGTCCGACATCGGGGAAGACAAGACGGTGATCCTGTCGACGCATATCGTGTCCGACGTGGCGGACCTGTGCGCCAACATGGCCATCATCAACAAGGGCCATTTACTGCTGTGCGGCAAGACCCAGGAACTGATCGACGAAGTCAGCTGCAAGATCTGGGCGCGCTTCGTCGAGAAGAAGGAGCTGGCCAGCTTCCAGCAGCGCCACGCCGTCATTTCCACGCGCCTGCTGTCGGGCCGCACCCTGATCCACGTCTACAGCGACGACGACCCTGGCGACGGCTTCGAGGAAGCCATCGGCGACCTGGAAGACCTGTATTTCGCCACCATTGCCGGGCGCCACCGCGTCGCCCCGCAGTGCGACTGAGGGGGTGCCATGTTTGCCATCGCCCGCTTTGAAGCGCGACAGCGGCTCAAGCTGCTGTCCACCTGGGTGTATTTCGCCATGTTCCTGGCGCTGGCCATGCTGTGGATGGCGGCCGCCGGCGGCGTCTTCAAGGAAGCGAGCATCAGTTTCGGCGGCAAGTTCCTGATCAACGCCCCCCGTTCGCTGGCGTTCACGTGCAGCGTGCTGGGCTGCTTCGGCGCCGTGGTGGTGGCCGCCATGATGGGCCGCTCGGTGCAGCAGGATTTCGAATACGGCATGCAGCATTTCTTCTTCAGCGCGCCGATCAAAAAGTACCAATACGTCTTCGGCCGCTTCCTCGGCGCCTATCTGGTGCTGGCCGTGGTGTTTTCCAGCATCGTGATCGGCGCCTGGCTGGGCGCCTGGCTTCCCGGCATCGACCCGGAGCGGCTGGGGCCGCAGCGGGCGCTGGCCTACCTGATGCCGTATGTGTTTACCTTGCTGCCCAACCTGTTCATCTTCGGCGCCATCTTCTTCGTCATCGCGGCCCTGACGCGGCGCATGCTGCCCGTGTACATCAGCTCGGTAGTCATGCTGATCGGCTACCTGGTGGCGCCGTCGCTGGCGCGCGACCTCGACTACAAGACCCTGGCGGCCCTGATCGACCCTTTCGGCACGACGGCGCTGATACGCCTGACGGAATACTGGCCGAACGCGGAACGCAACGCGCGCCTGGTGACCCTGGAAGGCGTGTACCTGCTGAACCGCGCCATCTGGTCCGGCTTCGCCCTGGTCGCCTTGCTGCTCGGCTACTGGCGCTTCCAGTTCCACGCGACGACGGACGCGGGCGCCGCCCGGCGCCGCAGCGAGGGCGAGGCGCCGCAGCGCCTGTCGAACGCCTCGCTGTCCACGCAGGAAACGCCGGACTTCGCGCAGCGCAACCTGGCCGCCCTGCTCCTCAAGATGAGCTGGCTGAACCTGCGCGAAACCATCAAGAACATCTATTTTGTCGTCATCGTGCTGGCCGGCGTACTGACCATGTATGCGGGCGCGCTGGACATGGGTTCCATGTACGGCACGAATACCTATCCCGTGACGGAAAAGGTGCTGGACATGGTCAGCGCCTCGTTCGCCCTGTTCATGCTGATCATTACCACCTTCTACGCGGGCGAGCTGGTGTGGCGCGAACGGGAAGCGGGCACGTATCTGATGCTCGACGCCCTGCCCGTGCCGAACTGGCTGCCCCTGCTGTCGAAACTGTGTGCGCTGGTCGGCCTGCAAGCCTTGCTGAGCCTGGTCATCATGCTGTGCGGCATGTCGATCCAGGTCTTCAAGGGCTATTACCGCCTCGACCCCGGCCTGTACGTGGAATCGCTGTTCCTGTCGCACCTGCCCTACTATGCGCTGGTCGCCGTGCTGGCCATCTTCGTGCAGGTGCTGATCAATCAGAAATACCTGGCGTATTTCGCCATGATTCTGTACCACATCGCCAGCATCAGCTTTTCCTCGCTGGGCCTGGGCGACCCGCTGCTGCTGTACGGCAGCACGCCGGAGGTCGTGTATTCGGCCATGAACGGCGCCGGCCACTTTGTGTTGCGCGAGCGCTGGTACTTGCTGTACTGGAGCGGCGCAGCCGTCATGCTGACGGTGCTGTCGCTGCTGTTCTGGCCCCGCGGCGCGCAGGACAGCTGGCGCATCCGCCTGCGCCTGGCGCGCCACGGCCTGACGCATGGCGTGCTGGCCAGCTTTGCCGGCGGCGCCCTGATCTTCGTCGGCGCCGGCGGCGTGCTGTTCTACGTTTTCCACGTGGCCAACGATTACCAGTCCGAATTTTCCCGCGATGGGGACCGCGCCAGCATCGAGCGCCAGTACCGCAAGTTTGCCGCCACGCCGCAGCCGAGAATCACCGACGTGAAGCTCGACGTGGCCATCTACCCGGCGCAGCGCACCCTGGCCGTCACGGGCCGCTATCTGCTGCAAAACAAGACCAGCCTGCCGATCAGCCACATTTTTGTGCAGCAAGACCCGACGGCCACCATGCGCCTGCGTTTCGATACGCGCGTGCATCCCGGCCTCGATGACGGCAAGCTCGGCTTTTACAGCTACCGCCTGGCCGCGCCGCTGGCGCCGGGCGCCACCCTGGGCCTCGATTTCGACATCCGCTACGCGCCGCGCGGCATCTTCGGCCTGGGCCAGGACACGCCCGTGGTGGCCAACGGCACCTTCTTCACGAACGCCGTGCTGCCGCACATCGGCTACCAGCCGCAGCAGGAATTGACGGACCCGCGCGACCGCAAGAAGCACGGCTTGCCCCCGCGCGAACGGGCCTTGCCGCGCGACGATGCGAAGGGATTGGAAGACAATTACGTCAGCAACGACGCCGACCGCATCCGTTTTGAGGCCACCGTCAGCACCATCGACGGCCAGACGGCCATCGCGCCGGGCATGCTGGACAACGACTGGATCGCCAAGGGCCGCCATTACTTCCATTACACGATGGACCAGCCGATCCTGAATTTCTATGCGTTCCAGTCCGCCCGCTACGCCGTCAGGCACGAGCGCTGGCAAGACGTGGCCATCGACGTGTATTACCATCCTGGCCATGAATACAACCTCGATCGTTTCGTGCGCGGCAGCAAGGAAGCACTCGAGTACTACACGAAGAACTTCGGCCCCTACCAGCACAAGATCCTGCGCATCGTCGAATTCCCCCGCTACGCCACGTTTGCGCAATCGTTCCCGAACACGATCCCGTACTCGGAAGGCCTGGGTTTCATCGCCAAGGTGGACGACAAGAATCCGAAGGACATCGATTATCCGTTCTACGTCACGGCGCATGAAGTGGCGCACCAGTGGTGGGCCCACCAATTGGTGGGCGGCAATACACGGGGCGCCACCGTGCTCAGCGAAACCCTGGCCGAATATTCGGCCCTGATGGTGATGAAGAAAACCGCAGGGCCGGCCAAGATGCGCCGCTTCCTGCGCTATGACCTGAATCAATACCTGATGGGGCGCAGCGAAGAGCGCAAGAAGGAACTGCCGCTGGCCGAGAATGAAAACCAGGCTTACATCCACTATCACAAGGGCAGCCTGGCCATGTACTTACTGCAAGACATCATCGGCGAAGACAAGGTCAACGGCGTGCTGCGCGAGCTGCTCACGACCTACGGCCAGAAAGGCCCGCCGTATGCGAGCGTGACGGCGCTGATTACCGGCTTGCGCCAGGTTACGCCGCCCGAGCAGGCTTACCTGATCGACGACCTGTTCGAGAAAATCGTGCTGTTCGATAACCGCGCCCTGTCGGCCACGGCTGTCAAGCGCAGCGATGGCAAGTACGCCGTCACCATAAAGGTGCAGGCAAGCAAGTTGACGGCCGGCGAACAGGGCGAGGAACACGATGCGCCGCTGCACGACTGGATCGAGATCGGCGTCGACGACGCGAACGGCCATCCGCTGTTGCGCGAACGCCTGCGCATGACGGCCCGCGAAGCGAGCTACACCGTCATCGTCGGCAGCCGCCCCGGCAAGGCGGGCATCGATCCCGACAACAAGCTGATCGATCGCAAGCCCGATGACAATATGGTCACCGTCGAGCTCGAAGAACCATGACGAAAAATGGCCGCCCGGTTCAATGATGGGCGGCCATTCTTTTGCGTGTCACACGGAAGTCAGGCTGCGGCGCAGCGCGTCACCAGGCTCAGGCTGATGCCCATTTCCGTCAGGTGCTGCATGTCGGCCAGCGACAGGTCGAGCGGCGCATCGACCGTATCGTCGCCATTCAGCTCCAGTTGCAGCTCGGCCACAATGCGCGGCATGGTGAACGTCACGCCGCGCGAGCGGCATTCGGCCAGGTAGCTGCGTATGCGCGAGGGCAACACCTGCGATTTGGATGCCTGCGCGATCAGCACCTCGAAGCCGGAATCGAGATGCACGCGATTCGCGCCCTTCGCCTCGCCCTTGCGCCATTGCCGCTCCGGATCGGTGGGCAAGACTTCGAGGATGGATTTAAGCGTGGGGTCGTCCCCATGCACCGACAGCTTCGCCATATTCATATTGCAAGACTTTCTAGTCAGGACGCCGCCAGGAAGGCCGCGCGATCATCAGACCGACAAGTCTACGCATGGAAGGTAAATATGTCCATACGGCAATATTTGATATCAAGCTCTAATTTGTGCTATATCAACAACAGGCGGAACAAGCAAGTTCCGCCTGCTGCATACGCTTACAGTGCCACGCCGCGTGCCTGCAAGGCGGCCCGCACGCCGGCGCCGTAGGCGGCATCGGCCCGGTCGAAGTGGCCCAGCTGACGCTGCAAGGTTTCCGGCCGTACCTGGCTCAAGGGACCGGCCAGGTTGTCGAACAGATTTTGCTTGGCCTGGGCCGACATCAGGCGGAACAGATTGCCGGCCTGCGTGTAATCATCTTCCACGCCGCGTCCATCGTAGCGGGCCGCGCCGCCAGCCAGCGCCAGCGCCGGTTCGCCATGGCCCAGCCCTTGCGGCTGCGTGCCTGCCGCCGTCACGTTCGCGTAATTCTGCGCCGCGCCGCCATTGTGGATCGCCATGCCGCCATCGCGCTGCTGGTTATGGAAGGGGCAGCGGGCCGCATTCACGGGCAAATGCTGGTGGTTCGTGCCGACACGGTACAGCTGGGCGTCGTGATAGGCGAACAATCGGCCTTGCAGCATCTTGTCCGGCGAGTATCCCATGCCGGGCACGGCGTTGGCCGGCGAAAAGGCGGCTTGCTCGACTTCCGCGTGATAATTGTCCGGATTGCGGTTCAGCTCGAAAATACCGACGGGCAACAGCGGGAAGTCCGCGTGCGGCCACACTTTCGTCAGGTCGAACGGATTCCAACCCGTGCGCTGCTCCCAGGCATCGAGCTGCTCCTGCGTCGCCACCTGCAGCTTGACTTCCCACTGGGGGAAATCGCCGCGTGCGATGGCGCCGAACAGGTCGCGCTGGGCATAGTCGGGATCGGCACCGGCCAGGCGGCCCGCTTCCGCCGCAGGCAAATTCCTGATGCCCTGGCGCGTCTTGAAGTGCCATTTCACGTACACGCGCTGGCCTTCGGCATTGATCAGGCTATACGTGTGGCTGCCGAAGCCGTCCATGTGGCGGTAGCCGTCCGGCGTGCCGCGGTCCGAGAACAGCATGGTGACCTGATGCAGGCTTTCCGGCGCATGGCTCCAGAAGTCGAACATCATCTCGGCCGATTTCAGATTGCTTTGCGGATCGCGCTTTTGCGTGTGGACGAAATCGGGGAACTTGATCGGGTCCTTGATGAAGAACATGGGCGTGTTGTTGCCGACCAGATCCCAGTTGCCCTCTTCCGTATAGAAGCGCACGGCGAAGCCGCGCGGATCGCGTTCCGTGTCAGCACTGCCGCGTTCGCCGCCGACGGTGGAGAAGCGGGCGAAGGTGGCCGTCTGCTTGCCCACTTCACTGAACAGCTTGGCCTTGGTGTAGCGCGAGATGTCGTGCGTGACGGTAAAGGTGCCGTAAGCGCCCGAGCCTTTGGCGTGCACGACGCGCTCGGGGATGCGCTCGCGGTTGAAATGCTGGAGTTTTTCGATCAGATGGAAGTCTTGCAACAGCAGCGGGCCGCGGGGGCCGGCGCTGATGGCGTTCTGGTTGTCGGCGACGGGGATGCCCGAGGCGGTACTGAATGGCGGCTGTTGGCTCATGACTGCTTTTCCTTCGTTGTTGACTGATGAAACCTAGTGTAACGAGGTCAACAACAAAGGAAAAGTTAATTGATTTTATCGATACGATAGCTATTTACAATGCACAGCCGTGAGCGTTGCATATGCCGCCCAGTTGCGCCTGCAACTTCGCCGGCTGGCCCAGGAACGCTCCGATATCGATCACGGACAACTTGCCGCTGCCATCGTCGAGCACGAAGGTGGGAAAGCCCTGCCCGCCGACCTGCGCCAGCAAGACGCGGCTGGCATCGATGTGCTGTTGCGTGGCGGCGCCCGCCTGCCGCGCATACGCCGCCTGGAAGGCGGCGCCATCCATGCCCAGCTCCTGCGCCAGCGCCGCCAGGACGGGCAGGTCGGCGATGCGCAAGCCGTCCACGTAATGGGCGCGCTGCACGCGCTGCAGCATGTCCAGGCCCTTGCGGGCCAGCGATTCAGCCGCCAGGATGGCCGTGATCGGCGGTTCGGAATCCATCATGGCCGTCGTGTCGTTCAGCAAGCCGTCGATATAGGCGTCGCCGAAGGGCTGGCCCGACAATTGCTCGATGCGCCGGTCATGCGGCAGCACATAACCGCGCCACGCGGGCGTGATCTGGCGGCGATTGCTGCCCGTCATCATACCGCCGCCGTGAAACGTCACCGTCAGACCGGGCACGGCGCGCGCCGCCTCGACCAGCGGCGCGGCGCCGTAGCACCAGCCGCACAGGGGATCGAAAATGTAGTGCAGAGTGGGCATGGTTGACTCCTCGTTGCCGCTTACCATTTCATTTCGCCCTTGGCGACCTTCGCACTGGTCTCCAATGCGCCATCGAGGCCCAGGCTCGGGTAATGCTGTTTCATCGCTGCGATCAGGGCGGCCGAATTGACGGCCTTGGCCGTTTCCGCTTCAAACGTCACCAGATAGTCGCGCGTAAAACCGATGCTGTCCGGCGTCAGGGGCGAACCGACCTTGAAGTGGCCCGGCACGACGGTGACGGGCTGCAGGGCGGCGATGCCGTCCAGGGTCTTGAGCCAGTCCTGGCGCGATTGCAGGCTTTGCGTATCGGCCGTCCACACGTGCAAGTTGCCAAACAGCACCACGCCGCCGACGACGGCCTTGATCGATGGAATCCATACATAAGTGCGCGCTGGCGTCGGGCCGGCGATGTCCAGCGACTGGCCTTCCAGGCTGATGCGCTTGCCTTTCAATGCTTCGGGAATGACGATGCTGTGCGGCGCATTGTCCTTCAAAATCGGGCCCCAGTAGGCGACCTTGGCATCGGCCTTGCGGCGGATTTCCGCCACGGTTTCCGGCGTGGCGACGATCTTTGCCTGCGGGAACGCCGCCTTGATCACGTCGAGGCCAAAGTAGAAATCGGGATCGCTGTGGCTGATGTACACGGTCGTCAGTTTCTTGCCGCTGGCGCGGATCTTTTCCACCAGCTTTTGCGCTTCGGCGCGCGAAAACTGCGCATCGATCAACACGGCGTCATGCTTGCCCGCCACCAGCACGGAAGCGACGGGAAAAATCGCCGCTTCGCCCGGGTTGAATACTTCCAGGCTCAAGGGAGCGCTGGCGGCGGCCGAGGCGGCGCCGGCGGCAAACACGGTGGAAACAAGAACGCTGCTGATGGATTTGGAGAACATGAGGTGCCTTCACAAAATGATTGGGATGACGGCATCTTACGTTGCTTGATTCGGTAGAAAAACCCATTAAAACGCAATAGTTTGTTGCTTATTTCGATTCAATCTACCGATATCGGGCATGGGACGGTGTATTTTTCCAGCGTTGATGTGCGCGAAAGCCACGCCGCTGCGGTGGTGTGGCGCCGTCACCAAACATGTCACAGCGTCATGAGGGTGTCACATTGGATTGCTATCTTGCTAGCTCTTTCAAACCTAGCCGGATGAACCACATGACACGCAGAAAAATTTCCGTCGCTGGCTGCAGCGTCGCCATCACCCTGATGCTGGCCGCCTGCGGCAGCGATGCAAAAAAAGAAGAGGTAGTGGCTGAAGCGCCGCCGAAAAACGTCATTTTCTTCCTCGGCGATGGCATGGGCCTGACCACCATGACGGCCGCGCGCATCTATTCGGTGGGCGAAGACGGTTCGCTGACCATGGACACCCTGCCGGAAACGGCCTTCGTCAAGACGTTCTCGAACGACGCGCAAGTGACCGACAGCGCGCCGTCGATGGCCGCCTACATGACCGGCGTCAAGATGAACAATGAAGTCATTTCGATGTCGGCCAACACGGTCGCCATCGATCCGGGCACGGATGCGAACGGCAACAAGCTGGTCAACAAATGCGGCACCGGCAACGGCACGCCCGCCACCACCCTGCTGGAACTGGCCAAGGCCAAGGGCTTTGCCGCCGGCGTCGTCAGCACGGCGCGCGTGACGCACGCCACGCCGGCCGCGACCTACGCGCACATCTGCCACCGCGACCTGGAGAACGATATCGCCGCGGCACTGGTGCCGGGCGGCACGGGCTACAACAGCGCGCTGGGCACCACCGGCCTGGAAGTGGTCCTCGGTGGCGGCGCGCAATTCTTTACGCCATTCAAGAGCGGCGGCAAGCGTTCCGACGACCGCGACCTGGTGGCCGAACTGAAAGCGAAGAGCTACACGGTCGCCAACAACGCCACCGACTTCAAGGCCGTCGATCCAGCCAAGACGGACCGTTTGTTCGGCGTGTTCACCTCCAGCCACATGAGCTACGACCTGGACCGCGATGCAAGCAAGGAACCTAGCCTGGCGGAAATGACCACCAAGGCCATGGACGTGCTGGCGAAGAACAAGAAGGGTTACTTCCTGATGGTCGAAGGCGGCCGCATCGACCATGCGCTGCACGAAACGACGGCCAAGAAAGCGCTGCAGGACACGGTCGCGTTCGACAACGCCATCAAGGCCGCCATCGAAAAAGCCAAGCTCACCGATCCGACCCTGGCCAATACCCTGATCGTCGTCACGGCCGACCATGACCACACCCTGGTGCTGAACGGCTACGCCAAACGCACGGGCAAGACGGCTGCCGGCAACCCTGGCGTGCTGGGCGTGGTGAAGAACTACGTCACCGGCGCGGTCGAAAAAGACCTGGACGGCGCACCGTATTCGATCATCGGCTTCGGCAATGGCGAAAACCGCACGCAAGCTAGCCGCGCCGCCATGGCCAGCCTCGATGAAACCGTCACCAGCGCCAATAATTACCACCAGGAAGCGGTGATCCGCACCACGGCCGGCAACGAAACCCACGGCGGCACCGACGTCTTCCTGGGCGCCATCGGCAAGGGTTCGGAAACCTTCCTGGGCACCATCGACAACACCAAAGTATTCGGCCTGGTCAAGACGGCCGGCGGTCTGTAATCCCCAAGACATCAAAATTGGACAAGCATATGAAACTTGCATTGAAACCCGCCCTGAAACTGTCCCTGCTGACCACGCTCGTAGCCGCCAGCGTCGCCAGCGCCTACGCCGCCGACGCCAAGAACGTCATCTTCTTCCTCGGCGACGGCATGGGCCCGTCCGTCGTGACGGCGGCGCGCATCTACCAGTACAAGGAAGACGGCAGCCTGACGATGGACACGCTGGAGCGCACGGCGCGCATCAAGACGTACTCGAACGATGCGCAAACGACGGACAGCGCGCCATCGATGGCCGCCTACATGACCGGCGTCAAGATGAACAATGAAGTCATCTCGATGGCACAGGACACGATCGCCAAGGAACCCGGCCGCGACGCCAACGGCAACCTGGGCGTGGACAATTGCCCGGCCGGCGGCAAGACGGTACCGACCATCCTGGAACTGGCGAAAGCCAAGGGCAAGGCCGTGGGCGCCATCACCACCACGGAATTGACGCACGCCACGCCGGCGACGACGTTCTCGCACATCTGCAACCGCAATGCGCAATACGCGATCGCCGCGCAAGCGACGCCAGGCGGCGCCGGCTACAACGCGGCGCTGGGCGATGGCGTCGACGTGCTGATGGGTGGCGGCCGCAACCACTTCACCCCATGGTCGGCCAGCAACAAGTATGGCCGCGTCGATGGCCGCGACCTCTTGAGCGAATTTGCCGCCAAGGGCTACACCGTGGCCGCGACGAAAGCGGAAATGGCGGCGGCGCCGAGCGGCAAGAAATTCATCGGCCTGTACAGCACCCGCAGCCACCTCGAATACGAACTGGACCGCACGGCCACGCCACCGCTGGGCGAAGGCGCGACCCAGCCTAGCCTGTCGGAAATGACGCTCAAAGCCATCGACTTGCTGTCGAAAAACACGAACGGCTACTTCCTGATGGTCGAAGGCGGCCGCATCGACCACGCCTTGCACGGCATCAATGCCAAGCGCGCGCTGACGGACACCATCGCCTTCGATGACGCCATCAAGGCCGCCATCGCCAAGATCAAGGAAAGCGATCCAAAGCTGGAGAACACCCTGATCGTCGTCACTGCCGACCATGACCATACGCTGGCCTTCAACGGTTATGGCAAGCGCGGCAATCCTATCCTCGACATCAACCGCGGCTACAAGGATAACCAGCCGAGCAAGGATGCCGATGGCAATACCTACACCACCCTGGTGTTCGGCAACGGCCCGAACCGCCCTGCCCTGCGCAGCAACGTCGACAGCGCCACGGCCCTGAAAGACAACTACCTGCAAGAAACAGGCGTGCGCCTGGCCAGCGAAACCCACGGCGGCGGCGACGTCAAGCTGCTGGCCACGGGCGCGGGCGCGAAGACCTTCAAGGGCACACTGGACAACACCAAGGTGTTCGACTTGCTGAAGGCGGCCTTCGGCTTCTGATCCACATCAACACGGTAACCCCACCGGGGCGGATGGCGTATGCCCTCCGCCCCTCTGCACGTAAAGGCAACACCATGAAATCGTCCCTGATCGCCGTCCTCCTCGCCGCCGGCTTTGCCGCCAGCGCGCAAGCCGCGCCTGCCACGCCTTCCGCTCCTGCCGACCTGGACCTGGGCATCACCTATTACAGCCGCGTGCTGACGCCGGAAGGCGTGACGCGCGAGAGCCGCTACGAAGAAAAGATGCTGCGCCGTCCCGGCCACGTGTGGGTCGAGCGCGTGCTGGCGCCGTCGACCGATGCGCATGCGGGCCACAAGCACGGCGAGAACACCAAGGTGACCCTGAAAACGTCGACTGCGGCCACGCAGCATGAACACAAGCACTTCAATCCCGTGCTGATCCCGCGCCACGTGATGCTGGAAAAGAACACCGTGCGCGTGGAGTACATCGATGCGCATGACAAGATCGTCGTCTCGATTCCCAAGGCCGAGTACGAAAACGTCAATTTCGACGGTTCCTGGGAAAACAGTTTTTACCTGCTGGACCCGAAACTGGTGGCCGCCATGCCGCTGTCGAAGCAGGCATCGAACGTGACGGGCGCGCGCTGGCGCGAAGTGGAAAAGAATGGCGTGTTCCAGCGCATCCTGTGGGATGAGCAAAAGCAGATTCCGCTGATCATCGAAAGCGGCGACCGCGCGAACACCTTCTATCGCCGGGTCGACGTCAAGCTGCAGCCGACCGTCAGCAAGGCGCAGCCGTGGGCCAACCTGCAGAACTACGCGCAGCGCGAGTATTCGGACTACCTGGACTAAGAGCCTATCCCAGTAGGGAGCGTCTTCTGCTGGCAGCACATCAGGAGCGCGGACAAGGCGTGAGGAGGACGCGTGGCGAGCCACGCGACGACGATCAACGCAGTCCCCGCTTCTGAGGCGCGCCAGCGGGGGATGTATTCATCTACTGGGACAGGCTCTTAGCCAGCCTCGGGACGTAAAAAAAGCCAGGGAACGATCCCTGGCTTTCGTCTGTCTGGCTGGCGCCGGATTACTCCGCCGCTGCCGCTTTCTTCGCCGGCGCCTTCCTGGCGGCCGGCTTTTTCACGGCCGTGGCTTTCTTGGCCGGCGCTTTCTTCACGGCTGCCGCTTTCTTGACGGCCGTCTTCTTCGCTGGCGCCGCGCCTTCTTCGCCTTCGGCTTCGACGGCTGCCGCCTTGGTCTTCGCGCCTGGCTTGGCCTTGCGCTCTTCAAACTCGAAGCTCACCTTGCCATCCTTGCCGCGCACGAGGAAGGCCTTGAACGGACGGCGCGTGCGCTGCGATACAAAGCCCGGCAGCAAGTCCGTCTTGCCGTCGTTGAGCAGTTTTGCCATTTGTTCCGGCAAGATTTCCTGCTGCAAGATGATGCGGCCGCTGCGGAAGTCGCACGTCTTCGGCTTAGCCACGCTGTGCTCGCACACATAGGCCAGGCCCATCTCGTACACGCCGGCATTGCACTTGGGGCACGGTCCCACGGGCGTCTGACCCGTGAAATCGACACCTTCGCCATCTTCGCTCTCGTCGTTCTGGCCGAAATCGAATTCCAGCTTGAAGTTCTTGATCTCTTCATCGCGCACGATACGCAGGATGGCGGCGAACGGACGGCCCATCTTCGAGCGGAAGCCTTGCAGCGGGCCGATGGTGCGGTCCTTCAGCAATTGCTCCACTTCGGCGATTTCGAACTGGCGCGAACCGGGCGTCTTGCTCATCGAGAATTCGCACTTGGTGCAGGCGAAACGGCGATAGTTTTCCTTTACCACGCCGCCGCAGTTCGGGCATGGCGTTTCCAGGGTCGCGTAGTCGCCGGGAATCGTGTCATTGTCGTATTCCTTGGCGCGCTTGACGATGATTTGCGTCATCTGCGCGATTTCGCGCATGAATTCTTCGCGCGAAATCTTGCCTTTTTCCATCTGCGACAGCTTGTATTCCCACTCGCCCGTCAGTTCCGGCGCCGTCAATTCGTTGACGCCCAGTCCTTTGAGCAAAGTCATCAGCTGCGATGCCTTGGCCGTCGGAATCAGTTCGCGGCCTTCGCGGATCAGATAGCGTTCCGTCAGCAAGCCCTCGATGGTGGCCGCGCGCGTCGCCGGGGTTCCAAGACCCTTGCCGGCCATCGCGTCGCGCAGCTCGTCGTCATCGATCAGCTTGCCGGCGCCTTCCATGGCCGACAGCAAGGTCGCCTCCGTGAAGCGCGCAGGCGGCTTGGTGACCAGGCCGTTGGCGTTGACGCTTTCCGTCTGCACTTTCTCGCCCTTGGCGACGGGCACCAGATTGCCGTTGCCATTGCTTTCCTTGTCGGCGTCCGTCGATGCTTCCTTGCCGTAGATGGCCAGCCAGCCCGGATTGGTCATGACCTTGCCTTCAGTCTTGAACTGATGGCCGGATACTTCCGTGTAGCGCGTGGTGACCTGGAATTCCGCAGGCGGGAAGAACACGGCCATGAAGCGGCGCGTGACCAGGTCGTACAGCTTCTGTTCCGGCTCGGACAGGTTCTTTGGCGCGATCGTCGTCGGGATGATCGCGAAGTGATCCGAGATCTTCGTGTTATCGAAGATGCGCTTGTTCGGCTTGACCCAGCCCTTGTCGATGATCTGCTTGGCGAACTGATGGTAGTTGCTGTTTTCCTTGACCGTTTCCAGCGCCTGCAGCACGGTCGGCATGTAGTCTTCCGGCAGGTGGCGCGAATCGGTACGCGGATACGTCAATACCTTGTGCTTTTCATACAGCGCCTGGGCCAGGCCCAGGGTATTTTTAGCGGAGAAGCCGAAACGCGAGTTCGCTTCGCGCTGCAGGCTGGTCAGGTCGAACAGGCCCGGCGCCATCGAGGTGGTCGGTTTCGATTCTTCCGTGACGATGCCTTGGCGGCCGCGGCAGGCGGTGGCGATCGAGTCGGCAGCGGCCTTGCTCCACAGGCGCTCGGCGCGCTTCTCGGGGTCGTTCTCGTCCTTCTTGAACTTCGTGTCGAGCCAGCGGCCTTCATAGATGCCGGCCGCGCAGACGAATTCGGCGCGCACTTCCCAGAAGTCGCGCGGCACGAATTTTTTAATTTTATCTTCGCGTTCGACGACGATGGACAGGGTTGGCGTCTGGACGCGGCCCACGGTGGTCAGGTAAAAACCGCCTTCTTTCGAATTAAACGCCGTCATGGCGCGCGTGCCATTGATGCCGATCAACCAATCGGCTTCCGAACGGCAGCGGGCCGCATCGGCCAGCGGCAGCATTTCTTCGTCGCTGCGCAGGTGCGCAAAACCGTCGCGGATGGCGCCCGGCGTCATCGACTGCAGCCACAGGCGCTTGACCGGTTGCTTGGCCTTGGCGTTTTGCGCGATCAGGCGGAAAATCAGCTCGCCTTCGCGCCCCGCATCGCATGCGTTGATGAGGGTGGATACGTCTTTACGTTTGATCAGCTTGTTTAATACTTTGAGGCGCGCTTCCGTCTTCGGGATGGGATTGAGCGCGAAATACGGTGGAATCATCGGCAAGTGCGCGAAACTCCATTTGCCGCGCTTCACGTCGAATTCTTCCGGCACGGCGATCTCCAGCAAGTGGCCGACCGCCGACGACAGGACGTATTCATCCGATTCAAAGTACTCATCGTGCTTGGTGAAGCCGCCAAGCGTCTTCGCGATATCGTTCGCGACAGAAGGCTTCTCGGCGATGATGAGGGTTTTTGTCATATTTTTTAGTCTCGAAAAATGCTCTAGGATAGTTTCAGCATGCGCATCATACAGTGCATTGCCAGGCGCCGACGCTTTTGTCTGCGCAAGGCCTTGTGACTTGTGGTCTTGTCAAGCGGCCAATGATAAGCGCCTATTGAAGAATTCGGCAAGTTATCTGCAAGCAAGAATGCGCAGGCGCAAACACAATGGTCTGGCGTGCGCGCAGGTGCGGCACATATTAAAGGGGATGGCGGGACGGCGGCGCCAGGGTCAGGCCAAGGGCTGCTGTGGCAGCCAGCAAGACAGCATAAAAATGTTCAGGGCAAGGCGCAGCGCCGCAGACAGTATGCTAGTACGGCAAGACGCTGTAACGCCGCCATGGACATTTTTATTAGTGTAGCAGGCGGGGAGGCAAGTCTTCGTCGTCGACAAACAGATCGTCGAACATCAGGGCGTCCGGTTCCTTGCCCTGGCTCCACAACAGCATCAGCACGATGACTTTCAGCTTGCCCAGCGACACGGGCGCCTCGTCGAGCGCCAGCGCCCGTTCGATGACGATTTCGCGCTGCAGCGGCGAGAGCACCTTGGCGCTTTCCAGGAACTGGATGAAACCGATGGCGGCCGTGCCCAGCACGTCGCTTTCCTGCTGCACATAGAAGCGCGTGCCTGTGGAGCTGGCCGTCAGGGTTTGTTCGGCGCCGGCCATGGCGTTCAAGTCCGTCAGCCAGACGAGCGCTTCGGAAATCTCCACGTCGTCGAAACCGACGGCCGACAGTTTGCGCGCCAGCACTGCCGGCTCGGGGCAGGCATCGGGGCGATAGTAAGTCTCGTAGAGGTACACCAGGATATCGAACATGGCTCTACTCTAGCAGCTAAGTTCGCTAAGACACAAGGGTGCGCGCAGACAAAGCGCCCCCGTGCGGCAAGGCCGCCACACAAGTGACAAGCTGTCATTTGCAGCGTTGAAACAGTCCTCCCGGCAAGCGTTCGACCCGGCCCGCCAGCTCCAGCGCCAGCAATTCAGCCATCAGCGCGCCCATGGCCAGGCCGCTGCGCGCGGCGAGGGTGTCGGCATCGCGGGGGTCGTGGCCCAGCGCGGCCAGCAGCGGCGGCTCGTCCTCCACCGCGGCCGGCACGCTGGGGACGCCGCCCAGCCACTGCAGCTCTTGCAGCACGTCATCGGCCGACTCGACCAGCTTGGCGCCCTGCTTGATGAGCGCATGGCACCCCTTGGCCAGTGTGGCATGGATGGAGCCGGGCAAGGCATACACGTCGCGCCCCTGCTCGCCCGCCAGGCGCGCCGTGATCAGGGAACCCGACTGAGCCGCCGCCTCGATCACCAGCACGCCGCGCGCCAGACCGCTGATCAGGCGGTTGCGGCGCGGAAAGTTGCCCGGCATGGCGGGCAGCCCCAGCGCGTACTCGCTGACGATGCAGCCCTGTTCGGCAATTCTTTGCGCCAGAGCAAGGTTGCGTCGCGGATACACCAAATCGGCGCCCGTGCCGATCACGGCCACTGTGGCGCCCGCGCCGCGCAAGCCGCCCTCGTGCGCGTGCGTGTCGATGCCCAGCGCCAGCCCGGAAATGATGGTCAAGCCTGCCGCGCTGAGGGCTTGCGCAAAGGCGGCCGCGTTCTGCATGCCTTGCGCGCTGGCATTGCGGCTGCCGATGATGGCCACGCCCGGACGCGACAGCAGTTCCGCCCGTCCCCGCACATATAACAACAGCGGCGGATCGGCGATTTCCAGCAGCAGGGGCGGATACGCGGCATCGGCCAGGGTCAGCACGGCGTTGCCGGGCCGCTGCAGCCACTGCAGCGTGAGTTCCAGCTGGCTGTTGGCCACCGGCTTGGGCGGCTGCACGATGGCGCGCGCCACGCTGGCAGGCACCACCTCGCGCAGGATTTCGAACGGTGTGGCAAAGATGTGCGGCGGCAAGCCGAAGCGGGCCAGCAAGGCGCGCGCCGCCACCGGGCCTACGCCGGGCAGATGCTGGAGGCGCAGCCAGCCCGCCAGTTCCGTGGCCGTGTCCGCCGTCGTGGCAAGTGCATGCATGACAACCTCGTCGTGTACTGTGACATCCCATGCTAGCGCCATGGCGCGCACGCGATACCGACGCGCGCAAGGATGCGTGCAATGGCGCCGCAAAACGGCCCGCCGTGCACAGGGCCATGGGCGTCTGTGATAAAATTTCCCTTTGCAGCAAACGAATAGCGCACTGGCAAACGCATCTGCCGCGCCGTTGCGCCACACGCGCCCAACCGTAGCGTACTCAAAAATAAAATAGCCCTGCCATCGTTCGCATGGCCCAGGCATGAATAATCCGGCGCACCGGCGCCCACCTTAACCAGTCGAATCCGTATGTCCATATTAAATATCCTGCGTTACCCCGATCCTCGTCTGCACACGATCGCCAAGCCCGTCACCGAGTTCGACGCGCGCCTGCAAACCCTGATCGATGACATGGCCGAAACCATGTACGACGCCCCCGGCGTCGGCTTGGCCGCGTCGCAAGTGGACGCGCATATCCAGATGATGGTGATCGACATCACCGAAGAGAAAAACCAGCTGCAAGTATTCGTCAACCCGGAAATCACCTGGGCCAGCGAAGAAAAGCAGGTCTACGACGAAGGCTGCCTGTCCGTGCCCGGCGTCTACGATGGCGTCGAGCGCCCGGCCCGCATCAAGGTGCGCGCCCTGGACCGCCACGGCAAGCAGTTCGAGCTGGAAGCCGATGGCTTGCTGGCCGTCTGCATCCAGCATGAGATGGATCATTTGCTGGGCAAGGTATTCGTCGAATACCTGTCGCCGCTCAAGCGCAACCGCATCAAGACCAAGATGATCAAGGAAATCCGCGGTCTCGAGCGCGAAGCGAGCCTGCGCGCACAGAACCGCCGTTTCTGATAACACCTGACCAAACCTACTGGCCGGCGCGACTTGCGGTCTGCGATGCTCACTGTGCTCAAGCACAGTTCCGCTTCTCAGCCACAATTCGCTTCCGCTCGCTACGGTTTTGTAAGGTGTTAAAGGAGTTTTTACAGCACTGCTGATAGACTGACCGTAATACCACGCCAGCCTGGCGCCTCCGGCCCGGGCCTGCGCACCTCACGTCAAGGAACCATATGAAAGTGATCTTCGCAGGCACGCCTGAATTTGCCGCCACGGCCCTGAAAGACTTGCACGAAGCGGGCTTCGAGATTCCGCTGGTGCTGACCCAGCCCGACCGCCCCGCCGGTCGCGGCATGCAGCTGCACGCCTCGGCCGTCAAGCAGTACGCGCAGCAGCACGGCATCGAAGTGCTGCAGCCGCTGTCCTTGCGCATGGACAGCAAGGATCCGCAGCGCGCCGCCGAGGCAAAGGCGGCTCACGAGCGCCTGCTGGCCACCGATTACGACGTGATGGTGGTGGCGGCCTACGGCTTGATCTTGCCGCGCAGCACGCTCGACATCAAACCCTGCATCAATATCCACGGTTCATTGCTGCCGCGCTGGCGCGGCGCCGCGCCGATTCACCGCGCCATCGAGGCCGGCGACGATGAAACGGGCGTCACCATCATGCAGATGGAAGAAGGCCTCGATACGGGCCCCATGCTGGCCATCGAGCGCACGCCCATCGAGGCGGGCGACTCCACCGCCACCCTGCACGACAAATTGGCCAAACTGGGCGGCAAGATGATCGTCGAGACCCTGCGCAAGATGCAGCAGCAGCCGCTGGAAGCCGTGCCGCAGCCGGAGGCGGGCGTCACCTATGCGGCAAAGATCGCCAAGGAAGAAGCGGCACTCGATTTCAGCTTGCCGGCGCTGGAACTGGGCCTGAAAATCCGCGCCTTCAATCCGTTTCCCGGCGCCTGCGGCCAGGTCGATGGCGTCACCATCAAGATCTGGGCCGCCGAGGTACTCGAAGCGGACAGCAAGGAAGCGCCGGGCCAGGTGCTGGCGGCCGACGCCCAGCACGGCATCGTCGTGGCCTGCGGCAATGGCTCGCTGCGCCTGACGGAACTGCAAAAACCAGGCGGCAAGCGCCTGCCCGCAGCCGAGTTCATCAAGGGCTTCCCCCTCGAAGGCAAACGTTTCGTTTAATTAAGCAATCGATACCGGCGGCAAGCGCCCATGGACCAGCTGACCGCCCTGCGCGCCTTGCGCCGCGTCGTGGAACTGGGCAGTTTCACGGCCGCCGGCGCCGCACTCGGCATTTCCCACTCCATCGTGTCGCGCCAGATCCGCCAGCTGGAAAGCCAGCTGGGCGCCCAATTGCTCAACCGCACCACGCGCCGCTTCGCCCTGACGGCCGCCGGCCAGGAATACTATCTGGCCAGCCGCGACATCCTCGACGCCCTCGATGCGGCCGACAGGGCCGTCGCCATGCACCAGGCGCAGCCGTCCGGCAGCCTGCGCATCAATGCGCCGATGGCCTTCGGCACCCTGGAACTGGCCGCCTGGCTGCCCGAGTTTACGCGCCACTACCCGCACATCCACATCGATCTCGTCTGCAATGACCGCATCGTCGACCTGATCGACGATGGCTTCGACGTGGCGCTGCGCCTGGCGCGCGGCTTGCCCGACTCCACCCTGGTGGCGCGCCAGCTGGGCGGCAGCCGCACGGTGGCCGTCGCCTCGCCCGCCTACCTGGCCCGCCATGGCCATCCGGCCATGCCGCAAGACCTGGCGCAGCACAATTGCCTGATGTACAGCTCCGGCGAGAAACCGGCCGAGTGGTCGTTCACGGATGCCGGCGGCGGCGCGCACAAGGTAGCCGTGCGCGGCAGCCTGCAAGCCAATACCAGCGTGGCCCTGCGCGAGGCCGCCGTGGGCGGCATGGGGATTGCCGGCGCGGCCGACTTCATCGTGCGCGACGCGCTGCGCAGCGGCCAGCTGGTGGAAGTCTTGCCCGGCTACACCTTGCGCCCACGCACCTTGTACGCGCTGTACCCGCACAGCCGCCAGTTGTCGCCGAAAGTCAGGGTCTTTGTCGATTTTGCCGTGCAACACTATCAAAATCACCGCTGGGATTGATCAGGCCGGCTGCAGCGCCTTGCGCACGGCGCGGAACTGCTGCGTCAAGCCGCCGTAGCCCCAGGCCGCCTGGCGCGCGTCGTGCACGTGGATATAGCTGACGTCATGCAAGGCGCCGAGATGCTCGTGCATGGCGGCGAACACGGCGGCGATATACGCGGCCTTTTCCGCCGCCGTATTCGTTTCATCGCTGATCAGGATATCGAGGAAAAAGCTGGCCTTGCCCTGCGCCTGCAGGGATGGCCCGCCGACAAACCAGTGCGCCGCATCGGCATGGCTGATCGCCACCGACGTCAGTTCGGGCGCCTTGTGCAGCAACTGCGCCGTCAAGGCGCTCAAGGTGGCGGCGATGGCGGCCGACTGGCGCGCATCGGGCGTGGTGGACAAACGCAGGTTCAGGATGGGCATGGGATGCTCCGCAAGTGGATGAAGCCCCATTCTAGGCAGGCGGGAGGTAAAACGGCAGCCCTCGCCAGGTACAGGATTTGTGCAGTTTATGCACCAATGCCTGCGCGCATAAAAAAAGGGCTTGCCGCGGCAAGCCCTTGCTGCATGCGCCACCCTTATTTAGCGGCGCGCCACCTTCATCAGGCGTGCGCCGACGGATGACGACAGGCTGACCTCGAAACGGCCGCCGGCAGGCAAGGCGCTGACGTCGACGCTGGCTTTGCCACCCGTCAAGTCACTGGCGACCACCGTCTTGCGGCCATCGGCGGCCACGTGCAGCACGGCGGCGTACGGTTCCGTCTCGGCATTCCAGACCAGCGCCAGCTTGCCGCCGCTTTGTGTCGCATCGAACGTGGCATCGTTGGCGGCGGCCCTGCTGCGGCGCGCAGGGCGCTCCAGCTTGGCTAAAGCCTTGCCATTTGCCAATACCTGCACATCGCTGATTTCACCCGGGTTGGCGAAGCTGACGCGGAAATGGCTCATGGCGTTGCCGCCATGGTCAGCCACGGAAACGCCATCAAAAGGCAAGTCGATAGTCTGTCCCGACGCCGTCAGCACGCGCAAGATATACGCATGGCCGCTGCCGCTGGCAGCGGGGCCGATGCGCACCGACGAGGCAACGGCGGGACGCAGTCCCACGCCGGCCGGCGTGATGCGGCCGGAAATGGTCAGATAGCCATTCTCGGCCACGGACATGCTGGCAGCCAGCACATTGCTGCCTGTAATCTGCGTGCTGCGTCTTTCCAGGAATTGCTGTACCCGCACATAGCTGTAGTCGGAGAACCAGGCACCGCTGCAATAGCTCATCACGTCTTTCATCGGCGTGCTGCCGTAGACTGCCTTGCTCAACTGGCCAATGCTGCCCGCATAGTTGCTGTTGTACAGCGGTTGCGGGCCCAGCTCGCCATTCGGATACGGGTAGTCGGTGGCCGCATTGGCTGGACCGCCGCAGGCGACGTGCTGCAGCGAGTGGTTATGGCCCAGCTCATGCACAAGCGTAGTCAGCCATTCAGGCCAGCTATTGCCGAAGGGATCGACGGAGGCAATGCTGTTGGACTTGGCATCGAGGCCAATGGCCGCCGTGAAGGCATTGCTGCTGCCAGGCGGGTTGATGTAGGCCAGGCCGGCGGTGCGCGTGGAAGACATTCTCGGCACGAAACCATAGTAATAGGCGTCGCTATCTTCCTGCGCGCGCTTGTCGTTCAGGGCTTCCAGGGTCGTGTTCCACCAGCTGTCGGCCGTGCTGCTGCCCGCCACGCTCAGTGGGGCGCGCGTGGTAATGCTGATATTTTCCGCCGCATACGGATACACGCGCAGCAGCGCGGCTCGGATATCCTGGACGTCAGGCAGCTGCGCCACGCCATCGTCGGTGCTCAGCGGCACCAGCACCAGGTGAATTTTCGCCGCGCTGGCCACGACGGGCGCCGCTTCCTGGCTCACTTGCGTACCATCATTGCCCACGGCCGTCACGCGCACGCGCACGCCGGGCAAGATCCAGCCAGCAGGCAGGACGGCGCTGAAATTGCCGTTGAAACTGTAATCGCTTTTCACCGTCGGCAAGACCGATGGACCGCTCATGGTGATGCTGCCCAGGTTGCTGCCATTGGCGGCCGTCGCATTCAAGACCACGGCCGGGCTGGCCTGGCCTGTTTGCATGGCCAGCACGGAGACGCGCACGGCGGCCGGCTTGCCGCGCGTCAGGCGCAAGGCTGCATCGCTGGAATTCAAGTTCAGTACCTGCGCGAAATCAATGCTGCCCAAGGTAAAGGCCGACACCGTGCCCGCATTCACGGCGATGCGCGAAGCGGCTGACAGCATCACGTTGCCCGTTGCCGACGCTGGCGCAGACAGCAGCAGCTGGCTGCTACTGGCGCTGACGATGACGGCTGGCGTACTGCCCACCGTCGCCGAACTGACCTGGTCGAGATTGCTGCCCTGCAACGTCACCGACAAGGTCGCGCCGTTGACTACCGACGTGATCGACGTCACTGCCACGCTGGCCAAGACCGTGTACGTGTCGCTGCTGATCACATCGTTGTACGGACCGCGCACCGTCAGCGCGCCTGTCGCTGCGCCCGCAGGCACCACTACCGTCACGCTGCCGGCCGTCTGGCTTTGCGGCGTCGCCGACGCGCCATTGCCGAACTGCACCGCCGTCACGGCGCCCATGCCGCCGCCCGCGATCGTCACGCTGGAACCGACGCCGCCCGTTGCCGGCGCGACGCTGCTCACGCTCAGCGGCAAGTACACATTGACGTTATAACTGGTGCTTGCCGTGCCGCTGGCGCTGACGAGGCTCAAGGCGCCCGTCACCGGCGCGCCCGGCATGGACAGGGTCACGCTGGTGTCGCTGCTGGCGCTGGCGGCAACGTTCACGCTGCCTATCTGGAAAGCCGTCACGCGGCTCAGATTCGTGCCCGTCACCACCAGCCTGCCGCCCACGGCGACATTCGCCGCCGAGACGGCCGTTACGGCAGGAACCACGGCAGGATTGCCCGCCGTGGTCGATACCACCGTATCACCACCGCCTCCACCGCCGCAAGCGGACAGGCCCAGCACAAGAAACAAGGCAACAAGCAGATGGTTTTTCATGGCTGGCAACCATGTTGGTGCAGCGCGATGCCGGGGAGGACACGAGGGAAATGTGACATATTGGTGACTTTTGGTGAGAATGTGATTTCGAAGAAGCCATATTATGGGTTAATTCGATTCCCAAAGACAACTATTAATGCTTTTGATTCAATTGGTTTTGATAATAATAAAATATTTTCTTGGAAAGATTTATTTTAAGAATTATTCGCCCCCATCTATGGCCTTGCATCAAAATTATTTTCCATTACAGCTATTGCCATAAAATTCATTAAAAGTAGGCCGCTATGGCGCAAATAATGTGGGAATTTTTCCACAGCCTGGAGAGCGTATCTTCCTGGCAATTTTGGCGGAAGAATTAACATTTTCAGTACAATTTTCAGGAATGTCATTTCAGAATCAGGCGCGGCGCAAGCCGATGTGTTGCAAGCAAGCCTGCCGTGGGGCAAACGGCCGCTTTTGCTTAAAACCAAAGCAGCCTGATGCCGTATAATTTTAGACCCGGTGATTCAGGCGATTGCCACCTTCTGCCTGCCCTACCCGGCGGGCACACTCCGTCAGCTGATCCTGCTGGCCCGCAACCGCCTCGTACTGTCTTGTCGCCGCGCCGCCGCCCGTTTGCCTATTGAAAGCATGAAATGAACGATACCGTGATCCCCGCCATGTCCCCGACCGAAGCCACCTTGCGCGCCATCCTGGCGCAGCGGATCATGATCCTCGACGGCGCCATGGGCACGATCATCCAGCAGTACAAGCTCGACGAAGAAGCGTACCGTGGCGGTCCCGCCGGCCGCTTCATCGATTTCGCCGCGCCGGCCGACAGCGGCGCGCGCGAACTGTTCGTCAAGGGCAATAACGAGCTGCTGACCCTGACGCAGCCGCACATCATCCAGGAAATCCACGAGCGCTACCTGGCGGCCGGCGCCGACCTGATCGAAACAAATACCTTCGGCGCCACGACGATCGCCCAGGACGATTACCACATGGCCCACCTGGCCTATGAAATGAACGTCCAGGCGGCCAGGCTGGCGCGCGCCGCCTGCGACAAGTATTCCACCCCGGACAAGCCGCGCTTCGTCGCGGGCGCCCTGGGACCGACGCCAAAGACGGCGTCGATCTCGCCCGACGTGAACGACCCGGCCGCGCGCAACGTCAGTTTCGACCAGCTGGTGGCTGCCTACCTGCAGCAGACGCAGGGCCTGGTGGAGGGCGGCGCCGACGTGCTGCTGGTGGAAACCATCTTCGATACCTTGAACTGCAAGGCGGCCCTGTTCGCCATCGACCTGTTCTACGAGCAAAACCCGACCGTCGTGCGCCTGCCCTTGATGATTTCCGGCACCGTCACGGACGCCTCGGGCCGCATCCTGTCGGGCCAGACCGTGCCCGCCTTCTGGAATTCCGTGCGCCACGCGAAGCCGCTGACCATCGGCCTGAATTGCGCGCTGGGCGCCGCCCTGATGCGCCCGTACGCGGAAGAGCTGGCCAAGATCGCCGACACCTTCGTGTGCATCTACCCGAACGCGGGCTTGCCCAACCCCATGAGCGACACGGGTTTCGACGAGTTGCCAGCCGACACATCCGCCCTGCTGCGCGAATTTGCCGACGCGGGCTTTTTGAACATGGCAGGCGGCTGCTGCGGCACCACGCCCGAGCACATCGCCGCCATCGGCGAGTTGCTGTCGAAAAACACGCCGCGCACCGTGCCAGCGCCGTCGCACGACCTGCGCCTGGCGGGCCTGGAACCGTTCGTCGTCAACGACGAATCGCTGTTCGTCAACGTGGGCGAGCGCACCAACGTCACGGGTTCCAAAGCGTTCGCGCGCATGATTCTCAACGAGCAATACGACGAGGCGCTGTCCGTGGCGCGCCAGCAAGTGGAAAACGGCGCGCAAGTGATCGACATCAATATGGACGAGGCGATGCTCGATTCGCTGGCCGCCATGACGCGTTTCCTGAACCTGATCGCCTCGGAACCCGATATTTCGCGCGTGCCCATCATGGTCGACTCGTCGAAATGGTCGGTCATCGAAGCGGGCCTCAAATGCGTGCAGGGCAAGGCCATCGTCAACTCGATTTCCATGAAGGAAGGCGAAGAAGAATTCCTGCGCCAGGCGAAACTGTGCCGCCGCTACGGCGCGGCCGTCATCGTCATGGCCTTCGATGAGAAGGGGCAGGCGGACACCTTCGAGCGCAAGATCGAAATTTGCGCCCGCGCATATCATCTGCTGATCGATGCGCTGGACTTCCCGCCGGAAGACATCATTTTCGACCCGAACATCTTTGCCGTCGCCACCGGCATCGAAGAGCACAACAACTACGCCGTCGACTTCATCAACGCCACGCGCTGGATCAAGGAAAACCTGCCGTACGCGAAGATCTCGGGCGGCGTGTCGAACGTGTCCTTCAGTTTCCGCGGCAACGATCCCGCCCGCGAAGCCATCCACACCGTCTTCCTGTACCACGCCATCAAGGCCGGCATGACCATGGGCATCGTCAACGCCGGCATGGTGGGCGTGTACGACAACCTGGACCCGGAATTGCGCGAGCGCGTGGAAGACGTGGTGCTGAACCGCCGCGAAGATTCGACCGAGCGCATGATCGAATTTGCCGGCACCCTGAAGGCGGGCGGCAAGGCCGAGGTGCAAACCCTGGCATGGCGCGAAGGCACGGTGCAGGAGCGCCTGTCGCATGCGCTGGTGCACGGCATCACGCAATTCATCGTGGAAGACACGGAAGAGGCGCGCCAGGAACTGCTGCACAATGGCGGTCGCCCCATCCACGTGATCGAGGGCCCGCTGATGGCCGGCATGGACGTGGTGGGCGACCTGTTCGGCCAAGGGAAAATGTTCCTGCCGCAAGTGGTGAAATCGGCGCGCGTGATGAAACAGGCAGTGGCCCACCTGATTCCGTTCATCGAGGAAGAAAAGCTGCTGGAAGAGCAGCGCACGGGCATCGTCGCCAAGCCGAAGGGCAAGATCATCATGGCGACCGTCAAAGGCGACGTGCATGACATCGGCAAGAATATCGTCACGGTAGTCTTGCAATGCAATAACTTCGAAGTGGTCAACATGGGCGTGATGGTGCCGTGCTCGGAAATCCTCGCCCGCGCCAAGGTGGAAAACGCCGACATCATCGGTCTGTCAGGCCTGATCACGCCATCGCTGGAAGAAATGGCGTATGTCGCCAAGGAAATGCAGCGCGACGAACATTTCCGCATGCTGAAGATTCCCCTGCTGATCGGCGGCGCCACCACCAGCCGTGCCCACACGGCCGTGAAAATCGCGCACAACTACGAAGGCCCCGTCATCTACGTGCCGGACGCCTCGCGTTCGGTGTCCGTGGCGCAATCCTTACTGACGCCGGAACAGCGCGACAAGTACGTGGAAGACATCGAGCTCGACTACGCGCGCATCCGCGAGCAGCACGCCAACAAGAAGGCGCTGCCCATCCTGCCGCTGGCGCAGGCGCGCGCCAACAAGATGGTGGTGCCGTTCGACGGTCCCTGCGCGCCCGTGAAGCCGAAGTTCATCGGCCGGCGCGTGTTTAAAAATGTCGACCTGGCCACGCTGGCCAACTATATCGACTGGGGCCCGTTCTTCCAGACCTGGGATCTGGCCGGCCCCTTCCCTGCCATTTTGACGGATGAGGTGGTGGGCGACGCGGCCACCAAGGTCTATGCGGAAGGCCAGGCCTTGCTGAAAAAACTCATCGACGGGCGCTGGCTGACGGCCAACGGCGTCGTGTCCTTGCTGCCGGCCAACAGCGTCAATGACGACGATATCGAGGTGTACACGGACGATACGCGCAGTACCGTGGCGTTCACGTACTACGGCATGCGCCAGCAAGGCGTGAAACCCGTGGTCGATGGCGTGCAGCGTCCGAACCAGTGCCTGGCCGACTTCATTGCGCCGAAGGCATCGGGCGTGAAAGATTACATCGGCATGTTCGCCGTGACGTCCGGCCTGGGCATCGAAAAGTATGAAAAACGCTTCGAGGATGCGCACGACGATTACTCGTCCATCATGCTGAAGTCGCTGGCGGACCGCCTGGCCGAGGCGTTTGCCGAATACCTGCATGAGCGCGTGCGCAAGGATTTGTGGGGCTACGTGCCCGATGAGCACCTGGGCAACGACGACATGATCGCCGAGAAATATGTCGGCATCCGCCCGGCGCCCGGCTACCCGGCCTGCCCCGAGCATACGGTCAAGAAACAGATGTTCGAGGTCATGCAGGCCGAGGAAATCGGCATGCAGCTGACGGAATCGTATGCCATGTTCCCCGGCGCGGCCGTGTCCGGCTTCTATTTTGCCCATCCGGAGTCGAAATACTTCGTCGTCGGCAAGATCGGCATGGACCAGGTGGAAGACATGGCCAAGCGCCGTGGCGCCAGCATCGAGGACGTGGAACGCTGGCTGGCGCCGAATCTGTCGTAGTGCCATAATATAAGCACAAGGCGCGCGGAACTTATCGCGCGCCGAAGCGCACTAACGCAGTATGCCGGCTGGCATGCTGCATGCCCGCTCCGGCCCGTTCCCCAACTGGCAAGGAGGTAATATGGCAACCAACTTCAAACTGAAACGCTGGCAGGATCAGGTGATCCTGTTGCTGGGCCTGTGGCTGCTCGTCTCGCCCTGGGCCTTTTCCTACCCTGAAGGCTCGCCGCAGATGATCAACGCCTTTATCTCGGGCCTGGTCGTCGCCGTGCTGGCCGCCTTCGATCTGTACAAGACCTATTTCTGGGCCGTCGTCGTCAACCTGCTGGTGGGCGTCTGGGTGGCCGTGTCGCCGTGGGTGCTGCGGCTGGCCGACCAGCGCGTCGTCATGTGGAACGAGCTGATCGTCGGTATCGCCGTCGCCGTGCTGGCCCTGTGGGAGCTGCGCACCGACCCCGAGCTGCACAAGCACTGGCCCGGCGCGGCGGCGTAGCGGCGTAAAAAAGCCCTGTCACGGCGATGCCGTGCAGGGCTTTGGGAGACGGACAACACGCAAGTCCAGCAGATACGCAACGTCACAGCGCCTGGCATGAGCGTAGCGAGCGGAAGGGAGAGGTGGCTAAGAAGCGCAACCGTACTAAAGTACGGTGAGCATCGCAGGCCGCCTATACCGACGCGCAGTAGCTCAGGTCAGGCGCCATTACAAAGCATACCTTACAACGTTATCGCTCCATTCATAGGCGGCCATTTCCAGCTCCACCAGATCGTCCGGCGACATGGCCAGGTCGCGCAAGGTCGGCACGATCTCGCCTTCCATGTCTTCGATGCGTTCGATGCATTCGGCCAGGCGCAGCAGGTCGCCATAGAAACCTTCACGCGACAGCAGCGCTTCGGCCACTTCGTCGATCACTTCAATCTGGCTGAGGATTTCCGACATCGGCACGCCGAACAGGGTATCCATCAGCGACATGATGCCGACCGTAAAGGCGATATCGGCCGAATGGGCATGGTTCGGGCGCAGTTTATGCGCGAGCAATTCGAGCAAACGGCCGCGCGTGGTGGCCAGCATCAGCAGCGGCGTCATACTATGGCCGCGCTTGCTTGGTTCCGCGTACAGCATGATTTGCAGCCAGCGCTGCAATTGGCGGCGGCCCAGCACGGTCACGGCCTGGCTCAGCGAATCGATGCGCTGGCGCGCGCCCACGGCCGGCGTATTGACCAGGCGCAGCAAGTTCAGGGCGAGCGACACGTCGCGCTTGATGGCGCGCTCGATATCCATGTTGTCGGCATCCGATGTCACCAGTGTCATCAGTTCCATGACGGCCAGTTGCGACGGCGACAGCTTCTTGCCCGTCATGATGGCAGGCTTGGCAAAGTAATAACCCTGGAAATAATCGAAGCCCAGGTCCAGGCCCGACTTGAATTCTTCACGCGTCTCGACCTTTTCCGCCACCAGTTTCTTGTTTTCCTGCTTGAAACGGGGCGCCAGGGCTGCCAGCACTTTCGGGTCGACCGTGCTCATGTCCATCTTGACGTATTGCACCAGCGGCAGCAGTTCCTGCACTTGCGCCGTATCGGACACGACGTTTTCCAGCGCGAAGGCGAAGCCATGGCCCACCAGTTCGCTGATGCGCGCGCGCACTTCCGGCGTGACCGGCATCGATTCGACGATTTCCAGCACGACTTTTTCACGCGGCAGGAAAACGAAGATGTCGCTCATGATCACGTCGGCGTCGACGTTGACGAAACCGAGCGCGTCGCCGATGACTTTTTCCATGCCCAGCTGGGAAGCGTGGGCGATCACGGATGCCGTGGCGGACAGGTCGCTGGTAATGTTGGCGGGGCCGACCGGAGCGTTGCGGAATAGCAACTCATAGCCGAACAGGGCCTGGTTGCGGTCGAGGATAGGTTGTCGCCCCAGATAGAACTCGCGCACGCGCAAGGGTTTCGGGGTGATGTCGTTGCTGGAAATATCGATCATTAACTCTTCATCAATCACGTCGAGTGACACCGGCCGCGCGGCGCCCGCATCAAGGTTCACTATTGACAATACTTTAGCTGAATTTCGCCCGCGCTGTGGGTATTTTGGCAGTAATCAAGGCTATTGTCGTCAAAAATCAGGCCACTGGCGTATCTTGCACCATCCCATCGACAAATAATTTCAATTCGCCGGGCGCAAACGCCGTCCATTGCTCATTCGTCGTCAGCGGCTGGGTAACGATCACGGCCACTCTGTCCTGGGGCGTCGTCACCTGGGAAAAGTCCACGCTCAGGTCTTCATCGGAGAGTTTAGCAGTTGGAAACGGATGTTGTCGCACCAGATAGTGCAAGCTGGTCGAGCAATGGGCAAACAGCGCCTCGCCGCTCGACAGCATCATGTTGAACGTGCCGTGGGCCGCGATGCTGGGCAACAGCGCCGCCAGCGCGGCATGCAGTTGCGGCAAGGCCGGCGGGGCGTCGCCGAAGCGCGCGTGCAATTCCTGCAGCAGGTAGCAGAAAGCCCGTTCGCTGTCCGTGCAGCCGACGGGACGGTAACTGCCCGTCAGCACGGGGGTGAACTCCTTCAAATCGCCATTGTGGGCAAAGACCCAGTAGCGGCCCCACAGTTCGCGCACGAAGGGGTGGCAATTTTCCAGCGCCACCTGGCCCTGGGTCGCCTTGCGGATATGCGCGATGACATTGCGCGACTTGATGGGATAGCGTTTGATCAGTTCGGCCACGGGCGAGGCGATGGCCGCCTGGTGGTCGACGAAGTGGCGCACGCCGGCGCCCTCGAAAAAGGCGATGCCCCAGCCGTCATGGTGGGTATCGGTATGGCCGCCGCGCATGGCGAAGCCGGTAAAACTAAAGACAATGTCCGTGGGGACATTGCAATTCATTCCGAGAAGTTGGCACATGGTCTGTTTGCAGCGGGATAACACGGCCACCATACCATGCCGGCTTGCCGATTGGTATGGTGGCGATAGCCATCCGGTCAGTGCAACAGGACTGGCTGGCTCATGAGGGAATCATAGCTGCCCAAAAATTCATCGATCTCTTCCATGCTCGGTTCGCTGGCAATCAATTCCGTGACGTCGCGGCGGAAGTGTTGCGCGAGGACTCCCGCGATGAAAGTCTCGCGTTTGCCGCCCTTGTCGACGATTTCATAGCCGCCGAAGCGCAGGGCTTCCAGGTCGCCATCGACGCCGAATTCCACGACGCTGTACTGTTCGCTGTTATAGATCAGGTTCATTTTGCATCCTTCGCTCAAGCAAGAGAAACTCTTGCGGTTTCAGGACAGAGGTGGGGTCCCCACGCCGCCATTTCAAGCGGCCGGGCCACCCTGCGGGCTACAGAGTTGTAACGAGATGCAAACTGCGACTGCGGTAATACCGTCAGGAAGCCGCGTTCAGGAAACAAGCACGTCCGGTTCCAGCGCCAGCAGGACATCGTAGGGACTGGCGGTGAGCCAGGTGCGCAGCTGTTCGATGTGCGAGGCATCGGCCAGGCTGATGAACAGGCGCGCGGGTGGATGGCGCAGCAGACGATTTAATGTTACACGCAATACGAGATTGCCGCTGCAGCACAGGCAGCCGGGCGCGATGCGCAACAGTTGCAGTGGAAACGATGGAGAAGGGGAAATTTGTTCGGCCAGGTCGGCCAGGATGGCGTTGCCATCAGCGAGACCCTCGAGGATCACGGCGGCCGGCTGGCCAGGCTGCAAGGCTTGCGCGATGGCAGCCTCGCGCCCGGCGGCGCTGCCGCCGCTGACCAGGGTCAGCGGCGTCGGACGCCGTACGGCTGCCGTCACAGGCCTTTCTTGGCCAGCTTGCCCGGTTCGACGCCCAGCTGTTTCAGCTTGCGGTACAAATGGGTGCGTTCCAGGCCCGTTTTTTCCGCCACGCGGGTCATGCTGCCGCCTTCGCGGCCCAGGTGGTGTTCGAAATACATGCGCTCGAACGCGTCGCGCGCCTCGCGCAGCGGCAAGTCGAACGACAGGTTGTAGCCATGGCCTTCGGCCACCGCCGGTACGGCGATGCCTGGGCGCACCATCAGCTGTTGCGGCGCGCTGCCGCCAAAGCTGGGCACGGGATGGCTGCTTTCCTCGGCCACCACGGGCGCCGCGGGGCGCGGCGCCACGCTCGGCGCGCGCACGGTTTCCTGTGCCCGCGTCAAGCCTTGCTGGACCGCTTTTAGCAGTTTTTGCAGGGCAATCGGTTTTTCCAGGAAGTTCATGGCGCCGATGCGCGTCGCCTCGACCGCCGTATCGATGGTGGCGTGGCCCGACATCATGATCACCGGCATGGTCAGCAAGCCATCGCGCTGCCACTCCTTGAGCAAGGTGACGCCATCGGTGTCGGGCATCCAGATATCCAGCAACACCAGATCCGGCGCACCGGCGGCACGCGCTTCGCGCGCCTGCTGCGCATTTTCGGCCAGCTGGATAGCATGTCCTTCGTCGCCCAAAATTTCCGAGAGCAACTCACGGATACCCATTTCATCATCCACTACGAGTATGTTTGCCATTCGTGTCTTGCCTTCCTCATTTCGCCGGCCGTCGCGCACAAGATGTACACGGCGGACAACTATGATTTTATTAGTGTTTTAAATACTAAACCAGACCCTCACGCCAGGAATTCCTGGGCAGGAGTGTCGGGAGCTAACTTTAACAGCAAAATGACCACCGAAGCGCCATTGCCGTCGACCCGGTTCTCGATATCGATGCGTCCGCCGTGTTCATCGATAATTTTCTTTACCATCGCCAGGCCCAATCCCGTGCCGCGGGCCTTCGAGGTCACATACGGCTCGAAGGCGCGCGCCAGGATTTTTGGTGCAAAACCTGGACCATTGTCGGTGATGGCCAGCCGTACGGCGATATTCACGCCGCCGTCCGCACTGCGATAATGAATTGCTTCCGTCCTTACGTCAATCCGCGGATGCGGCGAATCCGGCGGCAGGTCGGCCATGGCGTCCTGCGCGTTCTGCAGCAGGTTATGGATCACCTGGCGCAACTGGGTCGGATCGCCCATCACCATCGGCAGATTCGGCGCCAGCAGCGGGTGGATGATGTCGCCATCGTCGCCGCGCAGGTACAGGTTCAGGATCTCTTCGATCAGCTCGTTCAGGCGCAGGGGCACGAGCACGGCCGGCGGCGTGCGCGCATAGTCGCGGAAGTCGTCGACCATGCGCTTCATCGCATCGACCTGCTTGACGATGGTGGTGGTGGCGCGGCTGAGCAGGTCGGCATCGGGCTGCTCCAGCTTGCCTTCGAGCTTCATCTGCAGGCGCTCGGCCGACAGCTGGATCGGCGTGAGCGGATTCTTGATTTCATGCGCCAGGCGGCGCGCCACCTCGCCCCAGGCGATCGAACGCTGCGCGGAAATGACGTCGGAAATATCATCGAACACGACGATATAGCCGCTGCCGGACTCCAGCGGCAAGCGCGAGCCGCGCGCCAGCAAGGTGATGTCATGCTCGTCGGCACTGCTGCCCAGGCGGCGCGGAATCTCGATCTGGCGCTGCCAGTGCAGACGCTGCTGGTTGCGGCCCGACGCCGATTGCGCGCTTTGCGCCGTGAAGGCGCTGATGATGGCGCCGCCAAATTCTTCCATTCCAGCAATCTGCGCCAGCGGCTGGCCCACCATGCTCATCCCGGAATGCTGGAGGATGCGCTCGACCGATTCATTGCAGGTCACCAGTTTGAAGTCGCCATCGAGCACCATCACGCCGGCCGACATGTTCGCCAGTACCGATTCCAGGTGGGCCTTGGCGTTTTGCAGTGCGGCGCGGTTGCTTTCCACGGCCGTGCGCGCATCGAGCAGCTGGCGCGTCATGATGTTGAACGATTGCGTCAGCGTACCCAGTTCATCCTTGGTGGCGACGATAGGGCGCGGCGACAGGTCGCCCTCGGCCACGGCGCGCGTGCCCTCGGCCAGCAGCAGCAGGGGCTGGGCCAGGTTGCCCGCGATCAGGAAAGCGCTGCCGATGGCACCAAAGATGGCCAACAGCAAGGTCAAGGTGAGGATTTCCATGTACATCTTGCGCAGTCCCACGCGCGCGACGAAACGTTCCTTGTATTCGCTGTAGGCGGCGCGCAGCACTTCGCCATTCGTCGCCAGCTTGGGCGGCACCGATTGCAGCAGTTGCAAATAGCGGGGCGAGACGGACGGCCCCGGCACGGCCACCAGCACGCGCAGGCGCAGGCTGGCCGCCGTTTCCAGCGACGCAGGCAAGCCCGAGCGGAAACCGCCGCCGCCCGACTCCGTGCCATCGTCGTGCAATTCCAGCCCCCCTTCGGCGGAGGCATAGCCGGCCGGCAAGGCCGCCTGCACCAGCATGGCCGGCGTCGGCAAGTCGGCCGCGCTGTGCGGGCCGGCGCTGGCCAGCAGCACGCCGTCGCCGCTGACGAGCATGACATTTTGCATGCCCTCTTCGCGCAGCAGGCTGGTCAGTACGGCCGGGCCGGCCACCGGGTCGGCGCCCATTTCTTCGACGGCCTTGTGGCCCCGGTGATCGAGCTCGACCAGGGCCGCATCGAGGCCGGCACGGCCCAGCTCAATCCCCGATTCCAGCGCCGCTTCGATCTTGACGTTGAACCAGGATTCGATGGAGTGGGAGACGAATTGCACAGAGACAAGGAAAATCACCAGGCCCGGCAGGATGCCGACGGCGGCGAACAGCATCACCAGGCGCGTCATCAGCTTGGAGCCGAACTTGCCGCTCTTGTAGCGCGCGTACAGGCGCCCCAGGGAAATGCCAACCAGCGCCAGCAGGGACACGGCCACGGCCGCGTTCAGGCCCAGCAGCCAGGTGTAGTAACGGTCGAAAAAGCCGGAATTATCGGAAGCCGACGCCAGCAGGAACAGCAGGATACTGACAATGCCGCCGCCCACCACCAGCAAATAGCGCAATGCTTGACTCACTACTCCGCCGTATACAAGAAGGTTTTTTTATTCGAAGCCAGGCGCCAGTCGCTGTTATTGAAGGCATTGACCTGTATCGGCTTGGGCAGGTAGTCGCGGTCCATGCCCATGCGCAAGGTAACGTTATACGTCTGCCCCACTTTCAGCTCGCCGCGCCGCGCCACCAGCCAGCGGCTGGGACGGCGGATCAGGAACAGCGCATCGTCGAGCGTGGGGAAGCTTTGCTGCAAGCCGCCGCCCGACACGTGATACTGGCGCGTCAGCACGTTGTACGACAGCTTGCTGGTCTGGCGCGCGACGATGGCTTTTTCATCGAACCAGTACCAGCGGGGCCGGGTCAGTTCGATTTCCGTCGTGAAATACAGCGGCACGCCATGCTGCACGGCATCGTCGAGGTCGTGATTGAGCTCGAAGGAATACGTGGCGGCCAGCTTGTAGCCCTCTTCGCCAGCCTCGATGTAGGCACGGGTGATCTCGACCATATCGGCGGCATGCGCGCGTGGCATGGTACATGCCAGCATCAGCAGCAGGGCCAGGAGTCGGAAGAGTCGTGTTGTCACAAGTGTGCCGGTAGTGTCCGTGAGAAAAGGTTCGACGAATCGCTCAAGCCGCATTTTTTTGGAATAGCGCATAGAACAAACCGTCGTGGTCCTGCTCCGCGCTGCCAGTCGGCAACAGCTGGCCAGGCGCTGTCAATCGGGTCGCATTATTGCGCACCGCAAATGCCGCCGCCTGTGCCTCGGACTCTTGCGGCCACAACGAACATGTCACGAACAGCAATTTACCATCGGGGCGCAGCATCTGCCACAGGTTGTCCAGAATTTTGGATGAAAGTGTTGCAAGTTGGAACGCGTCGCCCTTGCGGCGCAACCAGCGGATATCGGGATGGCGGCGCACGATGCCCGAGGCCGTGCACGGCACGTCGGCCAGGATGCGGTCGTACTGCTGGCCGTCCCACCATGCGCTTGATTGCGCGTCCTGCGCCTTCAAGGTCGCGTCCAGGCCCAGGCGCTCAAGGTTTTCCGCGATGCGCGGCAGGCGCTTGGCGTCCGCATCGATGGCCGTCACGTGCACGTCGGCCAGTTCCAGGATATGGCATGTCTTGCCGCCCGGCGCCGCACAGGCATCGAGTACGCGCATGCCGTCCTGCAAGTCCAGCAGCGGTGCGGCCAGTTGCGCGCCAGCATCCTGCACGGAGACGACACCCTGCTCGAAGCCGGGAATCAGCGCCACGCCGATCGGCTTGTCCAAGCGCACGGCAAACGGTCCCACCTGGCGCGCGGCGATACCCGCCTCCGCCAGCACGGCCAGATAGGCTTCGACCGTGCTCTTGCGGCGATTCACGCGCAAGGTCAATGGCGGCACGGCATTGCCGGCCGTCAGAATGGCTTGCCAGTCGCGCGGGTAAGCCAGGCGCAGCGAATCGATCCACCACTGCGGATAATTCCATTGCGCCAAAGGTTGCTGCAAGGCCGCCTCCAGCAAGGACTTGCGCTCGCGCAAGAAGCGCCGCAAGACGGCGTTGACCATGCCCTTGGCGTGCGCCAGGTCAGGGTGCGAGGTGGCCACCGTGACAGCCTGGTCGACCACGGTAAACTCTTCGTACGGCTGCTCGCCCGGCTCGGCCGACATCAAGGACAGCGCGCAGCACAGCAGGGCTGCGAGCATCGGCGGCTCCGGCGCCTTCGACGTCATCAGGCCGACCAGGGTTTCGCTGCGGCCCAGCTGGCGCATGGTGCGGTAGGAAATATCCTGGATGGCGCCGCGCGCCTGCGGGCTGGCGTTCGATTGCGCAAACACCTTGGCCAGCGCCTGCGGCAGGGCCGTGCCCGTGCGCACTTGCGCCACGGCATTGGCCGCGCCCAGCAGGCAAAACGCCAGCGAGTCGGCGCGCAAATCGGGTTGGAAGCCTGGCTGCAAGACCGGTTTCAGGTCGGGATGGTAGCTGGGACGCAATTTCGGTGCGGCAGGCGCCTGGCCTGGCGCCGGCTTGGTTTTCAATTTCAGCGTGGGGCGCTTGTTCATAGTTATCCGGTGTGGCTGCGCGCGGCGGGCTGCATGGAGGCAAAGTCGCGGCCGCGCGTCATCAATAAAGGGTCGATTGTAGCGTTTGTGGCGTCCTCTGGCCCAAGCGATTGCAGCGATACCTGTAAATTGCGGCAAAAAACTGCATATATACAAGCAGAATGCGCCATGCTGATGTTTTCGCGCACCAACATGGGCATGCTCTCCTGATAATATCGTGAAACGCGCCGGCACGGGGACACTGCCGGCTAGCGTATTGTTCCCGGCAGCAAACCAGTATAATTAACCCAGTCTGGGCGGCGATGTCATGGCCGTCCGTTTTGCTTTTCGATTCATTCTATTCATTCTTAACGCGGTTCCACCGCCATCCTGCTCATGCTCGCCCAACAGAAACAAGAAATCATCGCCCTGTTCCAGGCCGCCCTCGCTCCCGTCCTGGCCGGCACTTCGCTTGAGCCTACCGTGGTGCTCGAGCGACCACGCGATGCATCGCATGGCGACGTCGCCTGCAATATCGCCATGCAACTGGCCAAGCAGCTGAAACAGAACCCGCGCGAACTGGCGCAAACCATCGTGACGGCCGTGCTGGCCAACCCGGCCGGCAAGGGCCTGGTCGAGGCGGTGGAAATCGCCGGTCCCGGCTTCATCAACGTGCGCGTCTCCGCCGCCGCCAAGCAGGCCGTGGTGAAAACCATCTTGAGCGAGGCCGACAGCTATGGCCGCAGCACGGCAGGCGCCGGCAAGCAAGTCATCCTGGAATTCGTCTCGGCCAATCCGACCGGTCCGCTGCACGTGGGCCACGGCCGCCAGGCAGCCCTGGGCGACGCCCTGTCCTCGCTGTTCGACGCGCAAGGCTACCAGGTCACGCGCGAGTTCTACTACAACGACGCGGGCGTGCAGATCCAGACCCTGGCCAATTCCGTGCAGGCGCGCGCGCGCGGCTTCAAGCCCGGCGACGCCGAATGGCCCGAGTCGGCCTACAACGGCGACTACATCGCCGACATCGCCAGCGACTTCAAGGCCGGCAAGACCGTGTCGGCCAGCGACGGCTTGCCAGCGACGGCCAACGGCAACGTGGACGACATCGATTCGATCCGCCCGTTCGCCGTCACCTACCTGCGCAACGAGCAGGACATCGACTTGCAGGCCTTCGGCGTGAAGTTCGACAATTACTACCTGGAATCGTCGCTGTACGCGGACGGCAAGGTCAACAGCGCGGTGGAAACCCTGATCAAGGCGGGCCACACCTACGAGCAGGATGGCGCGCTGTGGCTGCGCACCACCGACTTCGGCGACGACAAGGACCGCGTGATGCGCAAGACGGACGGCACCTACACGTATTTCGTGCCGGACGTCGCGTATCACCTGGTGAAATGGCAGCGCGGCTTCGTGCAGGCCATCAATATCCAGGGCAGCGACCACCACGGCACCATCGCGCGCGTGCGCGCCGGCCTGCAGGCGGTCGACATGGGCATCCCGCAAGGCTACCCCGACTACGTGCTGCACAAGATGGTCACCGTCATGAAGGACGGCGAGGAAGTCAAGATTTCGAAACGCGCCGGCTCCTACGTGACCGTGCGCGACCTGATCGAATGGTCGGGCGGCGGCGACATCGCCAAGGGCCGCGACGCCGTGCGCTTCTTCCTGATCTCGCGCAAGGCCGACACGGAATTCGTCTTCGACGTCGACGTGGCGCTGAAAACCACCGATGAAAACCCTGTGTATTACGTGCAGTACGCGCATGCGCGCATCTGCCGCATCCTGGAAAACTGGGGCGGCGATGCAAGCACGGTCGCCGGCGTGGACTTGTCCCCGCTGACGGCGCCGACCGAAGCGACCCTGCTGGCGACCCTGGCCGCCTACCCGGAAATGCTGGCGCGCGCGCAAGCGGAACTGGGACCGCACCAGGTCGCCTTCTACCTGCGCGAGCTGGCCGCCAACCTGCACAGCTTCTACTTCGCCGAAAAAGTGCTGGTCGAGGACGAAGCCGTCAAGATGGCCCGCCTGGCCCTCGTCGTCGCCGCGCGCCAGGTATTGCGCAACGGCCTGGCACTGATCGGCGTGTCCGCGCCAAACAAAATGTAATCGCGAAGGTCAAACCGTCAATGAATCATGCTTCCCGCTTCTCTTCGACCCGGCGCCAGCAGGGCAACACCCTGGTCGGCATCATCATCGGCCTGGTCATCGGCCTGGGCATCGCCGTGGTGGTCGCCCTGGTGATCACCAAGGGCGCCTCGCCCTTCACCGACAAGTCGGGCAAGGCCGGCAAATCGGCCGAACCGACGGCCGGCCAGATCGCCGACCCGAACAAGCCGATGTACGGCAACAAGGAAGCGGCCAAGGAAGCGGCGCGCGACTTCTCCAAGGAGCCGCGCGAGATCGTCACGCCGACGCAGCCGGCCGCACCGGCGCCCGCGCCCGCGCAGCAGCCGAAGGCGCCGCCGCCGGACGCGCTGCAGGAATTGATCGGTACCTTGAAGGACAAGCCGGCGCCGAAAACGCCGGCGGCTGCACCAGCGGCGCCCGCGCCGCAAGCCAAGGCCGACGTGAAAGAAGCCAAGGCCGATGCAGCCAGCGACAAATGGATTTATTATCTGCAGGCCGGCGCCTTCCATGACATGTCGGACGCCGAAAGCACGCGCGGCAAACTGGCGCTGCTCGGCTTCGAAGCGGCCATCAGCGACCGCAGCACCGACGCCGGCGTGCTGCACCGCGTGCGCATCGGGCCGTTCAACCAGCTCGAAGCGATGAACCGCGCGCGCACCAAACTGTCTGAAAACGGCATCGATGTCGCCGTCGTCCGCAATCAAAAATAAGGAACCAGCATGCGTTTTCTGAAGAACATCCTGATCGCCGCCGCCCTGTGCACTGTCGCCCTGGGCGCGTCCGCCTCTCCTGCCGAGCCGAAGAACGGCGTCGAATACGACACCCTGGCCACGCCGCAGGCGACGGAATCGGGCAAGAAAATCGAAGTGACGGAATTCTTCGCCTATTACTGCCCGCATTGCAACGTGCTCGAGCCGCAGCTGGCGGCGTGGGTCAAGAAACAGGGCGACAACATCGTCTTCAAGCGCGTGCACGTGTCGCGCGACGAGAGCGTGTTGCCGCAGCAGCGGCTGTTCTTCACCCTGCAAGCCATGGGCCTGGTCGACAAGCTGCACACCGGCGTCTTCCACGCCATGCACGTGGAACGCAACCGGCTGAACACCGACGACGCCGTCTTCGACTTCGTCGCCAAGCAGGGTGTGGACCGCCAGAAATTCATCGACACCTACCGTTCGATGGGCGTCTCGGCCCGCGTGCGCCGCGCGGACGCCATGATGCAGGGCTATAACGTGACGTTCTGGCCCATGATCGCCATCGACGGCCGCTACATCACCTCGCCTTCGCAGGCCGATCAGGGCAGCAAGTCGGCCAAGAACGAAGAGCAGCTGAACGCCCAGGCGCTCACCGTGATGGACGTGCTGGTCGCGAAAGCCAAAGCGGAAAAGAAATAAGCATGGCCACTTCCCTGGCGCGCCCGGACATCGCCTGATGCAACGCGTTTTCATCACGGGCGCGTCGAGCGGACTGGGCGCCGCCCTGGCGCTGCAGTACGCGCGCCAGGGCGCGCAACTGGGCTTGCTGGCCCGCCGCGGCGACACCCTGCAGCAACTGATCGCTTCCCTGCCCCACCCTGAACGCCACCGCGCCTACGCCGTCGACGTGTGCGACCACGCCGCCCTGAAAAACGCAGCACAGGACTTCATCGCCCATGCCGGCGGCATCGACGTCGTCATCGCCAGCGCCGGCGTCTCGTACGGCACCTTGAGCGAACACGCGGAAGACCTCGACGCCTTCGCGCGCCTCATCGCCATCAACGTCACGGCCACCGTCGCCACCTTCGCGCCCTTCATCGCCGCCATGAAAAACCAGGGCAGCGGACGCCTGGTGGGCATCGGCAGCGTGGCCGGCATCCGCGGCCTGCCCGGCGCCGAAGCCTACAGCGCCTCGAAGGCGGCCGTCATCAGCTACTGCGAATCGCTGCGCCTGGAATTGAAACCGGCGGGCATCAAGGTCGTCACCATCACGCCCGGCTACATCGACACGCCGATGACGCGCCACAACGCCTACCGCATGCCCTTCCTGATGCCGGCCGACAAATTCGCCGCGCGCGCCGCGCGCGCCATCGCCGACGGCGACAGCTACCGCGTGATCCCGTGGCAGATGGGCGTCGTCGCCAAGCTGCTGCGCGCACTGCCCAATGCCGTCTACGACCGGGCCTTCGCGAATGCGCCGCACAAGGCGCGCAACTGAACTGACCAACATGACGAAGCACTCAGACCTGAACAGCGCGGCCATCGCCGCCCATTGCGCCACGGGCGCCTCGCACGTTGCCATCGAAGTGGTCGACGAAACGGGATCGACCAACGCCGACCTGCTGGCGCGCTGCGCCACACTGGCCGGCCCGACCCTGCGCATCGCCGGCCAGCAGACGGCCGGGCGGGGGCGCGCCGGACGGCCGTGGGTGTCGCAGGCGGACGCCAGCCTGATGTTCTCGCTGGCCTGGCGCTTCAAGGGACCGCTGCACCAGCTGGTCGGCCTGCCGCTGGCCGTCGGCGTGGCGCTGGCCGAAAGCATGACGGCGCTGGGCGTGCCGGTGCAACTGAAGTGGCCGAACGACCTGCTCAAGGATGGCCACAAGCTGGCGGGCATCCTCGTCGAAACGCAGCAGGCAGCCGATGGCGGCGTGTGGGCCGTGATCGGCTGCGGCATCAATCTGCTGATGCCCGATGCGCTGGAACGGCAGATCGGCCGCAGCGTCTCGGCCGTGCCCTGGCTGGCGCAGATGGAGCGCAACACCCTCGTGGCGGCGCTCTTGAGCCGCCTGGCCGGCGTGCTGGCCGAATTCGACGACACGGGCTTTGCGCCGTTTACGGAACGCTGGAACCTGCTGCATGCGTGGCAGGGCCAGCACGTGAAAATCCTCGACAACGGCCAGTTGCTGCAGCAAGGCGTGGCCGCCGGCGTGGATCAGCTGGGCCGTTTGCTGCTGCGCACCGACGGCGGCCTGCAAGAAGTCATGTCCGGCGACGTGTCCTTGCGCCTGGCCGGGGAGTAAGCGCATGCTGCTGCTGATCGACGCCGGCAATACGCGCATCAAATGGGCGCTCGTGGCCGCCGACAGTGCCTCTGGCGGCTGGCTGGCCAGCGGCGCCGTCGCGCATGCGCAGCTCGACACCCTGGCAGCGCAATGGGAGAAACTCGCCATCAGCGAAGCGCTGCTGTCGAACGTGGCGGGCAGCGTCATCGGCACGCGCCTGCGCGCCATGCTGCCGGTGGCCCCCCGCGACTTCGTCTCGCTGCCGCGGCTGGCGGGACTGACGAACGGCTACCGCGCGCCGTCGCAGCTGGGCTGCGACCGCTTTGCCGCCGCCATCGGCGCGCAGGCGCTGGCGCCTGGCCAGGCCGTCATCGTCGCCAATTGCGGCACCGCCACCACCATCGACGCCATCACGGCCGATGGCGTTTTCCTCGGCGGGATGATCTTGCCGGGACTGGGACTGATGGCCAGTTCGCTGGCGCGCAACACGGCGCAGCTGCCGCACATCGCCGGCGACGCCATGCTGCCTGGCGGCTTTGCCGACAACACGGACGACGCCATCCTCTCCGGCTGCCTGGCGGCGCAGGCGGGCGCCATCGAACGGGCCGTGCGCATGCACGGCGCCAGCGCCTGCCTGTTGTCGGGCGGCGCCGCACCGCGCATCGCACCGGCCCTGGCGCTGGCCGTGCCGCTGCACCTGGTCGACAATATCGTCATGATCGGCCTGCAGGCGGCCGCGCGCGCCGGGGCCGCAGGAACACAAGGAAACCACGTATGCTGAAATTCATCTTCTGGCTGCTGGCCGGCGTCAACCTGCTGGTGCTGGCCATCGGCCAGGGTTATCTGGGCAGTTTTCGCAGCGAGACGCGCGAACCGGCGCGCCTGAAAAACCAGCTGCAGGCGGGCAAGCTCACCTTGCTGACGCAGGAGCAGGCGACCGCACCGGCCGTGGCCACAGCGCCTGTGCCGGTCACCGCGGAAACGCCGGCGCCGCCGCCATCGTATGCGTGCACGGAAGTGGGCAATTTTCTGTTGGCCGATGGCCGCCGCTTTGAAGCGCAAGTGGCCGCGCTGGACCTGGGCGACCGCCAGTCGCGCCGCAACGTGGCCGGCCAGGACATTTCCAGCTACATGGTGTACATCCCGCCGCAGGGCAGCAAGGAAGGCGCCGACCGCAAGGCCGGCGAATTGAAGCAGCTGGGCGTGACGAATTACTTCATCATGAACGAAAACAGCCCGCTGCGCTGGGGCATTTCACTGGGCGTATTCAAGTCGGAAACCAGCGCGCAAAGCCAGCTGGCATCGCTCAACAAACAGGGCGTGCACAGCGCCCGCGTCGCGCCGCGCTACAGCGCCAGCAAGCAATTCGCCTACCAGTTCCGCGACCTCGACGCCGCCACGCGCGCGCGGCTGGCAGCGATCACAAAGCAGTTCGAAGAGCAGGAACTGCGCTCCTGTAAATGACACCTGACAATCGCGCCGGATTACGGCGCCTTGCGCCTGATCCGACCTACGCTTATCTTTCGATGACGATAGGCTTGATACCCGTCGACTCAGGCAAATTCGCCGCCGCCCGTGCCGCCTCGGCGCGGCTGGAGAACGGGCCGCCGTACAGGCGGAACAGGTTACCGGCCTGCACCACGCCCAGGGTACCCAGGGCTGCCGCGTACGGCGCCAGGCGCGAACGTCCCGTTTCCGCATTGTCGGCGCGCGAGTAGGCGCCCAGCTGCAAATAGAAGCCGCTGGCCAGCGCCGCCGGGGCAGGCATGGCCACCGTCGCATCGACGGGCAGCATCTGCGTCGACACTTCCGGCTGCACCACGGCGCCCGTTTCCACGGGCGTATCGATGGATATCGCGACCACGGAAGGCACCGGCTTTGGCGCCGCGCGGGCAGCGAGGATGGCGTCGATATCGGCTGGTAGCAGACGTTCGACGACCACCTGATGGCTGCCCTTGCCGAGGAAGCCCAGTTTCAGCGCCGCCGTGTACGACACGTCGATCACGCGCGTGGCGTGGAACGGGCCGCGGTCGTTGATGCGCACGATCACCTGCTCGCCGCTGTCGATGCTCGTCACGCGCGCATACGATGGAATCGGCAAGGTGGGATGGGCCGCCGTCATCTTGTACATATCGTAGATTTCGCCCGACGAGGTGCGCTGTCCATGGAATTTCTTGCCATACCAGGTGCCCGTGCCCGTCTGCTTGAATGGTTCGTTGTCGGTGATCGGCGTGTAGGTCTTGCCGAAGACGACATACGGACGGTTCGAGCGCGTCGAATACGGCTCGTTGCGCACTTCCGCATCGGGCACGTCGCGCAGGTTGGCGGGCGGATTGTCGCCCGGGCCATCATCCTTGTAGTAGCCGCCGCGCCCGGAACCTGCCGCCGGCAGCGCCGGCAAGGTGGGGTCCTGGCGCACGGGCACCTTGACCTTGCCGCCGGACGGCAGCGGCACATTATTCGATGCGGGCTTTTGCGGCGTGGTGCCGCAGGCGGCCAGGGTCAGCAAGACCACCAGCAGCGTGGCAACATTCGGCCCGCGCATGGCGAAGGTGTCGACAGGCGCGCGCATCAGGTCTGCACCAGCTTGCGGTGGCGCTGAATGCTCATCAGGATACCGGTGGCCACGCCCAGGGTCAGCAGCGCGGTGCCGCCATAGCTGAGGAATGGCAGAGGAACGCCGACCACCGGCACGATGCCGCTGACCATGCCCATATTTACAAAGGCGTAAGTAAAGAAAATCATAGTTATCGCTCCTGCCAGCAGGCGAGTGAAAAAACTGGGGGCGTTGGCGGCGATCATCATCCCCCGTCCCACCAGCAGCAAATACATCAGCATCAGAATCAGATTACCGACCAGGCCGAATTCCTCGGAATACACGGCAAAAATAAAATCGGTCGTGCGCTCCGGAACGAATTCCAGATGGGCCTGCGTACCGTGCGTCCAGCCCTTGCCCGTCATGCCGCCCGAACCGATGGCGATGATGGACTGGATGATATGGAAGCCCTTGCCCAGCGGGTCCTTGGTCGGGTCGATCAGCATCATCACGCGGTCGCGCTGGTAATCATGCAGGTGCGACCAGGCGATCGGCAGGCAGGAAACAAAGGTGATCAGCAAGCCGGCCAGCACCTTCCACGACAGGCCGGCCAGGAAGATGACGGTAAAGCCGGCCGCCACCACCAGCAGCGCCGTGCCCAGGTCGGGCTGGCGCGCGATCAGGTAGACGGGCACCAGCAGCAGCACGGCCGCCATCAGGAACGATTTCCAGCGCAGCGCACCCGCATTATGCTGGAAGAACCAGGCCAGCATCAGCGGCGTGGCGATCTTCAGGAATTCGGACGGCTGGATGTCGATCACGCCGATATGCAGCCAGCGCCGCGCACCGAGCTTGATGGTGCCGAACAGCGCCACGGCCACCAGCAAGATCACCGATACCGTGTACGCGGGGACCGCGATGCGCATCATCATCTGCGGCGTGACGTTGGCCGCCACCCACATGACGAAAAAGCACAGCATGATGTTGCGCAGATGGTCCTCGATCTTGCCGGGGATGCCGATGCTGGCCGAATACAGGGTCAGCAGGCTGGTACACAGCAGCATCAGGATGATGATCATCAGCGGCGGATCGAACACCGCCAGATAGGGTTTGGCGCGCCGCCACAGCGAGCGCCTCTCGTTAATGGGCATGTGCTTCCTTATTGCCTGGCAGGAGCCGCCGGGGCGGCCTGCTCGTCCGTGATTTCTTCCAGGGTACGCACTTCGTCGACATCTTCCTTGGGCACTTTGGTGGTGTCCTTTTCCTTGTCGCTCGGACGCTTGCCCAGCAGGTAGTAGTCGAGCGCCTTGCGCGCGATCGGCGCGGCCACGCCGGCGCCGAAGCCCGCGTTTTCCACCACGATGGCGATCGCGATGCGCGGCTTGTCGGCCGGCGCGAAAGCCGTAAACAGGGCGTTGTCGCGCAGGCGCTCGGCCAGCAGCTTGGCATTGTACTTCTCGTTTTTCTTGATGCCCACCACCTGCGCCGTGCCCGTCTTGCCGCCCACCGTGTACTGCACGCCGGTGAAGATGCGCGCGGCCGTGCCGCCCTGCTCGCTGGTCACGCCCACCATGGCGCGCTTGATGATGTCGATGTTTTCCTGCTTGAGCGCGATGCGGTAGCTTTCCTTGGGCACCGTCAGGGTGCGCGCGCGCGTGGCGGCGTCTTCGATGATTTTCACCAGATGCGGCTTCATCACCACGCCGTTATTGGCCAGGTTGGCCGTCGCGTGGGCGATCTGCAGCGGCGTGTAGGAGTTGTAGCCGGAGCCGTTACTCACCGAAATCGTGTCGCCGCCCACCCATTTTTTCTGCTGCGGCGTCTTGAAGCGGTTGCGCTTCCATTCCGTCGACGGCAGCACGCCCGTCTTTTCATTATTCAGGTCGATACCGGTCAGCTGGCCGAAACCGAACGGCTTCATGAAGTCGTGAATGGCGTCGATGCCCATGTCGCGCCCCAGCTGATAGTAATAGGTGTTGCACGAGACGACGATGGACTTGTGCATGTCCACCGTGCCATGGCCGCCCACCTTGTCATCGCGGAAGGTGTGGCCGCCGAGGATGAAGAAGCCGGGATCGGAAATCGACTGGCTCGGCGTGCGCTTGCCCAATTCCAGCGCGGCCAGCGCCATGAAGGGCTTGAAGGTCGAGCCGGGCGCGTAGGTGCCGGACAGGGGGCGGTTGACCATCGGCCGGTCCAGCGAGGTATTGAGTTCGTTCCAGCTTTGCTGGTCGATGCCGTCGACGAACAGGTTGGGGTCATAGCCTGGCTTGGAGACGTAGGCGAGGATGTCGCCTGTGGCCGGGTCGATGGCCACGGCCGCGCCGCGCCATTCGCCAAACGCTTCCTCGACCACTTTTTGCAGTTCGATGTCGATCGACAGGATCAGGTTGTTGCCGGGGGTGGCAGCCGTGCGCGAGAGGGTGCGCATGGCGCGCCCGCCGGCCGACACTTCCACTTCTTCGTAGCCGGTGGTGCCATGCAGCTGCTTCTCGTAGCTTTTTTCCAGGCCTTCCTTGCCGATATGGTCGGTGCCGTTGTAGTTGGCCGCGTCCTCGCCCTCTTCCAGCGCCTTGGCTTCATTGCGGTTGATGCGGCCGATGAAGCCCACCACGTGCGAGGCCACCTCGCCCATCGGATACTGGCGGAACAGGCGCGCCTGCACCTCGACGCCGGGGAAGCGGAAACGCTGCGCCGTGAAGCGCGCCACTTCCTCGTCCGTCAAACGCGTGCGCAGCGGCACGCTGACGAAGTTCTTCGATTCTTCCAGCAGCTTCTTGAAGCGGCGGCGGTCCTTGATGTCGATCTGCACCAGGGTCGACAGCTCGTCGATCACCGAATCGAGGCTGGCGCTCAGCTTCGATGGCGTCACTTCCAGCGTATAGGCCGAGTAATTGCGCGCCAATACCACGCCGTTGCGGTCGAGGATCAGGCCGCGCGTGGGCACGATGGGCACCACGGCGATGCGGTTGTCCTCGGCCTTGGTCGCGTAGTCCTCGTGCTTGATCACCTGCAGCCAGATGAAGCGCGCCAGCAGCAGCGAAAAGCAGACGAAGACGAGCGCGCCCAGGATGGTCAGGCGCATGCGGAAAAAATGCAGTTCGCGCTCGGTATTTTTCAGTTCGGTCATGGCAGGCGCCCGTCAGATCGGCCGGTTATGGTCGCGGTCCACGGCACGGCGCTGCGGCGCCAGCAGGATCCACGTCACGAAAGGCCAGAGGGCGACGGCGACGAAGCTCTCGATGAAATTGAGCCAGCCGGGGAAACGGCCCGAGACGATCAGCCGCGTCAGCAATTGCAGCGCCTGCGTCAGCAGCAGCAGCGGCAGCACGTGCAGCGCCTGCGTCAGGATGGGGAACCACAGCACGCGCCGGTGCATCATGATGGCGAAATACGACAGCAAGGTATACGCCAGCGCATTCTCGCCCAGCAGGGTCGAATCGTGCACGTCCATCATCAGGCCCATGAAGAATGCGACGCCGATGCCGACCTTGCGCGGCTGGTGGATGCCCCAGAAGACCAGCACCAGCGCGACGAAATCGGGCACGCCGACGAACTGTCCCCACGGCAGCAGATTCAGCAAAAAGGCGCACAGCAGAGAAAAACCGATGAACAAAGGGCTGACCGGCAGCAGGATGTAATGCGGGCGGTTCATCGTGTCGCTTCCTTCGGTGGCACGGCGGCAGGTGCTGGCGTTGTTACAGGCGTTGCTGCCGTTCCTGCAGGCGCGGCCGGTTTCGGCGCGGGGCTGGCGGACGGTCTCGCTGCCGGCGCGGGCGCGGCGGCAGCCTCCTTGGCCGGGTCCTTGATCGGCGCCATCTTGCCGGCGATCTTGCGGCCCGTCTTGACGTCTTCGGCGGGCGGGCGCGGCGGAATCTCCGGCGACGTCATCAAAATGAGCAGCTGGGTGTTGCGTTCGATGCCGGCCAGCGGCTGGCACACGACGCGGCCGAACGGGCCATGTGCATTGCGCTCGACCAGGGTCACGCGCGCCACGGCCAGGCCGGCCGGATACAGGCCGTCGAGGCCCGAGGTAATGACAATGTCGCCGATCTGGATGTCGGCGCTGGGGGCCGTGAAGCGCAGTTCCATGGTGCCCGACTTGCCGCGGCCGATGGCCACGCTGCGCACGCCGTTGCGCAGCAGCTGCACGGGAATGGCCTGCTCTTCATCGGTCAAGAGGGTCACTTCGGAGGTGAACGGGAACACGCGCGTGACCTGCCCCACCACGCCCAGGTTGTCGATCACGGGGCGGCCCAGTTCCACGCCATGCTGGATGCCGCGATCGAGCACGATCTTGCGCGTGGCCGAATCGCGCGTGTCGTACAGCACTTCAGCCATCATGGTCTTGACGGGCACGCGCTCGCGCGCTTCCATCAGCTTGCGCAGGTGGTTGTTTTCAACGATGTTGAGCTGCGCCTGCTGCAGGATCTGCGCCGAGGCGATCTGTTCGTGCTTCAGGTCGCGCACCTGTTTTTCCAGGGCGGACAAGGAAGAAAAGTAATTGCCGACGCCAAGCGCCACATCGCGCGGCACCAGGGCCGCCATCTGCACCGGATACAGCACGGTGCCGACCGCCTGACGCACGGCCGTCAGCGCGTGCATGCGCGAATCGACCAGCAGCAGGGCGATAGAAATGCCGGCGAACACCATCATCTTGACGCGGGCGGAGGCGCCTTGTTTGAAAAGTGGCGGAGGACTGTATTCCATGACTTCCAATAATCAGGCCAGGCGCAGTGCGCCAACGTGCAGGCACCGGTCAGACGCCGGCGCCAAAACCAAAGCCGGAGACCCGCTCTCCGGCCCGTTGATCAGATTATTCGTAGGAGAAGATCGAGCCGAGCTTGTCCATACGTTCCAGTGCCATCCCGGAACCGCGCACCACGCAGGTGAGCGGGTCCTCGGCCACCAGCACCGGCAGGCCGGTTTCCTCCATCAGCAGGCGGTCCAGGTCGCGCAGCAGTGCGCCGCCGCCCGTCAGCATCATGCCTTTTTCGGCGATGTCGGCGCCCAGTTCCGGCGGCGTCTGTTCCAGCGCGTTCTTCACGGCCGAGACGATGTTGTTCAGCGGGTCGGTCAGCGCTTCGAGGATCTCGTTGCTGGAAATGGTGAACGAACGCGGGATGCCTTCGGACAGATTGCGGCCCTTGACTTCCATTTCCTTCACTTCCGAACCAGGGAAGGCCGAACCGATGGCCTTCTTGATGGCTTCGGCGGTCTGTTCGCCGATCAGCATGCCGTAGTTGCGGCGGATGTAGTTGACGATGGCTTCATCGAACTTGTCGCCGCCCACGCGCACAGAACCCTTGTAGACCATGCCGCCCAGCGAAATGATGCCCACTTCGGTGGTGCCGCCGCCGATGTCGACCACCATCGAGCCGGTCGCTTCCGACACGGGCAGGCCCGCGCCGATGGCCGCTGCCATCGGTTCTTCGATCAGATACACCTGCGAGGCGCCGGCGCCCAGGGCCGATTCGCGGATCGCGCGGCGCTCGACCTGGGTCGAACCGCACGGCACGCAAATGATGATGCGCGGCGATGGACGGAAGAATTTCGAGTCGTGCACCATGCGGATGAATTGCTTGAGCATCTGCTCGGTCACGGTGAAGTCGGCGATCACGCCATCTTTCATCGGACGAATCGCTTCGATGTTGCCCGGCACTTTGCCCAGCATCTGCTTGGCTTCCTTGCCGACTGCCTGAATGGTCTTCTTGCCATTCGGACCGCCTTCCTGGCGGATCGCGACGACGGATGGCTCGTCCAGGACGATACCGAGGCCGCGTACATAAATAAGGGTGTTGGCCGTGCCCAAGTCAATGGCCAGATCGGTGGAGATATACCTGCGTAAAAAACCAAACATGAGTGTCCTGTAGCGCATCGAGCTGCGCAAAAGCTGTTTATGGGGAGTTTCAAAGCGGGCGCTTTCAGGCACCCTGAAAATCCGTGGAGGCGATTTTTTCGGGTTTCGCTTGGCGCTTGCGCAATCTTTTCTATGCTGCGGCAGCGGTCCATCAGCGCCGGCAACGCATTAACCCGCCATTCTACCTTATAATTTGAATGCGATTTGCTCAAAAACCATGGAAAAGTGCGACTCTTGCAGCCGCGAGTTACGCGGCATTCCTCGATTTTTGTGAGCAAAATAGCAGTAAATACCCGCGTTTTATCAAAACGCCAACTTAATACTAATGCGCGGCACTCCGCGCCATTCGCCATGTCCCTGACACTCTCCGACGTAAAACGCATCGCCCACCTGGCCCAACTTGAAATGGCCGACGACCAGGCCGTCACGTCTTTGGCCCAATTGAACAAGATTTTCGCACTGGCAGAACAAATGCAAGCCGTCAATACCGATGGCGTGGCGCCCCTGAGCCACCCGCTGGCCGCCCACATGGACAATATCGCCCTGCGCCTGCGCGAGGACGTCGCCACGGAACAGAACCGCCGCGACGCCTACCAGGCCGTGGCGCCGAAAGTCCAGGATGGCCTCTATCTCGTTCCCAAAGTTATCGAATAAACACGCCGCTGCGCCGTTCCCGCCTTCTTGCCGAATATCAAAATAGAAACGCCATGCATACAAAATCCATCAAACAGCTGTCCACGCTTTTGCAGAACAAGGAAATTTCCGCCGTTGCACTGGCGACGCATTTCCTCGACCGCATCGAAGCGGACAACTCGAACGCCTTCCTGCACGTCGACCGTGCCCTGACCCTGGCGCAAGCTGCCGACGCCGACGCGCGCATCGCCGCCGGCACGGCCACGCCGTTGACGGGCGTGCCGATCGCGCACAAGGACCTGTTCGTCACAAAAGGCTGGCGCACGACGGCCGGCTCGAAGATGCTGGCCAACTACGCCAGCCCGTTTGACGCCACCGTGGTGGAAAAATTCCAGGCGGCCGGCATGGTCACTTTGGGCAAGGTCAATTGCGATGAATTCGCCATGGGCTCCGGCAACGAGAACTCGGCCTTCGGCGCCGTGCAGAACCCATGGGATAAAACAGCCGTGCCAGGCGGCTCCTCGGGCGGCTCGGCCGCCGCCGTCGCTGCCGGCCTGACGCCGGCGGCCACCGGCACCGACACGGGCGGCTCGATCCGCCAGCCGGCCGCTTTTTGCGGCATCACCGGCATCAAGCCGACGTATGGCCGCGTCTCGCGCTTCGGCATGATCGCCTTTGCCTCGTCGCTGGACCAGGGCGGCCCGATGGCCCGCTCGGCCGAAGACTGCGCCCTGCTCTTGAGCGCCATGGCCGGCTTCGACGAGCGCGACTCGACCAGCCTGTCGCCGGAACAGGGCGGCGTGGCGGAAGATTTTTCGCGTGAACTGGGCCAACCGCTGACGGGCCTGCGCATCGGCGTGCCGCGCGAATACTTCGGCGAAGGCCTGGCCAAGGACGTGGAAGCGGCCGTGCGCGGTGCGCTGGCGCAGTATGAAAAACTGGGCGCCACCCTGGTCGACATCTCGCTGCCGAACACCGCCCTGTCGATTCCCGCCTATTACATGATTGCGCCGGCCGAGGCGTCGTCGAACCTGTCGCGCTACGACGGCGTGCGCTACGGCCACCGCGCCACCGAGTACAAGGACTTGCAGGACATGTACAAGAAGTCGCGCGCCCAGGGCTTCGGCCCGGAAGTACAGCGCCGCATCATGGTCGGCACCTACGTGCTGTGCCACGGCTACTACGACGCCTACTATCTGAAGGCGCAAAAGATCCGCCGCCTGATCGCGCAGGATTTCGACGCCGTATTAAATGGCGCGAACGCCGTCTGCGACGTCATCATGGGCCCCGTCGCGCCGACCGTCGCCTGGGATCTGGGCGACAAGACGGACGACCCGGTGGCGAACTACCTGGCCGACATCTACACCCTGTCGACCAGCCTGGCCGGCCTGCCTGGCATGTCGATTCCATGCGGCTTCGGCGCAGGCGAAAAAAACAGCAAGCGCCCCGTCGGCCTGCAAATCATCGGCAATTATTTCGGCGAAGCCAGGCTGCTGAACGTGGCCCACCAGTTCCAGCAAGTGACGGACTGGCATACGCGCAGCCCTGACGGCATTTAAGAAAATTAAGAAAAAATTCGCGCCGCCCGGGCGGCGCCACCAATAATTAAGCGAGAACACTATGCAATGGGAAGTCGTCATCGGTCTTGAGAACCACGTGCAGCTCACGACCGAATCCAAAATTTTCAGCGGTTCGCCGATCAAGTACGGCGCCGAAGCCAACACGCAAGCGAGCCCCGTCGATCTGGCGCTGCCCGGCGTGCTGCCGGTGATGAACAAGCAGGCTGTCGATCGCGCGATCCGCTTCGGCCTGGCCGTGGGCGCCACCGTCGCGCCGCACTCGGTCTTCGCCCGCAAAAACTATTTTTATCCCGATTCCCCCAAAGGCTACCAGATCAGCCAGTTCGAAGACCCCGTCGTCATCGGCGGGGCCCTGACCTTCGGCTACGAAAAGGACGGCGAATTCGTCACCAAGACGGTGAACCTGACGCGCGCCCACCTGGAAGAAGACGCCGGCAAGTCGCTGCACGAAGACTATGCGGGCATGAGCGGCATCGACTTGAACCGCGCCGGCACGCCGCTGCTGGAAATCGTCTCGGAACCGGAAATCCGCAGCGCCGCCGAAGCCGTGGCCTACGCCAAGGCCCTGCACTCGCTGGTCATGTGGCTGGGCGTTTGCGACGGCAACATGCAGGAAGGCTCGTTCCGCTGCGACGTCAACGTCTCCGTGCGCCCCGTCGGCCAGAAGGAATTCGGCACCCGCTGCGAGATCAAGAACCTGAACTCCTTCCGCTTCATCGAGGAAGCCGTGCACGTGGAAGTGCGCCGCCAGATCGAGCTGATCGAAGACGGCGGCAAGGTCGTGCAGGCGACGCGCCTGTACGATCCGGACCGCAAGGAAACGCGCGAAATGCGCAGCAAGGAAGACGCCCAGGACTACCGCTACTTCCCTGACCCGGACCTGCCGCCGCTGGTCATCTCGCCCGAGTGGATCGCCACGGTCAAGGCCTCGATGCCGGAACTGCCGGCCGCCATGCGCGCGCGCTTCATCAGCGAATACGCGCTGCCGGACTACGATGCGCTGGTGCTGACGCAATCGAAAGCCATGGCCACCTATTTCGTCGCCGTGGTCGACAAGGCCGGCAAGGAAAACGCCAAGGCCGCCGCCAACTGGCTGATGGGCGACGTGTCGTCGACCCTGAACCGCGAAGGCGTGGACCTGGACGACGCCCCCGTCTCCGCCGCCCAGCTGGCCGCCATGCTCAAGCGCATCGCCGACGGCACGATCTCGAACAAGGCGGCAAAGGAAGTCTTCGCCGGCATGTGGGAAGCGAAGTCCAGCGACGAGCACCTGGTCGATACCATCATCGACGCCAAGGGCCTGAAGCAGATTTCGGACTCCGGCGCCCTGGAAGCCATCGTCGATGAAGTGCTGGCGGCCAACGCCAAGTCGGTGGAGCAGTACCGCGCCGGCAAGGAAGCGGCCATCAACGCGCTGATCGGCCAGGCCATGAAGGCGTCCAAGGGCAAGGCCAACCCGGCGCAGCTGACGGAACTGCTGAAGGCCAAGCTGGCGGGATAATTTTCCGCCCCCCTTCCAAAAAAAAGACGCTGCGGCGTCTTTTTTTTCGTCTGAACAATCCGTACATAAACAAATTTGTCTAGCTTCTATCCCATGCCTGAAAGACGTTTAAGCAGCACTGAAAATTAAAGTATACATTTTTGTCTACAAGGTTTAATCTAGCCATATTGAATTTCAGGCAAGAGGAAAACAGCATGGCCAAGACGCACGACATCCCGAAACCGACGGCAGCCGAACTCGATCTGCTGCAGGCACTGTGGCCGCTGGGCGCCGCCACGGCCAAGCAGGTGCACGAAGCGATGGCGCTGGCCAAGCCGGCCATCACGTATGGCACCGTGCTGCGCCTGATGCAGATCATGCACACCAAGGGCTTGCTGATCCGCGACGCAAGCCAGCGCTCGCACGTGTATGCGCCGGCGCAGGCGCAGGACAGCCTGCAGACGAATTTGCTCAAGGAATTGATGCAGAAGGCCTTCGCCGGTTCGGCCAAGGCGCTGGTGCTGGCGGCGCTGCGCACGGGCGTATCGCGCGCCGAACGCGCGGAAATCGAAAAAATGCTCAAGGACGATCAAGCATGAACGGCTTCGTGCCGGCGCTGGGCTGGACCCTGCTGCACTTCCTGTGGCAAGGCTTGCTGATCGGCTGCGCCACGGCGCTGGCGTGGGCGGCCCTGCGCAATGCGCGTCCGGAGGCACGCTACGCCGTCGGTTGCGGCGCCCTGCTGGCCTGCCTGGCATGGCCGGCGGCGGGCTTGTATCTGCGCCTGGCCGGCGGTGATGCCACGGGCGCCCTGTACTCCAGCGCCTTGCTGCCGGCCGCCCTGCTGGCGCCCGACAGCCTGCCCGACCTGGACTTGCTGCTGCGCGCCGTCGTCGGCGTGTGGGCCCTGTGCGCCGCCGTGCTGGCCGTGCGCATGGCGCTGGGCATGCTGTGGATAGAACGCAGCGCCAGGAATACCGGCGCCACGCATGCCCCACTGCAGACCAGGCTGTCGCGCATGGCGCACGATGCCGGCGTGACGCGGCCCGTGCGGCTGCGCGTGCTCGACAACATCGCCAGTCCGCTCACGGCCGGCATCTGGCGCCCCATGGTGCTGGTGCCGGCGGCGCTGCTGACCGGCATGCCGCCGCACCTGCTCGACGCACTGCTGGCGCATGAACTGGCGCACATCCGGCGCCACGATTATCTGGTCAACCTGCTGCAAAACGCCATCGAGGCGCTGCTGTTCTTCCATCCGGCCGTCTGGTGGATTTCACGCGGCGTGCGCCTCGAACGCGAACATATTGCAGATGATTTCGCAGCAAGACAACTGGGCGAACCGCGGCGTCTGGCTCTTGCACTCTCGGAACTGGAACGTCTCCAGTTCTCAACCCACCACCTGGCCCAGGCGGCCAACGGAGGAAATCTTATGTCACGTATCACACGATTGCTGCGCCCCGCACCACAAGCCCTGAACTGGAAGGCGGCCGTGCCGCTGCTGGCACTGGCCGGCGCCTGTCTCGGCATCTACGGCCAGGCCGTCGCCGCCGACAGCACACCCGTGCTGGAACGCCGCCCCGTCATCGACTTTGGCGTCTGCGGCAAACCCATTTACCCAGCCGCATCGCTGCAGGCGAAGGAAGAGGGCACGGTCAACATGTCCTTCGACGTCGATGCCGCCGGCAAGGTAACAGGTTCGAGCGTGGTCAAAAGCAGCGGCCATTCTGCCCTCGACGAAGCGGCGCGCAGCGGCATCGCCAAGTGCACGTTCAAGCCGGCCCTCGCTGGCGGCAAGCCGGTCAGCGCCAGCGTCAAGGTGCAATACGTCTGGAGCCTGAACTAATATATCAGCGGCAGCATCGCAACAGCGGAGCTGCCGCCCGCTTGCGGGTATGATCATGGATTCTTCCACGCACCTGTGAATCCGCCATGAACAAGATCAAAACCGGCCTGGTCGGCTACGGCTTTGCCGGCTCCACCTTCCACGCTCCCGTCCTGTCCACCATCGATGCCCTGGAACTGGCGGCCGTCGCCTCCAGCAAGCCCGAGCTGGTGCACAAGGATTGGCCGCACGCCACCGTGTATGCGGAAGCGTCGCAGCTGTTTGCCGATCCATCCATCGAACTGGTGGTCATCGCCGCCCCCAACGAGGCGCACTTCAGCCTGGCGCAGGCGGCCCTGCAGGCGGGCAAGCACGTGGTGGTCGACAAGCCCTTCACCATTTCCAGCTTTGAAGCGCAGAGCCTGATCGCGCTGGCGAAAGAGCGCCAGCTGGTGCTCAGCGTGTATCACAACCGGCGCTGGGATGGCGACTTCCTGACCTTGAAAGCGCTGCTGGCAAAAGGCACCCTGGGCCGCATCGCCAGCGTCGAATCGCATTTCGACCGCTTCCGCCCGGAGATCCGCCAGCGCTGGCGCGAGTCCGACGCGCCCGGCGGCGGCTTGCTGTACGACCTGGGCTCGCACATGCTGGACCAGGCCATGCAGCTGTTCGGCCAGCCGGAGAAACTGTACGCCGATATCGCCCTGCAGCGCGATGGCGCGCAAGCCGTCGATTACATGCACATCGTCCTGTACTACGACCGCCTGCGCGTGGTGCTGCAAGCGGGCTGCCTGGTGAAGGCGCCGACGGCGCGCTTCGCCGTACATGGCGACAAGGGCAGTTTCGTGAAATTCGGCCTCGATCCGCAGGAAGACGCCCTGAAGGCGGGCGGCAGGCCGGGCCAGCCCGGCTGGGGCGTGGACCCCGTGCGCGGCGCGCTGCACCTGGGCACGCAGCCGGACGGACATGCTGAACACCTCGAGATGCAGGCGGGCCGCTACCAGGACTTTTACCAGGGCATGGCCGACGCCATCCGCCACGGCGCACCAGCGCCGGTGGCGGCCGAGGATGCGGCAGCGACGATACGCCTGATCGAACTGGCGTTGCAAAGCGCCGCCGAAGGGCGCGTGCTCGCGGTCAGCTGATCGAGGTCAGTTGATGACGAAGGCCAGCACCACGGCGCCCAGCGCCAGCAGCGCCAGGCCACAAATGAACAGCAGCTCGCCCCATGATTCGTAGCGCAGGCGCGACTGGCCGGGGCGCAGCGACATGAACGAGAGCACGGCGCTGACGAGAAAAACGATGGCATCGACGGCGAGCAGCTTGTCGATGACCACGCGCACATCGCCGCGCGGCGCCAAATGCCCGATCGACAGCACCGTCATGCACACGCCGACCATCGTCGCCGACGTGGGCAGGATATGCGCCGACAAACCCCGCGCCGACAAGTCCCGTTCAGGCGCCTTGCCGTCGCCCGCCATCAAGGCCGGCCCTGGTTCGTTCCCGCCGGCCAGACCAGCTCCACGCGCGCGGAACCGCCCGCCTTGATCTGCACCTTGCGTTCCAGCGTCTTGCCGGCCAGGGTGGCGCGCAGGCTGTAGCTGCCTGGCGGCAGTTTCGCCAGCAGGAACGGTCCGCTGGCCGTCGTTTCCAGCACCGAAGCGCCCTTGGCATCGCGTATTTCCAGCTTCACGTCGGAGGCAAATTCCGCCTTGCCCGCCGCCTGCACGGAAAACACGAGACTCAAGGGCCAATGCCGGCTGGCGCTCTTGATGGCCGTCGACTCATCGAGGCCGATGCCGCCGCTCAGGTACTCCACCGCCCCGCTCTTCTGCACGGGCGGCAGTCCGCTGTCGGTTTGCGCCTGCGCCGCACTTCCCAGCAACAGCCCGGCGGTCAGCATCGCCGCCGCCAGGCCCAGGGTACCGCGTCCGTTTGATGCCATCTCACTCTCCTCATGTCGCTTGAATCAAGATAGGAAGCGCAGCTTAAACAGGCCTTAGCCCTACATCAACGCCGGCGCATGGCGTCGGCGATCTTCTGGTCCGTCTTGTACTGGCTCAGCGCATATACGGCCCAGATCGTCGCTGGCAGCCAGCCGATCACGGTGATTTGCAGGATCAGGCAAATGATGCCGGCGATCGGACGGCCGATCGTGAAAAAGGTCAGCCATGGGAGTAACAGGGCAATCAGCAAGCGCATCGTTCGTTCCTTGAGTATTCCCCTGTGCCGCGGGGACCGGGCCGGCATGCGCCGGCGGTAAATGCAGTCAAACCGATTATAACGATACCCGGCCCTCAAGCCTGCACGGGTGCCAGCAGTTTCTCGATCCAGGCCAGGATGGCGGCAAAGATCGCCTCGCGGTTCACTTCATTGAAATTCTCATGATAATTGGCCGGATAGTAGTGATAGTCGAGCAAGCCATCGGGCACGCTGCGCAGCAGGCTTTCCGTGGCGCGGCTGTCGGCCAGCTTGTCGTCGCCCGCCACCACCGCGAACAGGGGGAAACGCCAGTCTGACAAGCCGCCGGCCAGTTCCTTTTGCGCCAACGTCAGCGCATGGGCAAAGCGCACCGACGCCGCACTGGCGCGTATGCCGTCGCGTTCGTCCTGGAAGTGGCGCGCGGTGATGGTCTGGTCATGCGTCAGCAGCATGGTCAGATTCCCCAACGGCACCTTCATCGTGGGGAAGCGCTGCGCCAGCCAGCCGGACAGCATCTGCAGCACCTTCGGCACGGGAATCGCATTCACGTAATACGGCGAGGAGATGATGAAACCTTTGATCGCCGGATCGCCCGCGAAGCGGCGCAGTCCCAGGTGCGTGGCGATCAGGCCGCCCATGGAGTGGCCCATGACGAAGATCGGCACGCCCGGATACGTCTGCTTGACCCAGGCGAGGAACAGTTCCGCGTCGTCGAGGAAGGCGTCGAACGAGGGAATGTCGACCTTGCGCTTGCCGTCGTGGCCCACCATGTCGAAGCTGACGGTGGCGATGCCGTGCTGGCGGAAGGCCAGCGCCGGCGTGACGTAATCGCCCGCGTGCGCCATGCCGCCGTGGATGGCCAGGATCACGGCGCGTGGTTGCTCCGGCTGCCAGATGTGGATGGGGCGCTCGACCTGGTCGCTGCACAGCAGGCTGGCCATCTTGTCTTCTGAAAAACGCATCGCTGCTCCTGTCATGCCCTGTCACGCCTTCAGATGATCGATCAACTGGCGCGCATACAGGGGTAATTCACTGAACTGGCGCACGCAAATGGTGAGATTGCGTACCGACCAGGGATCGGATAATTCCAGGCAGCGCAGCGCCATCGTTTGCTGGCAGCGGCTGGCCGCCGCCAGCGGCACCACGCTGATGCCCACGCCGCTGGCCACCATGCGGCACACGGCATCGAAGCTGCGCAGGCGCACGCGCACCTTCAAGGGGCGCCCCAGGCGGGCCGCATGCATGCCCAGGTACTGCTGCATCGCGCTGTCGTCGGCCAGGCCGATGAAATCGTGATCCAGCAACGTGGAAAACGCGACGACGCCATCCTGTCCGAGCGCACGGTGATGCACGCCGTCGGCCGCGGCGATGACCACCAGCCGGTCGGGGCGGAACAAAAACGTCTGCAAGCCGCGCATGTCGACCGAGTCGGACACGATGCCCATGTCGGCCAGCCCTTCCGAGACGGCCTTGACGATATCGTAACTGAGGCGCTCCTCCAGGTCGATGGTCAGGTTCGGATGGCGGTCGAGAAAAGCACCGAGCGCCTCGGGCAAGAATTCGCTGAGCGCGGCCGTATTGCACAGCAGACGCAACTGCCCTTTCAAGCCGCGCGCAAATTCGCCGAGTTCGCCACGCATTTTCTCCATTTGCAGCAATACGAGGCGCGCGTGATGCAGCAAGGTCTGGCCCACGGGCGTCGGCTCCACGCCGCGCCGTCCGCGCAGCAGCAAGGGCATGCCCAGCATCTCTTCCATGCCGCGCACGCGCGCGCTGCTTGACGCCAGCGCCAGATGGCTGCGCGCGGCACCCGCCGTCAGGCTGCCCGCCTCCACCACGTTGACGAACAGCTGCAAATCGACCAGATCAAAGCGCATGACGGCCCTCCTTTTCAGCATCTTACCAGCCTTCGCATTTTACTGAGGCTGACTCAAAATAATCCACCTTGGCGAAACCGCCCAGCGCGCGCAGAATCCACGCAATTCACTGTGGAACAGAAAAATGGAGACGTCATTCTTGCTGGCTGTCGGCGCCAGCTTCCTCGTCGCTGGCTTCGTCAAGGGCGTAGTCGGATTGGGCCTGCCGACGGTGGCCATGGGCACGCTGAGCCTCGTCATGCCGCCCGTGCAGGCGGCGGCCCTCTTGATCGTGCCGTCGATGGTGACGAATGTCTGGCAGCTGGCGGCCGGCCCCGGACTGCGCGCCCTGCTGCGGCGCCTGTGGCCCATGCTGGCCGCCGTCATGGCCGGCACCCTGGCGGGCGGCGCCCTGATGCCGGCCGACAGCGGCGCCTGGGCCGTCGTCGCGCTGGGGGTGGCGCTGATGCTGTATGCGCTGGCGGGCCTGTTCTCGCTGCAGCTGCGCGTACCGGCGCGGCACGAAGCCTGGCTGGGGCCCGTGGCGGGCGCGGCGACGGGACTGGTGACGGCCGCCACGGGCGTGTTCGTGATTCCCGCCGTGCCGTACCTGCAGGGATTGGGCCTGGCGCGCGACGCGCTGGTGCAGGCGCTGGGCCTGGCGTTTACGGCGTCGACCGTGGCGCTGGCGGCCAGCCTGGCTGTGCACGGCGACTTCAGCCTCGGCGCGGCCGGCGCTTCCGCGTATGCGCTGCTGCCGGCACTGGCCGGCATGCTGGCCGGTCAATGGCTGCGCGGGCGCATCGCGCAGCTGGTATTCAAGCGCTGCTTTTTTATCGGCCTGTTCGCCCTGGGCTTGCATGCGGCGTTGCAACCATGGCTGGCGTGATGCGGATCGACTGGCAAGGGGACAGCGCGCTGTGCGCCTGGATCGACGGCCAGCAGGTAGCCATGCTCGATATCAGCCGACACGCCGATGACGTGACGGTGAACATGCTGTTCGTGAAACCGCCGTTCCGCCGGCGCGGCATCGGCGGCGCCCTGTTGCGGCGGCTGTTGCAATGTCATCCGCAAGCCGGCGCCGCCTGCAGCGACCCGCGGCTGCGGGCGCTGCTGGAAGACAAAACGATTTAAAGTGCTCAGGGCAAGGCGCGGCGCGGCAGACAGACGCTAGTGCGGCAACGCGCCGCACGCCGCCATGGACGCTTTAAATGCCATACTTGGCGCGATACGCGGAGACGGCTTCCTTATGCTTCAACAGTTCCGGATCGGCGCCGGCGCCGTTCAGGTAGCCGAACAAGTCGTCCAGGTTGCCGATCGAGATGACGGGAATGCCGTACTGTTTCGACACTTCCTGCACCGCCGAACTTGGCGACAGCTGGCCGTCCGGGCCCGAACGCTCCATGCGGTCCAGGGCGATCAGCACGGCGCATGGCTCGGCGCCGGCGGCGCGGATCATGTCCACCGATTCGCGCACCGAGGTGCCGGCCGAGATCACATCGTCAATGATGACGACTTTGCCATGCAGCTTGGCGCCGACGATGGTGCCGCCTTCGCCATGGTCCTTGGCTTCCTTGCGGTTGAAGGCGAACGAGGTGTTGCGGCCCTTGCCGGCCAGCGCAACGGCGGTGGCCGACGCCAGGGTGATGCCCTTGTAGGCGGGGCCGAACAGCATGTCGAATTCCACGCCCGAGTCGAGCAGGGTCTGCGCGTAGAACTGCGCCAGTTCGGCCAGGGTCGCGCCGTCATGGAACAGGCCCGCATTGAAGAAGTACGGCGACTGGCGCCCGGCCTTGGTGGTGAACTCGCCGAACCGCAAGACTCCCTTGGATACTGAAAACGCGATAAACTGCTGGCGTAAATTATTCACATTAGCCTCATTTTTTAAAAGTGCCTGTATTTTAATCCGCGCGCAGCGGCGAGACAATCGCCATGCCGCGCCTGTCGGCCCCGGCCAGCGCCCTTTCACTCTAGACCTATGCCAAAAATTATCTCCGCCAACCTGAACGGCATCCGTTCCGCCGCCAAAAAAGGCTTTTTCAACTGGATGGGCACGCAGACGGCCGATTTCATCTGCGTGCAGGAATTGAAGGCGCAGCTGCCCGACATGACGCCGGAATTCCTCAATCCGCACGGCTATCACGGCCATTTCCACTATGCCGAGAAAAAGGGTTACTCCGGCACGGGCGTGTACAGCAAGGTGGAACCGGACGCCGTGCATATCGGCTTCGGCAGCCCCGAATTCGACGCCGAAGGCCGCTACGTGCGCTGCGATTTTGGCAACCTGTCCGTCATTTCCGTGTACTGCCCCTCCGGCTCGTCCGGCCCGGAGCGCCAGGAAGCCAAGTTCCGCTTCATGGAACTGTTCCTGCCGCACCTGCTGGAATTGAAGGCGCTGGGCCGCGAAGTGGTCATCTGCGGCGACTGGAATATCGCCCACCATGAAATCGACCTGAAAAACTGGAAGGGCAACAAGAAGAATTCCGGTTTCCTGCCCGAGGAACGCGCGTGGCTGACGCGCGTCTTCGACGAAGTGGGCTTCGTCGACGTGCACCGCGGCCTGGACAAGCGCGAAGACCAGTACACGTGGTGGAGCAACCGCGGGCAAGCCTACGCGAAGAACGTGGGCTGGCGCATCGATTACCACGTCGCCACGCCCGGCATCGCGGCCCAGGCGCATACGGTCAGCGTCTACAAGGACGAGCGGTTTTCCGACCACGCACCGTTGATCATCGATTACACGCTCAAGGGCTGATCTTTGACACGTCGGCGCTGGTGTCGGCTTACGCTGCGCTAAGCCGACCTACGCCTGATCTGCCGACAAGACGGTTGACACGCCAATGGGAGTGTCGGCTTACGCCAGCACGCGCAGGCTTTCGAAATGGCGCGGCGCGCCCGACAGCGGGTCCGTGAAATCGATGGCGCGCGCCAGCAGCTGCAAGGGCTGCGACATGTCGTCTTCCTTGCACGGCAGGGCTACCGGGTAAAACGCATCGTTGACGATGGGGATGCCGAGCGAGGCCAGGTGCACGCGCAGCTGGTGCTTGCGGCCCGTGTGCGGCTGCAGCCGGTACAGATTCAACTCGCCGCGCCGCTCGATTACGTCAATGACGGTTTCCGAGTTCGGCTCGCCCGCTTCCTCGCGCATGAGGAAAAACTGCGCGCCCTCGACCATGCGGCTGCGGTAGGTGAATGGAACATCGCGTCCCGCCAGCACGGGCGCCAGCGCTTCATAGGTCTTGCGCACTTCGCGGCGCTGGAACAGCGACTGGTAGGCGCCACGGCTGGCGACCTGGCGCGAAAAAATCACCACGCCGGCCGTCTCGCGGTCGAGGCGGTGGATCGGCGTGAGGTCGGCGCTGTCGAGCCGCTTCTTCAGGCGCGTCAGCAAGGTCTCCTGCACGAAGCGCCCGCCCGGCGTCATGGGCAGAAAGTGCGGCTTGTCGACCACCACCAGATGGTCGTCCTGGAACAGGATCTCTTCCTGGAAGGGAATCGGCGTTTCCCGCTCCAGCTCGCGGTAGTAAAAAATGCGCATGCCGCGCCGGTATGCGCTGTCGGGCGCCAGCACGGCGCCGTTACCGTTCACCACTTCGCCGCGCGCCATGCGGTCCCGCCATTGCGCGGCGCTGATCTGCGGATAGCGCTCGAGCAGAAACGACAGCATGTCCGGCCATTGCCCTTCCGGCAACCACAGATAGCTGGCCGCCACGCCGTCGCGCATGGGCAAGGGTGCGGCGGCGTGACGCTTCGACATTCTAGCGCTGCGCGATGGCGGTGCTGCGGTATGGCGGCAAGGCGTCCACGCTGACACCCTTGCTGCGCGCGTACAGGGGCAGTACTTGCGCCATGTGGCTGTTCATCTGCGAGATGCGATCCTTGCCCGACGGGTGGGTCGAAAGGAATTCCGGCGGCGCACCCTTGCTCACGGCCGCCATCTTCTGCCACAGGATGACACCGGCGCGCGGGTCGAAACCGGCGCGTGCGGCCAGGTCCATGCCGATCAGGTCCGCTTCGCGTTCATCGTCGCGCGAAAACTTCAGCATCACCCCCTGCGCCGCCATATTCGTGGCGGTACTGGTGATGCTCGGATCGACGCCGAGCCAGGCCGACAGCCCGGCGCCGGCCAGCTTGGCGCCGACGGCGGCCAGGTTGCCCTTGCCTGCCTGCGCCTGCGAGTGTTCGCGCAAGGCGTGCGAAATCTCATGGCCCATGACGATGGCCACTTCGTCGTCGGTCAAATTGAGCTTGGTGATGATGCCGCTGTAAAAAGCGATCTGTCCGCCCGGCATGCAAAAGGCATTGACCTGGTCGGAATTGAGCAGGTTGACCTGCCAGTTCCAGTCGGCTGCCGCCTCGTTCCAGCGCGTGGCGAACGGGATGATGCGCTGGGCGATGGCGCGCAGGCGTTTGACTTGCGGGTCGCTGTCGGGCACCAGCGCATTTTTTTCCTTCGCCTCGTTGACCAGCTGCGCATATTGCTGCTTCGATTGTGCATTGAAATCGGCGCCGCCGGCAAAGATGCGCGACGTCGACAAAGGACGCACCTTGATGCCATCCTGGACCGTCGCCTGCTGGGCGTGGACGGACAGGGGCGCCAGCGCGGTAGCCGTGCACAGGCTGGCCAGGACGGCGTAACGTTTAAGGGATATTGGTGCCATTGGCAGACCTCCATGGAGCAATTTTAGGCAGCATCATCATGGCCGGAAAGGCCAGGAAGAAGCACACGATGAAAAACGAGAACCAGCCCAGCTCGGCGACCAGAAAGCCCACCGAAGCATTGATCAGGGTGCGCGGCACGGCGCTCAGGCTGGAAAACAAGGCATATTGCGTGGCAGTGTAGCGCGGGTCCGTGGTGCGCGACAGGAACGCGACAAACGCGGCCGCACCCAGGCCCAGGCTGGCGAAAGCTTCAAAACCGATCACGGCGCTGAGCAGTATGGTGTTCGGCCCCACCTGCGCCAGCCAGGCGAATCCCAGAATCGCGATCGCCTGCAGTGCGCCAAACACCCACAGGCCCCGGTTGATGCCCAGCTTGAGCATCCACACGCCACCGACCACGCCGCCGGCCAGGCTGGCCCAGAAACCCGTGGTGTTGGCGGCCAGGCCGATCTGCGTCATGGAAAATCCCAGGTCCAGATAGAACTTCGTCGCCAGCGCCGTGGCCATGCTGTCGCCGATTTTGTAGAGTAATACGAAGGCGAGGATCCACATTGCGTTACGCCAACCATCGCGCGCGATGAATTCCTGGAATGGCAAGATGATCGCTTCGCGCATGGTCTTCGGCGGCGAGCCGTACACGGTCGGCTCCCTGATCAGCAAGGTGCACACGAGGCCCGGCAGCATGAAGGCGGCCGTGATCCAGAACACGGGCTGCCATGGCATGCGGTCGGCCAGGATCAGCGACAGCGCTCCCGGCACCATGCCCGCCACTTTATACGCATTGACGATGACGGCCGCGCCCAGGCCCTGCTCGTTATCGCTGAGGATTTCGCGCCGGTAGGCGTCGATGACGATGTCCTGGCTGGCCGACAGAAAGGCGACGCCGCCGGCGGCGGCCGCGATCAGGCCGATCTGCGTGAGCGGATCGAGCATGCCCATGGCGCCGATGGAAAAGAACAGCGCCACCTGCGTCAAGGCCATCCAGCCGCGCCGGCGCCCAAGTCCCAGGATGCGGTAGCGGTCCATCAGGGGCGCCCACAGGAATTTCCAGATGTACGGGAACTGCACCAGCGCGAACAGCCCCAGCGCCTTCACGTTCAAGCCCGACTTGGCCAGCCATGCCTGCAGCAGATACAGCAGGATGAACAGGGGCAGGCCGGAACTGAAACCCAGCACCAGCACGGCCAGCATGCGGCCATTGGCATAGGAACGCCAGCCAGGCGCCGGGCTTGTGCTCATCAATGCACCGCTTTTTTACGCAGGCGGAAGACGGCCAGGTCGCCGCGCAGGTTCGGCAGCACGGAAACCATCTTGCCTTCGGCCAGGGCCACGCATTCGATCACTTCCAGGCCGCATTCCTCGGCCAGCTCGCGGAAGTCGTTGATGGTGGCGCAGCGCACGTTGGGCGTGTCGTACCACTGGTAAGGCAGCGACTTCGACACGGGCATGCGGCCTTTCAGCAGCGCCACGCGGTGCGGCCAGTAGGCGAAGTTGGGAAACGAGACGATGGCTTCGGCGCCGACGCGCACGATGTCGCGCAGCAGCGGTTCGACCTGCTTCATCATCTGCAGCGACGACAGGCACAGCACCGTGTCGAAGCTGTTGTCGCCAAAGATGGCCAGGCCCTTTTCCATGTCCTGCTGGATCACGTTCACGCCGCGCAGGGTGCTGGCCAGCACCTTGTCGTCGGCGATCTCGATGCCGTAGCCGCTGCATTCCTTGTCGCTTTGCAGATACTGCAGCATCACGCCTTCGCCGCAGCCCACGTCCAGCACATGCGCGTTGTTCGGCACCCAGTGGGCGATGAAGGCCAGGTCGGGGCGCAGCACGCTCAATTCGTCAAAAGTCATGCGGTCTCCTTCGCGCCCTGGCGGACGGCGGTGTGCGGTGCAGGAGCGGGCAAGCCCGCGCCGATGTCGTTCCAAACCTGGCCGTAATAGGCGCGCACCATGTTCATATAGCGCGCATCTTCCAGCAGGAAGGCGTCGTGCCCGTGCGGCGCGTCGATTTCCGCATACGTGACCTGGCGGCGGTTGCACACGAGCGCCTCGACGATTTCGCGGCTGCGCTCGGGCGAAAAACGCCAGTCGGTGGAAAACGAGGCGAGGAAGAACTTGGCCTTGGTGCCCGACAGGGCCTTGGCCAGGTCGCCGCCATGCGCGCGCGCCGGATCGAAATAATCGAGCGCCTTGGTGATCAATAAATACGTGTTGGCATCGAAATATTCGGAGAACTTGTCGCCCTGGTAGCGCAGGTACGATTCGATCTCGAAATCGATGCCGAAGCCGAACTTGTAGTCGCCCGTCTGTGCCGCATCGCGCAGCTTGCGGCCGAATTTCTCGGCCATGTCGTCATTCGACAGATAGGTGATGTGGCCCACCATGCGCGCCACGCGCAAGCCGTTCTTCGGCACCACGCCGTGCGCATAAAAATCGCCGCCATGGTAATCGGGGTCGGACAGGATGGCCTGGCGCGCCACGTCATTGAAGGCGATGTTTTGCGCCGACAGCTTGGCCGTCGAGGCGATCACCACGCAGTGGCGCAAGCGCTCGGGGAACATGATGCTCCACGCCAGCGCCTGCATGCCGCCCAGCGATCCGCCCATCACGGCGGCGAACTGCTTGATGCCCAGTTCATCGGCCAGGCGCGCCTGCGCGCTGACCCAGTCTTCCACTGTGACGACGGGGAAGGCGGCGCCATATGGCTTGCCGGTGGCGGGATTGGTGTGCATGGGGCCCGTCGAGCCGAAGCAGGAGCCCAGGTTGTTGACGCCGATGACGAAGAATTTGTCCGTGTCGAGCGGCTTGCCGGGGCCGACCATATTGTCCCACCAGCCCGTGCTTTTCGGCTCGTCGGCGTAGACGCCGGCCACGTGGTGCGAGGCGTTGAGGGCGTGGCAGACCAGCACCGCGTTCGATTTGTCGGCGTTCAGGGTGCCGTAGGTTTCATACATCAACATATAGTCCCGCAGCGATGCGCCGCTTTGCAGCTGCAGGGGTTGCGCAAAATACATGGTTTGCGGCGAAACGATTCCAATGGATGACATGTGTGTCGGTTTATAAAAGGGGGGCGGCCCCACGGGCCATGGTCGATGCAGCACCGCGATGATAGGTGCTGCAACTTTAACATCAGGACACCTCTTGCCGCGCGCGATGTGTCCTGATGCTGATAAGGTGACAGTTTACATGAGCTGCAGTTGCTGGACGGCTTCCGCGATCACATTTGGTTCCATCGACCGCATAATTTTGCGCATTTGTGGCGCGATCAGGCCCAGGTCGCTGTTCAGGATCTCTTGCTTGACCGCCAACAGCTGGGCCGGATGCATGGAAAACTCGCGCAAACCCATGCCCAGCAGCAAGCGCGTGAGCTTCACGTCGCCCGCCATCTCGCCGCACACGGCCACGTCGATGCCCGCCTTGTGGCCGGCCGCGATCGTCATGGAGATCAGCTGCAGCACGGCCGGGTGCAGCGGATTGTACAAATGCGCCACTTCGTAGTCGACCCGGTCGATGGCCAGGGTGTACTGGATCAAGTCGTTCGTGCCGATCGACAGAAAATCCATGCGCTTGACGAACATGGGCAGGGCCAGCGCCGCGGCCGGAATCTCGATCATGGCGCCCACTTCGACCTCGTCGTCGAACTTGACGCCCTCCTCGCGCAGGCTGGCCTTCGCCTGCGCGATCATGGCCAGCGACTGGTCGATCTCGAACGCATGCGCGAGCATGGGGATCAGGATGCGCACCTTGCCGAAGGCGGAGGCGCGCAGGATGGCGCGCAGCTGCGTCAGGAACAATTGCGGCTCGGCCAGGCAGTAGCGGATGGCGCGCAGGCCCAGGGCCGGATTCAAGGCCGTATGGTCGGACTGGTCGAGCGGCTTGTCGGCGCCGATGTCGAGCGTGCGGATGGTGACGACTTTTCCCTTCATCGACTGCACCGTGTTGCGGTAAGCCTCGAACTGCTCATCCTCGGTGGGAATCTTGTGCGCGCGGCCCATGAACAGGAATTCGGAGCGGAACAGCCCCACGCCGCTGGCGCCCGACTCCAGCGCAAACGCGCAATCCTCGGGCAACTCGATATTCGCCAGCAGGGTGACGGGCGTGCCGCATTTGGTCACGGCCGGCGTCTTTTTCAGCTTGCCCAGCTTCTTGCGCGCGCGCTGCATCGCCACCTGACGCTCGCGGTACTGTTCCAGCACCAGCGCGCTGGGGTTGGCGATGACGACGCCGGCGTCGCCGTCGATGATCAGCCAGTCATCCTGGTCGATCAGCATCGACGCCTGCGACATGCCGACGGCGGCCGGGATATCGAGGCTGCGCGCGACGATGGCCGTATGCGAGTTCTGCCCGCCCACGTCGGTAATGAAACCGATGAAAGAGCGGTCGCGGAACTGCAGCATGTCGGCCGGAGAAATGTCGTGGGCGACGACGATCATCTGCGCCATCAATTCGTCTTCGGCCGCCGCCTTGGGCAGCAGCTGCTCCGTGCCCAGCAAGACTTTCAATACGCGCTCGGCCACCTGCTGGATGTCGGCCTTGCGTTCGCGCAGGTACGGGTCTTCGATTTCATCGAACTGCGCCGACAACTCATCGATCTGCGTCAACAGCGCCCATTCGGCGTTGTAATGGCGCTTGCGGATGATGTCGAGCGGCGCTTCGGAAATCATCGGGTCGGAGAGGATCAGCGCATGCACGTCGATGAACGCACCCAGCTCCGTGGGCGCATCCTTGGGCAGCTCGTTCCACAAGGTCTGCAGTTCCTTGTGGACGGTGGCGATGGCGCTTTGCAGGCGCTGGACTTCGGCTTCGATCTGTTCCTGGGCGACCAGGTAATGTTTGACGTCAAGGGCGGCCGGCGCCAGCAGATGTGCGCGGCCGATGGCGATGCCGCGGGAAACCGGGATGCCGTGGAGCGTGAAAGATGCCATGGGTTGACCTGTCGGAATGCGGCTGCGGCTGCGTTCGGCGGGCATTACTCGCCTTCGCCAAACCTGTCATTAATCAGGGCGGTGAGCGCATCGACACATGCCTGCTCATCATCGCCCTCGGCTTCCAGGGTCACTTTCGCGCCCTTGCCGGCGGCCAGCATCATCACGCCCATGATGGACTTGGCGTTGATGCGGCGCGCGTTGCGGGTCAACCAGACGTCGCTCTTGAATTTGGCGGCGAGCTGGGTAAATTTGGCGGAGGCGCGTGCGTGCAGTCCCAGCTTGTTGATGATTTCGAGTTCTCTTTGAATCATTTTTGTATGGTCTCTATCCCTGAATGCACTGCATTGTTGCCAGCCCTGGCTATAAAACCCGCCGCCTTCAGGGCGGCGGCCATGTCACTCTTTACTCGCCTACGCGAATGCGGTTATCGACGCGCACGGCGCCGCTTTGCGCGCCGGCCAGCGCCATCTCCACCACCACGTCGAGCGTGTCGCGGCGATACGTGATGGCGCGCAGCAGCATGGGCAGGCTGATGCCGGCGATGACTTCCACCCTGCCCGCATCGGCCAGCTTGTTGCAGCAGTTCGACGGCGTGCCGCCCTTCACATCGGTAATCACCAGCACGCCGGAGCCGTCGTCGAGGCGGCAGATGGCGTCCGACGCCAGCTTTTGCACTTCCGCCAGGTCCTGGTCGGCGACGACGTCGATGGCTTCAAACCGCTCCGTTGGACCGCGAAACACATGCGCGCAGGCGGCGATGAAGGCCTGTCCCAGCGGTGCATGTGTCATGAGCAAAATCCCTACCATAGTCGTTTCACCTTCTAGCGTTGCTGCGCTTGCGCAACGCCATGCTCGACGGCGTCGACAAACATGGCAGCCACGTCAAAACCCGTCTGCTGCATGATTTCCTGGAAGCAGGTCGGGCTGGTGACATTGACTTCCGTCAGATAGTCGCCGATCACGTCCAATCCTACCAGCATCAGGCCACGCGCGGAAAGGATCGGGCCCAGCTTTTCTGCGATTTCCAGGTCGCGCGCCGTCAATGGCTGCGCCACGCCCGTGCCGCCGGCCGCCAGGTTGCCCCGCACTTCGCCCGCCTGCGGGATGCGCGCCAGCGAAAACGGCACCGGCTTGCCGCCGATGACGAGGATGCGCTTGTCGCCCTTGACAATGTCGGCGATAAAACGCTGCGCCATGATGGTTTGCGCGCCGTTCTCGCTCAAGGTCTCGATGATGGCGCCCAGATTCAGGCCATCGGCCTTGACGCGGAAGATGCCCGTGCCGCCCATGCCGTCGAGCGGCTTGAAGATGACGTCCTGGTGCTTGGCATGGAAGGCGCGCAGGCGCGCTTCGTCCGACGTCACCAGGGTCGGCGAAGTGAATTCGGAAAACTGGGCGATGGCCAGCTTTTCATTGTTGTCGCGGATGGCGGACGGCTTGTTGAAGACGTGCGCGCCCTGCTTTTCCGCCAGTTCCAGCAAATATGTGCCATACACGTATTCCATGTCGAACGGCGGGTCCTTGCGCTCGATGATGGCATCCAGAGCCGACAGGCGCACTTCCTCGGTCGAGACGACCTTGTACCAGTCGTGTTCGTCGCCCGTCAGTTCGATATGTTTTACCAATGCCGTGACGATGCCCTCTTCCAGCGCCATGTCCTTCTGTTCGAAAGCGTAGACGGCGTGGCCGCGTTTGGCCGCCTCGCGCATCATGGCGAAGGTGGAATCTTTGTAAGTCTTGAAGCCTGCCAGCGGGTCGGCAAGGAATGCAATTTTCATGGTGCGTCCAATCGGGGAGCCTGATAAGGAATGCTTGATTCTAGCCGAGATCGCCAGGTGCGGTAGTCACCGCGCCCGGCAAGCTGCGGGGAGAGATCAATACACCTCGGGATTCGGGTCCGTGCGCTCCATTTCCAGCGACGCGGCCAGCAGGGCCAGGCGCGCCACCACGCCATACACATAGAAACGGTTCGGCGCGGCCGTGCCCGGCTTGGCCTTCAAGTCCGGCACGGCATGCTGCTGGGCAAACGCCAACGGCACGTACTGCGAGCCGGGCGCGTTCAGGTTCTGGTCGACACCCTTCTCCGCATGTACGCGGTAGAAGCCGCCCACCACATAGCGGTCGATCATGTAGACGACGGGCTCGGCCACGGCATCCTTGATGCTTTCAAACGTGGGCACGCCTTCCTGGATGATGACGTCGGTGACGACCTTGCCGTCCTTGACGATGGACATCTTGTCGCGCTGCTTGCGCGACAAGTCGCGCACTTCGCTCGCGTCGCGCACTGTCATGATGCCCGTGCCATACGTGCCCGCATCGGGCTTGACGATGACAAACGGCTTTTCCTTGATGCCGTATTCCTTGTATTTCTTGCGGATCTTGGCCAGCAACACGTCAACGCTGGCGGCCAGCGCGTCTTCGCCCTCGCCTTCCTGGAAGTTCACGTCGCTGCACTTGGCGTGGAAGGGGTTGAGCATCCACGGGTCGACATCAATCATCTTGCCGAATTTTTTCACCACTTCATCGTAGGCCGTGTAGTGGTTGCTCTTGCGGCGCAAGGCCCAGCCCGCATGCAAGGGCGGCAGCAGGCTTTGCTCATGGATGTTTTGCAGGATGTCGGGAATGCCGTCCGACAAGTCGTTATTCAGCAGAATCGTGCACGGATCGAAATCCTTCAAGCCCAGGCGACGGCCGTTGTTCAGGCGCACGAGCGGCTCGATGACGAGCATGTTGCCGTCCGGCAGAGCCAGCGGTGTCGGCTGGGTGATCTCGGGCGACCACGAGCCAAAGCGCACGTGCAGCCCTGTCTGGCGGAAGATTTGCATCAGGCGCGCCACGTTCTGCAGGTATTGCGGCGTGGTGTTGTGCAATTCCGGCACGATCAGCAAGTTGCGGGCGTCCGGGCAATACTTGTCGATGGCGGCCATGGCCGCCTGCACGGACAGGGGCAGCATTTCCGTGGCCAAGTTGTGAAAACCGCCAGGGAACAGATTCGTATCGACGGGCGCCAGCTTGTAGCCGGCGTTACGCAAGTCTACCGAGCAATAAAAGGGCGGCGTGTGCTCTTGCCACTCCATGCGAAACCAGCGCTCAATGGCCGGCGTCGCGGCCAGAATCTTTTTTTCGAGGTCGAGCAGCGGTCCGGTCAGGGCCGTGACGAGATGGGGAACCATAGTTACATCCTTAAATTATGTGCAGTATTCAAAAAAGCACACAGAACTGCCGACTATATTACCGTGTAAGTACCCCAAATCGGGGCAAAACCCTTGTTTTAAAGACCTTTTCCATTCCCACAACGAAAAAAAGGCGCCTCAACGAGGCGCCTTTTCAGACAAGGCGCACCGCGCCGGGGCGCTGGCATGCCAAATAATTACTATTTAGCCATGGTACGCCTGCTCGCCGTGGCTGGTGATATCGAGGCCTTCGCGCTCTTCTTCTTCCGGTACGCGCAGACCGATGACGATGTCGACCAGTTTATAGGCGACGACGGAGACCAGGGCAGACCAGAGAATGGTGGTGCCGACCGCTTGCGCCTGCACCCACACCTGATGGCCGATCGAGTACGGATCCGCCGACATCTTGTTGGTGACATAGTCGAAGATGCCCTGGCCGCCCAATTGTGGTGCAGCAAACACGCCCGTCAGCAAGGCGCCGAGGATGCCGCCCACGCCATGCACGCCGAACACGTCGAGCGAATCGTCGGCGCCGATCAGGCGTTTCAAGCCATTCACGCCCCACAGGCAGACGATACCGGCCAGCAAGCCGATGACCAGGCCGCCCATCGGACCGACAAAGCCGGCCGCCGGGGTGATCGCCACCAGGCCGGCCACGGCGCCTGACGCGCCGCCGAGCATGGATGGCTTGCCTTTGCTGATCCACTCGCCAAATACCCACGACAGGGTGGCGGCGGCCGTTGCCAGCAAGGTGTTGACGAAGGCCAAAGCCGCCACGTCGCCCGCTTCCAGCGAGGAACCGGCATTGAAACCGAACCAGCCCACCCACAGCAGCGACGCGCCGATCATGGTCATCGTCAGCGAGTGCGGCGCCATCGATTCGCGGCCATAGCCGACGCGCTTGCCGATCATGATCGCGCCCACCAAGCCAGCGACGGCGGCGTTGATGTGCACCACGGTGCCGCCGGCGAAGTCCAGCGCGCCTTTTTGCCAGATCCAGCCAGCCTTCAAGGCTTCGCTGGCCGAGGTGGCGGCGTTGGTGATCAGGTCAGGACCGGTCCAGAACCACACCATGTGGGCCGCTGGCAGGTAGGCGAACGTGAACCACAGCACGACGAAGGCCAGCACGGCGGCAAACTTGGCGCGCTCGGCAAAGGCGCCGACGATCAGCGCGCAGGTGATGGCGGCAAACGTGCCCTGGAAAGCCACGAAGACGAACTCGGGAATGACAACGCCCTTGCTGAAGGTGGCGGCGGCGGCAAACGTGCCTTTGGCCGGGTCCCAGATACCGTTCAGGAAGAGGCGGTCGAAGCCACCGAAGAAGGCGGTTTTTTCCGTGAAGGCGATCGAGTAGCCGTAGATACACCACAGCACGATGACCAGCGCGAACACCATGAACACCTGCATCAGCACCGACAGCATGTTTTTCGAGCGCACCAGGCCGCCGTAGAACAGGGCCAGGCCGGGGATGGTCATCAAGATCACCAGCAAGGTGGAAATCATCATGAAGCTGGTATCGCCCTTGTTGGCGACGGGCGCGGCGGCTGGTGCGGCAGCGGCCGGGGCAGGCGCGGCGGCAGCCGGTGCTGCTGCGTCAGGCACCGGCGTGACGGCGGAGGCGGCAACGGCCGTGGTCGTGGCCGCCTCGGTCTTGGCAGGGGCATCGGCAAAGCTTGGCGCGGCGACGCCAAACGCACACAGACAGGCAAACCCAGCGAGCAATTTTGTTATATTTTTACGCATCAATATTCCCCTTAGAGCGCTTCGTTGCCGGTTTCACCGGTACGGATGCGAATGACTTGTTCCAGGTTGTAGACGAAAATCTTGCCATCGCCGATTTTACCGGTACGCGCGGCGCCTTCGATCGCTTCGATGGCCTGGTCGACAATGGCGTCATCGACAGCCGCTTCAATCTTGGTTTTTGGCAAGAAATCAACGACATACTCGGCGCCACGGTAGAGTTCCGTGTGCCCTTTCTGGCGACCGAAACCTTTGACTTCCGTGACGGTAATGCCTTGCACATTGATAGCCGACAAGGCTTCGCGTACTTCGTCCAGTTTGAACGGTTTAATGATCGCAGTAATCATTTTCATGGCAGTCTCGCTTAAAAGGTTTTCGATACGGTCAGCACGAGACCGGATTTCGCCAGATTCTTGCCATTCGGTGCCAGCGACGTGATGTTGGCCTTGACGGCGGCCAGAGCCACGGTCACCACGCCGAAATCCTTGGTCACGCCGATCTTGTAATCGTTATAGCTGAGGGAATTGTTGTGCGCGACCTTCTGGCGTCCGGCATGCAGGTTCAGCATGTAGCCATCGTGCACATCGACGTTGGCGCCCACGTCAAGGTAGCCGCTGTTCTTGCTGTCGGCAACGCCGAACAGATTGCTGGTCGAATGCGAGTACTTGATGTAGGCCGGACCATAGCCAAGCTGGCCGTACAGTTCAAAGGTGTTCGCGTTGGTGCTCAGCCCATTCGACGGATAGAAGTAGTACAGGCCGCCCACATCGTAGGTGAAATCCTTGCTGATCTCGCCACGCTTGCCGCCGTAGATATCCCATTCCAGGTTGGTATCGCCGCCGCCGTCCTTGATCCATTTGATGCTCGACAGCCAGGTGCCGACATACAGGCCCGTGGGATTGTGGGTATAGTCGGCGCCGCCGCTGATGGCAGGGTCGAGACGGCTTTGCGACACGCCACGGTAGCGGTAGTCGCTGGTCAGCGCCACGTTGTAGCTCACCACGTTATCAGGTACGGCTTCGGCCGCGGCAGGCGCCGCCACTGCATCCTGGGCCATGGCGCTGCCGCACAAGGCGGTCATGGCCAGCGTCAACGCTGCAGCTAAAGTCATGTTCTTGGACAGATTCTTCATGGCGGTTCCCTTTTATTGAACTTTTAAAGCGGTTGAGGTTTAAAATCTTGGCTGGAGATCACAAAGCGTTCATACCTTCTTTAGCAGAATACGTGCCAGCTCTCTTGCCACCTTGACAGGTGCCTTTCCGGCCATACATACCCTGCAAGCCGCTGAGCATGCGGGAATACGCTGCTGAAGCGTTGTGGATTTGCCTATTTTCGCACCAGATTAACACCGCTGTGCACCGCAATGGTGCGATGCACATGCCGCACCATAAAAGGACTGACCATGGACATGAATACCTTCTTTAACGACTTGCAAGGCAAGATTCACCAAGCCATCGAGAACTCGCCGGCCAAGGATATCGAGAAAAACGTGAAATCGATGATGACCCAGGGCTTCGCCCGCCTCGATCTCGTCACGCGCGAGGAATTCGATATCCAGGCACAAGTGCTGGCCAAGACCCGCGCCAAGCTCGACGCCCTGGAATTGCGCCTGATCGAACTGGAAACGCGTCTGAACGAGTCCAAGGCCTAAGGTGCCGCCAGCCAGGTCCCTTATTGGCGGTCTTGCTGGCATAGCTCAAGCCTGACGGCATTTCACGCGCTAGACTGATCCTGCCCGCGCCCGCGATGCAGGGGAGTCTGATGAGTCTGGCCGTCCTGAAAAGCCGCGCCCTGGCCGGCATGGCAGCGCCCGAGGTAAGCGTCGAAGTCCACCTTGCCAACGGTTTGCCTTCCTTTACGATAGTCGGCCTGCCGGATACGGAAGTGAAGGAATCGCGCGACCGCGTCCGTGCCGCGCTGCAAAACTGCGGCTTCGAGATGCCGGCGCGGCGCATCACGGCCAACCTGGCGCCGGCGGACTTGCCCAAGGAATCGGGGCGCTTCGACCTGCCCATTGCCTTGGGTATCCTGGCTGCCTCCGGCCAGTTGCCGGGCGACCAACTCCATCACTACGAATTCGCGGGCGAACTGTCGCTCTCAGGTCAGTTGCGTCCCATCCGTGGCGCCCTGGCCATGACCTTTGCCATGCAGCGCAGCCCGGCGGGCACGCCACGCGCCTTTATCCTGCCCCAGGCGAACGCGGACGAGGCGGCGCTCGTCGGCGACGCCTGCATCTATCCTGCCCGCAGCCTGCTCGAAGTCTGCGCGCATTTTGCCGCGCACGCCAGCCACACGGCCTTGCAGCGCCACCAGCCCATGCTGGCAGCGCACGTCTTTCCGTATCCTGACTTTGCCGACGTGCAAGGGCAGCAGCAGGCGCGGCGGGCGCTGGAAGTGGCGGCCGCGGGCGGCCATAACGTCCTGATGGTGGGGCCGCCAGGCGCGGGTAAGACCATGCTGGCCAGCCGTTTTCCCGGCGTGCTTCCGCCCATGAGCGACGAAGAGGCGCTGGAATCGGCTGCCGTGCATTCGCTGGGCGGTCACTTCAAGGTGGAGCACTGGAAACGCCGCCCCTATCGCGCCCCGCATCAGACGGCGTCCGGCGTGGCCCTGGTGGGCGGCGGCAACGTGCCGCGCCCGGGAGAAATCTCGCTGGCACACTGCGGTGTGCTGTTTCTCGATGAAATCGCCGAATTCCAGCGCCGGGTGCTCGATGTGCTGCGCCAGCCCATGGAATCGGGCGTGATCAACATTTCACGCGCGGCCCGCCAGGCCGAGTTTCCTGCGCGGTTTCAGCTGATCGCCGCCATGAATCCCTGCCCGTGCGGCTATCTGGGCCACGCTTCGGGACGTTGCCGCTGCACGCCGGACGCCGTGCTCCGTTATCACAGCCGCCTGTCCGGTCCGCTGCTCGACCGTATCGATCTGCAGATTGAAGTGGCCGCCATGCCGCCAGCGGCGCTGGGCCGGCACGCCGTCGCCGGAGAAAACACGCAAGCCATCGCCAAGAGGGTGGCCGCAGCCTTTGCCCTGCAGCTGGCGCGCCAGGGAAAGGCGAATCAGCGCCTGAGCAGCACGGAAATCGAACAGCATTGTCGCCTGGAAACGCATGGTGAACAGCTGCTATATGGCGCCATGGCGCGATTACACTGGTCGGCGCGTACCTACCACCGCGTACTGCGCGTGGCGCGCAGCATCGCGGACCTGGCAGGCAGTCCCCACATCACGCAGCCGCACGTCGCCGAAGCGATCCAGTACCGGCGCGTGCTGCGCGAGGTATAAGGCGGCCCGTAAGCGCCGCACGTGCGCGATTGCGCGCGACTGGCGGCGCTGCTACCATCTGCTGATGAAAAAACCATCACTCGCCCTCTTTCTGGCTACGCTCGCGGCCGCCAGCGTCTTGTCGGCGTGCAGTCCGAAGTTCGACTGGCGCGACTACCGCAGCCCCGACGCCCAGTTCACGGCCTTGTTCCCAGGCAAGCCGGCTGTGCTGACGCGCGAAATCGATCTCGATGGCAAGAAAGTCAGCCTGACCATGACGGCCAGCGAGGTTGATGGCGCGACCTTCGCCATCGGCAGCGCCGTGCTCGACAGCGCCGAACAGGCGCAAGCGGCCCTGCCCGCCATGCAGACTGCCCTGTTAAAAAATATCAACGGCACCGTGCGCAGCGAAAAATCGGCATCGGCGGCCAGGAGCACGGCGGCCGGAACGCACCAGCGCAGTTCGCTCAGCATCGAGGCCAAGGGCACGCAGCAAGGCAAGCCGGTCTTGCTGGTCGGCCGTTTTGTGGCGCAGGATAAACGCATCTTCCAGATCATCATTCTTGGTGAAGAAAGCAAGCTGTCGCGTGACACCATCGACACTTTCATGGACTCGGTGAAACTGGATTGAGACTTAACGATCGCTTAAACGGGTGTTTTCACCGCAAGCAAGCTCTTGTAAATGCGTGCGTTGTCCAACAGATGGCCCTATCCGGCTTGCAAATACGCAATCCGGGCAATCAGACGGCCTGTGCGACATTTCAAGTCGTGATATTGTTTCGACACTAACAACAAGTTTCAGAAAGCGCTTATGTTGATCTCATTCAAATCCAAATCCTCCCCTGAAGTGCTGATGTACCAGGAACATGCCCAACGCATCCTCGACATCCTGCACAAGAATCCCACGCGCGGCGTCATCACGCCGGCCGAAGCGGGTGATGCCCTGACCCTGCTGGAGAAAGAAGTCGCAGAAAGCAAACTGCATCCGGAAAATGATGTTGAACACGATGCGCATACGCCGGAAACGCTGGAAGATGGCGAAACGGGCGCCCATGCGCGCGCGCAAAAAGTGCATTTCTCGCAGCGCGCCTATCCCTTGATGGAGATGCTGCGCTCGGCAAAGGCGGAAGGCGAAAGCATCACCTGGGGCATCTAGTCCGATGAACGCTACAGACGAAAAAAAACCCCGCTGATGCGGGGTTTTTTTATATAACAAGCCTGACGATAACCTACTTTCACACTGGTTGCAGCACTATCATCGGCGCAAAGTTGTTTCACGGTCCTGTTCGGGATGGGAAGGGGTGGGACCAACTTGCTATGGTCAT